>CALRYW010000042.1:0-39272 GCA_943372485.1 Allobosea thiooxidans
ACCGAGATCACCGTCAAGGGCTCCTGGATCGGCCCGGGCCGGCTCCATCTGGTCCCCCATGTCAACGCGCCCGTCGCCGACCTGCCGGTCCGCCGCGTGCTCGGCGCCCACCACTTCATCGCCGACCTCACCCTGCCCTTCGGCCGCAAGATCCATGATTATCTGAAGCCGTGAGGGCGATGGATCTCGTTGGATCGGAGAGGCGCAGCCGGCGGGAGTTGCGCCAGCACCGCGAGCGCCTCCACGGGATCGAAGCGATGCCGATAGTCCGGATCGACGAAGGCGGCCGCGATCGTCCCGCAGCTCTCCGCTGACCCTGATGGAGGACAGCGCTGTGCGGGCGGAGATTTCGATCGTGCAAGATGGCGGTGGGGGCTCGGCAGGCCCCCCGCCCCATGGCACGCCGGCGCGAGGTCGGGCATGGTGGCCGCTGGTCTGGCCGAAGAGGGATCGCGCCGCGATGAGGGTTCACCGGATCGGCCGCATGCTGAAACGAACGGCCGCCATTCTCGCCATCGTGGTCGTCGCCCTGCTTGGCTTGCGGATTTATGATTCGGAGCGCGGCGCCCCGCTCGAGCCCTGGCACACTTACATCCCGGCCGAACTCTCGGTCGCCGAACTCGACCGCGGCGACTGGCGCACCTATCTCGCCGCCGAGGAAGCGGCCTTCGTCGCGATCCGCCGCGAAGTGACGCAGAAGCTCGAGCCCGACGCGCGCGTGCCGGTGAACCGCTATTTCGACGGCAGCCCGATCTACCCCGCCCGCTTCGCGCAGGACTGGAACCGCTCCTATGTGCTGCAGCCGGACGGGCCGCCGAAAGGCGCGGCCGTCTTCCTGCACGGGCTGACGGATGCGCCCTATAGCCTGCGCCATGTCGCGCGGCAGTATCGCGAGCGCGGCTTCGTCGCCGTGGCCCCTCGCCTGCCCGGCCATGGCACCGTCCCGGCGGGGCTGACCGAGATCGAGTGGCAGGACTGGCTGGCGGCGACCCGGCTGGCGGTGCGCGAGGCGCGCCGTCTCGCCGGGCCGACCGCGCCGCTGCATCTGGTCGGCTTCTCGAATGGCGGCGCGCTCGCTTTGATGCATGCGCTCGAGGCGCTGGAGGATTCGAAGCTGCCGCGGGCGGACCGGCTCGTGCTGATCTCGCCCATGGTCGGAATCACCGCCTTTGCCCGCTTCGCGGGGCTCGCCGCCCTGCCCGCGGTCCTGCCGGCCTTCGCCAAGGCGGCCTGGCTCAGCGTGCTGCCCGAGTTCAACCCGTTCAAATACAACTCGTTTCCGGTCAACGGTGCGCGCCAGTCGCATCGGCTGACGGCGGCGCTGCAGCAGACGATCCTCCGGCAATCGCGCGAGGGTCGGCTGAAGGATCTGCCGCCGCTGATCACCTTCCAGTCGGTCATGGACTTCACCGTCTCGACGCGCGCGATCATCACCTCGCTCTATGCCCATCTGCCGGCCAATGGCAGCGAGCTCGTGCTGTTCGACCTCAACCGCAGCGCCAAGTTCGGCCCACTGCTGAACAGCTCGGCCGACACGCTGCTCGGTCGCATGCTGCCACCGGTGCCACGAAGCTTCCGGCTTTCGGTCATCACCAATGCGAGCCCGGATGCGAGCGAGGTCGTCGAGCGGGTGACCGAAGCCGGCGCCAGCGAGGAGACCGAACGGCCGCTCGGCCTCGCCTTCCCGCGCGACGTGTTCTCGCTGTCGCATGTGGCGCTGCCGTTTCCGCTGACCGACGGGCTCTATGGCCTGACGCCTGATCCGGCGGATGATTTCGGCATCCAGCTCGGCTCGGTGGCGGCACGGGGCGAGCGCGGCACGCTGATCGTCAATCTCGACGCGCTGCTGCGGATGTCGTCGAACCCGTTCTACCCCTATCTGCTCGGCCGCATCGACGAGCGGCTGGGAGGGCCGGTGCGGGCGACAGAGAAGCCAGAATAGAAAACCGGCCGATTTCAAAGGCGGGTCATCCCGGACGGAGCGAAGCGCAGATCCGGGATCCATTCCGGAGCGCTTGCAAGTCAAGGTTCAGGCATGGATCCCGGGTCTCCCTGCGGTCGCCCGGGATGACCGTTCACGGACGAAAAGGGTCAATGAGGGCTCGCCGCCCCTCAAAACCGCCAGATCAGCGGCACGTAGAACACCGCCATGACGAAGAACCAGATCATCAGCGGCAGGCCGAGCTTCCAGTAATCGCCGAAGGCGTAGCCGCCGGGGCCCATCACCATCAGATTGGTCGAGGTCGCGATCGGCGTCATGAAGGAAGCCGAGCCCGCGATGCACAGGCTCATCAGGATCGGCCGGGGCGAGACGCCCATGCTGGTGGCGGCGGCCATCGCGATCGGGATCACCAGCATGGTGGTCGCCGTGTTGCTCATGATCTGTCCGAGGCAGGCGGTGAGCAGGAATAGACCGGCGAGAAAGACCGTTGGCCCGCCGCCGCCGGTCAGCGCCACGAGCTGGCGCGCGACGAGATCGGCCGCACCGGACTGCACCATCGCGATCGAGAGCGGCATCATCGCGCCGATCAGGATGATCGTGGTCCAGTGAATGGCGCGATAGGCCTCCTCGACCGAGAGGATGCCGGCGCCGATCAGCGCCAGCGCGCAGATGAGCGCCGCGACCGCGGGTGGCACCAGGCCCGTCGCCAGCAGCAGGACCAACGCGCCGAGCGCCGCCAGCGCGACGCCGGCGCCCGCCCCCATCGGCACGGCCTGGCGGCGGATCAGATCGGGCGAATCGACGACCAGCACATCGGTATCCGCAAGCCGCAGGTCGAGCGCCTTCCAGCTGCCCTTGAGCAGCACCGTGTCGCCGGCTCGCAGGACGGGATCGGCCGGATCGAGATCGACGCCGCCGCGCTGGACCGCGAGCACGATCAGGTCGCCGCCTTCGGTGGTCATGCCGGGATGCACCGCCTTGCCGATGAAGGCCGAGCGCGGCGGGATCACCACCTCGGCCAGCCCCGTTCTGCGGTTGAGCAGCGCACCGGCCGCATCGCCGTCATCGGCCTCGTCGCGCGGCGCGAGATGCGAGGCCGCGCAGAGCCGGGCGACCGCCCCCGCCTCGCCCTTGACCAGCAGGTAGTCGCCCTCGCGGATCGGCTGCGCGCCGCGCGCGATGCCGGTTGTCCCGGCGAGGACGGAGACGAGATCGATCGCGCCCTGCTGCTGCGACAGGGCCAGCGCGGCCGGCAGCGTCCCGATCAGGTCCGAACTCGCCCGCACGCGCAGATGGAAGAAGCCATCGGTCAGACCGTAGTGCTCGACCAGCGTCTGAGCATGCTGGCTGAAATCGGCCGGCAGGCGGGCATTGCCTTGCGCGGGGAGCAGGCGCTTGCCCAGCAGCAGGATGATCAGCATCGTGCCCGCCAGCAGTGGCAGGCCGACGAGCGCGAATTCGGCGAAGCCGAAGCCGGGCAGGCCGTTGTCCTCCAGCGCCTCGGAGACGAGGATGTTCTTGGGCGCGCCGGTCAGCAGGATGTTGGCGCCGGCATGGGCGGAGAAGGCCAGCGGCATCAAGAGCAGCGTCGGCGATTGCCGCAACCGGATCGCCGCGAGCACCACGACCGGCATCAGCGCCGCGACTGCGCCGCCGCCGCTGATCAGCGCGGTGAGCGCGCCGGCCGCGGCCATGATGATCACGAGCAGGCGATTCTTGCTCTCGCCGGCCTTCGCGATCAGGATCTGCCCGGCCCAGGCGGTGACACCGGTCTTGTCGAGCGCCGCGCTGACGATGAACAGGCTGGCGACGAACATCACCGCGCGGTCGCCAAAGCCGGCCATCGCCTGGTCCAGCGTGACGATGCCGAGCGCCCAGAGCGACAGCGCCGCCCCGATCGCGACCACCACCACCGGCAGCCGGTTCCAGGCGAAGAACGCGATCGTCACCGCAACGACGAGGGCTGTGCTTTCGATGGCGTTCACGAGGGCGCGTCCAGGGCTTTGCAGCGGGTGGCCGGTCGGCCAAGCATCACTTATGCGGCCATCAGGAAGCCGCCGCCAAGCCAGATGACGAGTGCCAGCAGCATGAGCCCGGCCGCGGGCCAGAGCCGCAGCCGCCCGTCGAGCCGTTCGATCGCGGCGGGCAGGCGGGCGAGGCGCGGAGCCTGCCGCTCGGCCAGTACCAGAATGTCGCCCTCCGGCACGCGGCCGGCCAGTCCCGCGAAGCGTTTCGCGGCGATGAAGACCACGACGCCCAACATCATCGGCCAGACGAGCTTCCAGAGCGAAGGGAGGCTCCAGGCGCTGGCGAGCGCGCCGCCCGACAGGGTCGGGTAAAGCCACCAGGGGATGAGGAGCGACGCAGCCGCGATGGCAAGCCAGGGCAGGGCTTCGCCCCGGGGGGCGCTCGATGGCGGGTTGTCGGCCGTCTCGCTGACCATGACGGCGATGAAATGCAGCATCAGCAGCGTGCTGCCGGCCGCCGCAAGCGAGACCGCGATGCTGAGCAGGCCGTAACCCAGCATCGGCTTGACCGCGAGCTTGGCGAGCGCGCCGCTGGTCAAAGGCAGGCCGGCGAGGCTGAGCGCCAGCAGGCCGGTCAGCAGCAGCACGGGCCACCGGCGCGGCCCGCCGGTCGCGAAGGCGACGCCGACGGCGAGGAACAGCCCGCCTTTCACCAGCGTATGATGCACGCCGTAATAGGCTGCGAGACCCGGCGCGGAGGCATCGCCCGCCGCCAGCCCGGCGCCGAGGATGGCCGCGACGAGGCCCATCTGGCTGACGGTGGAATAGGCCAGGATCGTCTTCGGGCGCCGCTGCGCTACACCGAGCGCCGCGCCGCCATAGGCGGTCAGGATGCCCGCCGTGGCAAGCACTGCACCCCAGGTCGGCAGCGGGGCCTCAAACGGCAGGAAGCGGATCAGCCCGATCACGCCGGCCTTGACCAGCACGCCGCTGAGCACCGCCGAGGCCGGCATCGGCGCGGCCGGGTGGGCGAGCGGCAGCCAGACATGGAGCGGGATCAGCCCCATCTTGAGGGCGAAGCCCAGCATCAGCAGCGCCACGATGCCGTCCCGCATCGGCGAGCCCGGCAGGGCCGCCACCGCATCGCGGATCAGCGGATTGGGATCGGGCTGTCCGGCCGCCAGCATGACGAAGGCAAAGAGCAGGAAGGCTTCGCCCAGCAGCGCCAGCACCATGTAGACGAGGCCGGCCCGCCTGGCGGCTTCGGTCTGCTCATGCGCGACCAGCCCATAGGCCGAAAGGCTCGCCAGCGTGAACAGCAGGTAGAAGCCGGCGATGTCGGCGACGATGAGGACGCCGAGGCTGCCCGCCAGCGTCAGCAGCCACCAGATGCAGAAACCCGTCAGCCCGGGTTTGCCGCGCAGATAGGAGGCGGCATAGGCCCCGGCCGCGCTCCAGAGCAGCGCGGCGCCACCGAGCAGGATCGCGCCGGGCTGGTCGAGCGCCAGCGCCATCCGGAACGGCACGGGGAATGAGACGGCCGTGCCGGCCGGCAAGAGCCCGGCCCCCAGCAGGGCCGGCATGGGCGCGAGCCAGAGCAGCCCCGCTACCCGCGCCCGGACGGCGCGCGACAGGCAGGCGGCCGCCAGCGCCAGCGGCGCGAGCAGCGCGGCGGCCAGCAGCAGCCCGGCCGCACTCATGGCGACACCGCCAGCGCAATGTCGGGCCGGCCGATCTGCAGCAGGCCGAAGGGCTCGAGCGGCAGGAAGCCGAGCGCCACCGCCAGCACCGCCAGGACCAGCGGGACGAGTTCGAGCCTCAGCGGGATCGGCTGGCGCAGCAACAGCGGTTCGGCCGGCGTCGCGAGAGCCCGGTCCATGACGCGGAAGACATAGCCGCCCGCGAGGAGCCCGCCCGCGAGAATCGTCAGCGCCAACCAGAGATGCCCGCCGATGGCCGCCGCCGTCAGCAGCAGGCATTTCGCGATGAAGCCGCCACTCGGCGGGATGCCCATCAGCGACAGCCCGGCGAGCCCGAAGGTCGTGGCGGTCAGCGGCAGGACGCGGCCGAAGCCGCCGAGATCGCGGATGCGGTCATGCCCGACGGCTTCAGCGACGACGCCCGCCGCCATGAACATCGCCGCCTTGGCCAGCGCATGGGAGGTCAACTGCAGCGCCCCGCCGGTCCAGGCGATGGTGCCCCAGGGCGCGGCCCCGTCGCCGATCCCCGCCAGCGGAAAGACGATGAAGAGATAGCCGATCTGCGCCACGGTCGAATAGGCGATCATCAGCTTGAGGCGCTCCTGCCGCAGCGCCATGACGCTGCAGAACAGAATCGATGCCGCGCCGAGCACGGCCAGAACCTGCCCCGCGACGGCGGCCGCGTCAGGCGGGGCGATGTCGGCGACGAGCCGCAGGATCAGGAAGACCGGCGCCTTGATCACCAGCGCCGAGAGAACCGCGCTGGCGGCGGCCGGCGCCCCGGCATGGGCGGGTGGCAGCCACAGATGCAGCGGAAACAGCGCCGCCTTGGCGAGCAGGCCGGGGATCATCAGCGCCAGCGCGATCGTCATGGCCGGGCCGTGATGGCTCGCGCTCGCGATCAGCCGGATGTCGAGCGTGCCATAGGCGCCGTAGAGCAGACCGGCGCCGAGCAGATAGAGCATCGAGCCGAGCAGCGCGAACATCAGATAGCGCAGCGCCGCGGCCATGGTCTCGCCCCGCCCGTCGAGGCAGACCAGTGGCACGGCGGCGAAGGTCAGGAGTTCGAGGGCGACATAGAGGTTGAACAGGTCCTGCGAGACGAAGACGAGGTTGAGCCCGCTCCACAGCCCCATCAGCAAAATCCAGAAGCTCGTCGCCAGGCGACCGTCTGCGGTGGCGAGGTTGAGCCCGAACATTCCGCGCGCGAACAGACCCGTCGCCACCATGACGACGGCGGTGACCGCCAGCATCATCACCGACAGCCCATCCGCGCGCAGCGCAATGCCGAGCGGCGGCTGCCAGTTGCCGAGCACATAGATCAGGGCGGCCTGGCTGCGGACCAGTTGGAGGCCGGCGGTGAGCGCCACGAGGAGGCCGAGCGCCAGGGCGATCAGCGCCACCACGCGGGTATGGCGCGGGCCCAGTACCAGCATCACGAGCGCGGCCGCAGCCGGCAGCATGACGGCCAGCACCAGCAGCAGGCCGCCCGGTGTCGCGGCATAGGCCGGCGTCATGCGTCGCTCCGCGGCGGCGTCGCCGGCGCCGCGGCGTCGAGCGTTGCGCTCCCGGTCAGCGACGCCAGACGCCGCAGCAGCGCGACCGCCAGGGCGGTCGCGGCGAAGGCGACGACGATGCCGGTGATCACCATGGCCTGCGGCACCGGATCGCCCCCCAGCCCCAGCGCCGCTCCGCGGCGCGCGACTGCCCCGAAGACGAGGAAGATGCCGGCGCCGAGGATGTTGAAGCCGACGATCCGGCGCAGCAGATCGGGATGGCTGACGATGCAGAACAGGCCGATGCCGACGAGTGCGGCGCCGCACAGGCCAAACAGCGACGCCGATGTCAGGGCCAGCGCGCTCATGGTGCGGACGCCCTGTCCGGCGGGCCGGCGACGAGCAGGGCGAGCGTGCCGGCGATCGACAGCGTCAGCGCCGCCTCGATGCCGACGATCAGCGGCTTGGCGATGGCCTCGGGATAGGACAGGAAGCCTTGCGCGACCGCGACGCCGAGGAAGCCGACCAGCACGAACAGGGCCGGCCCGCCTGCGAGCATCAGCCGCAGCGCCCTCGCCTGCGTCGGTGGCGCCGGGCGCAGGCCGGCCAGCATCACGAGCAGCGCCATCGCGGCCAGGATGGTGCCGGCCTGGAACGTCCCGCCGGGAAGGTCGGCCCCGACCCAGACCTGGTAGACCGCGATCAGCACACCGAAGGGCGGCAGCACCCGCGCCAGAAAGACCAGCGGCTCCGGGACGATCGCCGTGCGCAGCTGCGAGGCCCCGCCCCAGGCGGCGTCGCGGCTCAGCGACCAGACGCCGACCAAAGCGAGGATCAGCACGATCTTCTCCAGCAGCGTGTCGATGGCGCGGTAGGCCAGCAGCACGGCGGTGACGGGATTGCCGAGCCCCGTCGTCTCCAGCGACGCGACCGCCAGATGCGTCAGGCTCGGCGCCGGCCGGGGAAAAGCGAGCACGACCGCCCCCAGCGCCAGGGTGACGAGGCCGCAGGCGATCGCCGGGGCGAGCCAGCGCCGCGGTTCGACCCGGACCATCGCCTCGGGAGCGATTTCGCGCGCGAGATGGGCGTGGGCGCGCAGCAGGAGCATGCCGGTCAGGCCGCCGCCGATCGCGGCCTCGGTCAGCGCGACATCGACGGAGGCCAGCCGCGCCCAGCCGATGCCGAGCAGCAGGCCGAAGGCGATGAAGGCGAGGATCGCGCCGCGGCCGTCGCGGGTGACGACGACATGCAGCGCCAGCGCGATCAACCCGGCGACCAGCGCGATGTCGAAGAGGAGGCTCATGCCTGCGGCTTCCGGCGCGCGGCGATGCCGGCGATCAGCTGGCTCGCGGTCGCGGCCGAGAGCTGCGCCAGAAGCCAAATGCAGACGAGCTTGAACCCGCCCATCAGGCTCGCCTGCTGCGGCAGCAGTCCGAGCACGATCAGGCCGAGGCCGAGATTGTCGGCCTTGCTCAGCGCATGCAGGCGGCTGAGCGTATCGGGAAAACGCAGCAGCCCCAGCGTTCCCGCCAGGAACAGGATCGCGCCGGCGACGACGCAGACCAGCGTGAACGCCTCCGCCAGCCCCATCACGCGGGCTCGTCGGGTTTTGCGGCGGCCTGGGGGGGCTCGCCCTCCCCCAGGGTGAAGGCCGCGCAGGAGAACGCCGACAGCAGGACCAGGAGCAAGGCGACATCGGCCAGCGCCGGCTGCGCCGTGGCCGCGCCGAGCAGGAGCAGCGTGGCGGCGCCACCGGTCCCGAGCAACTGCACCGCCATCAGCTTCTCGATCGCGATCGCGGAGCGCAACACGATCGCCAGCCCGGCGGCGCTGGCGAGCAGGACGAAGAGCGCCATGAAGGTCAGGCTCTCAGGCACCGGAGCGATCTCCCGGCAGGATGCGCAGGAAGGCCGCCTCGTCGGCGGCGAGCTCGGCCGTGACGGCTGCCTCGCTGTCCAGGCAATGCACCTGCATCTCGCCGCTCGCCGCGCAGGATACCGGCAGCTTGCCCGGCTGGAGGCTCATCACCGCGCAGAGCGCGCCCTGTGCCATGCCCGGCCGCAGGCCGGCGCGGTAGGTCACGATGCCCGGCTTCATCGCGATACGCGGAGCAAAGGCCCGCCTGGCGACGTCGAGCCCGGCCACCACCGCCTGCGGCAGGAAGCGCAGGACGAAGCGGACGAGCCCGGTCGGCGATAGCCGGCTCTCCGGTGGCCAGAGCGGGATGCTGGCCCAGGTCGCCGCCGCCGCCGCGATGAGGCCGACCGGCCAATCCTTGGGGGCCGCGCCGATCAGGACGAGCCAAAGCGCAAAGAAGAACAGGCCTCTTGCCAGCAGGCTGGGCCATGAGAGGGTTTGGTGCGGTGATGCCGGCGCGGTCATGGCGAGGAGAGTCCGTCGGCCGGCGCGCAGCGAACCGCGTCATGCCTGCGCGCACGGCGAGGCGAAGACGAGGCGCGAAGAAAACGGGTCGCTCCACTGCACGAAGACGATTTTTGTCTTAGCGTCTTCATGGAAAAACGCGATCTCTTGCTTGATTGCGCCGTATCATCTTGCATTTCGTTCTGCCGTCAGGCTAGCATCCGGAGTCCGGGCGGGCATCTGCCGCCTGTCTCAGTTCTGTGCCCGCCGTCCCATTTTCGGGTAGGCCTTTTCGGGTCGCATCGATGGTTGCCGAGCGTCGTCTGGAAGCGCCCGCCCTCTTGCCGGGGAGCGGCTCGGATCGTGACACGCCTTGCGCAGCGGCGCCCGGCCAATGCTGATCGAACCGCGTGGCGGCGACGCCGAGGACGATGCCAGCAGCACCAAGACGCATTCGCTGCTCGCCATCGCCGGCACGCTGCTGGGCGAGATCAACCTGCCGAAGCTCGCCCTCGCCTGGATCATCCTGGCGCTGGTCCCCGGCCTCCTGCTCGGCGTCGCCCCGCTGGTGGTGACCGCCTGGTATGACGACGTCGCCGATCGGATTCTGGCGCTGGCGGGCATCGGGCCGGTGCTGGTGCTGGCCGGCCTCGCGGCGATCGGCTGGTTCGGCCTGCGGCCGCTGCTGCGCGCCGTCGAGCGCAGCTTCTGGTCGCTGATCTCGCTGGCCGTCCAGCCCGGCTATGTGCTTGCCCGCGAGGGCCTGCGTCATCTCGCCGAGCGCTTCCTGCCGGCCGGCGCGAGCGAAGCCAGCCGCGCGCGGTTGCGGGGGCTTACGGCCGTCGCGGCGGGTCTCGGCGCGGCGCTGATCGCGCTGGCGATCACGGCTGCCGTTTGGCCTGCGACGCGCTGGTCGGGCGAGGTCGCCGATCTGGCCTATCCCTTGCGGCTGGTGCGACCGGCGCTCGCCAACACCATCGCCGTGATGAGCGCCTATTTCGCCGGGGCCGCACTGCTCTGGGGCATCGCCGACGGGACGATGGACCAGCCGCGTGATCTCGAGCGTTTCGACGAGGCCGCTTCATCCGACAGGGTTTGGCGGGTGGCGCATCTCTCGGACATCCATGTCGTCGGCGAGCGCTATGGCTTTCGCATCGAGAGCGGCCGGGCCGGCCCGCGCGGCAACGACCGGTTGGCCCTGGTGCTGGCGCGGCTCGCGGCGATCCATGCCACCGCGCCGCTCGATCTCGTGCTGATCAGCGGCGACATGACCGATGCCGGCCGCTCGGCCGAATGGGCCGAGTTCCTCGACGCGCTCGCCCGCCATCCCGAGCTCGCGGCGCTGACCCTCGTCCTGCCCGGCAACCACGACGTCAACATCGTCGACCGGGCCAATCCGGCGCGGCTCGAGCTGCCCGGCAGCCCGGGCAAGCGCCTGCGCCAGATGCGGACCCTTTCGGTGACGGAGGCCGTGCAGGGCGGGCGCGTCCATGTCGTCGCCAAGACGGCCGGCCGGATCGGGCCGACGCTCTCGGAGCGGCTGGCACCGCATCGCGCCGCGATCGCGGCCTTCGCCGATGCCGGCGGCCTGCGCCTGTCGCGGGGGCTGTCGGCAATCTGGGAGGCCTCCTTCCCGATGGTGCTGCCGCCGTCCGAGCCGGACGGGCTCGGCATCGTGCTGCTGAACTCGAATGCGGAGACGCATTTCTCCTTTACCAACGCGCTCGGGCTCGTCGCGGAGGAGGACATGCAGGCGATGCTGGCGGCGCTCGCGCAATATCCCCGCGCCCGCTTCGTCGTGGCGCTGCATCACCACCCGGTCGAGTATCCGCAGCAGGCCAAGGCCTTCTCGGAGCGGATCGGCACGGCGCTGATCAATGGCAGCCGCTTCGTGCGCCTGCTGAAGCCGCAGGCCCACCGGCTCGTGGTGATGCATGGCCATCGTCATATCGACTGGATCGGCCGCTGCGGCCCTCTGCGCATCGTCTCGGCGCCCTCCCCGGTGATGGAGGCCACGCGTGACGAGCCGACCGCCTTCTACATCCACCGGCTCGGTGCGCGCGCGGATGGCGGGCTGGCGCTGATGGCACCGGAGCGGATCGAGATCGGGCCCGCATTGTCCGGGGCGCCGGGTGAGCCCTCATCCTGAGGAGGCCCGCAGGGCCGTCTCGAAGGATGGTCCAGTGACCTCCGGAGCCTCCTGAATCATCCGTCGAGACGCCGCTTTGCGGCTCCTCAGGATGAGGGCTGGACAGCCCCCCTCAGACCTTAACGACGTCGTTGGCCGGAACCGGCTCGGGGGCCCCCGAGCCGAACAGTTCGGCCACCCAGAGGCTCGCGGGATGCTGGGCGCAGAAGGTCAGCAGCGCGATCGTGACGGGCACGCCGATGAAGGCGCCGAACACGCCCCAGAGATAGGCCCAGAAGAACACCGAGAACAGAACCAGCGTCGGTGACATGGAGAGCGCGCTGCCGGCGACGCGGGGTTCGATATAGCTGCCGACGACGAACTGGATCAGGTTCAGACAGGCGAAGACCGCGACCACCGCCTGCCAGGAGCCGAACTGTGTCATGGCGAACAGCGTCGGGAAGACGGTCGCCACCAGCGGCCCGAGGAAGGGGATGTAGTTCAACGAGAAGGCGATGAAGCCCCACTCCGCCGCCAGTGGCAGGCCCACGGCCGTCGCGAAGCCCCAGACCAGCACGCCGGTGATCAGGCTCATCACGGTCCGCACCGCCATGTAGCGATGCAGCTTGGCGGCGGTCTGCAGGCTGCCGCGCAGGAGCACATCGCCGACGAGGCGGTTGCGCATGCCCTTGAGCTTGCGCCCGAAATCCTCGACCTCGAGCAGGCCGAGGATGACGTAGACCAGCACCACCAGCCAGAAGCTCATCGTGGTGTTGAGCCGGCCGCTGATCGTCTGCGCCATGCGCAGCATCCAGGCGACGTTGAAATTCTCCGCCCAGAGCCCGGTCACGGCGATGCCATGGCCTTCGAGCCAGAGCGTCGCCTGGTCGTAGAGCTGCTGGAACCGCGTGGCATCGGCCGCGATCCAGCGCCCGACGCGGCCGAAGGCCCAGACGATCAGCGAACCGAAGGCGACGAAGGCGAGCACCATCACGACGATGCTGATCGCCAGCGCCAGCATGCGCGGCAGGAAACCCTGCAGGCTGCGCTGCAGCGGCCAGACCAGCGCGATGATGAACAGCGCGAAGGCCACGGGTGCGAAGACGGAGCTCGCGACCGACAGGGCCGCGACCACGAGGATGATCGCGATCAGGACCTGCGCGCCCTGGTGAATCCTGCCGCTGGTCATTCCGTTCACACGCCCTGCGTCAGTTCATCGAGGTCGAGCGTCGAGCGCTGGCCGAGATCGTCCCGGTGCGCGCGGTAGAAGGCCTCCGCCGACTGCCGCCCCTCCGCCCGCAGCATGGTCAGGAACTCCCATTCCGCATTGAGCTTCGAGGAGTAGCCGAGCTCCGCCATCCTGTCGCTGGTGACGCGGTGGAGCCGCATCCCCGCCCAGCGCGCGCCCTCGCGGTTCTTCGGATTGGCACTGTTGCGCAGCAGCGCCATCATTCTGAGCTCCTTCAGCAGGACGCTGTTGAACGAGACCTCGTTCAGCCGGTTGAGGATGTCGCGGGCGGTGGTCGGCGTGCCCGGCCGCTCGACCGGGTTGATCTGGACCAGGATGGTGTCGAGTGCCTCGCTCTCCTGGATCAGCGGAGTCATCGTCGGGTTGCCGGAATAGCCGCCGTCCCAGTAGCCGTCGCCGTCGATCTCGATCGCCTGGAACAGGGTCGGCAGGCAGGCCGAGGCGAGCAGCACCTGCGGCGTGATCTCGGCGTTGCGGAAGACGCGGCCGCGGCCGGTGCGCACATTGGTGGCGGTGACGAAGAGCTTGATCGGGCCTGCCGCCAGCGCCTCGAAGTCGATCACCTCGGCCAGGATGTCGGCCAGCGGGTTCGCACCGCCGGGATTGAGGCTGTAGGGCGAGACGACGCGGGACATCAGATCCATCGCGACGAAGAGCGGCGAGTTGTCGAGCGTCCAGCGCCCGAGGAGGACATCGAGCGGGCTGCGCTGGAACGGGCTGAAGCGCGCGGCCTCCGAGGTCTTGCGCCAGAACGCCTCCAGCGCCTGCCGCGCGCCCTCGCGGCCGGCCGTGGCGAAGCCCGAGGCCAGGACGGCGGCGTTCATCGCACCGGCCGATGTGCCGGAGATCGCGCTGATCGTCAGCCAGTCCTCCTCGAGGATGCGGTCGAGCACGCCCCAGGTGAAGGCGCCATGCGCGCCGCCACCCTGGAGGGCGAGGTCGATGATGAGCGGGGTGCGGCCATCGCTGCGCGCGACCGCTTCTGCCTTCGGCGCTTTCGGAACCTTGCTCACCTGATACTCCCGCAGCGTTGCATCACGGCCCGATCATGGCGATTTCACCAGGCCGGAAAAACCCGCCACCGCCAGCAGGCTCAACGCCCAGCCGACGATCGCCTGAAGATAGAAATAGCTGATCGCGACCCGCCCGTGACGGCCGACGGGATTGGGCCGCCAGAAGGCTTTCTGTCCGAGATCGAGCACGGGCAACAGCGTATCGAGCGAATAGAACCACGGGTTGAATTCGGGATAGCTCGAGGCCTCACCCTGTTCGCGATAGCAGGCGAGCTGCGTCTGGCCCGGCGCGGCGCGCCCTGGCGTGGCTTGCGGCGGCGAGCCGAGGAGCCTCTGCTGGGTGCGCTCGACGCCGCAGAGCGTCCATTCCGGTGCGCGCAGCACGACCGCGCTGTTGGGCTTGAAGGCGCCGGCCCGCTCCGCCATCGCGAAGATGCCGACGCCCATGAGCCAGAACAGGATCAGCCAGACGAAGGCGAGCAGGGGCTGGCGGCCATAGACCAGCGTGGCTGCGAGGAAGCCGTCCGTCACCGTCAGCGCCGCACGCCAGAACGGGCTCTTCGCCCGCGCCCGCCGCGCTCGTCGCTGCAGACGCTCCTTGACGATGAGGACGGCGCGCGCGTCCTCGCCGTGGCCCATCTCGCGAAAGACCGCGGCGAGCTGCTCATAGGGTTGGGGCCAGAAATCCTCGCCCCAGCGTTCGGGGGCTTGCCGCGAGAGCCAGTCGAGCCGGCTCGCCGCATCGACGGGCGCGGCGATGAAGGCGCCGTAGCGGCAGCGGTTGAGCAGCAGGTCCCCGGGCGCCGGCCAGGACGCCACCTCGTCATGGATGGTGCCGATCGAGGCGCCGGTCATCGACAGCGCGCCCCCGATGGAAGCCTCGCCGCGCAGGAAGAAGGCGCCCTTGATGGCGCTGCGGCTGATGTCGAGCGCCATCGCGCCGGGATGGTCCAGCGTCGCGCCACTGGCATCGAGATCGCCGCCGATCACCGAGGCCACGAGCCTAACCTCGCCTGCGGCCGAGGCCTTGCGCAGCACGACGCTGCCGCCGATCTCGACCTCCGTGCCATCGATCGCGAGGCTGTCGGCGCTGTCGATCCGGGCGCCGGCGGCGTCGAGATCGGCCGAGATCCGCGCGCCGGCAATGGCGAGGCCGCCACGCAGCGTCGCTCCCCTCAGCAGAAGGTTGCGCAGTTCGACCGCGTTGGCGTCGATCGCATGGCCGCTGGCGACGCGGATCGCCGCGCCGTCGCATTCGAGGTTGCCGCCGAGGTGCGACTGCGAGACGTTGATCTCGCCCGTCACCTGCGCGCCCCGCAGATAGACGCCGCCGCGCGCCTCCAGCCGTTCGGCCTCGAGACCGGGCAGAGACGAACCGTCCAGAAACAGGCGGTTGATGATCGCCGCGCGCAGGATCGGCGTCGCCTCGAAATGGCAGTCGATCAGGCCGATGTCGCGGAAGACATGGCAGGCTTCGAGATCGAGCGTGTCGACGATCCAGGCGCCGGTGATGCGGATGCCCTTCTCATGCGGCCGGCAGCCCGGTTCGCCGCCGAGCATCAGGAACCGCAGGAAGGCGGCCCTGACGACGCGGCTCGGGTCGGGTGCGCTTGGCCGGCTGCCGTCGCCGAGGCGGTCATAAGTGCCGCTGAGCAGGCGGGCGACGACCTCCTCCTCGGCCGGCAGGAGGGGCTGGAAGTCGGCGAGCCTGGCGGTCGCGAGCGCCCATTGCGCCTGCTCCGCCAGGGGGCCACCCACCCCGGGCGCGATCATGTCGCCGCCGGCGTCACCGTCTCGCCGGGGGCCGCGGCGGCGAGCGCTTCGCGCAGCGCCGCTTCCTTGGTCTCGTCGAAGGAGGTGCTCATCAGCGTGCCGCCGCTGCCGCGCAGGTCGGCCAGGACCTTGTCGGTCGTCATCTTGCGGATCAGCAGGAACAGCCCGGCCGTGTTCGGCTGCAGCGCGGTGGCCGCATCCTTCATGAACTGGTCGTTGATGCCGACATCGGTCAACTTGCCGCCCAGCGCACCGGAGGCCGCGCCCAGCGCCGTGCCCAGCAGCGGCGCCATGAAGATGAAGCCGATCAGCGTGCCCCAGAGCGCGCCCGAGGCCGCGCCGGTCGTGGTCAGGTTGATCAGCTGGTTGAGCTTGATCTGGCCGGCCTGGTCCTTGACCACGACGACGGCGTCGCCGAGCTCGATCAGATATTCGCGCTGCATCGCCAGGATCTTCTGGCGGACCTCCTCGGCCTTCTGCTCGGTCGGGAAGGCGATGAAGACCAGATCGCTCATGGGAGATGTCCTTCGGTTGAATGGGGCGGTCGTCGCGCCGGCGGCGATCGCATGATGGTCGCGTCAGCCCGGCGCCCTGGCGGCGGTGGTCGCCGCGCTGCGCGCGGGAGGCAGCGGCGCGACACGCTGGCCCGGATGCAGCGCCTGCACGCCGGTCGCGACGATGGTTTCACCCGGGACGAGCCCCTGCGAGACGACGACGTGGTCGGGATCAAAGCGCAGAATGTCGATCGGCCGCAGGCTGACCGTCGAGGTCTTGGGATCGACGATCCAGACCGCAGCCCCGCGGCCGGAGGTCGTCAGCGCCTTGGCGGGGATCGACATGATCCGCGCCGAGGTCGTCTCGACCGAACCGACCACGGTCGAGCCCAGCCGCATCGCCTCGGGGGGATCCTGCAGCCCGACGCGGACCTGGAAGGTGCGGGTGACGGGATCGGCCTGCGGCGCGATCTCGCGGATGCGCCCGATGGCACTGACACCCGGCGCTTCGGCGAGCACGACGCGGACGACCGGGTCGCCCGTCTTGCCCTCGAGCACCCGCGCCGGCACGGCGAAGACCGCATCGCGACCATCCTCGCGGGCGATCTGGAGGATCGGCTGCCCGGGCTGGACGACCTCGCCGGGCTCGGCGCTGCGCACCGTCACGACGCCGGCGACATCGGCACGCAGATCGGTGAAGCCGAGGCGGTCGCGCGCCTGTTCGAGCTGGGCCTCGGCGTTCTCGAGCGCGGCCTGGGCGGTTTCCTGCGCCTTCTGCGCGGCATCGAAGCGCGGGCGCGTGGTGAAGCCCTGCCCCATCAGTCGCTCCTGCCGCTCGAAGGTGCTGCGCGCGGTGACGACCTCGCCGCGCGCGGCCTCCAGCGCCGCCTCGGCGGCGGCGACGGCGTTGGTCTCGATGGTCCGGTCGAGCCTCGCGACGATCTGGCCGGGCGCGACGCGGTCGCCGACATTGACCGGCCGCTCGGCGATCCGCCCGGCGATCCGGAAGGCGAGCGACACCGTCTTTTCGGCCTGGATCTCGCCGGAGAGCTCGACCCCCGCGGTGAGGAGGCTGGCCTCGACCTTGACGACCTGAACGGGACGGCCGGCCTGAGGAGGCGCCTTCTCGGCACGGTCGCAGCCGGCGAGCGCGAGCAGCAGCGGCAGGCCGCAGAGCGGCAGGAGCGGCCGCGTGCGACGGAACAAGGCGCGTTTCACTGACGGAGGACGGGTCATCGCGCAGCCGCTCCCACGGTGTCGGGCCCAGCGCCCTGCGCCGGTTCGGCGGCGGGCGACGGCCCCCCGAAGACGGTGACGTACAGCACCGGCAGCAGGACGAGCGTCAGCACCGTCGCAACCAGGAGCCCGCCCATGATCGCGAAAGCCATCGGCCCCCAGAACACGGTCGGCGCGATCGGAATCATGCCCAGCACGGTCGAGACCGCGGTCAGCATGATCGGGCGGAAGCGGGTCGAGGCGGCGTCGAGCGCAGCCTGGGTGATGCTCTTGCCGGCCGCGCGCTCGGATTCGATCTGGCTGATCAGAATGACCGCGTTCTTGGTGATGATGCCGATCAGGGCGAGCACGCCGAGCAGGGCGACGAAGCCGAGCGGCTTGCCCGACAGCAGCAGCGCGCCGACCACACCGATCATGCCCAGCGGTGCGATGCTGATGACGATGGCGAAGAGCTTGAAGCTGCGCAGCTCCGCCATCAGCACCGTGAACATGATCAGCAGCATCACGGGCACCACGGCGATGACCGAGGCCTGGGATTTCGCGCTCTCCTCGACCGTACCGCCCGTGGCGATGCCATAGGCGGGCGGCAGCGTCTTTCTGAGCGCCTCGATGCCGGGCGCCAGCGCGCTGACGACCGTCTCGGGCAGCACGCCTGGCTTGATGTCGGCGGCGACCGTCAGCGTCGGCACGCGGTCGCGGCGCCAGATCAGCGGCGCGTCGAGATCGTAGCTGAAGGTGACGAACTGCGAGAGCGGCACGGAACGCCCGCCGGGCAGCGCCACCTGCATCGTGCGCAGCGTGTCGAGCGAGATGCGGTCTGTGCCCTGCGCCCGCACGACGACGTCGACGAGGTAGATGTCGTCGCGCAGCTGCGTCACCACGGTTCCCGAGACGACCGTGTTGACGATCGCGGCGAGCGCCTGCGAACTCAGGCCGAGGCGGCGCGCCTCGTCCTGATCGACCCGCAGCCGCAATTCGCGCGAAGGCTCGATCCAGTCGAAATTGACCTGGTCGGTGTGAGGGTTGGCCGCCACGACCTGCGCCAGCTTCATCGCAATGCCGCGGACCTCGGCGATGTCGGGACCCGTCACGCGGTACTGCACCGGCCAGCCAACCGGGGGACCGAGTTCGAGCGGATAGACCCGCGCGATCAGGTTCGGGAATTCGGTGGCCAGCCGCGCCTCGAGCTTCTTTTGCAGACGGTCGCGCGCGGCGACGTCCTTGGCGACGATCACCGCCTGGTTGAAGAAGTCGTTCGGCAGCTGCGCGTTCAGCGGCAGGTAGAAGCGGATCGCGCCGCGCCCGACATAGGTGCTCCAGCGCGCCACGTCGGGATCGTCCTTCAGCGCCGCGTCGAAGCGCTTCACCAGGGCCTCGCTGGCATAGATCGAGGCGTTCTGCGGCAGCGTCATGTCGACCAGCAGCTCGGTCCGGTCGGAGGCCGGGAAGAACTGCCGTGGCACCAGTGGCAGCGCCAGCATCGATGCCACGAACAGGCCGATGGTGACGGCGATCGTCAGCCAGCGCACCCGGATCGCCCCCGACAGCATCGCCCGGAAGCCCTGCTCGACCCGCCCGGGACCGGCCGCCTGCCCCGAGGCTTTGGGCGCGACGAGCAGCGCCATGCCGAGCACGGGCGCGAAGATCACGGCGACGAACCAGGAGACGACGAGCGCGATGCTGACCACGGCGAAGAGCGAGAAGGTGTATTCGCCGGCCGAGCTGGCGGCGAAGCCGATCGGCACGAATCCGGCGATCGTCACCAGCGTGCCCGCGAACATCGCGACCGCATATTTCTCGAAGGCGAAGGTCGCGGCCTTGGCTTTCTCGTCGCCGGCGGCGAGGCGCGTCACCATGGCGTCCGTCGTCGTCATGGCGTCGTCGACGAGGAGCGCGAGCGCGATGATCAGCGCGCCCAGCGAAATGCGCTGCATGTCGATGCCGATGACGTTCATCACCGCAAAGACGACGGCCAGTGTCAGCGGGATCGAGAGCGCCACCACCAGACCCGGCCGCACGCCGAGGCTGATGAAGCTGATCACGAGGATGATCCCCACCGCCTGCCAGAGCGAGCTCATGAAGTCGGCGATCGCCTCGTCGACCGTTACCGACTGGTCGGCGACCAGCCGCGGCTCGATGCCGACGGGGAGGTCGGCGGTGATGCCGGCCATCGCCTTCTTGATGTTGGCGCCCAGCGCCAGGATGTCGCCACCCTCGCGCATGGCGATGCCGAGGCCGATCGAAGCCTGGCCGTTGACCCGGAACATCGGCTGCGGCGGGTCGGCAAAGCCACGCTTGACGGTGGCGATGTCGGCCAGGCGGACCATGCGGTCGCCGACCGGGAAGTTGATCTCGAGCAGGTCGGCTTCAGACTGGAAGGCGCCCGAGACGCGGATCGAGAACTTCTCGTCCTGCGTCTGGACCACGCCGGACGGGCGCACGACGTTCTGGGCCTGTAGGGCGCCGAGCAGCGCCGAGCGCTCGATGCCGAGATTGGCGAGCTCGCGCACCGAGAACTCGATGAAGATGCGCTCGTCCTGCGCGCCGATGACCTCGATCTTCGAGACGTCGGGGACGAGCAGCAGCCGCGAGCGGGCGGCCTCGACATGGTCGCGCAGCTCGCGCCCGGTGAAACCATCGGCGGTGAAGCCGTAGATGATGCCGAAGGTGTCGCCGAAACGGTCGTTGAAGAAGGGGCCGATCGTGCCGGCCGGCAAGGTCTGGCGGATGTCGGCGACGAGGTTGCGGACCTTGAACCAGGTCTCCTGGACGGCATGGGCCGGGACGTCCTGCTTCAGATTGACGAAGATCGTCGTGCGCCCCGGCGTGGTGAAGCTGCGCACGAAATCCAGCCCCGGCGTCTCCTCGATCTGGCGCTCGAGACGCTCGGTGACCTGGCTGAGCGTGTCCTCCATGGTCGCACCCGGCCAGGCGGCGACGACCACCATCGACTTGATGACGAAAGCCGGATCCTCGTTGCGGCCGAGCTTGACGAAGGCGAAGACGCCGGCGGCCACCGCCACGATCATGAGGTAGATCACGACCGAGCGGCTCTTCAGGGCCCATTCGGAAAGATTGAAGCTCATCGTGCCTCGGTCCCGGACAGGCGCACGCGCTGCCCTTCCTTGAGGAGGTTGGCGCCTGCGGTGACGACGATGTCGCCGATCGCCAGCCCCTTGGCGACGATCGCGGTGGCGGGGTCGCGCGAGACGAGTTCGAGCTTGCGCAGCGAGACGGTCAGCGCCGTCGGATCGACGACCCAGACCCCGGTGGCTGGCCCGCGCTCGGTCAGTGCCGTCGCGGGGATGGCGATGCCGGAGGCCTCGCCGCCGCGGATCGAGCCCGATACCGTGGTCCCGAGCCGGAAGGCGGCCGGCGGATCGGCCAGGCCGACGCGGACACGGAAGGTCCGCGTGACCGGATCGGCCTGGGGCGCCACCTCGCGGACATGGCCGCGCACGCTGATGGCGGGGTCGCTGGCGAGCGCGACATGGATCGTGGCGTCGGCGGGAATGGCGCGGATCGATTCGGCCGGCAGCGCGAACACGGCGTCGCGGCCGTCGCGCCGGGCGAGCTGGACGATCATGCGGCCGGCCGCGACGACCTCGGCCGGCTCGGCGCCGACCCGGGTGACGACGCCCGGCGCATCGGCCTTGAGGGTGGTGAAGGCGACGATGTCCTCGGCGGTGCGGACGCGGGCGCGGGCGGCCTCGACCTGGGCGCGCGCGGCGGTGCGCCCCTGTTCGGCGGCCTCGAAATCAGCCTGGGTGGTGATGCCGCGCGCCAGGAGATGCTCCTGCCGCTGATGCTGATTCTCCGCCTTGCGCAGCGCGCCCTCGGCGGCCGTCAGCGCCGCTCGGGCGGCGCGCAGGTCGTTGAGCTCGTTCTCCGGATCGAGTCGGGCGACGACCTGCCCCTCGGCCACCGTGGCCCCGACGCCGACGAGGCGCTCCGCCAGGCGCCCGCCGATGCGGAAGGAAAGCGAAGCCTGATCCTGCGCCTCGACATGGCCGCTGAAACCGAGATCGGCCAGTTGGCGCGGCGCCTCGACCGTGGTGGTGCGCACCGTCCGGATCACCGGCGCGGGCGCGGTCTCACTCTCGCGCTGGCAGCCGGCGACCCCGAGGAGCAGAAGGGCGAGCACGACCACGCTGCCGCCAGGGCGGTAGCGGCCGTCATGACGTCCCGAGCCGTCTTGCCGATTGGGCTTTCGCATCAGTCGTTCACTCGCATCGCGACTGTCCGTTGCACGCAGGAGACGAGAACCGCCTCCGAGGCACCCGGCGAGCGCCATCGCGCCCCGTTTCCGAGCGTTGGTCGGAAAGCTAGCAACACCGTCACGGGGCCGGATCAGCTCAGAATCCCAAATTTGGGCTGTTCATCCCATTCTCCCCGCGGCTCTCGCAATGGATGCAGACAGGACGCTCGGCGTGCCGTGCGTCCTGCAGCCCATGGCCGGGGCTGGCCGCTTCCTGGGCAGACGGTTGCATGAGGTCTCGCAAGTGGCTGGGGCTGCAGCCATATTCCCGCCGGAAGGCACGGCTGAAGGTGGAGTGGTCGCGAAAGCCGACGCGGCTGGCGATGGCGTGAACCGAGAGCGGTTCGCCGGGCGCGGCGAGATCGCGCCGCGCCTGCAGCAGCCGCTCGCGGTTGATGAAATGGGCGACCCCGCCATCCGCGTCGAGCAGTCGGTAGAGCTTCGACCGCGACATCGCCAGCAGCCGGCCGAGCTGGGGCGGGCCGAAATCGGGCGAGCCCATGTGACGCTGGACGATCTGGCGCGCGCGTTCCACCATGCTCGACGACGGCGATGGCGCGATCGCCGCGAGGGACTGTCCGGAGGGCGCGATGCAGGCCTCGAGAAGGGCGCGCACCGCGGTGGCCAGGCTTCTCGCCTGGTCGTCGCTGAACTGGTGCGACTGGCCCGCGAGCTGGCGCATGAAGCCGGCCAGCAACGCGCCGGGGCCGGCTTCGCTCTCGAGCCGCCGCACCAGGTCCGCCGCGCCGGCGCCCTCCAGCCAACCTCCGGGAACGAGCAGCATGAGCCGTTCTTCGGCGCTGCCGAACCGGCGGGCCGACGTCTCCAGCGCGGCCAAAGCGAGACCGGCTCGGCACGAGACGAACAGGAAGGATGCGCGGTCTCCCGCATCGCTGCTCATCAGAGCGACGCAGCCCTGATTCGTGAACCGCGGGGCGTGCCACGCGCCCGCCGAGGGTGAGACCGGGGGCCGGACGTCGCGGATGAGGGTCACATCGCCGAACCGCCATTCGGTCGCAGTGCGTGGCTCCGGGGACAGCCAAGCGGCGGGCGGTGCGGGCAGAGCGCCCGTGGCCGCCAGGACCCAGGTCCGCTGCTGCGGTGCGGGATTGTCGTGCGGAACCGCGATCGGCGAAAGGACCGGTCCCGCCGGGAAGGGGGGTCGAGGGCTTTTCGACAGTGCCATGGTCGCCTCCGTGAGTGCGGATCGTTGCGTGCGGCTTGTCTTCCGAGCGTCCCGTTCAGAATTTGCTGCGGGGTGTCCTCCGTGTTTGGGCTGGCGTTCAATTGTCTTGAAACGATTGGCCATGGTCAAGAAACCCTGCGTCACTCGCGGCGTGTCGTGGCGGCGTCGAAGACGCGGATTGGCGCCGTGATCAGGAGACCGGCGGCGGAGCCCACCGTCTCCAGCGCGGTGCCGGTGCCGGTGACGTCCGAATCCGTGATCACCTGGCCTTCGATCAGGCGGTTGCCGATCAGCCGGACGATTTCCGGGCTCGAGGCGTAGGTGTCGTGGTTGACCCGGTCCCCGGCCTTGATCGCGCTGATGTCGACGACGGTGATGCCCTTGAGGTCGCCGAGCTGTGTCAGGTAGTCTTCGCGGGATAGGTCGATCGCTCCCAGCCGGGTCGCGCCGCGCGCCAGGAACTGCGAGAGCTGCAGCGCGCGGTCGTTCTGCGAGGCGAAGATCGTGATCTGCGGACGGCGCGAACCCATATCCTCGATCTGGCGCCGGAAGACCCCGACATCGAGATCGGGCGACGCCAGGATCAGGTTGTTGATCTTGGCCGGGACACCGCCGTTCTTCAGCGCGACCTGCTTGAGCGCCTCGACGGCGAGCCAGGCTCCCATCGAATGGGCCAGCACGACGACCTCTCCGACAGCGGGGCTTTTCGACGCCATCATCAGGACCTCGGCGAGATCGGAGCGCGAATAGGACGCGTTGTCGAGGTCGAGCCGGTAGTCGAGCAGTTGCCCGCGCGACGGCCAGGAGAACAGGATCGGCGCGGCATTGGCGTCCGAATCGTGGGCGAGCTGCGCGAAGCGGAAAACGGCCCGGTCGAACGGCGTGTTGAATCCGTGCACGAAGATGAAGGCGCGCCGCTTCCGACCGCCGGCCGAGGCGAACCAGCGCGGCAGATCGGATTTCTGCAGCGACGTCGACGCGCTGACCGTGAAGTCCGTCTCCGGATTGCCGGGCACCGAGCGCGGGACCTGGATGGTGCCGGGCTCCCGGTTTCGCGGGATCGAGACGACGATGTTGCTGAAGGAGACGCCCCTGCCCCGCTCGCCATCATAGAGCACGCCGGGCTCGTCCGAGACCGCCCGCGTCGTCGCGGTCAGCATGTCGAGTTTGTCGGTGTTCGGGATGGGAGCGACGGTCTGGAGCAGTCCGCGCGGTGCGGAGGCGCAAGCCGGCAGCAGCAGGGCGGTGGCGAGGATCGCGGCGATGCGTGCCGGTGCCGGGACGCTGCGTCGCGTCGTCGGTTGCTGTTCCGGCATGAGGCAACACTCCGAACTCTTCATCGACCGGGCGGAACGTCCCGCCGGACACGTCGCGTGCATCCGGCACGGTTCCGGCCGTGCTGACCGGGCTCGCAACCCGTTCGTGACGCTGCGGTATTGAAGCGACGTAACGGTTGGAAGACAAGCCTCGCCGCCCTGCTTTCGTCACGAAGCGGTGTCCCGGCCACACTCCCGCCCGCTTCCAGCCATTTTGGGACAGCCGGCCCAAGCTTTGGGATTCTGGGCCGATGCCCCTGCCGCTCATCCCTCTAAGTTCGCGCCTTAACCTTCGCGCGGGACTCCATCCCGCCGGATGGGTCGATGTCGCCGGGACCACTCCCGGCCGGGGAGGAAAGCCGATATGGCGATGGAGAGCACCGCACCCAAGACCACGATGCAGCGCTTCCTCGACGGCGTCGAGAAGGTCGGCAACATGGTGCCGCATCCGGTGGTGATCTTCCTGATCCTGATCGGCATCGTCATCGTGCTCTCGGCCATTTTCAGCCTGTTCGGCGCGCAGGTGTCCTACGAGCGCATCAATCCCGAGACGCACAAGATCGAAGTCGCGTCGACCGCGATCCGGAGCCTTCTCAATGCGGAGGGCATCCGGTTCATCTACTCCTCGCTCGTCCCGAACTTCATGGCCTTCACCGCCGTCGGCCTGATGATCGCCGCCATGATCGGCGCCGGCGTCGCGGAAGAATCGGGGCTGGTCACCGCGCTGATCCGCAAGCTGGTGATCATCTCGCCGCCGGCGGCGCTGACCTACATCCTGGCCTTCGTCGCGATCACCGCGAGCATCGCGGCCGATGCGGGCTATCTGGTGCTGATCCCGCTGGCCGGCATCGCCTATCTGGCCGTCGGCCGAAACCCGATGGCGGGTCTCGCGCTGGGCTTCGCGGGCGTGGCCGGCGCCTTCACCGTCAACATGCTGATCAAGCCGCTCGACGCGGTGCTCGTCGAATTCACCAACGACGCCGCCCGCCTCGTCGACCCCGCCCGCAGCATCGGCCTGGCCTCGAACGTCTGGTTCTCGGTCGCGTCGGTCGTCGTTTTGACGATGACCATCGCTTTCATCACCGACAAGGTCGTCGGCCCGCGGCTCGGGCCCTATGACCGGACGAAGGCGGCGGAGGGAACGACGACGGACCAAGCGGCGCTGTTGTCCGAGTCGGAATCCCGCGGCCTGCGTTTTGCCGGCTTCGGGCTGCTCGGGCTGATCGCCGTGTTCCTGCTGTTGACCATTCCCGCCGGTGCGCCGCTGCGCAACCCGACGACGGGCGAACTGATCGGCAATTCACCGTTCATGAACGGGCTGATCGCCCTGATCATGCTGATCTTCCTGACCAGCGGCTGGTGCTATGGCATCGGGGCCGGGACGGTGCGCACGCTGACGGACGTCATCGCGGCCATCGAGAAATCGATCAAGGGTCTCGGCGGCACGATCTTCCTGTTCTTCATTCTCAGCCAGTTCGTCGCCTACTTCACCTACACGAACATGGGCACGGTGATGGCGCTCAGCCTCGCCGGCGTGTTGCAGTCGGCCAATATCGGCGCGCTGCCGCTGCTGCTCGGCTTCATCGTCGTCGTCGCCATCATCGATCTGCTGCTGACCGGGGCCATCGCCAAATGGGCGATCTTCGCGCCCGTCTTCGTGCCGCTGCTGATGAAGCTCGGCGTCGAGCCCGAAGCGGTGCTCGCGGCCTACCGCATCGGCGACAGCCCGATGAACATGATCACGCCGCTCAACGCCTATTTCGCCATGGTCGTCGGCCTGATGCAGCGATACGATCGCAACGCCGGCGTCGGCACCGTGGTGGCGTTGATGCTGCCCTATCTGGCCGGCATGTTCCTGGTGTGGACGGCCCTCTTCGTGGTCTGGAAAACGCTGGGATTGCCCTGGGGCCTGTGAGCCGTCGCGCCGAACCCTGAAAAACAAGCCAGGCCCGGTCGTCACGACGGGCCCTCAACTTGGATGGATGTCATGAGCAACGCCAGCATTCCCCTCGACGTCGAGGCGGCGATCGACCACCTGATGAATTTCCTCTCGGTCGAGGGCGTCACCGGCCAGGAGGCCGCGATCGCGGCCGCCGTCAGCGAGGCGCTGATCAAGATCGGCGTGCCGGCCTCGGCGATCCGCTATGACGACGTCAACAGCCGCATCCCGCTGCCGACACAGACCGGCAACCTGATCGTCGAACTGCCCGGCACGAAGCCGGGGCCGCGCCTGCTGTTCTCGACCCATCTCGACACGGTGCCGCTCTGCGCCGGTGCCAAGCCGCGGCGCGAGGGCGACCGCATCGTCTCCGATGGCACGACGGCGCTGGGCGGCGACGCCCGCACCGGCGTCGCGCTGCTCGTCGTGGTGGCCGAGACGCTGCTCAAGAACAACCTGCCCCATCCGCCGATCACCCTGCTGTTCACGGTGCGCGAGGAGAGCGGCCTGCATGGCGCCCGCGAGCTGAACCCGGCCGATCTCAAGAGCCCGGCGATGTGCATCAATGTCGATGGCCAGCTCGCCTCCGAGTTGATCATCGGCGCTGTCGGCCAGGAGAACTGGGAGGTCGAGATCACCGGCCGCGCCTCGCATGCGGGTGTCGCACCGGACAAGGGCATCTCGGCGACCATGGTCGGCGCCATCGGCCTGACGGAAGCCCGCGCCGCCGGCTGGTTCGGCAAGGTGGTCAAGGGCGAGGCCTTCGGCAGCAGCAATATCGGCATCTTCGGCGGCCGGGATGGCAAGCCGGCCGGCGACGCCACGAACGTCGTCACCGACTATGCCTTCCTGAAGGGCGAGGCGCGCAGCCCGGAGCTGAGCTTCGCCACCCAGATCGTCGACGGCTTCGAAGCCGCCTTCGCCAAGGCCAAGGCCGCCGTCACCGACCATGAGGGCGCGACGGCCGAGGTGGTCTTCAAGCGCGCCGCCGCCTACCCGCCCTTCCGGCTCGACCAGGATTCGCCAGTCGTGAAGCGCGCCACGCGCGCGCTCGCCATCCTCGGCATCGAACCGACCTATATCTTCTCCAATGGCGGGCTCGACGCGAACTGGCTCGACAAGGCCGGGGTCCCGACGATCACGATCGGGGCCGGCCAGGCCGAGATCCACACGATCAAGGAATTCGTGAAGCTCGACGAATACGAGAAGGGCTGCCGGCTCGGCATCCTGATGGCGACGCTCGAAGACTAAAAGACCGTTCCGGCGGCCGAATCCGTCGACGAGGCCCAACGAGGAGCTGACGCGTGAGCCCCATTGCCTATACCGCTCTGATCATCGCCGCGGCGGTCGTCCTGTTCGTCACGAACAGGGTTCCGGTCGTGCTGGTGGCGATGGGTACGGCGCTCTCGCTCTGGGCGACCGGCGTCCTGACCTTGCCGCAGGCGCTGGGCGGGCTCGGCGACCCGGCGGTGATCTTCATCGCCGCGCTGTTCGTGGTGTCGTCCGGCCTCGAGGTCACGGGTGTCACGGCCTGGGCCGGGCAGCTCCTGATCAAGGGCGCGGGCGAGGAAAGCCGCACCCGCCTGCTGCTGCTCACCATGGGGCTCGTCTCGCTGCTCACGGCGCTGATCAGCGTCAACGGCGCAGTGGCCGCCCTGCTGCCGGTGGTCGTGGTCATCGCGGTCCGGCTCAAGCGCAACTCCTCGCAGCTGCTGATGCCGCTGGTCTTCGCCGCCCATGCCGGCTCGATGCTGGCGCTGACCGGCACGCCGGTGAACGTCCTCGTCTCGGAAGCCGCGTCGGATGCCGGCGTCGGCGGCTTCGGCTTCTTCGAATTCGCGCTGGCCGGCATTCCCCTGCTCGCCGGCTCGATGGCGATCATGATCCTGTTCGGGCAGAAGCTTTTGCCCGAGCGCAACGGCGCGACGATGCCGGCCGATTTCAGCCGCCACGCCAAGACGCTGGTCGAGCAGTACGGCCTCGCCAGCGGCATCTATCAGCTGCGGGTGCGCGCGACCTGCCCCTATATCGGGCAGGCGGCATCCGCCATCGATCTCGCCGCCTTCCCCGGCCTTCAGCTCGTCGCGATCCAGGAGGGCGACAGCGCCGGACCGCTGCGCCGGGACGCGATCGCCGAGGGCGACCATGTCCTGCTGCGCGGCGAGGCCGAGGCGGCGGCCACCTTCGCCGCGACGATGCATCTGGCCTTCCGCGACGAGAGCGCGGCCAGCGGTGGAGGCGAGGAGACGCTGTTCAACAAGCGCTCCGGCCTCGCCGAGGTGGTCATCCCGCCCCGTTCGGGCCTGATCGGGCAGAGTGTCTTTCCGGGCATGGTGACCGAGAGCGGCGACCTGATCATCCTCGCCGTGCAGCGCTCGGGCAACGAGATCGCCGCCGGCAATGCGACGAGCGAGGCCGGCGGCGTGGTGCTGCAGGCTGGCGACACGATGCTGCTGCAGGGCACCTGGAAGGCGCTCGACACCCATCTCGACGACCCCGACGTGCTGGTCGTCAGCTCGCCGGAGCTCGTGCGGCGCCAGGCGGTGCCGATGGGACCGGGCGCCAAGCAGGCCGTCGTGATCCTGTTCGGCATGGTCCTGCTGCTGGCCACCGGCATCGTGCCGCCAGCCGTGGCCGGCCTGCTCGCGGCTGGCGCCATCATCCTGACCGGCATCATGACGGTCGAGCAGTCCTACCGCGCGATCAGCTGGACCACCGTGATCCTCGTCGGTGCGATGATGCCGCTCTCGACGGCGATGGTCGAGACGGGCGCGGCCAAGCTGCTGGCCGAGCGGCTCGTCCTGATGGTCGGCGATGCCGGGCCGATGGCGCTGCTGGCGGGCCTCTTCATCCTGACCGCGGTGATGGGCCAGCTGATCAGCAACACCGCCACCGCGCTGATCGTGATCCCGATCGGCGTCGCGGCCGCCGCCAGCATGGGCATCTCGCCCAAGCCCGTGCTGATGAGCACGGCGGTTGCGGCAGCCGGCGCCTTTCTGACCCCCATCGCCACCCCGACCAATCTCATGGTCATGGGCCCCGGCGGCTACGCCTTCAGCGACTACTGGAAGCTCGGCCTGCCCCTGCTGATCTGGTTCTTCATCGTGGCGGTCTTCATCGTGCCGCTGATCTGGCGCTTCTGAAGGCCCTGGATACCTCGCCACCTCAAGCAGGGAAGGACATGACGATGTGGGTTCGAGCGATCATTCTGGCCTCCGGACTGGGCCTTGCAGCCCTGGCGGCTCCGGCTGCCACCGCTGCGCCGGTTGCCTCGGCGCCCGGCATCACCGCCGAGGGCGGCGTCGAACAGGCCAACTGGCATCGCCGTCGCTGCTGGTGGGAAACGCGTCGGTTCCGCGACTCGCGCGGTCGCTGGCAGACGCGCCGGGTCCAGGTCTGCCGCCGCTGGTGATCGGCCACCGGGCCGCGCGGATCCCGCGTTTGCGGCGCCACGCGGTGCATGTCGTTTCCTGCCCCGCCGTGTTACCCTCCGGCATGCCATCTGCCGAGGGGCTTCATGATTCCAGTCCGATTCACGACGAGCGACCTGCCGATCCGGGAGCAGTTCGATGCGTGGCGGGGCTGGTTCGACGGCGTCTTCAACATCGCCCTCAACGAGAGCGAGGCCGGCTTCGCGGCGAGCAGCGTGGTCTGGACACTCGACGAGTTCGGCCTCAGCCAGGTCAGGGCCCCTGCCCTGACCGCGGTGCGCGACACCGCCCTGCTGCGCTCGAACCCGATCGACCACTGGGTGATCACGCTCGGTCATCGCCGGACGCTGGGATCGGGCGGCGGGGGACTCACCCTCGACGTCCCGGCCTCCGTCCCCTATGTCGCCTCGCTCGGCCGTGAGCTCGTCAGCCAGCGCTCGAGTGATGAGCGGCTGCAGCTCTACCTGCCGCGCGACAGCTTCCGGGAGCTCGCGCCGCTGCTCGACGCGGCTCAGGCACAGGCCCTCGACACGCCGCTCGGCCGGCTTCTGGGCGACTATATCGGCCTGCTCCAGCGCAGTTTCGGCGAGCTCGAGGCCGCGGACATGCCGCGCCTGACCAATGCGGTCCGGGCCATGGTGATGGCCTGCACCGGCCCCTCGGCCGATCGTCTCGACCTCGCCTGCAGCCAGATCAATGTGACCCGCCGCGAGAAGGTCCGGCAGTTCATCGACCAGCACCTGCGCGAGCCGAGGCTCGATGCGACGATGCTCTGCCGCGAGGTCGGCATGTCGCGCACGCAGCTCTATCGCCTGTTCCAGGATGATGGCGGCGTCGCGCGCTACATCCGGCACCGACGCCTGCTGCGCGGCTATGCCGATCTCTCCGATACCGCCAATGGCGCCAGCATCAACGCCATCGCCGATGCGCTGTGCTTCGAGGACGCGTCCAGCTTCAGCCGCGCCTTCAAGCAGGAATTCGGCCTGAATCCGCGCGATGTCCGCGCCGCGGCCGCGGCGGGCCTTCTGCTCCGGGCCAGGCGACAGGATGCCGGCGCCGAGCAGCCGCGCACCCTGCGCGAGTGCCTGCTGCAGTTCTGAGCGCGCAGGCTCGCGGTCAGGCCATGCGGCGCTGGCACCAGTTCGATCGCGGGGCGCTAGCGCCGCCGGCCCTTCGGCCCACGCGTCTCCGGCGTCTTCGCTTTGTTCTCGGCGTCGAGCTTGCGCCAGCGGGCGAGCCGGGCGGGATCGATCGCGCCGCTCGCCACCGCCGCCTGCACCGCACAGCCGGGCTCGTGCTCATGGGTGCAGTCGCGGAAGCGGCACAGAGGGGTGAGTTCGGTGATCTCGGCGAAGAGCGTCTCCAGCCCGGAGGTGGCATCGCTGACATGGAGGGTGCGCATGCCCGGCGTGTCGATCACCCAGCCGCCGCCTTCGATGGCGTGGAGCGAGCGCGAGGTCGTGGTGTGGCGGCCCTTGTCGTCGCGGGCGCGAATGCCGCCGGTCTCCTGAGCCTCCTCCGACAGGAGCCCCGCGAGCGCGTTCACCAGTGTCGACTTGCCCACCCCTGACGAGCCGACGAGGGCGACCGTCCGGCCCTCCCCGCACCAGGGTGCCAGCACCGCCGTGGCATCGGCCTCCTTGGGATTGACGAGCACCACCGCCAGCTTGCGCTGCAGCGCCGCCGCCTGCGCACGATAGGTTTCGGCCGCGTCGGTGAGATCGGCCTTGGTCAGGATGATGACCGGCTCGGCGCCGCTCTCATTGGCGAGTGCCAGATAGCGCTCCAGCCGCGCGACGTTGAAATCGGCATTGCAGGAGGTGACGATGAAGAGCGTGTCGATGTTGGCGCCGGCGAGCTGGGGCGTCTTGCTGCCCTCGACGCGGCGCGCCAGCACGGTTTTTCGCTCCAGCAGGCGCCCGATCGCATGGGTCCCCGGCTCGACCAGCACCCAATCGCCGACCGTGTACGCGCCGGTGTCGGTATGGACCGGGAGAGCGAGCCGGATCGGGCCCTCTTCCGCAATCGCGCTCATCCTAGCGCGATGGACGGTGGCGATGCGGGCCGGTCGCAACCCCTCCTCCTCCGGGCCGCGTTGATCGGCGAAGAAGGCGCTCCAGCCCAGCGCGGCGAGCGTCCAGGCGGCGGGCTCGGGCGCGGTCATCGGCGGGCGGTCCTGCGACGGGCGATGCTCATCCTGCCGGTAGAGCGGGCTTCGCGCCGGCTGGCAAGCGCCGTCGTCTCGGTGGCCCTATAAGCGCGGCGAATAGCGGCGGCGAAGACATCATAGCCCTGCGCCGGGAGGCGCTCGCGGCTGGCCGCGGCTTTGCTATGGTCGCATCTGAGCGGCCCGACACCAGGCCGCCCCAGCCTGCCGGGAGACGATCAGCATGACGACGCAACCCTTCGACCTGGTCATTCGCGGCGGCACCGTCGGCACATCGACCGCGCGCTTCGTCGCCGATGTCGCTGTGAAGGACGGCAGGATCGCGGCGATCGGCAGCGGCCTCGGCCAGGGCACGCGCGAGATCGACGCGACCGGGAAATTCGTCCTGCCCGGCGGCATCGACACGCACGCCCATGTCGAGCAGGTCTCGGCCGGCGGATTGATGAATGCCGACACTTTTGAAAGCGCCACGACCTCGGCGGCCTTCGGCGGCAACACCACGCTGGTTTCCTTCGCCGCGCAGCATCGCGGGCTCGATCTGCGCCAGGTCGTCGACGACTACGCGGCGCTGGCGCAGCGCGGCGCACTGATCGACTACGCCTTCCACATGATCGTCGCCAATCCCGACGAGAAAACGATCAAGGATGACCTCCCGGCGCTGATCAAGGAGGGGCACGCCTCGATCAAGGTCTTCATGACCTATGATCTGATCAAGGTCGATGACGAGCCCCTGCTCGATCTCATGCTGACCGCGCGCCAGCACCGCGCCCTGATCTGCGTCCATGCCGAGAACCACGGCATGATCTCGTGGATGGGCAAGAAGCTGGTCGAGCGCGGCTACACCGCGCCGAAATACCATGCGATCAGCCATCCGCGCGGCTCGGAATCGGAGGCCTTCACCCGGCTGATCACGCAGGCCGCGCTGATCGACCAGCCGATCATGATCTTCCATGTTTCGACCGCCGAGGGCGCCGCCGTGATCCGGCAGGCGCGCGGCCAGGGCCTGAAGGTCTTCGCCGAGACCTGCCCGCAATATCTGTTCATGACCAAGGCCGATCTCGACAAGCCGGGCGTGGAGGGCGCGAAATGGATGTGCTCGCCGCCGCCGCGCGAGACCGCCGACCAGGATGCGCTCTGGCAGGCGCTGGCGCTCGGCGATCTCCAGACGGTCTCATCCGACCACGCGCCCTACCGCTTCGACGCGAGCGGCAAGCTCTCGGCTGGGCCCAACCCCAACTTCAAGCAGATCGCCAACGGCCTGCCGGGACTGGAGACCCGCCTGCCGCTGATGTTCGACGCGCTGGTCTCGAAGGGCCGGCCCGAATTCGCCGGGCGCGGGCTCGAGGCCTTCGTCGACCTCACCGCGACCGCACCGGCGAAGATTTACAACCTGCCGGGCAAGGGCGCGATCCAGCCGGGCTATGACGCCGACATCGCGATCTGGGACCCGACGCGCGAGGTGACGATCACAGACGAGGCGATGCACGACCTGACGGGTTTCACGCCCTTTGCCGGCTATTCAATGACCGGCTGGCCCGAGACGGTGATCCGCCGCGGCGAGGTCGTCGTCAGCGACGGGAGGCTCCACGCCAAGGCCGGCTCCGGCCGCTGGCTGTCGCGCAGCGCTGGCCCGGCTGCCGAGCCGACCGGCAGGCTGGTGCTGGAAATGGACCCGGAGCGGAATTTCGGCGCGACGATCTTGTGAAGTCGATCGCGACACTCGGAAACACCGCGTCATCGCGGACAAGCCGCGAAGCGGCGCAGCTCCGGCATCCATCATAGGGCACAGCGCCCTCCGATGGATGCCAGTCGGCCGTCGGCCGCCCAGGATGACGAGGGTGGTTCCGACGCTGACCCTCGAAGCTCAGCCCTCCGGCACCCACGGCACCATCCGCAGGATCGTGCCGCCGAGCTGGGCGAAGGCGCGCTGGCGGCAGGAGAAGACGATGATCTGCTGGTCGCTGGCCTGGCGGTGCAGCGCGTCGAACATGCGCTCGATCCGGTCGTCGTCGGAATATACCAGCGCATCGTCGAGGATGACCGGGGCCGGCTGGCCGTCCTTGGCCAGGAGCCGCGCGAAGGCGAGCCGCGTCAGCACGGCGAGCTGCTCGCGCATGCCGCCGCTGAGCACGCCGACCGGCTCCTCCAGCCCGTTGCGGCTGACGCTGCGCGGCAGCAGCGTCTCCTCGTCGAAGGTGACGGTCGCATCCTCGAACAGCAGGCCGAGCAGCGGGCGCAGCTCCGTCATCACCGGCGCGAAGTAATGGTCGCGCGCCTGCGCCCTCGCCGCCTCAAGCGCCGTCCGCAGCCGTGTCAGCAGGGCGACCTCGCGCGCCAGCGCCACCACGCGCCGCTCCGCCGCAGCGAGCTTCTCCGCCGCCTCCCGCCAGGCCTCCTCGACGGCGGCATCCGTGCGGGCACGGATGCGGCCGTTCAGTTCGGCCGCCTCCTCCCGCAGTGACGCGATCTCGGCCGAGGCGCCGTCGAGAACCGAGCGCATGCGGCGCAACTTCGCTTCGGCACCGGGGATGTCGACCGCGCCGGCCTGGAGCGCATCACGCTGCGCCTGCGCCACCAACCAGCCCTGCTCGGCCTGCGCCAGCGCGGCGGTTCGCTGCGCCTCCAGCCCGGCGCGCTCCTGCTCGGGGCCGAGCGCCGCCGCCAGCCCGGCCTGCTCGGAGGCGACGCCCGCCAGGCCCCGCTCGGTCTCGACAACCGCCGCATTGGCGCCGTCGCGGGCCGCCTGCGCCTCGCGCTGGGCCCGGCGCGCGGCGACGACACGTCCTTCCATCTCTGCGAGGCTCGCGCGCACGGCTTCGGGATCACCTTCCGCCTCCCAGGCCCCAGCCCCGTGCGCCTCCAGCCGCGCGATCTCCTCCTGAAGTACGGGCAGACCCTCCGGCGCCAGCAGGCGCAGGCGCTGACGCGCCAGATCGAGCCGGCCATTCAGCTCGCGGGCCGCGCTGTCGCGTCGTCGCGCCTCGGCAAAATCGGCCACCGCGAGCTCAGCCAGCAGCGTGGTCCGCCTCGCCTCGGCCCGACCCAGATCCGCCTCGCCGTCGCCGCCCTGCGGCAGGGTGATGGCGAGCTGGCCGATGCCCTTGATGGCGAGGGTCGCGGCGCCGGACAGGGTGCGTTCCTCGCCGCCTTCCAGCGTCACGCCGTCGAGCTGGATGGCGGCGGCCACGCCGGGACCATAGGCGACACGCAGCAGCGGGCGGCGCGCCGCCGCCGTCGCGCGCAGGCCGACGAGCTCGCTTTCCAGTGCTTCCAGCCGCGCGAGCGCCCCCACCGGCAGCCGCAGCGCCTTCAGCTCGGCCTCGATCGTCTCGATCTCGCCACGCCCCTCGGCCGCGCGCTCATGCTCCTGCCGCAGGCGCGCCAGTTTTTCGCCGGCCTCGCGGGCGCGAATCGCTTTGTCCAGCCGCGCGAGCAGGTCGCGCGCCTCGCGCTCCTGGGCCTCCGCCCGCTCGACCGCGGTCGCGGCGGCGAGCCCGTGCTCGTTGGCGGCGCGCTGGCGCGCCAGCGCCTCGTCGCGACGGCCACGACTCTCCGCCTCGCGTTCGCGCAGCAGCACCAGCCGCGCGAGGTCGCGGCGCAGCGTGTCGAGCGCCTCGCGGGCGGCGTCGCGGGCATTGCGGGCGAGCGCGGCCTCGACCTCGGCCCTGCGCAGCGCCTCGCCATGGGCCCGGGCGGCGGCGAGCGCTGCCTCGGCCTGGGCGACCTCGCCCAGCAGGGTCGCATGGCGCTCGGCATCGTCCAGTTCGGCGAGCCGGGTTCGCAGGCTGCGGCGCCGGTCGAGCGCGTCGCGCAACTCGCGCAATTCGCCCGCCAGCTTCTGTTCCAGCTGGGCCAGCGCGTCGCGCTCCTCGATGGCCTGGGCATAGGGGCCGCCGGCCTTGGGCCGGCCCGTCGCGGTCACGAGAGGGGCCAGCTCCGCCTCGCAGGCGGCGAGCGCCTGCGCCATGCGGCGGCCGCCGGTGAGGGATTCAACCTCGCCCTGCACCGAGGTCAGGACGGATTCGCGGGCGCGCTTCTCGCCCTCCTCGTCGCTCTTGGCCCTGCGCTCGATGCCGGTGGCACCCTGGCGCACCCAGAGCAGGCCGGCCGGCCCTGCCGTGCCGCCCTGGACGAGGTTGGCGATGAAGCGCTCGGCCTCGTCGGCCTGGGCCAGGAGCCGGCCGGACGCGAGCTCGCGCACCATGGCGCGCTTGCCGCCATAGAACTGTTTTGTCAGCCGGAAGGCGCCGTTCGCGGTCGCGATGTCGGCCTCGACCAGCGGGTTGCCGCCGCTATAGGGCCGCAGGCCCTGCACGGCCCCGGGCGTGCCGGTATGGGGCTGGAAGAACAGCGCGTGGAGCGCATCGAAACAGGTCGATTTGCCGAACTCGTTGACGGCGCAGAGCACGTTGACGCCGTCGCCGATGCCCTCGACGGCGACGCCCCGGCCGGCGAAGCGGCGGACATTGTGCAGGCGCAGCGCCGTCAGCTTCATGACGGCCCTCTCATGACGGCATGACCTCGCAATAGGAAAACAGCCGCACCAGCGCGTCGCGCGCGGCCTGGCGCTCGGCTGCGGGACGGGCCTCGTCGAGACTTTCGGCGAGCAGCGCGTCCGCAGCCTGGCGCAGCGCCCCGGCCCGGTCGATCGCGTCGAGATCGTCGCTCTCGCAATCCGTCGCCAGGGCCTCGGCATCCAGCTGCAGGAAGGCGAATTCCGGCGCGACCGCCGCGATCGCGGCCTCGAGCCCGGCACGCGCCTGCAGCCGCAGGCGCCCCGTGGCGACGACGCGCAACAGGGTCTGGCGGCGGGACGGGCCGGCCGGCAGACGCTCTGTCAGAGCCGCGGCACTGTCATCACCGGAGAGGAGGTCGAGCGGCAGGCTGCGCCAGTCGAAGCTGCCTGTCTCGACGGGCGTGACATCGGGCGCGGCGCCGGGACCGGCGAGCGACACCAGCAGCGCGCGGCCCGGCTGATCATGCTTGAAGCGGTCGGGCTCGGGCGCACCGGAATACCAGCTGCGCGGGCCGATCGGCATCTGGCCGTGCCAGTCGCCCAGCGCGAGATAGTCGAGCCCGGCGCGGCTCGCCCGGTCGGGCGCGATGATGTCGAGGCCGCCGCCATCCTCGGAAAAGCTCTGGATCGCGCCATGGGCGAGGCCGATGCGCAGCGCGCCCTCTGGCGTCGTGGCACCGTCCATCCAGTCGGTCAGGTCGCGGCCCGGGCGGCGGGTGGTGCAGGGCGCGGGCAGGATGACGATGCCGGGTGCGAGCGCGAGCGGTGCGGCTTCCGTCGCCAGCACGACATTGACCGGCAGGGCGGCGCGTGTCGCGGCCCAGAGCTCGTCGGCGAGCAGCGAGTCATGGTTGCCGGGCAGGATGATCCAGCGCAGCGGCGCATGCCCGGCCATGGCGGCGAGCGCCTGGCGCAGCATGGCCGGGCTCGGCGTCTCCGTGTCGAAGCTGTCACCCGCCAGCAGAACGGTCTGCGCCCCGCCCGCCCGCGCCTGCGCCGCCAGCCGGTCGAGCACCGTGTGGCGCGCCTCGCGCAGCCGGCCGCGCAGCTCGTCGGGCATGGTGCCGAAGCGCTTGCCGATATGCAGGTCGGAGGCGTGGAGGAACCGGAACATCGCGCCCTGAAACAAAACAGCGGACAGCGAATCCGCTGAGGCCCATCCGGGCCGGCGCGCAGCATCCTCGCAAACGCGCGCGAAGGAAATGGCGGGACGCGATCAGCCGAACAGCCCCGGCTGCCCGGCGGGCTTGGTCTCCGGCGGAGCATCGAGCCCGTCGAGGATGGCGGCGGCCTCGCGCCGGATCGTGGCGACATGAGCCAGCGTCATCCGGTCGAGGTTCTTGTAGGGCATCGCCATGCGCGGATTGTTGCCGAGCCGGTCGCGGTTGCGGATCAGGAAGTCCCAGTAGAGCGGATTGAAGGGGCAAGCGCCTTTCCCGGTCTTGATCTTCGGATCATAGGCGCAGGTCCCGCAATAATCGGACATGCGGTCGATATAGGCGCCCGACGCCGCATAGGGCTTCGAGCCCAGGAGCCCGCCATCGGCGAAGATCGCCATGCCATGGGTGTTGGGCAGTTCGACCCATTCGAAGGCGTCGGCATAGACGGCGAGGTACCAGGCCTCGATCTCGGCCGGGCGAATGCCGGCGAGCAGGGCGAAATTGCCGGTCACCATCAGCCGCTGGATATGATGGGCATAGGCGTTGCGGCGGGTGTCGGCGATGGCGTTGGCCAGGCAGTTCATGTCCGTCTCGCCCGACCAGTAAAACCCTGGCAGCGGGCGGTCGGCCTCGAGCGCATTGGTCTGCGCATAGCCCGGCATTTCCAGCCAATAGATGCCGCGGACATATTCGCGCCAGCCGAGGATCTGGCGGATGAAGCCCTCGACAGCGTTGAGCGGCGCCTTGCCGGCCCTGTAGGCGGTCTCGGCGGCCAGGCAGACCTCGCGCGGCAGCAGCAGGCCGAGATTGAGATAGGGCGAGACCAGCGCGTGGAAGAGAAAGGCCTCGCCCTGCGCCATCGCGTCCTGGTAGTCGCCGAAGCGCGGCAGCGCCGCCTCGACGAAATGCGCCAGCGCGGCGAGCGCGTCCTCTCGCGTGACGGCCCATCCAAAGCCGTCGAGATCGCCGAAATGCCCGTCGAACCGGGCGGCGACCAGAGCGATCACCTCCGCCGTCACCGCATCCGGGGCGATCCGAAGGCGCCGCGGCGGCGTGACGCTGGCCGGCAGGCGCTTGCGGTTCTCGGCGTCGAAATTCCACTGGCCGCCGACCGGACCATCGTCCTCCATCAGCAGCCCGGTGCGGCGGCGCATCTCGCGGTAGAAGAACTCCATGCGATAGGATTTGCGGCCCTCGGCCCAGGCAGCGAACTCGGCGCGCGAGCAGAGGAAGCGGTCATCGTCGCGGAGCTCGACGGATACGCCCAGATGCTGCGCCCAGTCGTCCATCATCTGGCGCACGCGCCATTCGCCGGGCTCGGTGACGACGACGCGGTCGGGCCTGTGGCGGGCGACCGCACGCGCCAACTCGCCCGAGAAGGAGCCGGTGTTGGCGGGATCGTCGAGCGCGACGTAATCGACGCTCAGCCCCTCCTCGCGCAGCGCCTGCGCGAAATGGCGCATCGCCGCGAGAATGAAGGCGATCTTCTGTTTGTGATGGGGGACATAGGTCGTCTCCTGCGCGACCTCGACCATCAGCACGACGTCTCGTCCGGGGTCGAAGCGGTCGAGCGCGGAGAGATCGCGGCTGAGCTGGTCGCCGAGGATCAGAACGAGCGTTTTCACCGGGCGGGGCCCCGCCGGCCACGGCGGTCGGTCCCAGATCCTGTCGGCCTCATCGCAGCGCTCCTGTCATTGCGATGGGTACGCGTTGCTCCCGCGAATGGTTCAGCCGCAGCCCAAGGCCGGCGGCTGCGCCGCCTTGCCTCAATCCTCGTCTTCGCGGGCCCTGCCGGTTTCGACGAGGATGTCGCGTTTGCCGGCGTGGTTGGCGGGGCCGACGATGCCCTCGGTCTCCATCCGCTCCATGATCGAGGCGGCGCGGTTGTAGCCGATCTGGAGGCGGCGCTGGATGTAGGAGGTCGAGGCCTTCTTGTCGCG
>CALRYW010000043.1:0-38243 GCA_943372485.1 Allobosea thiooxidans
CGCTTCGCCAAGGATGAGTCCGGCGCCACCGCCATCGAGTACGGCCTGATCGCGGCCCTGATCGCGGTGGTCTGCATCACCGTCTGGACGAACATCGGCACCAGCCTGTCGGCCAAGTTCACGGCCATCAACACCGGCCTGCAGTAAGACATCTCAGGCGGTCAACCGCCGACGCTGCCACGGGACAACGCCTCCTGGTTTTCGGGGGCGTTGTCGCGCAATCCCAGCCCTGAGTTCCCGCAAGGGTGATCATGGCGCAGACAGCTTGTCGCGTCGCTCCACCGCGGCCGAGCGGGCCGCCAGCGACGCCATCCCCAGCCATGGGCAACCTGTTTCCAGCCATCGCAGCCACGCGCTGCCGGGTTGGGTCTGCCCTCTGAGTTGTGTCCCGGCGACGCGGCGCCGGCATCAGCACGATCTGCGAATCAATTGTCTGGCGCGTGATGACGGCGCAGACGGCGCTCGTCCTGTCCTTCTCGGTCAATCCAGTCATGTCGCTCGTCGGCTTCTGGCCACGGCTGGCGCTCGTCGGCGTCGGCGCGGTGCTGCGCGCCAAGGGCACCCAGCACCTGCGCGGACGCGTCCTGTGGTTGGCGGCCTAGGCCCCGCACCGGAGCCGGCTCTCCTTGATCGCCGCCTACGCGCAGCCCTGCGCTCTAGGGGCGTGGCCCGCCGTCCCGCGCGCAGATGCCCGCGAAGAACCGCTCAAATGCACTGCTTTTGCTTCACGCGCCTGCAATCTGCATGAACACTCGCCGGCGCGGCGACTTGGTTAATTTTACCTTGTTTTTGCGTTTACCTTGCGTTCATCACTGTTTCGCGGCTTCTTGCGGTTCAAGAAGCGGCGCCTGGCGCCGCACGGTCGGGGACAGGTTTTCGGACATGGCGCACAAGGCTCTCACCGTCTCGGCTTTCGCGGCTTCGGCCCTTTCGGCAGCGCTGCTGCTCGGTGCCAGCGCCGCCCAGGCCGGCGGCTGCTTCGGCTCGTCCTGCCGCCCGGCACCCTGCCAAGGCGCGGCCTGCTACAATCTGGTCCAGACGCCGCCAGTCTATGGCACGATCGCCGAGACGCAGGTTGTGCGCCCCGCGAAGACCTATCGCCGCATCGTGCCGGCCGAATACGACTACGTCACCGAGAAGGTGATGATCCATCCGGCGCGGCAGATCCAGCATCATGTCCCCGCCCAGTATTCCTCGGTCCAGGAGAAGGTCCTGATTTCGCCCGGCGGCAAGCGCTGGGAGGTCACCACCGACGCTCATGGCCGCACCACCGGCTGCTGGGTCTATGACAAGCCGCAATACGGCTTCCGCCAGCGCACGGTCGAGGTTTCGCCGGCCCGCGTCGAGTTCGAGACGGTTCCCGCTGTCTACACCCAGCGCCAGCGCAAGGTGATGGTGCGACCGACGCAGGTCCTGCACGAGACCGTGCCGGCCGTCACCGAGACCCGCCATCGCAAGGTTCTGGTGAGCCCCGGCTCGCAGCACTGGCAGAGGGCCGGCTACTGAGTTTTTGACTTGAGACGTTTGTGTACTGACGGCCTTTGACTACGGAAAAGACCACTCAAACCCCGGCTTCGGCCGGGGTTTTTTTCATGGGTCGTTCGATGTCGCCAATGCCCCCTCCGCGTCATCCTGGACAAGCCGCGAAGCGGCGCAGACCGGCATCCGTCATCGGGCGCCGTCCTGCCCCATGATGGATCCCGGTCGGCCTGTGGCCGCCCAGGATGACGGGGTGGTGGGGATGACGGACAGCCGTGCCTGTCGCAGCAGTCGCGAGGCGCCCTACCCCAGCCCGCCCATCAGCAGCGCGAGCACGCCCACACCGACGAAGAAGGCCAGCAGACGGGCGGGCATCGCCACAAGCGTGCCCGGGGAGCGGCCGAGCGCGAGCCCGGCGACGATCTCGGTCAAGCCGAGCCCGAGCAGAACGAGAAGGAAGGGCGGGAAGCTGGCGGAGGGCGCGAGCCAGCCAGCCTTGAAGACCAGAGCAACGAGGGCGCCGAGCGCGGCGCCGAAGGCGACGAAGACGAGCTCGACGCGCGAGAACCGCATCAAGCGGCTCAGCGCCGGCGGAAGTTCTGGTTGCGCGGCGGGCCGCTGGGCGCGGGGCCGGCGGTCTTCTGGCGGAAGTTGATGCGGCCGCGATCGAGATCGTAAGGCGACATCTCGACGACCACCCGGTCGCCGGCGATGGTGCGGATGCGGTTCTTCTTCATCTTCCCGGCGGCATAGGCCAAGATGACGTGGTCGTTGTCGAGCTTCACCCGGTAATTGCCGTCCGGCAGCACTTCGACCACCGTTCCGTCGAATTCGAGCAGTTCTTCTTTAGCCATTCTGTCGTCCTTCGTGTGCCCGTTGGCGCAGGGAACGGACCGGCCCCGCGAGGCCGGCCCGTCCCGGTTCTGGCTCGTCGCGCGTCAGTTCGCGCGCCGCCGGGCGCCGTTGGTGCGTGGTTGCTGTGTTCTTTGCTGCAAGAACGCGACGCCGCCAAGCCCTTCCTTGGCGGAACCGGCGTCTTTTCGCGGAGCCTGCGCGTCCGTGCGCTGCGGGCGCTCGGCACGAGGCGCCTCAGACCGCGGAGCACCGCCATGCGCGGGCTTGGCGGCCTGGGGGCGTGCCGAGCGTTCGCCCTGCCGTTCCCCTTGGGGCCGGCCCTGGTCACGGCCGCCGCCGCCCTGCTGTCCGCGTCCGCCGCGACCCTGGTTCTGGGGCGGCTTCTTGGGGGTGCGGCCGTCCCAATACGGCACCTCGCCCATGGGCGTGATGGCAATGCGGGTCAGCTTCTCGATGGCGGCGAGGTCGCCGCGCTCTTCGGGCGTGCAGAAGGCGATCGCCATGCCCGAGGCGCCGGCGCGCGCGGTGCGGCCGATACGGTGGACATAGGTCTCGGCGACGTTGGGCAGGTCGAACTGCACGACATGGCTGATTCCGTCGACATCGATGCCGCGGGCGGCGATGTCGGTGGCGACGAGGATGCGCAGCTCGCCGTCGCGGAAGGCGCCGAGCGCCCGCTCGCGCTGGCCCTGGCTCTTGTTGCCGTGAATCGCGGCGGACTTGATGCCGGAAACCTCGAGCTGGCGGACGACCTTGTCGGCGCCGTGCTTGGTGCGCGTGAAGACGATGGCGCGCTCCATCTCCGGAACGCTCAGCGTCTTCGCCAGCAGGGCCGGCTTCTCGCCCGGCGTGGTGAAGATGACGCGCTGGTCGATCTTCTCGGCGGTCGTCGCCACCGGCGCGACCGAGACCTCGACGGGATCGCTCAGATAGGCCGAGGCGATCTCGCGGATCGGCTTGGGCATCGTCGCCGAGAACAGCAGGGTCTGGCGCTTCTTCGGGATCAGCGTGGCGATCCGGCGCAGCGCGTGGACGAAGCCGAGATCGAGCATCTGGTCGGCCTCGTCGAGGACGAGATACTCGATCTCGCGCAGCGAGACGGCGCGCTGGTCGACGAGGTCGAGCAGGCGACCCGGCGTGGCCACGAGGATGTCGACATGCTGGCCGAGCGCGCGGATCTGTTTGCCGACCGGCACGCCGCCGAAGACGACGGCCGACTTGACGGTGGTGAACTGGGCGTAGGCGCGGATCGAGGTCTCGATCTGGGCGGCGAGCTCACGCGTCGGCGAGAGGATCAGCGCGCGCACCTGGCGGGTTTCCATGCGGCGCGGCTGGCTGAGCAGCCGGTGGATCAGCGGCAGGGAGAAGGCGGCGGTCTTGCCGGTTCCGGTTTGGGCGGCGCCGAGAAGGTCGCGGCCCTGGAGGATGTGGGGGATCGCCTGCGCCTGGATCGGCGTCGGCGTGGTGTAACCTTCGGAAGCGAGCGCCTTGAGAAGCTGCTCGGCCAGGCCGAGGTCGGTAAATTGGGTCAAAACAGGTCTTTCCGGACGCCGCGACGCAAGGGGCACATGTGGGTCTCGGCTGTGCCGCCGGATTGCGTCCGGCCTTTGAATACTGAATCTGTCCCGCCGGCGAACCGCTAAGCCACAGCGCCGGAAGGTGTCGTGCGTGAACCAGGCCGGCGCGGGGCCGGCCTGGATCGTGGGGTTGCCTCAGGCGACGGCGAGGTTGCCGGCCGAGGACTTGCCGGTCTTGCGATCGGCGACGAGCTCGAACGACACGACCTGGCCTTCGACCAGTTCGCGCAGACCGGCGCGCTCGACGGCGGAGATGTGGACGAACACGTCCTGCCCGCCGTTCTCAGGGGTGATGAAACCGTAGCCCTTGGTGGCGTTGAACCACTTGACGGTGCCCTTGTTCATATTGGTCGTCCTTACGTTTCAGATCCGCGTATATCGGAAAGACACAGCGCGGCGCGCGGACGCCTGCCATGGTCTCGTAGTCGATGTGTGGTGGATCTGAATCGTGCCCGCCGACCGGAACAAACCGCGCGGAGGATGGCCAGAACCCGGCCGCATCTCGTCTTACATGGGTATAGCTAGCACAAAACGCAATGCGGGTCCAGCGGCGGGCAATGGAGCGCTCGCTGAACCCGTCCATCGGCGGATGAGACGAAGGTCGACCCCGGTCGGTCAGCCTTCCTTCGCCCGCACCGCGCCGAGCGCCGCCTGGGCGGCGGCCAGTCGCGCGATCGGCACGCGGAAGGGCGAGCAGGAGACGTAGTCGAGGCCGACGCTCTCGCAGAAGCCGATCGAGGCCGGGTCGCCGCCATGCTCGCCGCAGATGCCGAGCTTGATGTCGGGCCGGGCCTTGCGGCCGCGCTCGGCGGCCAGCCTGACCAGTTCGCCGACGCCGTCCTGGTCGATGGTGACGAAGGGATCGGCGGCGAGGATGCCCTTGGCGGTGTAGGCGCCCAGGAAGGAGGCGGCATCGTCGCGCGAGATGCCGAGCGTGGTCTGGGTCAGGTCGTTGGTGCCGAAGGAGAAGAACTCGGCGCTCTTGGCGATTTCCTCGGCGCGCAGCGCCGCCCGCGGCAGCTCGATCATGGTGCCGACCTGATAGGTCAACTCGACCTTGCTCTCGGCGATGACCGCCTTGGCCATGGCGTCGATGCGCGCCTTGACGAGGTCGAGCTCGGCGACGCCCATGACGAGCGGCACCATGACCTCCGGGATCACGGCCTTGCCGGTCTCGCGGGCGGCGATGACGGCCGCCTCGAAGATAGCACGGGCCTGCATCTCGGCGATCTCGGGATAGGCGATCGCGAGGCGCACGCCACGGAAGCCGAGCATCGGGTTGAACTCGTGCAGTTCGGCGGCGCGGTGCTTCAGCGCCTCGGGCGTAACGCCCAGCGCCTGGGCGACGGCGGCGATCTCGGCCTCGCCATGCGGCAGGAATTCGTGCAGCGGCGGGTCGAGCAGACGGATGGTGACAGGCAGCCCGCTCATGATGGTGAAGAGCTGGACGAAGTCCTGGCGCTGCATCGGCAGCAGCTTGGCGAGCGCGGCGCGGCGGCCCTTGTCGTCGGCGGCGAGGATCATCTCGCGGACCGACTGGATGCGATCGGCCTCGAAGAACATGTGCTCGGTGCGGCACAGCCCGATGCCCTCGGCGCCGAATTCGCGGGCGGTGCGGGCATCGTCCGGCGTCTCGGCATTGGCGCGCACCTTGAGGCGGCGGACGGTGTCGGCCCAGCCCATCAGCGTCGCGAATTCGCCGGAGAGCTCCGGCTTCTGCATCTTGACCTCGCCCAGCAGCACCTGGCCGTTGCCGCCGTCGATGGTGAGGACGTCACCAGCCTTCAGCACGGTCTGCCCGACGGTGAGCGTGCCCTTGGCATAGTCGACGCGGATCTGCCCGGCGCCGGAGACGCAGGGCTTACCCATGCCGCGCGCCACGACGGCCGCATGCGAGGTCATGCCGCCGCGCGTGGTCAGGATGCCTTCGGCGGCATGCATGCCGTGAATGTCCTCCGGCGAGGTCTCGACGCGCACGAGGATGACCTTGCGGCCGGCCTTGCGGGCGTTCTCGGCGTCGTCCGAATTGAAGACGATCTCGCCGGCGGCGGCACCGGGCGAGGCCGGCAGGCCGGTCGTCAGCACGCGGCGCTCGGCCTTGGGGTCGATCATCGGATGCAGGAGCTGGTCGAGCGCACCGGGCTCGACGCGGCCAACCGCCTCCTCCTGCGTGATCAGGCCCTCCTGGGCGAGTTCGACCGCGATCCGCAGCGCCGCCTTGGCAGTGCGCTTGCCCGACCGGGTCTGCAGCATCCAGAGCTTGCCCTCCTGGATGGTGAACTCCATGTCCTGCATGTCGCGGTAATGCTGCTCGAGGATGCCGTAGATCCGGCAGAGCTCGGCATAGGCCTCCGGCATCGCCTTTTCCATCGAGGGCTTGTCGGAACCGGCCTCCTTGCGGGCGGCCTCGGTGATGTCCTGCGGGGTGCGGATGCCGGCGACGACATCCTCGCCCTGCGCGTTGATCAGGAATTCGCCATAGAGCGCGTTCTCGCCGGTCGAGGGATTGCGGGTGAAGGCGACGCCGGTGGCCGAGGTGTCGCCCATGTTGCCGAAGACCATCGACTGGACGTTGACCGCCGTGCCCCAGGCGGCGGGGATGTTGTTCAGCTCACGATACTTGATCGCGCGCGCATTCATCCAGGAGGAGAAGACGGCACCGACGGCACCCCAGAGCTGGGCCCGCGGGTCCTGCGGGAAGTCGCTGCCGAGCGCCTTCCGGACGATCTCCTTGTACTTGCCGACGAGGACCTTCCAGTCCTCGGCGCCGAGATCGGTGTCGAGATGGAGGCCCTTGCGCTCCTTGTAGTCCTCGAGCGCCTCCTCGAAATGGCCGTGGTCGACGTCGAGCACGACGTTGGAATACATCGTGATGAAGCGGCGGTAGCTGTCCCAGGCGAAGCGAGCGTCGCCCGACGCCTGGGCGACGGCCTCGACGGTGACGTCGTTCAGGCCGAGATTGAGGACGGTGTCCATCATGCCGGGCATCGAGGCGCGGGCGCCGGAGCGCACCGAAACGAGCAACGGGTTGGCCGGGTCGCCGAAGGTCTTGCCCGTCAGGCGGCCCATCTCGGCGAGCGCGGCCTGAGCCTGCGCCTCCAGCTCCGGCGGGAACTGCTTACCGTTGTCGTAATACCAGGTGCAGACCTCGGTGGTGATGGTGAAGCCGGGCGGAACGGGCAGGCCCAGATTGCTCATCTCGGCGAGGTTCGCGCCCTTGCCGCCGAGCAGGTTCTTCATGCCCGCCTCACCCTCGGCCTTGCCGTCGCCGAAGGTGTAGACCCATTTCCCGCCAGCCATCACAACAGCCTCTTCCCAATTGAACCGGGCAGACGAACGCGCCGCCCGTCGAATGGTTTCGCTTCCGCGCAGCCGAGAGGGCGCGCGGGCCGGTCATGCCGAAAAGTGCAGGAACAATCAATGCAGACCCGCCGCCGCGCGACCAAGCCGGCTGCGCTCAGACGCTTCTCGACCACGGCGTGCTCCGGACGCTGTCCAGCGTTACGGCTTCTCCGATGAGGTCGCGGCGGCCATCGAAAGCAGCGCAAACGAGACAGGGGCTTGCCGCGCAAACGGCAAGCTTGTCCAGCATCGCTTGTGGCGACCATATTGTCGCCGGAAGGCATTCATCATGACCCAAAACGATCCCATCGGCTCATCGCGCAAGAACCGCCTCAACAGCGGAACGATGCTCGCCATCGGCATTGGCGTGATGCTGGTCGGCGTTGTGGCCTATCTGGCGGGAACTCGGAATTGGTCCGGTTCGCTGTGGGTCGAGCGGCAGCGAATCCGGGGCGAGGGCGCGCTGGTGATTTTCGGCGGCATCGGATTGGTGATTGCGGCGGCCGCGCTATTCAGGATTCATCCGCGGCTCATGGTCGCCACCGTTCTGGTCGCGATACTGGCAGGCGTGGCGCTGTTCCAGGCGTCGCGATAAGGCGCGCTTGCCGCTACCGGCGGCGTCAATCCGGAGCGATCAAGCACAATCCTGAAAACAGGTCCGAAATCTGGCCACGAGCGGCCCTTTACCGCCGCTTCGCCCTCGCCTTCTTGGGCCAGCGCAGCGGCCAGGTGACGATCCGGTCCGGCACGTCCTCGTCGGGCACGTCGTCCTCGCTCGCATAGACCCGGCCGCGGACTGCGACGCCAGCCTCGACCACGGTCTCGGGATCGCCCGAGACCAGCGGGTGCCACCAGAGCAGGTCGCGCCCCTCGGCCACCAGCCGATAGGCGCAGGTCGGCGGCAGCCAGGGCAGCGTGCGGACGTCGTGCGGCGTCAGCGTCACGCAGTCGGGCACCTTCGTCGAGCGGTTGCCGTAGTCCTTGCAGCGGCAGGTGTCGGCATCAAAGAGGCGGCAGCCGATATCCGTGGCCAGGATGGCATCGGTGTCCTCGTCCTGGAGCTTGACCAGGCAGCAGCGGCCACAGCCGTCGCAGAGCGATTCCCACTGCTCGCGGTTCATCGCCTCGAGCGGGGTGGTGCGCCAGAACGGCTCGTCGGGGTTCGGATCGTCGACCATACTGCCTTATGCGATGGGGCCGGGCGCGATGGAAGCGCGGGCGGTGATGCATCCGTGGCCGGCCCTGGCTCGTATCCGGGCTGCGTGCCGAAACGGAACAGGCGCCGTGGCAAGGAATCTGCTGTTCCTGCCAAAATGCCGCGTGCCACTTACGCCGCGGCGAAGAGACGATATGTACTCGGCAGCCGGCCGGATTATGGTGGCGGGCTGACGGGAGCGCGGCAGGGCTAGGCCATCGACTTCCAGGTCGACGGCTCTCATCGGGATGCCAGGACGGCGATGGAGTTCAGGAAGACAGGCTGGACGACCCGACTGAAGCGCTTCGCGCTGGCGGTCGACTCATGGGTCGATGCCGGCCTGTGGGGCGCCGCGCGCCGCGCCGGAGAACTCTATGAGCGCATCCGCAGCTTCATGGACCGGTTGACCGTCACCGGGGGGCAGAGGCTCGCGGCCGAGTTCGCCAGCGAGGGGCTGAATATCGGCATCGCCGGCTCGCTGGTCCTGCTGACGCTGGCGATCCCGTCCTTCCACGAGGGACGCGAGGAGGCCCTGAAGCACCAGGTCTTCGCCGTCACCTTCCTCGACCGCTACGGTTCCGAACTCGGCCATCGCGGCGCCCGGCATGATGACTCGCTGAAGCTAGAGGAGATGCCGGACCATCTGCTCAAGGCAGTTCTGGCGACAGAAGACCGCCGCTTCTACGACCATTTCGGCATCGACCTGATCGGCACGCTGCGCGCCGTGAGCGTCAACGCGCGCGCCTCCGGTGTCGTGCAGGGCGGCTCCTCGCTGACGCAGCAGCTCGCCAAGAACCTCTTCCTCACCAACGAGCGCTCGCTCGACCGCAAGATCAAGGAAGCCTTTCTGGCGATCTGGCTCGAGCAGCGGCTGACCAAGAACGAGATCCTGAAGCTCTATCTCGACCGCGCCTATATGGGTGGCGGCACCTTCGGGGTGGCGGCGGCGGCCGAGTACTATTTCGGCAAGTCGGTGCGTGACATCACGCTGGCCGAGGCCGCGATGCTGGCCGGGCTGTTCAAGGCGCCGACCAAATTCGCCCCTCACGTGAACCTGCCGGCGGCGCGCGCCCGTGCCAACGACGTGCTCAACGCCATGGTCGATGCCGGCTTCATGACGGCGGGTCAGGTCGACAGCGCCAAGCGCAATCCCGCCACGCCGATCGACCGGCGCCGGGACACCAGCCCCGATTATTACCTGGACTGGGCCTTCGACGAGATCCGCCGCCTCGCCGACGACGGCAAGATCGGCCCCGATCGGGTGCTGACGGTGAAGACGCCGCATGATCCAGCCATTCAGGAACGGGCCGACGAGGCGATCGAGTCGATTCTGCGCCAATATGGGCCAGGCTACCGCGCCAAGCAGGCCGCGACGGCGGTGCTCGAGACGGACGGCGCGGTGCGGGCGCTGGTCGGCGGGCGCGACTATGGCGCCAGCCAGTTCAACCGCGCGACCGCGAGCCTGCGGCAGCCCGGCTCGTCCTTCAAGCCTTTCGTCTATGCGGCGGCGATGCAGGCGGGGCTCTACAAGCCGAACACCATCGTCAGCGACCGGCCGGTCTGCATCGGCAACTGGTGCCCCAACAATTACGGGCGCTCCTTCGCGGGTTCAATGCCGCTGACGGTGGCGCTGGCGAAGTCGATCAACACGATCCCGGTGCAGATGTCGATCGCGCTCGGGCAGGTCACCGGTGAGACGCATGTCGCGCGCGCCGCCCGGATCGGGCGGCTGAAAATCATCGAGACCAGCCGCGCCATGGGGCTGAATTCGCCCCTGACCGACACGGTCTCGCTGCCGATCGGCGCGGCCGAGGTCACGGTGCTCGACATGGCGGCGGGCTATGCCGTCTTCGCCAATGGCGGCCAGCGCGCTCGGCCCTATGCGGCGATCGAGATCCGCAACTCGCATGGCGACGTCATCTACCGGCATGACCGCGACGAGCCGGAACCGGCCCGCGTGCTGGGCACGCAGGTGGCGCAGGACATGAACTTCATGCTGTCGAAGGTGCCGACCGAGGGGACGGGCCGGCGCGCCGCGCTGGAGGGTGTCGTCACCGCCGGCAAGACCGGCACGACCAACGGTTACAAGGACGCCTGGTATGTCGGCTATTCCGGCAACCTCGTTGGTGCGGTCTGGTACGGCAATGACGATTCGTCGGAAACCGCCAACATGACCGGCGGCTCGCTGCCGGCCATGACCTGGAAGGAGATCATGCAGTTCGCCCATCGGGGGCTCGAGCTGAAGCCGATTCCGGGTGTGGCGCCGCCGGACCCCAAGGCCGCGACGGTCGCGAAGGCGCAGGTCCCCACGGCCGCCAGCGCGGCCGGCGCGGGGCCGGGTGCCGGCCACATGCCGCGGCAGTCCTTCGAGGTGCTGTCGGCGGTAGGGGCGATGTTCAAGTCGATCGAGGCCCCCCGTCGCACCGCCAACCCCTTGCAGGCCGGCATCCGCGACGTGTCCGCGTCGGGCGGCAACAGCGCCATCCGCTGAGCGCGGCGGACCTCCGGTTGACGGGCCGGTGCCGGCTGGTTCAACTCCCGCCGCCGTCTGGATCGGGCGGCCCGTTCCGAAGGCAGGACTCTTGCGCGTCGTCCATCTGGCCTATGTGATCGCGCTCGGCGCCGGGCTGGGGCTGGCCTCGGCCCATTTCGCCGTGGCCGGGCGGCCTCTGCTCGGCATGGTCGAGATCGGCCCCTGGGCAGCCTGGCCCCGGAGTGGCAACCGCGACATCGACCCCTATCTGCGGGCCTATCTCGCCCGCGGCGTGCATCTGCCGCTGGGCGCCGGCGAAGGGCTCGAGCTGATCGCCGAGCGGGACGACGAAGGCCGCGGCCTCGACGGGCGCTGCCGCTACCGGCTGACCGGCCAGATCCCGACGACGCGCGGCTGGACGCTGAGCGTCACGGATGCCGACGGGCGCGCCTTCCGCCTGCCGCTCGACCGCAGCGGCTTAACCGACGCCGAGGTGGTGCGGGGAGAAGACGGCGGCTTACGCATCGCCGCGGCCTCCTGGCCCCAGGTCGGCGACTGGCTCCCCCTCCCGGCGAGCGGGCGCTTCCAGTTCCGCCTGCGGCTCTACGACACACCGATCGCCACCCAGGCCGGCGAGACGCGGGCGGAGAGCCTGCCGCGGATCGCCCGGATCGACTGCTCATGAGCGCCGCCGACCCGACGCTGGAGCCGCGGAGGACACCGACCGCCGGACGGATCCCGCTGGCGGCGCGTCTCGGCGCCTCGCTGCGCAGCCTGCTGCTGGCGACCGCCGCCGGTCTCGTGCTCGCCGGCATCGTCCATATCGTCACCATCCTGATGATCCCGGCCCTCTCGACCAGCGACGCCGCCCATGTCTATGGCACACTCGGCACCGGCGGGCAGGCCGAGCTGATCGCCAGCGATCCGCGCGGTCTGCCGCTGCCGCGCGAGGCCGATCCCGCGACCGTCACTGCCGTCTGCAGCTATGACCTTCGCCCCGGGCCGATGCGGGTCGTCGCCCGCGTCGGCACGCTGCCGCTCGGCCTGACGCTCCATCGCCAGGGCGGCGGGGTCGTCTACGCGATCACCGACCGGGCCGCCGTGCGCGGTGTCGTCGAGTTCGTGGTGATGACGGAGGAGCAGCGCGACGAACGCGTCGCGCGTGACGAGGAGGGCGAAGCCGCGCGCGAATTGCGGGTCGTCTCGGACAGCGAGCAGGGTCTCATCGTCGTGCGCGTGCTGGCGCGCCTGGCGTCGGACAGGGCCGATGCCGAAGCCCTGGCGAGCGGCGTCGCCTGCGGCATGGCGGACTGACCGTCAGCCCTTGTAGACGACCGGCGCCTTGTCGCCCTCACCCCCGAAGACGCCGATCAGCGGCATCTTGCACAGCGGGCCGGCCTCGGCCTCCAGCGCCATGATGGCCCGCTCGGCCCGGATCGCCTCCCGCGACGGCATCTCGACCACGAGATTGGCGAGCGCGTAGCGATAGCTTTCGATGCGGAAGCCGACACGCTCGCAGACCCAGAGGATCAGCCCCTCGTTCTCGACAACGCGGGCCTGGGCCGGATCGATCTGCGAGGGCGGGACTTCGGACGAGCTCTCGGCCGTCCGCATCCGCACGCGGTCCGCCGCCACGACGCGCATGGCGTTGGCGCGGAACGGCCCGATCAGGAGGCGGTCGGCATTGGCGTCCTCGGCGAGGCGGGCATAGCGCGAGGCCTGCGAGGCGAAGGAGCCACCGGTCAGGGCGGTGAAATAGTCGGATTTCGCGCTGGATTGCATCTGCGCCGGCAGGATGCGCGCATGGGCGAGGTCGGACACGCGGCGCTGGAAGATGCTCTTGTCATGGCTCGGCATGACGAAGCGCCAGGCGCGGTCGCGCAATTGCTCCTCATCGTCGGTGAAGCGGAAATGCGAGGCAGCCTCGCCCCGCATCGTCGCCGACCAGAAGCCGACCTGCGGCGCCAGCACCTGGCTGAAGATGTCCTGCCGCGGCCGGCCGAGATCGCCGGTGCACGCGCCCGCGGCGAGCAGCAGCGACAGGGCGGTGGCCCGCGCAGCGGGTCCGCCCGCGAGACGCGCGAGCTGCGTCACGCCGGCTGCCGGGCGCTGGTCGCCTTCTTGGCCCGCTTCGGACGGCCGGTGTTTGGGGCCAGCACGCGCGAGCGGCGCGGCACCACCGGATCGGCCGCGGCGGGCTCGACCTCACGCTCGTAGCGGACGCCGGTGAAAAACAGGATCGCCGCGGCCTCCGGACGCTCGGTCCGGGCTTGCGGCGATTGCGTCCGCAGCCGGGACGCGAGCGAGATGACGACGGCCATGATGCGCCTCCATGCCTTGGCGCCTTGGATGTGGGTCGCGGGAGATCGCTCTCCGGTTCACATCAAGCCCGGACATGGTTAACGCCCTCTTAAAGCCTGGGGGATTACTGTCGCTTCGAGCCCAGAATCACAGCCGAGTAGCCCATGCCCACGCGCATTTCCGCCGAAATCGCCCAGCTCGCCCGCCTCGCGCGCGATGGCGGGCTCGATCTCAGCCAAGTCTCGCTGCGTGTGAAGGCGGATCTGCTGATGTCGACGCCCCAGCCCGCCCCCGACGATCTCGCCGCGTTCGGGGAGATGGCCGCCACGCTGATGCCGGGCGTGGACGAGGCCACCGCCGTCATCCTCGCCCGCAAGATCGCGGCCTGGCCGCACGCGCCGGCGCCGGCCCTGGCAGCCCTGCGCGCCCGTGGCGGCGCCGTGCTCGCCGCCCTGATCCGGCACGGCCTGCCGCTGAGCCCGCCCGAGATGGAAGATGTCGCCGGCCAGCCCGACAGCCGGCTGGCCTCGGCGCTGGCAGAGCGCAGCGACGTCACGGCCACCGCCGTGCTGATCCTGGTCGAACGCGCGGACCGGGCGATCGACTTCGCGCTGATGACGAACGGCGCCGTGGCGCTGCCGCGCGCCGCGCTCGACCTGCTGGTCGCGCGGGCACGGCGCGACGCCGGCTATGCCCAGCCGCTCCTGGCCCGGCGCGACCTGTCGAGCGTCGACATCGCGCCCCTGTTCCTCGCGGCCGGTCCCGAGCGGCGGCTGGCGATCCTCGATTCGCTGGGGGCGCTCGAGACGCTGAGCCCCTCCGAGCGGCGTCCGGCCGTGCCGGGCGAGGTCTTCGCCGGCTGGCTCGCCATGGCGGCGGATGACCGTACAAGCGCATTTCAGGCGGTCTCGGGCCATCTCGGCGGCGGACCCATGCTGGCCGAGGCGATGCTGGCCGACACCTCGCGCGATCTCGCGGCGCTGGCCCTGACCGCAGCTGGCGCCAGCGTCGAGGATGCGACACGGTTCCTCATCCGCCTCGGCGACGAGGCGGCGCATTCGGTCGAGCGCATTTTCGCGGTGGTCGCGCTGATGCGCAGCGTCCGGCCGGCCGTGGCGCTCCGGCTGGTCGCGCAGGTTGGCGGCATCGCCGTGCCGCCACTGGTCCGCAAGGGGCAGCATCAGCCGGCGATGGATGCCAGCGGCACGCCGCAGCGGCCCGGGACCGCCCGGCAGGAGCCGGCGGGCAGCGCCAGCGAGATCCTCCGCAAGATCGGCCTCAAGCGCGAGCGCGGCTGAGAGGTGCCGCGCGGCCGTTCCTCCGGCAGCGGCCGCGATCAGCCCTCGACCAGATCGAGCCTCGGGTCACCCGCGCGGTTCTCGATCTCGACGAGCCAGAGATCCGAATCGAAGCGCAATTCGCGCACGACCCTTTCCTCGACGCTGCCGGGATCGGAGTCGAGGATGAGCTGGAAGCGGCGGATGCCGTCATCCTCGGCGAGGGACTGCGGCGCCGGGCCATAGAGCGCGGCGGTCCGGTCGAGCCGGTCGAGCTTGACGAAGATCGCGCCGGCCTCGGCCGCGCCGCGTCGTCGCAGCACCGCGACGAGGCCGTCATGCGCAGCCTGGCGCAGATAGGCCGAAACCCAGAAATCGCTGGTCAGGCGCGCCATCAGCCGCGTGTCCTCCGCGCCCGTCAGTTCTCGGCGCTGCGGCGCTGGTTCGACGGGCGGGCCTGCGCGACACCGCGCACCTCCGCCGGCGGGCGGATGTCGGCGCCGTTGATCAGATCCGCGATCGGATCGCGCGGGGCGGGTGCACTGGCGCGGGCGGCCGGAGCGGCCGTGGGCGCAGCAGCCGTCCGCGCCACATTGGTCACGGCCGCCGGCGGGCGAGCGCCGGCCTCGCGCGGCGACTGCGACAGATCGACCGGCCGCGTCGGCGGAATCGGCGCCGCCACGCCCGAGGTGGGCGTCGCAGCCGGCTGAGCCTGGACCGGGGTGGCCGGCGTCTGCGAGCGCATCGCCTGGCGGGGCGCCGGCGAACCCGACGGCGCGGAGACCATCGGCGCGGGATGCCGCGCCTGCTGCAGCAGCAGCGCATTGGCCAGGATCATCGCGGCCATGCCGGCGAAGAGCAGGAACATCAGGGCCCGGCCGGGGCGACGCAGCGCCAGCCGGCCGACACGGCCGAGCCAACCCGCCTTGCGGCGCGCCGGGGGAGCCGAGGGCGCCGCTCGCCGAACGGGAGCGGAGAGCGAGACGCTGGAATGGGCGCGGGCGGCGATCGTGGACATGCGGCTGGCTCTGCTGTCAGGCGGTCAGACGGAAGGGTGTCTTGCTTTCGAGGCCCCGGCGCGGCGCTCTGGCGAAGGTTGCGATCCGGACCGGCTGCGAGGCGTCGGCGACGCCACCGACCGGCAGGCGCACGGAGACCCGCGTGCCGACACCCGGCGCGCTCTCGATGGTGAGCCGCCCGCCATGGAGGCCGACCAACCCGCGCACGACGGAGAGGCCGAGGCCCGTGCCCTCATAGGCGCGGTCATAGGAGCCCTTGGCCTGGAAGAAGGGATCGCCGAGGCGCGGCAGGTCCTGGGCGGAGATGCCGATGCCCGTGTCCGATACGGAGAGGTCGACGACATCGCCGTCCCGCACCACCGCGAGCACGACGCGACCGCCGGCAGGGGTGAACTTGATCGCGTTGGAGAGCAGGTTGATCACGACCTGCTTGAGGGCGCGGCGGTCGGCCTGAACCAGCGGCAGATCGGGCCCGGCGACCCGCTCGAGGTCGATGCCGCCGGCCTCCGCCCGCAGCGTCATCAGCGCCTGGCAGTCGCGCGTCATCTCGGTCAGATCGAGCGGCTCCTGGTCGATCGTCATCGTCCCGCTCTCGATCTTGGAGATGTCGAGCAGCGTGTTGACGACGTCGAGCAGGTGATGGCCCGAGCTGTGAATGATCCGCGCATAATCGAGCCGCTTGTCGGCATCGAGCCAGGGCTGGCCCTCATGGGTCAGCATCTCGGAAAAGCCGATGATCGCATTGAGGGGCGTGCGCAGCTCGTGGCTGACCGTGGCGAGGAAGCGGCCCTTGACGTCGCTGGCCTTGACGGCCTCGGCATGGTCGCGAGCCTGCTCTTCTTCGTGGGCGCGGCGGGCGGTGATGTCGCGCGTGACGCAGACCACGGCGGCGCTGTCGCCGGGCGCGACGGTCTCGATGCGGCGGGCCTGCATCTCGAGCCAGCGTGAGACCGGATGCTGGCGCTCGCCGTCCTGCGGCATGAACAGCGTGCGGAAACAGGCCGTGGCGGAACCGCTGCCATGGGCGGCATCGCTGAGCGCCTTCAGGAAGAGCGGGCGGTCCGCGACATGGACGCGCTCGAACAGGCCGCGTCCATGCAGGTCGCGCGGCTCAGCTCCGGCGAGGCTGCGGGCCGCCGCATTGGCGAAGACGACGGCACCATTCACATCGTGCCAGGTGACGAGGTCGCCGACATGGTCGAGCAGGAGCTGGGCCCGCTGGTCGGCCGCCCGGTGCTCGCGCAGTTCCTCGCGCCGCCGCAGCAGGAAGCCGACGGCAACCGCCATCGCCTGCAGGATGGCGAGCATGACCAGAACCGGCATCATTTCGCGCGACCATTCGGCCTGTCCGGCGACGATGCCGGCATGGTCGAGCAGCATGACGCCGACCAGGGCGACCGCGGCGATGCCGCCGGCCCGCGCGACATAGGCGCGCGCGCCGAAGAACATGGCTTCCGCCGGGACGGCGGCAAGCCAGAGCAGGAGCGGAGACGCGGCGCCCCCGGTCATTCCGGCGAGCGCGGCGATGAACAGCGCCAGCGCCGCCGCCGAGAGACAATGGGCGATGTCGAGCCGGCCGGTCCGCGAGAGGGTGACGACCGCCAGCAGCGGCAGGGCCGCCGCCACGAGGATCGCCGTCTCCAGCATGCCGAGCGTCCCGCGCCAGGCGAGATAGGCCGGTGTCAGGCCGAGCGCGACGGCGCCGACGAGCAGGCGCGTCAGGATGAAGCGCTCATGCCGCATGCGCTCCAGCGAATGGGGCAGCACGGATGCGTGCACCATCGCCGCCACCTGTGTCCTGACCGCCTGCAACTTCATGGGGAACGCAACGCCTGATCGCCGCGAGCCGTTCGCTCGCTTGCGGCCACTGTCGCCAGCGCGGTTTAAGCGGGCCTTAAAGCCAAGCCGCACCGCCTCCTGCGCAGCCCCCCGAAAGGTCGGTATTCTCTCGTCTTTTCAGCATCTTGACCTGACCGACGTTACGGCAGCGCGACAGTTCCGTTGTTTGTCGGCAGGGTGAACGGAAGCTGAAGATCGCCCGCGGCCTTTGACCGTCGCGAATGACGCGATTTTTCCGGACCCCGCGCTATGCTTCGGATGGGTTGAGGCTCGGGCGAGCCTCTGTCGAGACGGGGTTCCGATGGCCTATATCCTGCGCAGTCTGGCGGTGATCGGCGTGATCGCGCTGCACTCGCCCGTTCACGGCGAGCGTTCGCAGGAGCATGACGCCGCCGCGACGGCGCGCAGGGTTGCAGCCAGCCTGCCCCGCGTCGATGCGCCCGCCGCGATGTCGAGCCTCACCGCGGCGCGGGAAGCGGCCCAGATCTTCGCCGGGCTCGACCCCGAAACGCGCCAGCGCCTGATCGAGATGGCGGCGGCGGCCGCGACGGGCCGGGAACTGCGAGCCGCGCATACGACGCGCTGACACGCCGCAAGGCCGGCGGCCACGGCGCGCTTGACGACGTCACGCGACACGCCGAAGAGAGGCCATGAGCACCAGCCTGGACGAGATCGTCGCCAATTTCGACCTGCTCGAGGAGTGGGACGACCGCTACCGCTACCTGATCGAACTCGGCAAGAGCCTCGATCCCCTGCCGGAGGAAGCCCATAACGAGGCCAACAAGGTGCGCGGCTGCGCCAGCCAGGTCTGGCTGGACTCGCAGGCCGAAGCGGGACCGGGCCCGCAGACGCGGCTGTCCTTCCGCGGCGACAGCGACGCCCATATCGTGCGCGGCTTGGTGGCGCTGACGCTGGCGATCTATTCCGGCCGCACCGCCGCCGAGATCATCGCGACCGATGCCTTCGCCACCTTTGAGAAGCTGGGGCTGGCGGCGCATCTGACGCCGCAGCGCTCGAACGGCGTCCGCTCGATGATCGAGCGGATCAAATCCGATGCGCGCGAGGCCGCGGCCAGCTGAACCGACCGGCCTCAGCCGGCCTGGCCTGTCATGATGGCGGGCCGTGCGCCCTCCTCCCGCCAGACGGATGGCCGGGTCCGCGCCGGCCCGCGCGTCGCCCCGAGGCCGTAATGCGTGACCAGGGCCTCCAGCGCGAGGCGCAGCACCACCTTGGCCGAGCGGGCCGGCCAGCCACGCTCACGCTCGACCGCATCGAGCCCCTTGAGGAAGCCGCAGACGTCGATCACCAGCCCCGAGAGTTGCGGCCCGAGCCGGTCGCAGGCCAGCCGGACGCGCTGACGCGCCGCCAGCGCGGAATCGGAGGCCGCCGCCGGCCCGCGACTTCCGGCGCCGCGACCGTCGGGCGCCAGCGACGCATCCCAGTTCATGGTGGTGCGCGGCATCAGGCGCGCGAGCGTCCAGTCGGCCCGGAAGCGCTCGCCGGCGGCGAATTCCTCGTCCGAGATCTGCGGCTTGCCGTCCCGGCCCGGCCGACGATGCAGCCACAGCAGCGGGCTCTCGCGCGTGTTGAGCATCACGGTCTCGGAGCGGCCGTCGCGTTCGATCATGGCCGGGACGATGGCGGGGCGATCCGCCGACGGCGTTTGCGCCGCCAGCAGGCGTCGCGCCTCCCCCTGCCCGGTCCAGACCGCATGGCCTTGCGCGGCGAGGGCATCGGCCGCCTCCTTCGGGACGAACCCGGCCCCGAGCGTCGCGCCCCCACCGCCGCGGTAGAGTCCGATCCGCCCGCAGCCGAGCGGCGAGAGCCGGGCAAAGGCGCCCGGCTGGGCCAGATGCCGCTGCAGCCGGACCGCGGCTGCCGCGATGCCCTCCTTGGTCTCCGGCACCGTCACGGGCGAACCTCCTCTGTCGGCATGGCCCCCAGCGCGCCTGTCAGCGCCAGCAGCCCGGCCTCGAGCGCCGAGAGGGCGAACTCCTCGGTGGGGTCGTCGCGGCGGTCCTCGATCCGTGCGCAGGCATGGCGCACCGTCGTCCGGTCCCGGCCGAAGCAGATGCCGACCCGGCTCAGGGTCAGTCCGAAGGCGACATGGGCGAGGTACATCGCCGTCTGGCGGGCCAGCGCCGCACGAGGGCGCCCCCTCCCGGGGGTACGCAGGAACTCGGCGGAGAGATGGGCGGTCGCGGCCACCGCCACCTCGGCCAGGCGTGCGCAGGCGGCCTGGCGCAGCGGATCACTCCTGTCAGCTCTGGTCATGTTCATTGTTTGTTCTTTGCCTGATACCGGCCGGCGGCCGACGATGACGATCAGCAATGCATGAATTTATTCCTATGACAAGTGTCTTCGCAGCGAAGGGCGCGCTATCCCCGGAGCCGGGGCCGGACACGAAAAAAGCCGCCGGCGAACCGGCGGCTTCTCGAAAACCTCACGAGCCCCCTTCCGGAGGGCGCGCGCCTCAGCGGCGCTTGCGACGCTGCTGGCCCAGGCCCATCTTCTTGGCGAGCTGCGACCGGGCTTCGGCATAGTTCGGCGCCACCATCGGGTAGTCCGGCGGCAGGCCCCACTTCTCGCGGTACTGCTCGGGCGACATGTTGTACTGCGTGCGCAGATGGCGCTTGAGCGACTTGAACTTCTTTCCGTCCTCGAGGCAGATCAGGTAATCGGCCGTGATCGACTTCTTCACCGGAATCGCCGGACGCGGTGCCTCGGCCGGCGCCACGGGGGCGACACCGCTGACGACACGGCTCAGGGCCGCGTGAACATCGTTGATCAGCGCAGGCAGATCCGACGCCGGAACAGAGTTGTTCGAAACATAGGCCGAGACGATATCCGCCGTCAGCTCGATGTAATCCGATCCTTCGTTGTCTGCCATGGCGGCGCCACTCCCTGATACAGTCGGCGAGATGATACGTTTGTGGAAGGCATTACTGCTGTGAACGCCTTGTGCGATCCCGACCAAGAGCACCCGAACACTCACGACTCAGACGCGATCACGGCGGATCGTTACGCTCCCTGTAGTCGATGACCTAGGCACCCGCAAGCGACCGAATGGCCGCGAATACGATTTATCCGTTCCAAATATTGCCGGCTGGCCAGATGATCATGGTATCGGCACCGCTGCGGGAGGCGCATCTGCCGCTCCGGCATGATCTTGCCAGTCGCGCGGCCGCTCTCTACCTGTCGAAGCCTCCGCCTGAAGGAACCGTCGTCGATGCGCTCGAACTCCCGCCCCGGCTCCACAAGCAGTGCCACCAGACGGGTCAGCGCGCCGCGCGCCGACGTGCGGACCAAAACGACACATGTTCACAACGTCACCCTGCAGGACGATTACGACTGGCTGCGGGCGCCCAACTGGAAAGAGGTGCTGCGCGACCCCCAGGCGCTTCCGGCCGATATCCGCCGGCATCTCGAAGCCGAGAACGCCTATTCCAAGGCACTGATGGCGCCGACGCGCATGCTGCAGCGCGAGTTGGTCAAGGAGATGCGCGGGCGCCTGAAGGAAGACGACAGCAGCGTGCCGCAGCCCGACGGGCCGTATCTCTACTATTCGCGCTACCGGAAGGGCGGCGAGCATCCCCTGATCTGCCGCAAGCCGCGCTCGGGCAAGGGCCGCGAGACGATCATGCTCGATGCCGACAAGCTCGCGGACGGCAAGGACTTCTTCGATCTCGGCGACGCCGCGCACAGCCCCGACCACGGCCTGCTCGCCTGGAGTGCCGACGAGGCGGGCTCCGAGCTGCACCGGATCCGCGTGCGCGACCTCGCCACCGGAGAGGACCTGCCCGACGTCGTGCCCGACACGACCGGAGAGGTCGTCTGGGCGGCCGACAGCCGCGCCTTCTTCTATGTCGGGGTCGATGCCGATCACCGCCCGTCCCGGGTGCTGCGCCACCGCCTGGGCGAGAGCGCCGACCAGGACATCCTGCTGCACGAGGAGAGCGATGCCGGCATGTTCGTCGATATCGACGAGACCCAGTCCGGCCGCTTCCTGCTGATCTCGATCAACGACCACGAGACCTCGGAGATCCGGCTGCTCGACCTGACCGTGCCCGACGCGGTGCCGGTGACGATCGCGCCCCGGACGGTCGGCCGCGAATACGACGTCGACCATCTCGGCGACGCGCTGCTCATCCGCACCAACGCCGACGGCGCCGAGGATTTCAAGATCGTGACCGCGCCGGTGGCCGATCCGAGCCCCGGGAACTGGCACGATCTCGTTGCGCATCGGCCGGGCTGCCTGATCCTGAGCCATCTGTGCCTGCAGGGCCGGCTGATCCGGCTGGAGCGCGAGAACGGGCTGCCGCGCCTCGTCATCCGCGACATGGCAACGGGAACCGAGAGCAGCATCGCCTTCGACGAGGAGGCCTATGGGTTGGGGCTCGACGCCGGCTATGAGTTCGAGACCGAGACGCTGCGCTTCATCTACGCCTCGATGGCGCGCCCGGCCGAAACCTATGACTACGACATGGCCAGCGGCGTGCGCGTTCTGCTGAAGCGGCAGGAGGTCCCCTCAGGCCATGATCCGGCCGACTACCGGGTGCGGAGGATCTTCGCCAAGGCCCGGGACGGCGAGGAGGTGCCGGTCTCTATCCTGCATCGCGCCGACACGCCGCTCGACGGTTCGGCGCCCTGCCTGCTCTACGGCTACGGCTCCTACGGCTCGGCGATGTCGGCCTCGTTCCGGACGCGACCGCTGAGCCTCGTCGATCGCGGCTTCGTCTATGCCATCGCCCATGTCCGGGGCGGCACCGACAAGGGCCGGCGCTGGTATCTCGACGGCAAGCGCGAGAAGAAGACCAACACCTTCACCGATTTCATCGCGGCGGCCGAGGCGCTGGCCGATGGCGGCTTCACCGTGCGCGGCCGCATCGTCGCGGAGGGCGGCAGCGCGGGCGGCATGCTGATGGGGGCGGTCGCCAACATGGCCCCTCGCCTCTTCGCCGGCATCGTCGCCGAAGTGCCCTTCGTCGACGTGCTGAACACGATCCTCGACGACACGCTGCCGCTGACGCCGCCGGAATGGCCCGAATGGGGCGATCCGATCCGCGACATCGCCGCTTTCCAGACGATCCGCAGCTATTCGCCCTATGACAACATCAAGGCCCAGGCCTATCCGCCGATCCTGGCGATGGGGGGGCTGACCGATCCGCGCGTGACCTATTGGGAGCCGGCGAAATGGGTCGCCCGGCTGCGCGCGACGATGACCGGCGGCGGGCCGGTGCTGCTGCACACCAACATGGACGCCGGACATGGCGGCGCCGCGGGGCGCTTCGACTCGCTCAAGGAGACCGCACTGGCCTATGCCTTCGCGATCCGGGCCGTCGGCGAAGGCTGGCCGGAGGCCGATGCCGACGCCTGACCCCGGACGCGGTCGCGGTCGCGGTCAGGCGCCGAGGCGGGTCTTCTCGCTGGCGAGATAGATCTTGAGTTCATCCATCGAGGCGAAGCTGTAATCGCCATCGGGGGTGCGGGCCTTGATCGAGCCGTCGGCATAGATGGTGAAATGCGCCTCGCCGACCTGATAGGCCCCGACGATGCCTTCGTCGGAGGCTGCAGGCGGCAGCTCCGCGGGCTCCGGTTCCGCCGGCTCGGTCGGCTCCAAGGCCGTCGGTTCGGCGGGTGAGGCCTCCGCCTCGTCGAGGGGCGGCTCCGGCGCAGTGCTCGTCTGCGGCGGCCAGGCCGGCACCGAACGATCCGCGGAATCGAGCACCGGCCAGGATGGCTCGGACAGGCCGGCCGATGCGGCCTCCCGCTCGGGCGGACGCCCCGGAGCCTCCGGCGGCTCGGACCAATTCACCCGGCGGCCCAGCGCCGGCTCCATCCAGCTCGACGCGGCCTCGATCTCGTCCTGCCGGACCACGGCCGGCCCGTCGGATCCCTCCAAGGAGGGTTCGATCCGACCACCCGAGGGGCGCGTGCCGAGCCCCAGATCGGCGAGGCTCTCGCGCAACCGGTCGAACTCGTCATCGCGCACGTCACCCAGCATTGCCCGGGGCTCGGGCGTGAGCGGATCGTCGATATCGGAGGCCAGAGGCGGCGGCGGCACATCGGATGCAGGCCGGTCCGTCGCACTCGGCTCCGGCTCCAACGCGTCCTGCGTCCGCGTCTCGGCGGCATCATCCCCCTCGGGAACCGGTTCGGCCTCGCCCGGCTCCTCGGCCTCGAAAGCCAATTCCGGAACGGGCGGGAGGACGATGGCGGGCACCGGCTCCGTCATCAGCAGAGGCAGTTCGGGCTCGGCTTCGGCACGCTCACCCATCGCGCGGAACGGGTCGAGGGTCGGCAGCGCGTCGAGTCGTCCCTGGGCCGTGTCGGCGTCGTCCGGAGAGACCGGCTTCGGCTCGGCAAACACCTTCGACAGTTCGGCGCTGAAGAGATCGGGATGCGCCGGGGCTTCCGATGGCGTCTCCGGCGATTCGGCAGCAGCAGGCCGTGCCTCCGCAATGCCGGCCGCCACGAGGGCTCCGGCGGCCGCCAGTCCCGGCACCGCCCGCCCCATCCCGTCGGCCGCGGCCTGTGGCTTTGCGGTGGCATGGTCCGGCGCCGCCGTCGCCCCACCCGCCATCGAGGCCAGCGACATCGCCATCGCGGCATTGGAGAGGCTGCCCTTCAGGCGCCGCATTTCGACGAGAACCCAGGCGAGGGCGAGCAGGATCACGCCCGCCACGGCCACCACCGTGCCGATGATGACCTGGGTGAAGCCACGCTCGAGGACCATGTAGGGCAGGCCATCGACGATCGCGACCGCGCCGCCGCCAACGAAGCCGAGCCCCAGCAAGATGAAGAAAATGATCAAAGACGCGTCCTCGGCCCAATGCCCGAAAGCAATTCCGGCAATTCGTTGATCCGGTCGTTCAGCGACCGGACGATGCTGCCATCATGTAACGTATTGAATAAGAGAGCGTTTCAATTCCGGTCTTCGCTAAGCGCGCCGATTCAGGCGGGAGTGAGGCGCAAAGGCGCAGGGCGCGGCGGGCTGCTTCCGCGGGGCGGCGGTTGCCGGGGAGGCGGCGGAGGCTTAACTAACGAGGCGAATGGCGGGCGCCCCCACCGGGGACCACCCTGCCCAGGCCGCCTGGCGGCAAGCCATTCTCAGTCCACGCGATTTGCCAGCCACGGAGAGGCCCCCATGACCTTCACCCTTCCCGACCTGCCCTACGCCCATGATGCGCTGCAGCCCTTCATGTCGAAGGAAACGCTGGAGTTCCACCACGACAAGCACCACCTTGCCTATGTCATCAACGGCAACAATGCGATCAAGGGCACGGAATTCGAGGGCAAGTCGCTCGAGGAGATCGTCAAGGCCTCGCACGGCAAGAATGCGGCCGTGTTCAACAATGCCGGCCAGCACTACAACCACCTCCACTTCTGGAAGTGGATGAAGCCCAATGGCGGCGGTGCGATCCCCGGCACGCTGGAGAAGGCGATCGTCGACTCCTTCGGCTCGGTCGAGAAGATGAAGGAAGATTTCGTCGCCGCCGGCGTCGGCCAGTTCGGCTCGGGCTGGGCCTGGCTCGAGGTCAAGGGCGGCAAGATCGCGGTCTCCAAGACCCCCAATGGCGAGAGCCCGCTGGTCAACGGCGCGAGCCCGATCCTCGGCTGTGACGTCTGGGAGCACTCCTACTATATCGACTACCGCAACCGCCGCCCCGACTATCTCAAGGCCTTCCTCGAGAGCCTGGTGAACTGGGAGTATGTGGCCGAAATGTACGACGCCGCCGCCCAGGCCTGAGCGCGGTTCGACCGCATCACCAACGAACGGGGCCTCGCGGCCCCGTTTTTCGTGTCCGCAGAGACGATCGGATACGCTTTGGCGACACTCAGGCGGCGACGCTCTGCAGGAACTGGTCGACCGTCGTGCGCAGCTGCAGCGCCTGGGCGGCGACCTCGCCGGCGGCGCCGCGCACCTCCTCGGCCGAGCGCCCGGTCTCCTCGACCGAATCGGCGAGGACGCTGAGGTCGCTCGAGACCGAGAGTGCCGACGAACTCGCCATCGCCACGCCCGAGGCGATTTCGCCGGTGGCGATCGCCTGCTGTTCGATCGAGACCGCGACCGAATTGGCGAAGTTCTCGATCGCATTCATGCGTTCGGCGATGGTCTGGATCGATCCGACCACCTGGCCGGTGGCGCTCTGGATGGCCCCCACCTGCGCGACGATGCGATCGGTCGCGTCGGCGGTCTGGGAGGCCAGGCTCTTCACCTCCGAGGCGACGACGGCGAAGCCGCGCCCAGCCTCGCCCGCACGCGCCGCCTCGATCGTGGCGTTGAGGGCGAGCAGGTTGGTCTGGGCGGCGATGTCGCGGATCAGGTTCACCACCTCGCCGATGGCGCGCGCGGTTTCGTCGAGCGCGCGCACCGAACTCGCGGTCTCCCGCGAGATCGAGGCCGCCTCGACGATCTCGGTCCGCACGCGCCGGATCTGGAATTCGACCTCGCGAATGGCGGCGCCCATCTCCTCGGCCGCCTGGGCGGCGTTCTCGACATTGCCCGAGGCGTCATGGGCGTTACGGGCGGCGCGCGCAGCCCTTTCCGAGGATTCGGCGGCAACGCGGGCGAGACCATCGGAGGCCTCGCTCATGCGGTCCGCATTGCTCTTGAAGGCTTCGAGCGCGACGCCGACCCCGCCGCGGAACAGGCCGATCGCCTCGTCGACGCGCTGCTGGTGCTGCCGATGCTCGGCCTCGCTGACATGCTGCTTCTCCTGCAGGGCCGCCCGCTCCGCCAGCCGCAGCTTGAGCACGCCGAGCGCATGGGCGATGGCACCGATCTCGTCGCGGCGCGTGATCGCGTCGATCGGCGTGTCGAGTTCGCCATCCGAGATGCTGACGATCGCCCGGGTCATGCTCTTGAGCGGCTTCATCGTCCGCGCCAGCGAGACCCAGAGCAGCGGCCCGAGCACGAGCAGGATCAGGACGCCGAAGCCAAGGGTGGCGGTGTGCTCGAATTGGACCCGTTCGAGCAGGCGCGACTTGTCGAAGCGCAGCGCGACATAGCCGATCGGCTTCTGTTGGTTGCCGACCCTGACGGCATCGATCTGCGTGATGAAGGCGCTGTCTTCGAGCCTCAACGACGCCTGCTCGCTCATGATGTCCCAGGGTTCGCGGCCGATGATCTCGGCGAGCCGATTCGGCGAAAGCGCCAGACGGGACTCGTCCGTGCGGCCGGAGCTTCCCAAGGCGATGACTTCGTCGGCGACGAAGCCCGCATCGAAGTCCGGGTCGCTTCGCAGCGACTGCAGCATGTAGCTCAAGGCGGTCGTATCCCGCGCCGAAATCAGGGGCAGCGACGTACTGGCGACCATTTTGCTGAACGCCGTGATCTTTTGGTCCAGATCAGCCCGGTTCTTGGCGTCGTTGTACTGCGATACGGCGATGACCACGAAGGTGATCGCGACGGCGACGATCGCCACCGCCGCGACGGCGATCTGGCTGCTGAGCGAGCGGCCCCAGCGACGGGTCGGCGCGGGTGTCTGCGCGGCGGCTTCGGTGGTCACCGCTCGCTTGAACGACATCATGTCCGGCACAGTCCCCGCATGCGTCTCGCCTGGCTGCAAAGGCCATCGAAACCACCCAACCGGAGTGTAGCGCCGGTTTGGTTAAGGAATGGCTTGCGCAGTTGCTCAGGCGAGGCCGGCGAAGCGGACCATCGTCAGTCCCTGCGGCTCGAAGGCCATCAGCGCCGCATGCTCGACCGGCCGCGTCGCCACGACCGGATCGAGGCGGGCCAACTCGTCGTCGATGAAGCCCGGATGGCACATCACCAGATGCGCGGGGCCGGGCCGCAGCAGGAAACGCTGCAGGTCGGCTGCGAAGTCTCGTGCCGGATCGAAGGGAGCGACGCCGGAGAATCCGCGATTGACGGGGAAGCCGCGCCGCAGCGCCGCATGCCGGAACCCCAGCGCCAGGGCGGAGATGGTCAGGGCCTTGCCGACAGCGACGCCGCGGGCGCGGATGGCGACCGGCGAGTCGTGCGGATCGCGCAGATAGAGAGTGCCCTTCGGATAGCGCTTCGACACGGCATCGAACAGCGCGCGGCGCACGCCTGGCAGCACATGGACATGCTGGTGCCCGTCGATGAAGTCCGGCAGGCGGCCGAGCCCGCCCTCGAAGGCATCGAGCTGCCGGGCGATCTCCGCGGCGATCTCGTGCCGGACCGTCGGCGAGGTGGCGGCAGCCCGTGCAAGATCGCGCAGCGCCGGCAATTCGCCGCCCGGCGCCAGCCGCGGCATCGCGCCGAGCGGGGCCGCGCAGGTCAGGTTGAGGTGCAGGCCGAGATCGGCCCTGTCGGCGAGCGCGCCGAACGCCGCCGCGAAGCCGCGCCAATGTGGGCGGTTGGTCATCGCGCCCGCCGCCGAAAGCCTGCCGGCTTCGAGCAGCGCCAGGATCGAGCGGCTGACCCCTTCGGTCAGCGCGAAATCGTCGGCGCATAAAACAAATCCGCTCGCCATGCCGGTTTGTTGTCCTCTGTTCAGGCGCCTTGCGCTAAGAGCGCCCGCAAGCTTTACGGTTCCGCACAGGCCCCGTCATCCCGGCATCGTCCGGCATCGAAGGGACCGCGCCGGCGAAGCCGCCGAGAGGTCAACCGCGTGTCCGAGATGCAGCCCCCTTCCGCTTCGCCCGCACCGCGCGGCCACTCCAGCCGGCCGGAGCTCTCGATCGTCGTTCCCGTGCACAACGAGGCCGAGAATCTGCCGCTGTTGCTCGAGCGGCTGAAACAGGTGCTCGACGGCGCCGTGACCTCCTGGGAGCTGGTCTGCGTCGACGATGGCAGCCAGGACGGCACGCTTGCGGTGCTGCGGCTGCTGGCGGCACAGGACCGGCGCGTCAGCGCGGTCTCGTTCAGCCGCAATTTCGGCAAGGAGATCGCCATCGCGGCAGGGCTCGACCATGCCTCGGGCGACGCGGTGGTGATCATGGATGCCGATCTCCAGCATCCGCCGGAGACGATCCTGCTCTTCCTGGAGAAGTGGCGCGAGGGCTATCTCAACGTCTATGGCCAGCGCTCGGACCGCGACGCCGAAACCCGGCTGAAGCGCAATTTCGCCAAGGCCTTCTACCGGCTCTTCGCCCGCTTCGGCGAAACCGAGCTGCCGGAAGGCGCCGGCGATTTCCGCCTGCTCGACCGCAAGGTGGTCGATGCGCTGCGGGCGCTGCCGGAGCGGGCGCGCTTTTCAAAGGGCTTGTACGCCTGGGTCGGCTTTCGCTCGACCGGGGTCTCCTTCGACGTCGCCGAGCGCGAGCACGGCGTCTCGAAGTTCCGCTACCGCAAGCTGTTCTCCTTCGCTTTCGATGGGCTCTCGTCCTTCTCGACTGTGCCGCTGAAGATCGCGACCTGGGCCGGCGTCGTCATCGCCGTGATGGCGGCAGTGACGGCGCTGTTCTTTGTCCTGCGCACGCTGTTTTTCGGCACCGACCTGCCCGGCTTCCCCTCGCTGATCGTCTCGATCATGTTCTTTTCCGGTATCCAGCTCGTCTCGCTGGGCATGATCGGCGAATATGTCGGGCGCATCTTCGCGGAGGTGAAGCGCCGGCCGCTCTACCTGATCGGCGAGCGTGTCGGCTTCGACGCCCGCACCGTCGACCATCCGCGCGGCGACGCGCTGCCGCCGCTGATCCGGTAGACGCTGACGTTCCGATCTGGGATGTAGGCGGCCTGTTTCGCTTGCGATTTTCCGGCGGACCTGTGCGGTCATCCCGGACAAGCGGCGCAGCCGCGTCGATCCGGGATCCATGCCGGAGCGTTTCCTCTTGAGGCTCCGGCATGGATCCCGGGTCTTCGCTGCGCTCCGCTCGGGATGACCGCGCGGGGTGGAGAGAAAAGCCGTCTCGCCCCGATGCTTCGCAAAATCCTCTCCGTCGGCGGCTTCACCCTGCTCTCGCGGATCACCGGATTCCTGCGCGACATCGTGCTGGCCGCCGTGCTGGGCGCGGGCGCGCTGATGGACGCGTTCTCGGTGGCGCTGCGGCTGCCCAACCATTTCCGCGCGATCTTCGGTGAGGGCGCGACCAACCAAGCCTATATCCCGGCCTATACCCGGATTCGCGAGCAGGCCGGCGAGGCGGCCGCGGCACTGTTCTCCAACCGCGTCTTCAGCCTGAACCTGATCGTCCAGCTCGTCCTGCTGGCGATCGCCCTGCCCTTCATGCCCGAAATCGTTCGGCTGTTGGCGCCGGGCTTCGCGAATGATCCGCAGCGCTTCGATCTGGCGGTTGCGCTGACGCGCATCACCTTCCCCTACCTCCTCTTCATCACGATGGTGACGCTGCTCTCGGCCAATCTCAACGCGGTCGACCGCTATGCGGCCGCCGCTGCGGCCCCGGTCCTGATGAATCTCTGCCTGGTCGCGGCACTCGCAGTTGCCTTCCTGTTTCCAAACGCGGCCTATGCCGCGGCTTGGGGCATGGCGGCCGCCGGCCTGCTGGAATGGCTGCTGCTCAGCTTCGCCGCACGCCGCGCCGGCGTCGCCTCTGCCCTGACCCGGCCGCGGCTGGATGCCGATGTGAAGAGCTTCCTCAAGGCGTTCGGGCCCGCCGTGATCGGCTCGGCCGGGGTGCAGATCGCGCTCTTCGCCGACACGATCATCGCCTCGCTGCTGCCGGCCGGGGCCTATGCCGCGCTGTATTATGCCGAGCGGCTCTACCAGCTCCCGATCGGCGTGATCGCCATCGGCGTCGGCACCGTGCTCTTGCCGACGATGAGCCGCCTGATCGCGGCCGGCGACGAGGCCGGCTCCGACCGGGCCCAGAACCGGGCGATCGCGCTGACGGTGGTGGCGGCGGCGCCCTTCGCGGCGGCCTTCCTCGCGATCCCCGAACTGATCGTCTCGGCGCTGTTCGAGCGCGGGCGTTTCGACGCGGCGGCGAGCCAGGCGGCGGGGGCGGTGCTGCTGGCCTATGCGGTCGGGCTGCCGGCGATCGTGCTGATCCGCACCCAGGTCTCGACCTTCCAGGCGCGCGGCGACACGACGACGCCGATGTTCGTCTCGCTCGCCGCCATCGGCGCCAATGTCGCGCTCAAGCTCTTGTTGTGGCGCGATTTCGGCGCGGCCGGGCTGGCACTGGCAACCGCAGCCGGCGCCTGGATCAATGTCGCGACCCTGTTCGTCCTCGGCATCCGGCGCGGCTGGGCGAAGCCGGATCCGCGGCTTGGGGTGCTGGTCGCGGTCACGCTCGCAGCGGCGCTCGTCGCCGGCGTGGCAGCACGCTTCGCGGCGCCTTCCCTGCTCGCGGCGACCGCCGGCTTCCCCCACGAACCCCGGCTCGTCGCGGTGGCAACCGTGAGCCTGCTCGCCGCCCTGCTCTACGCGGCGGTGCTCGGCATCGGGTTGAAGGTCTCGGGGACGGTCCGGCTGCTGCGGTAGCCGGCAACAATCTGCGGGTTCAGCCCACGAAGCCCCGCGCCCGCTCGCCCAGCAGCGTCGCCGCCTCGTCGACCATGCGCGTCACGATCTCGCCGGCCCCCGGCACATCGGCGACCAGACCCACTGCCTCGCCGACGATGACGGCGGCATTGTCGGGATCGCCGGCCGCGAAGGCCTCGCGATAGGCCGGGGCCTCCTGCTCGATCGCCGCCTTCAGCGCCTCGTCGCGGCCGGCCCAGCGCGTGGTGAAGGCGTTGGCGGCGACGCGGATGTCGAAGGGTTTCGGCCAGTCGAGCCGGCGCGCGATGTCGGGCAGCGAGGTGCGCACCGTGCCGTCGCCGGTGGCGGCCAGCGCGGCCTCCTGCTGCCTGTCATGAACCAGCGCCTCGCGGCTCGCCCAGAAGCGGGTGCCGACGAGCACGCCGTCGGCGCCCAGCATCAGCGAGGCCGCGAGGCCGCGCCCGTCGGCGATGCCGCCCGCCGCGAGCAGCAGCGTGTCGGGGCTCTGGCGCGCCAGCAGATCGGCGACCTCCGGCACGAAAGGGAAGGTCGCGCGGCGGTGGCCATGGCCACCGGCCTCGCCGCCCTGCGCGACGATGATCGCCGCCCCGGCAGCGAGCGCCTGGCGGACATGGTCGAGCGACTGGCACTGGCAGATCAGCGGGATCTCGGCCGCCGCGATCTCCGCGGCAAAGGGCGCGGGATCACCGAAGGAGAGCATCAGCGCGGCAGGGCGATGCGCCAGCGCGGCCGGCAGCAGATGCGGCTGCTTGGCCAGCGACCAGGTGATGAAGCCGCAGCCGGTGCGGGTGTTGCCGGCCTGGGCGAACTCCCGCTCGAGCCAATCACCGTCGCCATAGCCGCCGCCGATCAACCCTAAGCCTCCGGCGCGCGTGACGGCGGCAGCGAGCGCGCCGCCCGCCGCCAGCGCCATCGGCGCCGACAGCACCGGGTGCTCGATGCCCAGTTGCCGCGTCAGCCTTGTGACGAGACGCGCCATGTTCAGGCGGACTTGCTGCTGGCGAAGTCCATGTAGAGCTCGCGGGCCTTGCGATAGAGCGGGCCGGGCTGGAGCTGGCGGTTGTCGATGCGGCCGACCGGCACGACCTTCGAATAGTTGCCCGAGGAGAAGATCTCGTCGGCCTGCTCGAAATCGCTGTAGCGCAGGCTGGTCTCCTCGACCGTGACGCCGTCCTGCCGCAATAGGCCGATGACGCGCTGGCGCGTGATGCCGTTCAGGAAGGTGCCGTTGGGAACCGGCGTCTTCACCACGCCGTCCTTGGCGAGGAAGATGTTGGAGGTCGCGGTCTCCGCGACGTTGCCGAGCATGTCGAGCACGAGCGCATTGTCGAAGCCGGCGGCCTTGGCGGCACGCAGCGTGCGGGCGTTGTTGGGATAGAGGCAGCCGGCCTTGGCGTCGGTCGGGGCGGTCTCGATCGTGGGACGCCGGAACACGCCCTGCGTCACCGAGAGCCCGTTGGGCGGCAGGCCCATCGGCGCCTCGAACAGGCAGAGGCAGAAGCGCGTCGACTCCTCGTCCGGGATGATGGTCGAGACGCCGTCGGCCTCGGCCCAGTACATCGGCTTGATGTAGAGGGCGACGTCGCCCTTGAACTTCTTGATGCCCTCATGCGCCTTGGCGACGATCGTCTCGGCGTTCTCGGTCGGCTTGAGGCCGAGCGCAGTCGCGGAGCGGTTCACGCGCGCGGCGTGGAGCGCGAGATCAGGGGCGAGGCCGTCGAACCAGCGCGCGCCGTCGAAGACCGAGGAGCCCTGCCAGGTCGCATGGCTGCGCGGCCCCATGATCGGCGGGTTGCCCTCGTGCCACTCTCCCTCGAACCAGGTCCAAGTCTGCGAATACCAGGCCATCAGGCGCTCCCGTGTGTCACGATCGACGATGCGCGCACCGTCTGCCCCCGACCTTCCCTCGTCAACATGCAGCCCCGCACAACCCGATGACGGGATGTGATGGAAGCGATCGGTGGCGGTGATGGATCAAAACCCCAGCGCGCGCAGGCCCGCGATCACGCACATGCCGACGACGAGTGCGAGCAGTTCGTTGCGACGCAGGATCATGCTGCCCATCGCGGCCAGCAGCGCGATGCCGGCCGCCAGCCCGAGCCGCTCGATCAGGGGCAGGACGGTGGCGGCGATGATCGAGCCCGGAAGGGCCGCCAGCCCGCGGCGGACATGCGGTGTCAGCGGGATGAAGCCCATCAGCACCACGCCGGCGATGCGGCAGAGATAGGTCGCGACCGCCATGGCGAGGATCGCGATGACGGCGCCCCAGGCGCCGAGATTGGCGGAGCCGAGATCAGGCAGCGTCATCGCTGAACGCTCCCATGACGGCGCCGGTCAGAGAGCCGACGATGATGAAGGCGTAGCCCTCGACCAACTTGGCCGTCAGCAGCGCGGCGAGGCCCGCGGCGACCCAGGGCACGGCGGCGCGGCGGCCGCGCCAGAGCGGCACGATCATCGCCGCGAAGAAGATCGGCATGACGAGGTCGATGCCGAAGGCGCGCGGATCCGAGACCAGCGCGCCGAGCCAGTAGCCCAGGCCGGTGAACAGGATCCAGACCACCCAGAGCAGCAGCCCGGCGCCGATCAGGACACCGAGATCGCGCCCGCCCTCGGCCCGGTAGCGCGTGCCGATGACCCAGTTGGCATCGGTGAAGAAGAACAGGTGGAGCGCGTTCAGCGCCTTCGGATAGGGCGCAAACCAGGACTGCAGCGAGGCGCCCTGCAGGATCATCCGAGAATTGACCGTGGCGGTGACGACGGCGAGCCCGACGATGGCGCCCCAGCTCCATTCCGGCCGCCAGAGTTCCATGGCGACGAGCTGCGAGATGCCGCCATAGACCAGCGCGCTCATCAGCAGCGTCTCGAAAAGGCTCAGCCCCTTGGCTGCGGCCGCCGCGCCGAAGGCGACCGCAAAGACGACGACGCCGGGCACCAGCACCATGACTTTGCGCATGCCCAGGCGCATGCCGGCCGCGCTCGTCTGTGCCGGAGATTCCTCCATGAACCCGTTCTCTCCCTGTGCGCAGGCCTGTCGCGGGCCGCACTTGCGCCGCCTCGCCGAGAGCGGGCGACGGACGCTCCTTCCAAGGCCGAAGCGGGCCGCAGGTCAACGCCACCGGGCGGGTTGGCCACATGAGCCTGGCACAGGGCGGCGCCGGGGCGATGGCGAGCGCCCCCGCCGTGGCCTATCCTGCCGCCATGATCTGGCTTTCCTCTCCCGACGACATCGCCGCCAACCTCCCGGCCGTCTGGCTGGTGGCGACGCCGGAGCGGCCGGCGACGCTGCCCGAGCGCTCGGCGCTGCGGCGGGGCGTGGCGGCGCGCGTCCTGGCGCGGCAACTCGGCCTGCCGCGAGAGGCGATCGCGATCGGCCATGACGGGCGCGGGCGGCCCCTGGTCGCGCAGCCGCGCGGGAGCGGGCTGCATCTCTCGCTGGCGACCCGGGCTGGCGTCGTCGCGGTGGCGCTCGCCCATCGGCCGGTCGGCGTCGATGTCGAGGCCGTGGACGCTACGGCCGCCCCGCCCATGGGCGTCCTGCATCCGGAGGAAGCGGCCTGGCTTCTCGCCCAGCAACCGGCGAGCCACGCTCTGGCCTTCGCGCGGCTGTGGAGCGCCAAGGAGGCCTATGTGAAGGCGCTGGGGACGGGTTTCGTGCGCACCCCCGAGAGCTTCGCCATCTCGCTCTCGCCGGAGGGGCGGCTGACGGTGCGGGACGACGCCGCAGCCGCGGCCGCGAGCGGTGTCTGCCGGACCATCGAAAACGGCGGCCAGGACATCCTGGCCGCCGCGATCGTGATCATCGGGTGAGGTGGAGGGCGGCTCAACCCTCGGCCGTGTGCCCGCCGCGCCGCTGCTTCAGCACATAGGCGATCGCGCAGACGAGCGCGGCGCCGATCACCGAGGTGACGTAGTGCGGCATGTTCGCCGGGGCGATGCCGATGGCGCTGACATCCGTCGAGACCGGCTTGATCCAGGTCGGCATGTTGACCTCGAGCCAGCGCAGCACAGCGATGTCGCCCAGGATCATCTCGGCCGCGATCCAGCCCAGCAGGGCGGCGCCGATCCAGATCAGGATCGGGTAGCGGGTGATGATCGCGGTGAGGAACTGCGCGCCCATGATGATCAGCGGGATCGAGAGCAGCAGGCCGAAGATGAAGAGTTCGGGATGTCCGCGCGAGGCGGCGGCGATGGCGATGACGTTGTCGAGGCTCATCACCGCGTCCGCAATGGCGATCGTACGCACCGCCTGCCAGAGCGTGGTGCCGCCGTCGATCTCGGCATGGCTCTCATCCTCGCCGAGCGCGAGCTTGACCGCGATCCAGAACAGCAAAAGGCCGCCGATGATCTTCAGATAGGGCACCAGCAGCAGATAGGTCACGACCAGCGCGAAGATGATGCGCAGGCCGATGGCCGCGGAGGCGCCGAGCCAGATGCCGACCTTGCGCTGCTTCTCGGGCAGCGAGCGGCAGGCGAGCGCGATCACGACCGCGTTGTCGCCCGACAGCAGCAGGTCGATCCAGATGATCTGCAGCAGCGAGACCCAGAATGTGGAGGATGAAAAATCCATTGGTCAGTCAATTCCTCATCGATCGGGGCGATGCGCCCTCCTGTGACCTCACGGGCCGCTCAACGCAAGGGGCCCGAGCGGCCAAGGGGCAGCTAAATCGTCGTCTGCGCGCCGTCTCGCCCCCAACGGCAGCCGGCGCGCGAGGGTCCCAGTCCGTCAGCCGAGCGCCTGCTCGACCGCCTTGCCGGCGGCTTCCGTGCCCAGCGAGCCGCCGAGGTCGCGGGTGCGGGTGCGGGCATCGCCCAGCGCCCGCTCGATGGCGGCCTCGATGCCCTTGGCGGCTTCCGTCTCGCCGAGATGGTCGAGCATCATCGCCGCCGACCAGATCTGGCCGATCGGGTTCGCGACCCCCTGGCCGGCGATGTCCGGCGCCGAGCCGTGCACCGGCTCGAACAGGGAGGGATAATCGCCGGTCGGGTTGATGTTGCCCGAGGGCGCGATGCCGATCGTTCCGGTGCAGGCCGGGCCGAGATCCGACAGGATGTCACCGAAGAGGTTGGAGGCGACGACGACGTCGAACCGGTCCGGATTCAGCACGAAATGCGCGGTCAGGATGTCGATATGGTACTGGTCGACGCTCACATCGGGGTAGTTCTTCGCCATCTCCTTCACCCGCTCGTCCCAGTAGGGCATGGTGATCGCGATGCCGTTCGACTTGGTCGCCGAGGTCAGCTTCCTGCGCGGGCGGCGCATGGCCAGTTCGAAGGCGTATTTCAGCACGCGGTCGACGCCGATCCGGCTCATCACCGTCTCCTGCATGACGATCTCGCGCTCGGTGCCGGCATACATGCGGCCACCGACGGAGGAATACTCACCTTCCGTGTTCTCGCGGACGACGAAGAAGTCGATGTCGCCGGGCTTGCGGCCGACCAGCGGACCGGGCACGCCGGGCATCAGCCGGACCGGACGCAGGTTCACATACTGGTCGAATTCGCGCCGGAACAGCAGCAGCGAGCCCCAGAGCGAGATGTGGTCGGGCACCTGCGCGGGCATGCCGACGGCGCCGAAGAAGATCGCGTCATGGCCGCCGATCTGGTCCTTCCAGTCGTCGGGCAGCATCTTGCCGTGCTTGGCGTAGTAGTCGCAGGAGGAGAAATCGAACTCGTCCAGCCGCAGCTCGAAACCATATTTTTTCGAGGCCGCCTCGAGGATGCGCAGCCCCTCCGGCATCACTTCCTTGCCGATGCCGTCCCCGGCGATGGCGGCGATGCGATAGACGCGGTTGGTGCGGCTCATGATGGGGCTCCGAAGAAGGCAATGAATTGCGCGGCGACGAGATCGGGGATCTCCTCGGCCAGATAATGCCCGCCGGGCAGGCTGCGGCCTTGGACGTTCTCCGCGCGCAGGCGCCACAGCGCAAGCGGATCGAAGCATTTGCCGATGATGCCGTTCTCGCCCCAGAGCGCCAGCAGCGGCTGCGTCAGCCTGCGGCCGCCATCCTCGTCGTCATGACGGATGTCGATGGTGGCGGCGGCGCGATAATCCTCGCAACTGCCATGAATCGTCTGCGGATCGGCAAAGCAGCGCAGATATTCCGCCAGGGCTTCCGGCGCGAAGGGCTTCAGACCGGCTGTGCCCGAACCGCATTTCTTGCGCCAATAGGCCTCCGGATCGGCCCCGATCATGCGCTCCGGGAAAGGCGCCGGCTGGATCAGGAAGAACCAGTGCCAATAGGCGCGGGCGAAGGCGTCGGTGGTGCCTTCATACATCTCGCGTGTCGGCGCGATGTCGAGCGTGGCGAGCCGGGTCACGCGCTCGGGGTGATCGAGCGCCAGCCGATGGGCGACGCGGGCGCCGCGGTCATGCGCGCCGACCATGAAGCTGGGGTGGCCGAGAGCCGTCATCACCTGCGCCATATCGAGCGCCATGGCACGCTTGGAATAGGGGAAGTGCTCGGGGTCGGTCAGCGGCTTGTCGCTGTCGCCATAGCCGCGCAGATCGGCGCAGACCAGCGTGAAGCGGTCCTTCAGCCGCTCCGCCAGCTTGTGCCAGAGCACATGCGTCTGCGGATAGCCGTGGAGCAGCAGCAGCGCCGGCCCCCGCCCGCCCGTCCGCACCCGGATGCGCGCACCCGAGGTCGTGATGTCGAGCAGGCGGAAGCCGGGGAAGAGGCTGTCGGTAACGGGGAGATCGATGAGGGGCATGGGCGCCAAGGCGGAGTGTGCGATCGAAAGCGCGTACGCCCATTCCGGCGCAATTGCGTTGGTCGATTATTGCATAATCAGGATCAATAACGCGGTGATCTGGAATAGGGGAGTTCGCAGACCTCGATGGACAATCAAACGACCATGCTCGATGAGACCGATCCGGTGGGGAGCGTCTTCGCGCCGCTGTTGGGACTGCCATGCTGGAACGTCCAGAAGGGCCAAGGCAGCTTCCTGACGTTCGAATTCGGGGACCCTTCGCTCCAGATTCGTGAGCCGATCGAATCGACGACCGCTGCGAGCGCGACGATCTTGGCGTGGCGGCGCAGGCGCAGGCGCAGCATCAGACCAATTGGCGAATGGCACCTGTGGATTTATTGCTGCAACTGGCGGTGTCTCGCTGGCGGTGACGAAATCGCGCATTCGGAATCTGAAGACGGAAAGATCGAAGCTGCTGCAGCCGAACTCGATGGCCAGCGCCTGCAATCTGTTCACGTCAATCCCACTAATGGGACGTCCAGCTTTGCCTTCGACCTCGGCGCCGTGCTGCAAACATGGCCCAACGACGACAAAGTTCTCGACGAACAATGGTCGCTCGCGCGGCGGGCTGGCAGTGTTTTCGCGTATCGCAAGGATGGCCGATACAGTTGGTCGGCGCCAGATATGCGATCTGGCCAAAACATCTGGCTGCCTCTGCCACTTGGCAGGAACGGCGCTGGCACCTGAACGCTCCCCCTCCCCCCGCGCGCGGTGGGGCGGGCGGGGGGGGGGGGCC
>CALRYW010000044.1:0-37184 GCA_943372485.1 Allobosea thiooxidans
CCCGTGCGTGTCACATACAGCACGCCGTCGAGCACCCGCCGATGGTCCAGGGGCCGCCGCCCGCCCTGCGTCCGGTTCTCAATCAGGAAAGGCGCGAAGAACGCCCATTCCGCGTCGCTCATAAGCCCGCGAAGCACCGCTGCCCTCCCAAAAAGCAGCGTTGAATCAGACATCAGCCGATTTGGGAATCCCGTTTGTCCACACGACCTAAGGCTGACTACGGGTCTGGTAGATGGTCACGCGAAGCTTAGCACCGACATCACTGATCGCCCGCACGGTTGAGGGTAGAAGCTCCACCATTACGCTATGCTTTCCGGACGGCGCCTCGAAGCCGACATCGAAAATGCGATCCTCGCAAGCGTTCCATGCTGTAAGCAGGCTGGTGGGCAGCCCTTGTACGAGGGCTACGAGTGCCGCAACGCATCCCTCTACGTCGTCGTGCTGCTCAATCGCTTCGAACGAAAAGCCGCCGTCCTCTTCGCATAAAAGAACCGATCTATTTCGAAGATGGTTCAGCAGCGGGAGACCGCCGGCCGCGCAACGAACGTCGACATCGACGTTGAGGAACCGGGGGCTATCACTCATGATCGGAACTCCCAACGCCACGTTCCGCTCCCGACCCAAACCAGCCCGCCATCAGCAACGCCACGCGTCGCGCTCCGGCTGAATTCGCATGCGGCCGGGGCCGTCATCGGGCCGCCCCATTCCCCGCCAACTCCCCCTCGATGAACGCCGTGACCTCCTCCGCCGCGACGCCATGCGCGATGAAGCTCTGGCCGATGCCGCGGGCGAGGATGAAGGTCAGGACGCCGCGGTGGACCTTCTTGTCCTGGCCCATCGCCGCGACGATCTCCTGCGCCGTGCCGGCGCCGCCGGGAACCTGCTGCAGCGTCGAGGGCAGGCCGACGGCGTCGAGATGGCGTGCGACGCGGGTCGCGTCCTGGCCGGAGCAGAGACCCAGCCGCTGCGAGAAGCGGAAGGCGAGCGCCAGCCCGATCGCGACCGCCTCGCCATGGACGAGGCGGGTGGAGTCGTAATTCGTCAGCCGCGCCAGCGCATGCGCGAAGGTGTGGCCGAGATTGAGAAGCGCGCGGTCGCCCTCCTCGCGCTCGTCGCGGGCGACGATCGCCGCCTTGGCGCGGCAGGAGACGGCGACGGCATGGTCGCGCTCGGGGCCGCCTTCGATGATGCGGCTCCAGTTGACCTCGCACCAGTCGAAGAAGGCGGGGTCGTCGATCAGCCCGTATTTCACCACCTCGGCATAGCCGGCCTTGAACTCGCGCTCGCTGAGGGTGTCGAGCAAAGCGGTGTCGGCGATCACCAGCGCCGGCTGGTGGAAGGCGCCGATCAGGTTCTTGCCATGGCCCGAATTGATGCCGGTCTTGCCGCCGACGGAGGAATCGACCTGGGCCAGCAGCGTCGTCGGGATCTGCACGAAGCGCACGCCCCGGCGCAGCACGGCGGCCGCAAAGCCGGTGAGATCACCCACCACGCCGCCGCCGAGCGCGATGACGAGGTCGTCGCGCTCGATCTTGGCCGCCAGCAGCGCGTCGCAGAGCGCGGTGAACGGGGCATAGGACTTCGTCGCCTCGCCCGGCGGCACGGTGATGCGGGTGAAGCCGATGCCCTCCTGCTGCAGGCAGGCCTCCAGCGCCGGGGCGTGGAGCGCGCCGACGCGCTCGTCGGTGACAACAGCGACCTTGGCGCCCGGCGCCATCGCGGCGATCAGGGCGGCGGCCTCGCAGAGCTGGTGGCGGCCGATCTGGATGTCATAGGCGCGGCCCTCCAGCGCGACCGGAACCGTGATCCGGGCGCCGGGCGTCGGGGCGGGGGTGGTCATGGCGTGGGCTTCCGGTCGGGAGGGGTGTGCAGATGCCGGTCGAGCGCGGCCAGCGCCGCCGTCACCACGACATCATGGGGGTCGTCGCGCGACAGCAGGGTGAGGTCGGAGAGCGCATAGACCGGCTCGCGCTCGGCCAGCATCCGCCGCAGCGTCGCCTCGGGATCGGCGGTCTGCAGAAGGGGCCGATTGGAGCGCTTGCGGACCCGGCGCATCAGCACCTCGGGCTCGGCCTTGAGCCAGATCGAGATGCCGAGATCGGCGATGCGGGCGCGTGTCTCGGCGTTCATGAAGGCGCCGCCGCCGGTCGCGAGCACGAGGGGCGCGCGCGTCGCCAGGATGCGGCTGATGACGCGGCGCTCGCCATCGCGGAACTCGCTCTCGCCGCGTTGCGCGAAGATCTCGGGGATCGTCATGCCCGCGGCGGTCTCGATCTCGGTGTCGGCATCGACGAAGGGCAGGCCCAGCCGCGTCGCCAGCCGGCGGCCGACCGAGCTCTTGCCGGAGCCCATCATGCCGACGAGCACGATCGCCCGCGGGCCGATCGCCGCCCGCAGGGCTGCCGTGTCCGGGCCGATATCCTCACCTCGTGGCTGGTCGAGCGTCTCGACGATCGTCATAGCGATGGAAGCCTTGTCTTCAGCGCCCTTTAACATGAGCCGTCACACAACGTCAGGCCCCGTGCCGCATTTTGCGGCGCCTGTGGCCTTGCCGTCCTTGCCGGCATCCGCCATCTCCCGAAAGATGGTGAGCGCCATCGCAGCCACAGCCTCAAGGGTTCGCCTCACCGTGCCGACGCTGTTCCGATTCGTCGCCTTCCTGGCCCTGCTCGGCGGACTCGTCTTCGGCGGCATGGTCGCGCTGGTCACCTTCGTCAAGCCGGAGCCGCGCGAGATGATCGAGGTCGTGCCACCCGCGCGCCTGCAGCCGAAATGAGCCGGATCGCGCAGGCGCGGCGCAACGGCTTCCTCGACATGCTCGCTGCCGAGCGCGGTGCCGCCCGCAACACGCTCGACGCCTATCAGCGCGACATCGACGATTATCTCGAATTCCTCGGCGGGCGGGCGCTGGAGGCCGCGACGGCCGACGACATCCGTGGCTGGCTGGCCGATCTCTCGGCGCGGGGGCTGAAGGCCTCCTCCGCCGCGCGGCGGCTCTCGGCGGTGCGGCAGTTCCACCGTTTCCTCTACACCGAAGGTTTCGCCCCCAACGATCCGACCGCGGCGATCCAGGGTCCGCGGCTCGGGCGGCCGCTGCCGAAGGTGATCTCGGTCGCCGATGTCGAACGGCTGATCGCCACCGCGCGGGAGGCCTGTCTGCGCGAGGGTCTGACGCCGGCGGCGCGACTGCGAGCGCTGCGGATGCGCTGCCTGATCGAGATGCTCTACGCCACCGGCCTGCGCGTCTCGGAGCTGATCGCGCTGCCGCTCTCGGCGGCGACGACGCGCGAGCGCTTCCTGGTGGTGCGCGGCAAGGGCGGCAAGGACCGGCTGGTGCCGCTGAACGAGCCGGCGCGCGAGGCGGCGCGGCTCTGGTTGGCGGCGCTGCGCGAGTCGGGCGGCGCGGAGACGCGCTGGCTCTTCCCCGCCGAGGGCGAGAGCGGGCATCTCACCCGCCAGGCTTTCGGGCGCGATCTCAAGGCGCTGGGCGGGGCGGCCGGATTGTCCGGCGCTGCCTTGAGCCCACATGTGCTGCGTCACGCCTTCGCCAGCCACCTGCTCCAGAACGGCGCCGATCTGCGCGTGGTGCAGGAACTGCTGGGGCATTCCGACATCGCGACCACGCAGATCTACACCCATGTCCTCGACGACCGCCTGAAGAGCCTGGTGCGCGACCTGCATCCCCTGGCCGACGAAGCCTGAAGCGAGACCTCCGATGACCGCAGCCGTGCTGACGCCCCTCTCTCCCGAAACCTTCCGCGGCAAGCCCTGGAAGAATGGCGGCGGCGTCACGCTCGACATCGCCGACGCCACCGCGCCCGGCGCCGACCCGTCCGGCTGGGAGGGCATGGTCTGGCGGCTCGGGCGCACCGGCATCGTCCAGCCCGGCCCGTTCTCCGACCTCACCGGCTATGAGCGGCTGCAGGCCGTGATCGTCGGTTCGGGGCTCGTGCTGGAGGGCGCGTCCGGCGAGATCGACCTGCGCCGGCCCTTCATGCCGGTGCGCTATGACGGCGGGCTGCCGCTGGTCAGCCGGCTGGAGAACGGACCGGTCGAGGTCGTCAACCTGATCGTCGACCGGGCGCTGTGCAGCGCCGATCTCGTGATGCCGGAACCGGGCACAAGGGTCGCGCTGACGCCGGCCATCCACATCCTCTATGCGCCAGGCGAGGCCGTGACGGCGCGTTGCGACGATGCGGAGGTCACGGTTCCCGGCGGGCATGCGCTGCGGATCGACTCGGAGGCCGATATCGCCCTGACGGTGGCGGCAGGCCGCGCCCTGCTGGCGACGATCCGGCTGCGCTAGCGCAGGCTCAATCGCAGCGCAGCGGCACGGCCTTGCGCGGGAGTTCGCCGATCGCGGGGACGAACTGGCCCGTGACGGGGTCGAGCAGCATCAGCACGCCGGTGGCGACGGCGAAATAGGCGCCGTGCAGATGCAGCCGGCCCTTGCTCTCGAGGATCTGCACGCAGGGAAAGGTGCGCAGATTGGCCAGCGATTGCTGGATCGAGGAAAAGGCGAGGCGCTCGACATAGCCGTCCAGCGTCTCGTGGCGGCCGCGCCCGCCGGTGCGCTCGGCCGCAGGCGCGATCAGCGTGATCCATTTGCCGATGAAATCGCCCGAGGAGAGCGGACCCTGGGCGTCGTCGGCGAAGGCGCGGATGCCGCCGCAGCGGCCATGGCCGAGCACGACGATGTGTTCCACCTTCAGCGCCTGGACGGCATATTCGAGCGCCGCCGAGGTGCCGTGGAGCTGGTCGTCGGGCGAGAAGGGCGGCACGAGATTGGCGACGTTGCGGACGACGAACATCTCGCCGGGCCGCGCATCGAAGATCACCTCCGGCGAGACGCGCGAATCGCAGCAGCCGATCAGCATGATCCTGGGCGTCTGGCCGGTCTCGGCGAGCTGTTCGTAGCGGTCCTTCTCGCGGTCGAAGCGATCGTCGAGAAAGGCGCGATAACCTTCGGTCAGCCGCTCGGGGAAGGGTGATGCCGGGATGTCCATGGCCTCTTCGAACAGGAGGCGGGCGCTTTCGTCAAGCCGATGTTGCACTGCGGGAGGCCTCCGGAGCGGTCAGCGCCGGTCGCTGATCGCGGCCAGGCGGGCGCCAAGGCCAGCCGGGTCGCCGGCGATGGCCACCGTCTTGAGCCGTGCGCTCGCGCCGGCCGCCAGCGTCACCGCTGAGCGCGGCAGGTCGAGCGTGCGGGCGATCAGGGCGACCAGGGCGGCATTGGCCTCGCCCTCGCTCGGGGCGGCCCGCACCCGCGCCTTCAGCACGGGCCGGCCGTCGGACAGGATCTCGATGCCGTCGATAGCGTCGCGCCCGCCGCGCGGCGTCAGCCGCACCGACAGGCGCAGGCCGTCGGCCGTCGCGGTCCAGGGCTGGCCCCCGGCCGCGGACGCCACCTCAGAAGACGGCCGGGTAGAGATAGAGGACGATGACGCGCTCGATGAAGAAGATGATCAGCAGCAGGACGATCGGCGAGAGGTCCAGCCCGCCCATCTGGGGCAGCCTGTTGCGGATCGGGCGCAGGACCGGTTCGGTGATGCGATAGAGCATGTCCCAGACGGTCGAGACGAATTGGTTGCGGGTGTTGACGACGTTGAAGGCGATCAGCCAGCTCAGCACGGCCGAAATGATCAGCAGCCATGTGTAGATCTGCAGGGCCAGCAACACCACGTCGAGAACGGCACGCATCGGGAATCCTCTGGATCGTCGTTGGCCGGTGCCCGCCGTCGCGCGCGCCGCAAGACTCATGGCGCAAGCGATTGACAGACACGCGACGCAGGGCCTAGAAGGCCAGCGCCTCGGGGCTGTAGCTCAGTTGGGAGAGCGCTGCAATCGCACTGCAGAGGTCAGGGGTTCGAATCCCCTCAGCTCCACCAGGCCCATCGCGCAAGCGATTGATCTCCCAGAACTTTGTCGGTGCGAGTCGGGTCGGCCCTCGGTCGTGCGTCGGGCTCGTCTACCGGTCTGCGGCGGGCAACGGCCGACCTCCAGCCGGGTGACGCGTGCTTGATCGCGCCTGTTGCGACCGGCTGCGAGTGGCAGGTTTGCGCGTGCCTCGGGCCGGTTCGGCCCTGCCCGACTTCCGCAACCGCGTGGGGGCACGAGGGGTGCGAATTCTCTCGGCTCAGGCTCTCTGGCTCAGGCTCCGCGTTTCTCGGCGCTGGTCGCCCGTCTCGACCTCATGGAACTCGACGCGCGGGGCCATCGGCCCCGCCTGGTCGGGCAACCCGTCGACGTCTCCGCGGCCGTGCTCCACGTCGCCATGGTCAGTCTCTCGCGTCGTGTCGGCCACCGAGTCCCATTTCGACCGAAGTGCGAGACGGCCGATGTGCCTGGTCGTTAGCGCAGGCCACTCGGGGGCAGCGGCGGGGCCTCGTTGATCAGCGTGATCGTCACCCGTCGGTTCGGCGAGAGGTAGGGATTGTCGGGGAAGACCGGCTCGGTGTCGGCGCGTCCCACCACGGAGGTGAAGCGATCATTGGGGAACCCGGCGCCCGACAGGATTTCGCGCACGGCGAGTGCGCGCCCGGCGGTGAGGCTCCAGGGGTCGCCGTACCGGGCCGAGCCCGGGCGCACGGCGGCCGTGTGTCCGGTGATGGCCAGGCGGTTGGGCAGCCGGCGCAGGGTGGGCGCGAGCGCCTCCAGCACGAGACGGGTGCGATCATGCGGGCGGACCGAGCCTTCCGGGAACATGGAGCGACCGTCCTGGTCCATAAGGGACACGTCCAACCCCTCCTTGCTCGGCTCGATCACGATGTTGCGCGAGATCTCGGCGAATTCGGGCATGGCCTGGAGCGCCTGCCGGATGCTGGCCGCAGCGCTGTGGTTGGCCGGAACGCCGGGGGCCGGGCGGTTGACGTCGCGCTCGGTGGCGCGGCCCGCGCTGGTCCGGCGCGTTCCCTCCTCCTGCCCGCTGGTGCTCGCCACGTTGTCGCGGGGCGCCGACGATTTGGCGCCGGACTTGTCGATGGCGGTGCCCATCAGGACGCCGCCGGAGCCACTGGTGGTCGGACTCACATTTGCAGGGGCGAAGTACTCCGCCAGGCCGATCTTCTGCTCCTTCGTTGTCATGCTGATCAGCCACATCAGCAGAAAGAACGCCATCATGGCCGTCACGAAGTCCGCATAGGCGATTTTCCAGGCCCCGCCATGGTGCCCGTGAGCGGCCTTCTTGACCTTCTTGATGATGATCGGCTGGTCAGTTTTGGCCATCGTGTTCCTGCTGGAGATTGGGTCAGACGGTGGCGGGGAGATTGGCGGTGGCCGCTTCCACTTCGCTGAAGGTCGGGCGGACGTCGCTCATCAGCGCCTTGCGGGCGAATTCCACCGCCATCACCGGCGGCTGCCCGGCGATGTAGGCGAGGAGGCCCGCCCTGAGCGACAGGAAATACTTGGATTCCGCCTCGTAGGTGCCCTTGAGCGAGGACGCCATGGGCCCGAAGAAGCCATAGGCGACGAAGACGCCGAAGAAGGTGCCGACGAGCGCGCCGCCGATCAGATGTCCCAGCACCTCCGGCGGCTCGGAGATCGACCCCATCGTCTTGATCACGCCGAGCACGGCGGCGACGATGCCGAGCGCCGGTGTTCCGTCGGCGATCGACTGCATGGCGGCGACGATCCGCTCCTGCTCTTGGTGGTGCGTCTCCAGCTCTTCGTCCATGAGCGCCTCGATCTCGTGGACGTTATCGGCGCCCAACGACAGCATGCGCATGTAGTCGCAGACGAACTCGACGGCGTGATGGTTCGCCGCAAAGGTCGGGAAAGCGTTGAACAGCGTCGAATCGTGCGGATTTTCGATGTGCGGCTCGACCGCGAGCAGGCCCTTCTGCTTCGCAAGCTTGAACAGGGAATATTGCATCCCCAGCAGCTCGACATAGCAATCCTGCTTGTACTTGGGCCCCTTGAAAATCGTGCCGAGCATGGAGGGCACGGCTTTGAGCACCGGCCCCTGGTTGCCGATGACGAAGGCACCGATCGCGGCGCCGAGAATGATGACGTATTCCCATGGCTGCCACAGGACGCCGAGCTTGCCACCCATCGCCGCATAGCCGCCGAAGACGCAGAGGAAGACGATAACTGTGCCGACGATCAGCCGCATGGACTTACCACCCCCCGGGCCGCCGCAGGTCAGTCCCCCGCGAAGCCGCTACTGTTTCAAGGAGATGAACGATCGAGGTTAACGGCGAGTTTAGAGCCGGCGGCCCGCAGGGGGCGGCGACGTCGTGCCGCGGCTTCGAGGCTTTCGGGCGGCAGGGCAGGCCCGGGCGACGCGATCAGCGTGCAGTGCGTTTCCGCCCGGCCCGGCCATCGGCGTCCAGGAGGGGACCGTGCCGTTTCTATGCCCGTCCGGCGCCTGAAACGGCCGGCTGCTCGCGGCTTCAGCCGCGTTCGAACTCGGCGTCATAGGCGGCCGCCAGCATGGCGTGGCAGGCCTTGGCCTGTTCGCGGACGGCTTCCAGCGTGACATGGTTGGCGATGTCGATCAGGTCGCGCAGCGCGAAATCGACCGCCGAGAGCAGATCGAGCTCGGCGCCGGCCTGAACCTCGTCTCGGGTCGGCGGAAGCCGAAACTGCAAAACCTGTCCCATGTCACTCTCACTGTTGGCGAATCGCCTGCAGTGTGGCGCGAGCGGGGTCAGCAATCGGTTAATGCGGCGCCGATGGTTCAGTTCTGGATGAAGTTCGTCGGCAGCGGCTTGACCGCAGGGCCGCTGAACGAGCCTGTCCGGGCGTCGTTGGGCTCGGCATGGCTGAAGCCGAGCGCCGCGGCGGGGCTCGGGCCGGCGATCGGCGAGGCGGCGGGAGCGGTCGTGCGGGCGCGGGCGGTGGCGACCGTGACACTGCGCCCGGCGGGCGTGGGGGTGCGCGCGACGGCGGCGAACAGCGAATCGAGTCCCGAGCGGTCGGCGTCGTACTGCGCCTCGATCGGCGTCGGTGCGGGGCGTGCGGGCGAGGCCGCGGCGACGCTGACGCCGCCCCTGTCCGGGCGGCTCGGCGGCAGCGGGTGCGAAACGGCGACGAGCTTGCCCTCGGCCAGCGCGGCGATGGCCGCCTCCGAGCCACGCAGTCCGGCGGTGGCCGGCAGCGGTGTCGACTGGCCGGCGAGCCCGAAGCCGGTCAGCGCGACCGGGCGCAGCGGCGGCAGCGGCGCATTGGTCGGCCTGCCGGCGACGACGCTCTCGACGAGTGCCGTCATCTCGCCGGGTCGCCGCGGCGGCAGGGCCGCGAGGATGAGCTTCTGGTCGGCTCCGGCCGTGGCGGGTGCGAAGGCGAGCGCCCCGCCCGCCGCAGGCAGCGCCGCGACCTGGACGGTCCCTTCAGCCTCGCCCGGCAGCGTCAGGCTGCGCGGGCGGGCGAGGGGAAGCGGCGCATCGATGAGGGCCGGCCGCTTCTCCTGTGCGGGCGGCGGCGGTGCGGCGGCATTAACGGGCGCGACGGCCTGGGTCTCTGGCGGCTCGGGCGCCCGTGGTCTAAGGCGCTCGGCGCGCTCCTGCGCGAGCGAGCGCGTGGCGGGTGCCGGCTGCGGCGCCAGGGCGACGGCGAAGCGTCCGCCGTCGGAAGCGTTGCTGTCTGCGAACGCGTTGCTGTCGGCATAGCTGATCACGGCTGGCTGCGGCTTGGGCGCGGCGCGCCGTCCGCGGGTCGGGCGTGCATCCGCCTCTTCCTCGTCGCCGCCGAAGAGCGAGGCCCACAGGCTCTTACGGCCCGAGGAGATGATCGCACCCTCGTCGAGATCGGCCGCCGCATAGCCGGCCACCGCGCCGCCGCTGGCGAGGATCTCGGCCTTGGCGGTCTCGTAGCCGCCGAGCGGCTGGCCGTCGGCCGGGAGATGGACGGTCTTCTCGTCCGGGAAGAGGCGCACGAGCTGGTCGCGCGTCATCCGCGGCCAGGAGCGCACCGAGCCGGCATCGAGATGGATGAAGGGCGTGTGGGCGCCTGGATAGAAGCCGACGCCACCGCGTTGCAATCGCATGCCCGCCTCGCGGATGCGGGCGGTCGCGGCGTCGGGCAGATAGAAATCCATCGCCTTGCCGAGCATGTGCTGGCTGTGCTTGGCGACCGCGCGCGAGCGCCGGCGCAGCATCGTGTTGGTGCCGGGCGAGCGATAGGCGGAGACGACGTGGAAGGGTTGCTCGGATCCGACCTGGCGCTGGACCTCCCAGGCGACGTCGAAGAGCCGGGGATCCATGCGGATCGCCTCGTCGGTGCGCCAGTCGCGCAGGGCCCAGTTCAGCTTCTCAAGACCTTCGGCGACATAGCGGCCGTCCCGCTTGAAGGTGACGGTGACCTCTTCCTTGGTGTGCATGTGACGGATCGCAATCGTCCGCGTGTCGCCATTGGCGACCGCATCCTGCGTGCCGCGCACGCCGAGCAGGAGGGCTCCGGCCGCGACACCGAGCGTCAAGGCCCGGCGAAAGACCTGTTTCGGGCGCGCATTGCGTGCCGAAAGCGTGGCGTCTGAGCTGCCCAATCTGCTGACCCGTCTCGATGCCCCGCTCGGGCGGCGCGTGATGAACGTGAACGAACAGTTGCGGAGAAGCGTTAACGCCTCGTTAGCAAGCCGGCAATCGCCGGGCCAGCCCTTTCTGCGCGCTTCTCCGCTACGCGCCGATCATGGCGAAACGGAGCCGGCTTGCCGGCCCGTTCCGCGAGCGCGGCGTCAGCTGCGCGATTCGAGCGCCTGGCGCACCATGCGGTGGAAGCCGTAGAGATCCTCGAAGGTGGTGAGGCTGCCATCGGCGCCGACGACATGGGTATTGTAGACGAGGTGGATCGCCAGCGGCTGGGGCAGGTTGATCCGGCGCTCGCCAGAGCCGATCAACCGCTTCAGGCGGTCATGCGTCCATTCCGGCCCGAGCACCTGGTCGGCCAGCAGGAAGGGATTGTCGACGCGCACGCAGCCATGGCTGAAGGCGCGGCGCTCCTGTGCGAAGAGCCGGCGGTTGGGCGTATCGTGCAGATAGACCGAATGGTCGTTCGGGAACATGAACTTGATCCAGCCGAGCGCGTTGCGCTCGCCCGGCGGTTGGCGCACCGAGATGCCGCCGCCCTTGTTCCGCGTCACCACATAGCCGCGCTTGGCGGCGTATTCGGGATCGGCTGCGAGACCGGGCAGGAACTCCTTGCGCAGGATCGAAGGCGGCACGTGCCAGGATGGATTGACGATGACGTGGTCCATCCTGTGCGAGAAGATGGGCGTCGCGGTTTCCGGCTTGCCGACGATGGCGCGGGTCTCGTGGACGATCGCGCCCTGGCGGATGACGCGGACCCGGAATTCCGGCACGTTGACCATGATGTGGTCGGCGCCGAGATCGCCCGGCAGCCAGCGCCAGCGCTCCATCTGGGCGATGACGTCCTGCTCGCCGCGGGCCGTTGCGGGCGTGCCGAGCGCGGCCAGCGTCTGCGCGCCCAGGACCCCGTTCGCGGGCAGGCCGGCCTGCTTCTGGAAGGCGGCGAGCGCGGTCGCCGTCGAGCGGTCGAAGACGGGCTCTTCCGTCGGGCCGAGCCCGAGCCTCGCACGCACCAGCGGCACGCGCTCGTCGCGCATGCCGAGCTTCAGCGCCGGGCCGGAGGGGATGCGCACGAGCGGCGTGTCGTCCTGGTGCTCGCGCAGCTCGACCAGCTTGGCCTTGAGCCGGCGATAGCCCTCATGGGGTGGGTTGTAGGCGGCGAGCACGGCGCCGGCATCGGCGGCGCCCGCCAGTTCCGAGAGCACCTCGGTGGCGGAGGGCAGCGACAGCGTCGGCGTCATCAGCTTGGAGAGGCGGCGCGGATCGACGCGGGCGCCGCGTGCGTCGCGGGCATAGAGCACGGCCAGCGCCGAGAGCCGGACATCGGCCTCGGCCAGGCTGCCCTTGTCGCTCGCCTCGAAGGCGGGGAGGGGATAGTCGGTCGGGCGCAGACCGTCCTCGCCGGCGCGGCTAAGGCGCTCGGTCAGGCGCAGCCCGGCGGCGCTCCAGCCGCGGCCCTCGATCCAGAGCGGCCGGTTGCCGTTGGTCTCGTAGGCCGCCAGGATCTCGGCACGCTCGCGCTCGGCGAGACGCGGCAGCGCCAGCGCGTCGGCGGCGCGGGCGGCGATGTCGGCGGCGAATTCAGTGCCGGCCGGCAGGTCGACGACGACCTTCGGCAGATCGGGCGGGGCGATCGCCGGCTCGGCGCTGCGCAACACGGGTGAGGACTGAGGGGCGGCAAGCGCCGGATCGACTGGGGGCAGCTCGACCGGGGGGATGTCGAGGGTCACGGGCTCCTCGGGCACCGCGACCGTGGCAACCGGCAGCTCCGGCGTCGCGAGGCTGCCCTCGGGGCGCGCCGAGGGCGTGACCGCGCCGGTGACCATTTCGGGCTCGGCGGCGGGGGCGACGGCGGTCTGCGGCTGCGGGGTGGGTTCCAGGGGCGCCGCTTCCGCGCCGACGGGCGCCGGCGCGACGGGGGGCTGCTCGTCCGGAAGCAGGAGGAGGGCGGGCTGTTCCGGCAGCGGAACGCCCAGCGTCGGGTCGGTCGCGGGGCCCTCGGCAGAGGCGACGGTGGCGGTCAGGGACAGGGCCAGAGCCGAGACGCAAGCCAGATCCGCCCAGTGGCGACGACGCATGGTCGCTAATCCTGAATTTTTGGCCGAGAGCCGCATTCCTGCGTGACTCGGCCCGTTTCGACAAGATGCGGCAGCGCAACAGGCGCCGCCATTCGGTTGGTCGCGGCTCAGGCCGCGTCGGTTTCATCCGTGCCGGCTTCGGCCTCGATCAGCCCGTAATCCTTGAGCTTGCGATAGAGCGTCGAGCGGCCGATGCCGAGCTTGCGCGAGATCTCCGACATGTGCCCGCGGTAATGGACGAGCGCGAATTTGATGATCTCGCGCTCGAGCTCGTCGAGCGTGCGCATGTCCGAACCCGCCACCAGATCGAGCGCATTGGGGTCGCGCACCGGCATCTGGATGATGCGGGGGGTGTCGCCGCGCGCCTCGGGGGGGCCCAGCGAGGCTGGTGCCGGCGGGATGCGGACGTCGTAGCCTTCCATCTGCGCGGCGATCTGCGGGAATTCGGTGACGGTCAGCTCGTCGCCATCGGCCAGCACCACGGCCCGGAACATCGCGTTCTCGAGCTGGCGGACATTGCCCGGCCAGTCATAGCCGCCGATCAGGGCGAGCGCCTCGGCGGCGATGCCGCGCAGCTTCTTGCCTTCCTCGGCGGCGAAGCGCGCGAGGAAACCCCGCGCCAGATCGGTGATGTCCTCGCGGCGCTGGCGCAGCGGCGGCAGCGTGATCGGGAAGACGTTGAGGCGGTAATAGAGGTCCTCGCGGAACTCGCCGGCCTTGACCTGGTCGAGCAGGCTCTTGTTCGTCGCCGAGATGATGCGGATGTCGACGCGCACCGATTTCTTGCCGCCGACGGGATCGACCTCGCCCTCCTGAATCGCGCGCAGCAGCTTGACCTGCGCGTCGAGCGGCAATTCGCCGACCTCGTCGAGAAAGAGCGTACCGCCGCTGGCCTCGACGAACTTGCCGACATGGCGCTCGGTGGCGCCGGTGAAGGAGCCTTTCTCGTGACCGAAGAGGATCGACTCGACGAGGTTGTGCGGGATGGCGCCGCAATTGACGGTGACGAAGGGCTTGCCCTTGCGGTCGCTCGAGCCCTGGATGGCGCGCGCCAGCACCTCCTTGCCGACGCCGGATTCGCCCTCGATCAGGATCGGGATGTTGGACTTCGCCGCCCGCTCGGCGAGGCGCACGACGCGGGCCATGTCGGCGCTCTTGGTGGCGAGATCGCGGAAACCCAGCGTGCCCGACGCGCGGCGCTTGATGTGGCGCAGCTCGTGTTCGAGCGCACCGAGCTTGAGCGCGTTCTTCAGCGAGATCTGCAGCCGCTCGGCGCCGACCGGCTTGACCACGAAATCAACCGCGCCGGCCCGCATCGCCTGGACCACGGTCTCGATCGAGCCGTTGGCGGTCTGCACGATGACGGGGGTCTCGATCGCGCGTTCGCGCAGCGCCGCAAGCACGCCCATGCCGTCGAGCTCGGGCATGACGAGGTCGAGGATGACGGCGTCGAAGCGCTCACTGTCGGGGCCCGTCAGCAGCTGGAGGGCGGCCTGCCCGGTCTCCGCGACGGCGACACCATAGCCGGAGCGCCTGAGCATGGCATCGAGCAGCCGCCGCTGGACGGGGTCGTCGTCGACGACGAGAACTGTGGCGGTCATGACACCTCGGTAGCCAGAATTGATCGGAACAGCACCATCGGCCGATGGAATCGCTGTTCCGTTCTGGGGCATCCTCGGCCAGAACGGTTAAGCGGCGCTTAAGCGCCAGGGCCCGGTCCGCGACGCCGGGTGCGCCAGAGCGACATTGATCCCGCCGACTGTCCCGCGCATATGAAGTCGAACCGGATTGAAGGCTGCGAGGTGATCCAGAGATGATGACTGCGTGCGACGGCGTCCTGCGGACGAAAGCCTCCGAGACCGCCGCGGCCCTGGCGAAATCGCTCGGTGCGCTGCCGGAATGGGACCTCGGCCATCTCTATCCCGGCATGGAGTCGCAGGAGCTGAAGGCCGATCTCGAGCGGGCCATGAGCGATTCGCAGAGCTTCGCGGCGCTGTATCGCGGCAAGCTCGGCGCGCTCGCCGAGCGCGAGGACGGTGGCGCCGTGCTGGCCGAGGCGGTGAAGGCTTTCGAGGCGCTGAGCGACCGGCTGGGGCGGATCGGCGCCTATGCGGGCCTCGTCTATGCGGGGGACACCACCGATCCCCAGCGCGCCAAGTTCTATGGCGACACGCAGGACAAGCTCAACGCGGCCGTGACGGAGCTGCTGTTCTTCGAGCTCGAGCTCAACCGGATCGAGCCCGAGCACCTCGCCCGGATCGCCGCGACGGGACCGCTGGCGCATTGGAAGCCCTGGCTCGACGACCTCGCCAAGGACAAGCCGCATCAGCTCGAGGACCGGATCGAGGCCCTCTTTCACGAGAAGTCGATGACCGGCCATGCGGCCTGGAACCGGCTCTTCGACGAGACCATCGCCTCGCTGCGCTTCCGGATCGGCGGTGAGGAACTGACGCTGGAGCCGACGCTCAACAAGCTGCAGGATGCCGATGGAGCGGTGCGCAAGGCCGCCGCCGAGGCGCTGAGCGAGGTGTTCCGCGGCAATCTGCGCGTCTTCGCGCTGATCACCAACACGCTCGCCAAGGACAAGGAAATCTCCGACCGCTGGCGCAAGTTCCAGGACGTCGCCGATTCACGCCATCTCGCCAACCGCGTCGAGCGCGAGGTGGTGGATGCGCTGGTTTCGGCGGTGCGCGCGGCCTATCCGCGCCTGTCGCATCGCTATTACAAGCTCAAGGCGAAGTGGTTCGGCCGCGAGGCGCTGGATTTCTGGGACCGCAACGCGCCGCTGCCCAAGGTCGAGCAGCGCACGATTCCCTGGGCGGAGGCGCGCGACACGGTGCTCGATGCCTATGGCGCCTTTTCTCCCGCGATGGCCGGCATCGCGCGCCGCTTCTTCGATGAGCGGTGGATCGACGCGCCGGTGCGGCCCGGCAAGGCGCCCGGCGCCTTCGCCCATCCGACCGTGCCCTCCGCGCATCCCTATGTGCTGGTCAACTACCAGGGCAAGCCGCGCGACGTGATGACGCTCGCCCATGAGCTCGGCCATGGCGTGCATCAGGTTCTGGCCGCCCATAACGGTGCGCTGATGGCCCCGACGCCGCTGACTCTGGCCGAGACGGCGAGCGTCTTCGGGGAAATGCTGACCTTCCGGCGGCTGCTCGACGGCACGCAGGACCCCAAGCAGCGCAAGGCGATGCTGGCCGCCAAGGTCGAGGACATGATCAACACGGTGGTGCGCCAGATCGCGTTCTACTGCTTCGAGCGGAAGGTTCATGAGGCGCGCAAATCGGGCGAGTTGACCGCCGAGGCGCTGTGCGAGCTCTGGATGAGCGTGCAGGCGGAGAGCCTGGGACCGGCGATCCGGCTCGGCCCCGGCTACGAGCCCTTCTGGTGCTACATCCCGCACTTCATCCACTCGCCCTTCTATGTCTACGCCTATGCCTTCGGGGATTGCCTGGTGAACTCACTCTACGGCGTCTACCAGAACGCGGCGGAGGGCTTCCAGGAGCGCTATTTCGCCCTGCTCGCGGCGGGCGGCACCAAGCACCACGCCGATCTGCTGGCGCCCTTCGGGCTGGACGCGCGCGATCCCGCCTTCTGGCAGATCGGCCTGACGATGATCGAGGGGATGATCATCGAGCTGGAAGGGATGGAGTAGCGGGGGGCTTCCGCGTCATGGTCGGGCTTGACCCGACCATCTCATGACCAGAGGGCGCTGGTTTCCGAGTTTCTCGGGGCAAGCCCGAGAATGACGCGGGTGGTCAGAACTGCAGCCTCAAGCCCACCTGCGCGACATTGGCCGTGTAGTCGGAACCCTGCGCGCTCGAGTTCAGCCGCTCATGGGTGAAGCTCGCGCGCACCGAGAATGTCCGCGTCAGCTTGTAGTCGAGGCGGGCGCCGATGCTGGAGGAATCCTCGCGCAGCCCCTGCCCCTCATATTCCGTGCGGTTGAAGCTGCCGAAGGCGGTGACGGTGAGGTTGCGGCGCAACGCATGGGCGACCTCGAGCGACACCCGCCGCGCCGTGGTGCCCGACGAGCCCGCGATGGTGGTGTCGCCGAGTTCGGAGGTGCCGCGCAGCGTCACGGTGGTGAGCGGCGTCGGTGACCACAGGATCGCGGCGTCGCCGATCAAACCTCTGAGGTTGCGCAGGCGGGCGTCGTCGTATTTGCGGTCCTGGTAGCCGACCGAGACCTCGCCGGTGAGCTGGCGGCTGATCTCGAAGGTCGAGCCGATGCGCCCGGTGAGGCCGTTCGAGGAGCGGCGGTAACCGCTCGAATCGATCGCCTGGTCGAAGTCGCGCGTGTCGACCTCGCCCTGGACGAAGGGCCGGAAGCCCGGCGTGACCTCATAGGCCGCGCGCAGGCGCAGGCCATATTGCGTCTGGTTGCGGTCGCGCTGGCTGACGATGCCGCCATTGCTCAGTTTGCCGTCCTCGTAGTCGCTGCGGTCGACCGAGCCGCGCAGCGTCATCTGCAGGCGGTTGATGTCGTGGGTGACCCCGGCCGAGGCGCCGTACTGATAGACCAGCGGGCGGCCGATGACGGCGGCGGTCAGATCGGGCGAGCCGGGGCGCTGGGTGTCGAGCCGGGCCCGGGTTTCGAGCAGGATACGGGTGTCGCGCGAGGCGTCGAGCCGCAGCTGGAGGTTGCCCTCGCCATCGGGGCGGGAGGCCTCGCGGTCGCGGTAGAACTCGCTGTAGCCGGCGCGCAGCCGGCCGGTCAGCTCGTGCACGTTCCAGTTCGACTGGATATCGACCTCGCCCTCATGACGGCTGAAGGGCGAGGCGTTACGAGTCGGCCCAGCGGTGCGCTGCGGGTTGTTGTCGTAGCCGACGCTGTTGGTGAGCGCGGGCCGGAGCACGACGCTGCCGAGCCGGAGGCCGAGCGGCGCATAGGGGTCCTCCTGCGCCGCCGGGGCGCGGCGGGGCGGCGGTGGTGCGGGCGGCACCGCCGGAAGGCCGGTGACCGTGGGCGGCGGCGCGCGGAACTGGCGCTGGGTGACGCCGCGCACGCCGCTGCCGCGCACGGAGCGGCTGGCATAGCGCGGGGCCCGGTTCGAGATCGCCGAGGGCTGGGAGCGGATCGGGCCGGCGGGATCGCCGAGGACGTCGGGTGCCGCGGGGACAGCCACCGGGTCCCGGGGCGGCTGCTGGGCGACAGAGGCCGGAACGGTCGGGCGCAGGGCTGTCCGGCGCGTCTGCTGGGCCGAGACGACGGTCGTCGCCAGCACGAGGCTGGCGGCGGCGACGCCGGTCAGGAGCAGGGTGACGCGGGTTGACACGGGGCTCGGTCGCTCCAGGCATGAGCTCTGACGCGTCCGGGACGACGCGCATGGTTAACGGAGTTAGAACGAACTGGGTTAACGGGGCGTCAATGAAGCACAGAGGGCCGCGGAGCGATCGCGCCGCCGGTCGCGGCCAAAGCTGGCGAGCCGGAGGCCGCCTGTGCTAGAGCGCGCGCCATGACAGCCGATATCCGCGCCTCCGCGCTCCGCACCATCGCGACCGAGCGCGCCGGCCTCGACATTCTTCACGATGCTCTCGCCGACGGACTGGGCGAGCCCTTCGCCGCCGCCGTGGCGATGATCCGGGCCGCGGGCGGCCGCGTCATCGTCTCAGGGATGGGCAAGTCCGGCCATGTCGGGCGCAAGATCGCGGCGACGTTGGCCTCGACCGGCACGCCGGCGCATTTCGTCCATCCGGCCGAGGCCAGCCATGGCGATCTCGGCATGGTCCAGCCCGAGGACGTGGTCATCGCGCTGTCCTGGTCGGGCGAGACGGCGGAACTGGCGGCCATCGTCGCCCATACGCGGCGCTTCCGGGTCGGGCTGGTCGCGATCACCGCCAATGCCGACAGCGCGCTCGGCCGCGAGGCGGATGTGACGCTGCTCCTGCCCAAGGCGGAGGAGGCCTGTCCGAACGGGCTCGCGCCGACGACCTCGACGACAATGCAGATGGCGCTCGGCGATGCGCTGGCGGTGGCGCTGCTCGAGGCGCGCGGCTTCTCGCGGCAGGATTTCTTCGTCTACCACCCGGGCGGCAAGCTCGGTGCCCAGCTCAAGACGGTCGCCAGCATCATGCATCGCGATGCGGCGCTGCCGCTCTGCGGTCTCGATGCGGGGATCGCGGATGTGGTCGCGCTGATCTCGGAGAAGGGCTTCGGCTGTGCCGTCGTGGTCGATGCGGAGGGCGTGCTGGCGGGCGTCGTCACCGATGGCGATCTGCGCCGCAAGCTGATGCGCGGCGGACCGGCCCAGCGGGCGCGGGACCTGATGAGCGCCAACCCCCGCCGCATCGCGCCGGACGCGCTCGCCGGCGAAGCGCTGGAGATGGTCAACCGGCTGCGCATCACCGCGCTGATCGTCGCCGATGCGGACCAGAGGCCGGTCGGGCTCGTGCATGTGCACGATCTCTTGTCGCTCGGCGTGGCGTGAAGGGGCGATCCGTCCCACTCCAGCCCTCATCCTGAGGAGCAAGCCGGCAGGCTTGCGTCTCGAAGGATGTTCCAGATGTGACCGGGGCCTCCTGGAGCATCCTTCGAGACGCCGCTTCGCGGCTCCTCAAGACGAGGACTGAGGGGCCTGCGGATCGTTCTCGATCAGGATCGGCCGTCCATGCGGCGTCGCTTCCGCCGCCCGCGCCCATGACGCCGCCAGGCTGTCGATGCCGTCATGGGAGGCGAGGCCCTTTTCGATGAGCAGGTGCTCCAGCGCCTCGCACCAGCGCTCGTAATAGTCCGAGCCGTCGCGGCAGCCGCCTTTGGCCAGCGCCTCGCGGATCTCAGTGCCGAGCGCCTGCGCCCATTCCTCCGCCGTGAACACCCCGCGCTCCTGCAACTGGACGACGAGCGCGAAGACCATCGCCTGCCAAGGCTCGGCGAAGACCGGGCCGCCGGCATCGCGCGGGATCGGCGTGTCGCCGGCAAGCCACGCGAGATCGGTTTCAGGCGGGTTCAAGATAGCTCTCCCAGGCCTCGATCGAGACGGATGATGTCGGGTCGGCGTCGCGGCCCCAGAGCTCGGGGCCGGTGAAGACGACGGTGTAGAGCCATTGCGCCGTTTCGGGCAGACCCTGCGCGCCGGTGTCGGGAAAGACATGGCAGCCGGTGATCCGCTCGATGACGCCCTGCTTGCCGCGGGCATAGCGCGGCAAGCGGGTGTGATGCCGCGGGTGCATCACGACGGTGCGCACCCGGTCGCCGACGGCAAACCGGGCGGGGGCCTCTGCCTCGCGCTCATAGGGGAAGCCGCGGCGCAGCACGGCCGCGACCTCCTCGCCCTGGAGGACGCGCTTGGGCGTCTTGGCCGGCGCGAGCGGCCGGCCCTGCTCGAGCTCTTCGGGCGTGACGAAGCCCTTCTCGACCAGCATCCGGTTCAGGCCGGCGAGCCAGATCTCGTAATAGGAGGAGGAGAGATACCGCGCCGGCGGCAGGCTTTCGCGCGCCGCGCGGATGCCGTCGATCGTCCAGGCGCCCATGGCGCCGGCGGCGACATTGATCGCCAGCACGCGCTTCTCCCATTCGGCATGGAAGATCGGCTCGTCGGTTTCGGGGCGCACCGGGCCGAAGCCCATCTGCCCGCCGAGATCCTGGGCGCCGTTCATGACGCATCCTCCATGCGCGGCAGCCCGGTGCCGATCATCGCATCGCGGTTGACGATGGAAGCGAGCTTGTCCTCCGACCAGCCCTCGGTGCCGGACGGGCGCATGGGTATGACGAGGAAGCGCGTCTCGGCGGTCGAATCCCAAACCCGGATGCGCTGGCCTTCCGGCAGTGTCAGGCCGAAATCGGCGAGCGTGCCGCGCGGGTCGAGCACCGCCTTGGACCGGTAGGGCGGGGATTTGTACCAGACCGGCGGCAGGCCGAGCAGCGGCCACGGATAGCAGGAGCAGAGCGTGCAGACGATCAGGTTGTGGTCGTCGGGCGTATTGAAGCAGGCGACGGTGTGCTCGCCGCCGCGCCCGCCGAAACCGAGTTCTGCGACGGCGGCCGTGCCGTCCGCCTTCAGCCGCGCCGCGAAGGCGGGATCAGTCCAGGCGCGCGCCACGACGCGGGCGCCGTTGCGCGGGCCGATCTTCGTCTCATAGGTGTCGATGATGGCGTCCAGCGCAGCGGGATCGACATAGCCCTTGCCGATCATCAGCGATTCCAGCGCCTTCACCCGCGCCTCGATCGGGGTGAAGTGGTTGTCGTGATCGTGGTCGTGATGGTGGCCGCTCATCGGCATTCTCCCGTTCAGGCCAGCGCCGCGCCTACGCGATCCGCACCCGCGCCGCGCGCTCGAAGGTCGTGGCGAAGGCGATCAGCGATTTGTCGGAGCCCTTCGGCCCGAGCAGCGACAGGCCGAGCGGTGCCCCCTCGCGCCGTGCCACCGGTATGGTCACCTGCGGGAAGCCCGAAAGGCCGCCGAGGCAGAGCAGGCGCAGCGCCCGGTTGCGGAAATCGTCAAGCTGATCTTCCGGCGCGCTGACCAGCGGGGCGATGTCGGGCACCGTCGGCAGGATCAGCACGCCATCCTGGCCGAGCAGCTTGGCCAGCCGCGTGCGGAAGGCCTTCCGAACGGCCTCGCCCTTGGCATGGTCGGCATCGGTGATCGCCTTGGAGAAGGCGAAGCGCTCGGTCACGCCGGGCCCCAGCGGCATGGCCAGGCGCTCGATCAGCGCGCCGTCGGCCGCCCAGGCCTCGCGGCCCTGCAGCCAGCGGAAGGCCCAGTAGAGCGAATCGAGATCGCGCACGGCCTTCACCGCCTGCGGCTCGCCGAGCTGCGGGACGATGCGCTGGACGACGTTGCGCAGGATCGTCTCCGCCTCCGGCACCGCCTGGGCGAAGAGATCATCGGCCAGCAGCAGGCGTGGGGTCACCGGCAAGGCGAGCTTGTCCTTGCCGAGCAGCACCTCGCCGATGCGGGCGAAGACCTCGCCGTCGCGGGCGAACCAGCCGGCGGTGTCGAAGCTGTCGGCCAGCGGCCAGGCCCGCTTCAGCGAGATCCGGCCATGGCTGGGGCGGATGCCGAACAGGCCGCAATAGCTCGCGGGTGCCCGCACGGAGCCGCCCGTGTCGGAGCCGAGCCCGATATCGGCGAGCCGCCCGGCGACGGCCGCCGCCGAGCCCGAGGAGGAGCCGCCGGTGATGCGGTCGGGCGCCGCCGGGTTGATGGGGGAGCCGAAATGCGCGTTCTTGCCGTTCAGCGAGAAGGCGAGCTCGTCGGTATGGGTCTTGCCGACGAAGCGGGCGCCGGCCTCGAGCAGCGCCTTCACCACCGGCGCGGTCTTGGTCTTGATGCCCGACTGAGCGAGGACGAGCGGCGAGCCGGCCCCTGTCGGATAGCCCTTGACGTCGTAGAGGTCCTTCACCGCCAGCGTCAGCCCCGCGAGGGGGCCGGTCGGCGCGTGTTTCACGGGCGCCTGCGGATAGGGAACGAAGCAGCGGAACGGATCGTCGACGAGCATCGTGGTTACCCCCTAGCAGCCTTTGGCATCACCGTCGGAGCGCGGATCATGCGCCGCCTCGACATGGCCCTTCGGGTGCTTCACCAGCATGCCCGCATGGCCGAACTGGTCCGAATAGGCCTCGGAATATTCTTCGACCGGATGGCCGGCGCCGGTCAGCCGCGCGAGCAACATCGGGTCGAACCGGCTTTCGAGCTTGAGCGAGATCGATCCCGCCCCCCAGGTCCGGCCGAAGAGCCAGCGCGGTGCGTCGACCGCAGCCGCCAGCCCTTGGCCGAAGCGGTAGCGCGACAGGATCTGCGCCTGGAACTGCGGCTGGCCGTCCCCGCCCATGGCGCCATAGGCATTGATCCGCCCGTCATCGAAGCGCGCGAAGGCGGGGTTCAGCGTGTGGAAGGGCTTGCGGCCGGGCTGCAGCGGGTTCAGCGCCTTGGCATCGAGCGAGAAGGAGACGCCGCGGTTCTGCCAGTTGATGCCGGTGCGCGGCAGGATGCAGCCCGAACCGTACTCCCAGTAGATCGACTGGATATAGGAGACGGCGAGCCCCGAGCCGTCGATCGCGCCCATCCAGACGGTGTCGCCATCGCCGGTCTTGAGCGGCCAGCCTGCGGCACGGCGCTTGTCGATCGCCGCCGCCTCGCGGGCGAAGACCGACTCGGTTAGGACGCTCGCGGGATCGACCGTGGCGAAGGCGGGGTCGGTGACGATGCGGTCGCGGATGGCAAAGGCGCGTTTGGTCGCCTCGACCAGCCCGTGGTGGTAGTCGAAGCCGTCGGTCCGGGTGACGCCGAGCTGCTCGAAGATGCCGAGAATCAGCAGTGAGGCGACGCCCTGCGTCGGCGGCGGGCAGTTGTAAACGGTCAGGCCGGGCAGCCTGATCGAGAGCGGCGCGACCAAGCGGGCCTTGTAGCCCTCCAGGTCGGCGCGGGTGACGGGGGCGCCGATGCGCTCCAGGTCGGTGGCGATCTCGCGGCCGACATCGCCGCGGTAGAAATCCGACAGGCCGGCTTCCGCGAGCTGGCGGAAGGTCTGGCCCAGCGCCTCGGGCTTGCGGCGCGCGCCGGCCTTGGGCTGCTCGCCGCCGGGCCAGAAAAATTCGCTGAAGCCGATCGCCTGCTTCACGGCCTCGACCTGCTGCGGCCAGGTCCGCAGTTCGGAGGCCGAGACCTCGTAGCCCTCGCTGCAATGGCGGATCGCGTCCGCCAGCAGGTCCTTCAGCGGCATCTGTCCGCCCAGGGTCTTCGACAGCGCGAGCGCCGCCTCCCAGCCGCCGATCGCGCCCGCGACCGTGACGGCGGAATCGGGCCCGCGCGAGGGGATGACGTCATGGCCCTTGTCGCGATAGCGCGCGATGGTGGCGAGCGCGCCGGCCGGGCCGCAGGCCTCGACCGCATGGACCTTGCCGCCGGGCTCATGGATCAGCCAGAAGCCGTCGCCGCCGATCGCGTTCATATGCGGGTAGACGACCGAGATGGTCGCAGCCATCGCGACCATCGCCTCGATGGCGTTGCCACCCTCGGCGAGAATGGCGCGGCCGGCCTCGGAGGCGAGGTGGTGGGGCGCGGCGGCGGCGGCCGAACCGAAGACAGGCGTATCGATCATCAGGGTCTTTTCAAGCTCTGCGGGACGGGCCATCTCTGGGGAAGGGCGCGATTTTGTTGCATGCCGAAGCCGGCTTCGCTAGAGCTTGCGGCCGAAAAGTCGCTGCGCCCACGCGCGGTTAGCGAGGACTGACAGCATGGCCGCAAGGCAGACCAACTGGCGAAACCTGATCATGGTGGTTTCGCTCGGCATCCTGATCGCTGTCGAACTCTTCGGCGTCGCGCTCGCCTCCGGCTGGGCGCTGGCCGGTCTGTTCGAGCTCGGCCCGATCGTCGGCTATGTGCTGATGGCGCTGTTTTCGGGCTTTGCGGCCTATGGCATGCTCAACCTGATGCGGCGCGTGATCAAGGTCGAGCGGCTGACGGAAGGCGGCTGAGCCCGCCTCACGGGCAGGTGCTCAGGATCACCGGGTCGGCTTCGGGCGGCAGGTAATCCCCCATCGGCCGGCAGCGCCCGGCGATGCAGATCTGCCAGTCGGCCGTCGCCCCCGAGCGCCGCATGGCGATTTCCCGCTGCGCCGGCAGCTGCGGACGCCAGCGCCAGAAGCCGTCGACGAGTCTCGCCTCCGGCGGTGCCTCCATGCCGGCACCCGAACCCTGGATCCGCGCCTCGACCAGCGTCACCCCGTCGGGCCCGGCGCGCCAGACCTCCTCCCACAGCGTCTTCTGGACCGAGTGACGCCAGGAGAGCGTGATCTCGGCTGCGCCGAGCGAGACCGCGAGGGCGCCCGCGGCCAGGCAGAGGGTCATTGGTCCCGGTCCGCTCAGGCCGTCGCGGCGCGGTCGGTTGCCCGGGCGCGCCAGAGATGGACGCCGATCAGCAGGGCGGCGAGGCCGAAGCCGATCTCGTCGGTGATCGGCAGGGCCATCACCAGCGAAGCCGCGGCGGCGGCCGCCAGGGCCCGCTCCCACACCGCCATGTCGCGCTTCAGGAAGCCGATCGTCGCCGCGCCCCAGAGCGTGATCGCCAGCAGCGCCTTGCCGATGATGTAGGCGGCCCCGAGCGCATAGGAAAAGCCGGTGACGCCCTGCACCGGTTGTAGCATCAGGGCGGGATCATAGACCGCCATGAAGGGGATGACGAAGCCCGCCATCGCGATCTTCACGGCCTGCAACGAGATTCTGAAGCCTGATTCCTTGGCGATCGGCGCCGCCGCGAAGGCCGCCAGTGCGACCGGCGGCGTCAGGTCCGCCATGATGCCGAAATAGAACACGAACATGTGGCTGACGATCAGCGGCACGCCGAGCTTCAGCAGGATCGGCGCGGCGATCGAGGAGGTGATGATGTAGTTGGGGATCGTCGGGATGCCCATGCCGAGAATCAGGCTGACGATCATGGTCAGCACGAGTGCCAGGAAGAGCGACTTCTCGCCGACGGCCACGACCGCGTTGCCGAAGATCGTGCCGACGCCGGTGAGCGTCATGGTGCCGATGACGATGCCGACCACAGCGCAGGCGACACCCACCGGAATGGCCTGTCGTGCACCGTCGGCCAGCGCCTCCCGGCAGGTGGCGACCGTCTCGGCGCCGCCGCGCGTGGTCAGGCTGGCGAGCACGAGCAGCAGCACGACCCCGACCATCACGAGGATGCCGTACCAGAAGAAAAAGGCGCAGAGCAGCCCGAGGCCGACCCAGAACAGCACCCGCAGCGCGATCGAGCCGATCCCCAGCGCCAGAGAGCCGCCCAGGATCAGCACCACGGTCAGCGCGAGCCCGACCGAGCCGGAAAAAAGCGGCGTGTAGCCGGAGAACAGAAGGTAGACGAGCACCGCGAGCGGGGCGATGAGATACCATTTCGTCGCCAGCGCCTTGCCTGCGCTGGGGAGTTCCTCCCGCGGCAGGCCGACGAGGCCACGCTTGCCGGCTTCCAGATGCACGGCCAGGAAGGCGGCCGTGTAGTAGAGGATCGCCGGCACGATGGCGGCCTGGACGATGTCGGCATAGGGCACGTCGATGGTCTCGGCCATGATGAAGGCGACCGCCCCCATCACCGGCGGCATGATCTGGCCGCCCATCGAGGCGGTGGCTTCGACGCCGCCAGCGAAGGCGGGGCGGTAGCCGAAGCGCTTCATCAGCGGAATCGTGAACTGGCCGGTCGAGACGACATTGGCGACGCCGGAACCGGAGATCGTGCCCATCAGCCCCGAGGAGAAGACGGCGACCTTGGCCGGGCCACCGCGAGCGCTGCCGAACAGCCCCATGGCGATGTCGGTGAAGAGCTGGATCATCCCGGCGCGCTCGAGGAAGGAGCCGAACAGGATGAAGAGGAAGATGAAGGTGGCGGAGACGCCGGTCGGCGTCGCGTAGATGCCCTCGGTGCCGAAGGCCATGTGCTCGATCACCTGCTCCAGCGAATAGCCGCGGTGGTTGAGCGGCGCGGGCAGCCATTGCCCGAACAGGCAGTAGGCGAGGAAGAGGCCCGAGACGATGGGCAGGGCCGGCCCCATGAAGCGCCAGCAGATGACGAAGAGAACCGCGATTGCCGCGATGCCGACGACGAGGTCGGCCGGCGTCACCTCGCCGGCGCGCGCCACCAGCTCCTCGTAGAGAACCCAATGATACAGGCCGATGGCGAGGCCGATGCCGGCCAGCGCCCAGGCCGAGACAGTGGCGAGGCGGCCGTGACTCTTGTGCTGGGCGAGGAGGCCGCCGGCGACGAGACAGAGGAAGCCGACATGCAGCGTCCTCAGGATCTGGTTGGGCAGCGAGCCGCCGAAGCGGGCGAGCAACTCGACGATGACCAGCATCGGCAGGAAGGCGAGCAGCATCTCGAGCCAGGGCCGGGAGCGGGCGGCCCGGACGAGGATCGCGACGAGCCAGGCTGCCATGGTGAGGCGCAGCCCATCGACGAGGGTGACGCCGGCGACGCGATGGTCGAGCGGGACGTTGAAGGCGGTGGCGATCTGGAACAGCGAGAAGGCGATGGCGATCCAGAACAGCAGGCGACCCTGCCAGCCCGCGCCGAACCCAGGCGGCAGGCCGTGCTCCGGATCGACCGGGACGGCCGGCGTCTGCGCATGGATGCCGCCAATGTCCGGCACGGCCAGGGGCTTCGTCTCGTCTTTGCTCATCGTCGTCATCCGCTCAGAGAAAAGGCGGGGCCAGCCATGCCGGCCCCGCCCATCGATCGCCCGTCGGTCCGGCTCAGGAACCGACCTTCAGACCCTTTTCCTTGAAGTAGCGCGCCGCGCCCGGATGCAGCGGGATCGGCATGCCCTCCAGTGCGCCTTCGAGCTTGATCGAGCGCGCGGCGGCGTGGGCAGCGCCGAGGTCGCCCAGGCTTTCATAGATGGCCTTGGTCATCTCGTAGACGGTCTCTTCCTTCATGCCCTCATGGGTCACGAGGTAGTTCATCACCGCCGCGGCGGGGACCGCCGCCGTCTGGCCGGTATAGGTGTTGGCGGGAATCGTCGCCTTGACGAAGGGCGGGCCGGCCTTGTCGACGGCGGCGGCGGGCACCTCGACGACGACGATCTCGACGGAGGTCGCGAGGTCGCGCAGCGAGGCGACGCCGAGGCCGGCGGACTGCAGCGTGGCGTCGAGTTGGCGGTTCTTCATCAGCTCGACGGATTCGGCGAAGGGCAGGTACTCGACCTTGCCGAGATCCTTGTAGCTCATGCCGGCCGCGGCGAGGACCGCGCGGGCATTCAGCTCGGTACCCGATTTCGGCGCGCCGACCGAGAGGCGCTTGCCCTTGAGATCGGCCAGGGTCTTGATGCCGCTGTCCTTGGAGGCGACGATCTGGACGTAGTTCGGATAGATGGCGGTGATGCCGCGCAGCTTCTTGAGCGGGGCCTTGAAGCCGGCTTCCTCGTCGCCCTTCCAGGCGGCGGCGAGCGAATCGCCGAGCGTGAAGGCGATCTCGCCCTTGGCCTGCTGCAGCAGCTGCAGGTTCTCGACCGAGGCCTTGGTGGCCTGCACGGTCGGGCGGACATTCTTGATCTTGTCGCCATAGATCTTCGAGAGCGCGACGCCGAGCGGGTAGTAGACGCCCGAGGTGCCGCCCGTCAGGACGTTGATGAAGTCCTGGGCGCGTGCGCTGGCGGGGGCAAGCGCGATGAGGGCTGCGGTGGCGATGCCGGCGAGACGCCGGCGGGACGTGATCCGTTGCATGCTTAACCTCCCAATGGGCAGCCGGCCTGATGGCCGGTCTCCTCTCCCTTGTAGATCAGGCACAAACCAAAATGGAAGGCGGGAAGCTGCTCCGGGCGGCAATTTGCGTCCGGCGGGCGATGTTTTCGCCATGATTGACCGGCATTCGGAGCAAGATGCGGGAACGGTTGCCCTTGCGGCTGGGACGGGCTAGCCCCAAGTCGAGCGACCGAAACTCCAGCGTCCGTCCCTCCAGCCAAACGAGCCCGCTTGCCATGGCCTCCAGCGCCCGCCCGCCCCGTCCCGACCGACGCCTGCTTCTCGCCGGCGCCACTGCGACAGCCGCGCTCGCCGCACTGGGCTTCCCGTCGGAGGCGCTGGCGCAGCAGGGGCTGCGGCTGGGCGAGGCGGAGAGCTTCGGCTTCGACGCTTTGAAGTTGCGCGCCCGCGAGATGGCGGCGCGCGCCTATCAGGCGCCGCCGAGCCCGCGGCCGGACGTGCTTGAGCGGATCGACTACGATGCCCATGGCAAGATCAGGTTCAAGCCGGAGATGGCGCTCTGGGCGGACGGTCCCTCGCCCTGGCCGGTGACCTTCTTCCATCTCGGCCGCTACTTCCAGAAGCCGGTCCGGATGCATGTCGTCGAGGGCGGCCGTGCCCGCGAAATCGTCTATGACGAAAGCTATTTCGAGATGCCCCAGGATTCGCCGGCGCGCGAGCTGCCGCGCGGGGCGGGGTTCGCCGGCTTCCGCTTCCAGGAGAGCCGCACCGGGCATCCCGGCCGCAGGGGCGAGAAGCTGGAGTGGCAGAAGAACGATTGGGTCGCCTTCCTCGGCGCCTCCTATTTCCGCGCCATCGGCGAACTCTACCAGTACGGCCTCTCGGCGCGCGGCCTCGCCATCGACCCCGCCGTGGCCGGCAAGGCCGAGGAGTTCCCGGACTTCACCCATATCTGGCTGGAGACGCCGCAGCCGGGCGCCGAATATGTCGTCGTCTACGCGCTGCTATCGGGCCCGAGCGTGGCGGGCGCCTATCGTTTCCGCATGCATCGCGGCAAGGGTGTGACGATGGAGATCGAGACCGAGATCCATCTGCGCCGGGATGTCGAGCGGCTCGGCATCGCGCCGCTGACCTCGATGTACTGGTACTCCGAGAAGGCCAAGGCCACCGCCGTCGACTGGCGCCCCGAGGTGCATGATTCCGACGGCCTCGCGCTCTGGACCGGCACGGGTGAGCGGGCGCTGCGCCCGCTCAACAACCCGCCGCGCACGATGGCGTCGTCCTTCATGGACGAGAATCCGCGCGGCTTCGGGCTGGTGCAGCGCGACCGCGAGGTCGGGCACTATCTCGACGGCGTCTTCTATGAGCGCCGTCCAAGCCTCTGGGTCGAGACGCAAGGGAGCTGGGGCAAGGGCGCGGTCCAGCTCATCGAGATCCCGACCGACGACGAGATCCACGACAACATCGTCGCCATGTGGGTGCCGGCCGGACCCGCCAAGGCCGGCGCCACCTATGCGCTGCGTTACAAGCTGCACTGGCTCGCCGACGAGCCCTTCCAGGGCGATCTCGGCCGCGTCGTCGCCACGCGGCTGGGCAATGGCGGCCAGCCCGGCACGAGCCGGCCCAAGGGCGTGCGCAAATTCATGGTCGAGTTCAAGGGGCCGGCGCTGGAGGCCATCCCCTTCGGCGTCAAGCCCGAGGTCGTGCTCTCGGCCTCGCGCGGCAGCTATTCCTACATCTTCGCCGAAGCGGTGCCCAACGACGTGCCGGGCCACTGGCGGGCGCAGTTCGATCTCACGGTCGAGGGCCAAGACCCGGTCGAGATGCGCTGCTTCCTGAAGGCGGGCGACACGGTGCTGACCGAGACCTGGCTGTATCAGTATCTGCCGTTCTGAGGCGGGGCGGCTTCCAGCCGACGGTAAATGTGTGCGCCCGCGATGGCCGCGGTGAGCAGAAACAACTGCGCCGCGACCACGGCCAGCGCGGACCATTGCGGCAGGTGCAGGTCGGGATCGACCTCAGTTGCAAGCGCCACCAGCATGACTGCAAGCGCCGCCGTGATGAAGATCGCCAGCGGCAGCAGCAGGATCGCCAACAGACGGAGCGTCTGTCCCCTGGTGCTTTCGATCGAGCGGGCGAAGCCGAGATCGAGCCTGCCGAGCGCGAGTGACGTGAAGGTCAGGGTCGCCCTGAGTGAGAACCAGGCGACGCCGACGGTGAACGCCAGCGTCACGATCCCCGCGACGGGCGCGCGTCCATCGATCAGCGACAGGGGCTCTGCGGCGAGCATGAGCACCGCATTATAAAGCGCGTAGCGCTGCGTCGCGGGCGAGGGCAGGCCGCCGAGGCGGAGGGGAAGAGTTCGCCCCGAGACGATCTCCCGGATCGCGATCAGCCAGAGCGGCAGCCAGACGAGCAGTTGCGCCAGCACGGAGGCACTCGACTGCGCGACGCCGGCGAGGGAGACCGGGCGCTCGGACCCGGTGTAGGCCGGCCCGAGCCATCGATCGAGCAGGATGCTGCCGGCGATGGCGACGAGCACCGCCAGCGGATGCCGTATGACGAAGCGCGCAAAATCCTGCATGGCCGCCATGACGACGGCGAAAACCGGCAGCTTCATTGTCCTTGCTCCCACCTGTATCTGAGAGAGAACAAAATAAGTACAAAAGCGGTAACATTGCAACTGCTCGTTGCAGACGGTCCGCAGCGGCGGCGCATCAGGCTTGTCGTCCCTGCGTTGTAACAGTATATCATCGCCTTATGACCGATCGGCACGCCCACCCCGTTTCCCACGCCGTCCCGCAGGCTCCGGGCTGGTCGCTGCTGCGCCTCTCCGCGCTGGCGCGCATGGGCCTGGCGGCCGGTGTCGTCGTGCTGCTGTGGATCGCGACCTTCGCGGTGATCGCGTGACGAAGGGAAGCGCCGCCATGTCCGCCATCCGCCTGACCGATCTGACGCTGGGCTATGACCGGCACCCGGCCGTGCATCACCTCTCGGGCGAAATCGCCACGGGCAGCCTGACGGCCATCGTCGGCCCCAATGGCGCCGGCAAGTCGACCCTGCTCAAGGGCATCGCCGGGGCGCTGTCTCCGCTGGACGGCGACATCGCGCTGGCCCGCGGCCGGCGCCTGGCCTATCTGCCGCAACAGGCGGAGCTCGACCGGTCCTTCCCGATCCATGTCTATGATCTCGTGGCGATGGGGCTGTGGAACCGCGCCGGCATCTTCGGGCGCATCGGGGGCGGGGCCGCCGCCAAGATCGAGGCGGCGATCGCTGCGGTCGGGCTCGCCGGCTTCGAGCGCCGGCCGATCGGCGCGCTTTCCGGCGGCCAGATGCAGCGCGCGCTCTTCGCGCGGCTGCTGCTGCAGGACGCCGACATCATCCTGCTCGACGAGCCCTTCACCGCCATCGACGCCCGCACCACCGCCGATCTGCTGGCGCTGGTGCAGCGCTGGCATGGCGAGAGTCGCACCGTCGTCGCGGTCCTCCACGACATCGAGACGGTGCGCCGCGCCTTCCCGCAGACGCTGCTGCTGGCGCGCGAGAGCGTTGCCTGGGGCGCAACGGCGGAGGTGCTGACCCCCGCCAACCTGCTGAAGGCGCGCCGGATGGTCGAGGCCTTCGACAGCCACGCGGCGCCGTGCGAGCGCGACGCTGCGTGATGCTGCCCAACCATTGATCTCCCCTCAGCCCTCATCCTTCGAGACGCCGCTGCGCGGCTCCTCAGGATGAGGGCTGAGAAGGCTGAGAAGAAAAATGCCGATGCTCTACGACCTCTTCATCGGCCCCTTCGCCGAATTCGACTTCATGCGCCGGGCGCTGGTCGGCGTCGTCGCGCTGTCGGTGTCGGGCGGCGCGATCGGTGTCTTCCTGATGCTCAGGCGGATGAGCCTGACCGGCGACGCCATGGCCCATGCCATCCTGCCCGGTGCCGCGATCGGCTATCTCGTCGCCGGCTTCTCGCTACCGGCGATGACGCTGGGCGGGCTCGCGGCGGGCTTTGCGGTGGCGCTCGCGGCTGGGGCCGTGGCGCGCGTCACGGTGATCAAGGAGGATGCCTCGCTCGCCGCCTTCTACCTGATCTCGCTGGCGCTCGGCGTCACCATCGTCTCGCTGCGCGGCTCGGCGGTCGACCTGTTCCACGTCCTGTTCGGCAATGTGCTGGCGCTCGACGACGATGTGCTGGTCCTGCTCTCGGGGGTGGCGACGCTGTCCCTCATGACCTTGGCGGCGCTCTATCGCCCGCTGGTGATGGAATGCGTCGATCCCGGCTTCCTGCGCTCGGTCAGCCGCTCCGGCGGCCTCGTCCACCTCACCTTCCTCGGCCTCGTCGTGCTCAATCTCGTGGCCGGCTTCCATGCGCTGGGCACGCTGCTGGCGGTCGGGCTGATGATGCTGCCCGCGGCGGCCGCGCGCTTCTGGACCGCCGACATCACGCGCCTGATCCTGCTTGCCAGCGGTTTCGGCATGGTCGCCGGCTATGCCGGGCTGGTTCTGTCCTATTCGGCGGGCAGCAATCTGCCGGCGGGGCCGGCGATCATCCTGGCGGCGGGTGCGCTCTATCTCGGCTCGCTCCTGCTCGGCACGCAGGGCGGTCTCGCCCGTCGCCTCTTGCCGCGGCGCCATCTTCGGGCGTAGTGATGTTATAGTGTTGCATCGCTCTTTGGAGGCCTCCATGCCTAACCGTCGCGCCCTTCTCGGCGCCTTCGCCGCCGGGCTCATCCTCGCCCATGCGCCGCTGGCCGCCACCGCACAGGAAAAGCTGCCCGTTGTCGCGAGTTTCTCGATCCTCGGCGACTTCGTGAAGGAGGTCGGCGGCGACCGCATCGCGCTGACCACGCTCGTCGGCGCCAATGGCGATGCCCATGTCTATTCGCCGACGCCGGCCGATGCGAAGGCGATGGCCGGGGCGAAGCTGGTCGTCGTCAACGGTCTGAAATTCGAGGGCTGGATCACCCGGCTGATCAAATCCTCCGGCACCAAGGCGACGATCGCGACCGCGACCGCCGGCATCACGCCGCTGCAGCACGCAGCCGACGATCACGGCCATGGCAAGAAGGACAAGCACGGCCACAATCATGCCGGCCAGGATGATCCGCATGCCTGGCAGAGCGTCGCCAATGCCAAGATTTACGTCGCCAATATCCGCGACGCGCTGGTCAAGGCCGATCCGGCGGGGCAGGCAAGCTACGAGGCCAATGCGGCGCGCTATCTCGCTCAGCTCGACGCGCTGGAGGGCGAGGTCAAGGCGGCGATCGCGCGGATTCCGGCCGATCGCCGTAAGGCGATCATCTCGCACGACGCCTTCGGCTATTTCGTCAAGGCCTATGGCATCGCGTTCGTCTCGCCGCAGGGCGTCTCGACCGAGGCCGAGGCCACGGCCAAGGATGTCGGCCGCATCATCCGGCAGATCAAGGCGGAGAAGATTGCCGCCGTCTTCCTCGAGAACGTCACCAATCCGCGCCTCGTCGAGCGGATCGCCAAGGAAAGCGGCGCCAAGGTCGGCGGTCGGATCTTTTCCGACGCGCTGTCGGACGCCGCCGGTCCGGCCGGGACTTACATCGCGATGATGAAACACAATATAAGCCAGATCGAAAAGGCGCTCGCCGCCGGCCCGGCCTGATCGTCGGCCTTCACATTCCAGCCCTCATCCCGAGGAGCCGCTCTGCGGCTCCTCGGGATGAGGGCTGGAGGTGTCTCAAGCCGGCGCGCGACGAGCGCTCCGGCACCGCCGTTTGAAGAACCAAGGGTCACACCCATGTCCGAGAAAATCCCCGTCACGGTGCTCACCGGCTATCTGGGCGCCGGCAAGACCACGCTGCTGAACCGCATCCTCACCGAGGACCACGGCAAGAAGTTCGCCGTCATCGTCAACGAGTTCGGCGAGGCCGGCATCGATGGCGACCTCGTCGTCGGCGCCGACGAGGAGGTCTTCGAGATGAACAATGGCTGCATCTGCTGCACCGTGCGCGGCGACCTGATCCGCATTCTCGACGGGCTGATGAAGCGCAAGGGCAAGTTCGACGCGATCATCGTCGAGACGACCGGGCTGGCGGATCCCGCGCCCGTCGCGCAGACCTTCTTCGTCGACCAGGATGTCGGCGACGCCACCAAGCTCGACGCGGTGATCACCGTCACCGACGCGAAATGGCTCAAGGACCGGCTCAAGGATGCGCCGGAGGCCAAGAACCAGATCGCCTTCGCCGACGTGATCGTGCTGAACAAGACCGATCTGGTGACGGCCGAGGAACTCGCCTCGGTCGAGGCCGCGATCCGCGCCATCAACCCCTATGCCAAGCTGCACCGGACCGAGCGCTGCGCCCTGCCGATCGACCAGCTGCTCGACCGCAACGCTTTCGATCTCGACCGCATTCTCGACATCGAGCCGGATTTCCTCGAATCCGGCCATCACCACCATCATTCGGACGAGGTCCGCTCGATGTCGTTCACGATCCCCGGCGATGTCGACCCCGAGAAGTTCATGCCCTGGATCAACGATGTCAGCCAGGCGCAGGGGCCCAACATCCTGCGCTCCAAGGGCATCCTCGCCTTCAAGGGCGAGCCGCGTCGCTTCGTCTTCCAGGGCGTCCACATGATCCTGGACGGCGACCTCCAGCGTGACTGGAAAGCCGGCGAAGCGCGCTCCTCGCGCCTCGTCTTCATCGGGCGCGATCTGAACGAAAACGAACTGCGCCAGGGTTTCGAAGCCTGCGCGGCGTGAGCCATCTGTCATTCCGGGGCGCGGCGCAGCCGCGAACCCGGAACCCACGACCGGGCGAGCCCGTCCGGCTTCTGATGATGTTTCACCCAGTCGTGGGTTCCGGGTTCGACCCTTCGGGCCGCCCCGGAATGACAATGATTTGCCAAACACGCGGTCGAAGCTAAAGCGTTGCCCATGAACACGACCACCGCCCCCGTCTCGCTGCGCGAGCATGTCGTTCCCGTCGAGGCCGGGGCGCATGTCGTCGGTGCCCATTGGCTGAAAGCCACGCTGGCGCTGGCGCTCGCCGACGGGCGGGTGCTGCGCTGGACCGACGGGGTCCTCGACTCAGCCGAAATCCATGCCGGCGGCATCCTCTGCGCCTGCAGCGATGGCGAGCGCCTGATCACCGGCGGTGATGACGGGCGCGTGGTCGCCTCCGTGGCCGACGGCACCTCGACCGAGATCGCGCGCGACGAGAAGCGCCGCTGGGTCGATGCGGTGGCGCTGTCGGGCTCCGGCAGCATCGCCTGGAACACCGGCAAGACCGTCCATGCCCGCGACGACAAGGGCAAGATCCGCTCGCTCGATGTCGGCACGACGCCGCAGGGGCTGGTGTTCGCACCCAAGGGTTTTCGGCTCGCGATCGGCCAGATGAACGGGGTGAGCCTCTGGTATCCGGCGACGGAGACCAAGCCCGAATTCCTCGAATGGAAGGGCGCCCATCTCGACGTCGTCTGGTCGCCGGACGGGCGCTTCGTGGTCTCCTCGATGCCGGAGAACGCGTTGCATGGCTGGCGGCTGGGCGAGAAGCCGAGCCATATGCGGATGACCGGCTATCCGGCCAAGCCGCGCTCGCTGTCCTGGTCGCATGACGGGCTCTGGCTGGCCTCGAGCGGGGCGGATGCCGCGATCGTCTGGCCCTTCCAGGGCGAAGGCCCGCAGGGCAAGGCGCCGCGCGAATGCGGCGCCCGCCACGCCAAGGTCACCCGCGTCGCCTTCCACCCCAAGGCGCTGGTGCTTGCGGTCGGCTATTACGATGGCTGCATCCTGATGATCCGCCTGACCGACGCCTCCGAACTGCTGGTGCGCCCGGCGCTGCGCGGCAGCGGCATCACCGCCTTTGCCTGGGACAAGGGCGGCAAGCGGCTGGCCTTCGGCACGGAAGACGGCGCCGCCGGCGTGCTGACCCTGCCGGCGGCCTAGGGCTTGCCCATGCGCTTCGGTCTCTTCGGCAAGGGCGGGCCCGACAAGAGCGAAGCGGCGGCACAGGCCAACCGCGTGAAAGAGCTGCTGCGCGAGATCGCCGGCCTCCCGGAGGAGGCTGCGATCGCCGTCAACGAGATCCTCTGCGCCGATCCCGCCTGTCCCGGCACCGAGACGGTGATCCTGCTGATGAACCCCGGCGAGAAGACGAAAGCCTTCAAACTGGCCATGGCGATGGCGGAGGTGACGCCGGAGGCGTTGCGGGAGGCGTTGTCGGGAGAAGGGTAGCCGCAGGCTTCAGCCTGACAGCACCGCGTTGGTCATCCCGAGTCTCCGCTTCGCTGCGTCCGGGATGACGGCGCAGATTGCTGGTGTCACCCCCTCGCCACACGCTGCGTCCGCTCGATCGTCCCCTTTCGCAGATGGACGGCACGCGTCGCCTTGAAGCGGAGCAGGCGCTGGGGGCCGGTCTGCTCGGCGAGACCATGGCGCATGGCGGAGGTCTGACCGCGGCAAGGGTCCATCAGGGCCTTCGGCAGTACGGTGCCGCCGGAGACCAGCACGATCAGGGCCATGATGAGGGTCTTGCGGAACATGGCGGCATCCTGGGCGCCGGCGAACCCGCTTCGCCGATGGATGCAAGCGTTAGGGAGGCTGGCGGGTGGCCGCTGTTCCCGCCGTGACAGCCGCCGGGCCTGTGCGCCTGCTGACAGAAGGCTGGACAATGCGGTCTAAACTCCGTCAGCACTCCCCGAATGCCTCAGCACAGGCCTGCCATGCCGCCCCGCCCGCCCAGGACGATCACCCTCTCGCGCCAGGAGGCGCGGCGTCTCTGGCTGCAGGCGCAGCGGCTCGACAGCCGCGAGCCCTTCGGTGCGGGGGCGCAGGCGACGAAGGCGGCGGTCGAGCATCTCGGTTATGTCCAGATCGACACGATCAACGTGATCGAGCGCTGCCACCACCACATCCTGTTCAGCCGCATCCCCTCCTATGGGCGGGGCCATCTCGCGCAGGCGCAGTCCGCCGAGAAGAGCGTCTTCGAATACTGGACCCATGCGCTCTCCTATGTGCCGGCGCGCGACATCCGCTTCTTCCTCGGGGCGATGAAGGCGCATCGCGCCGAGCCGCGGCGCTGGTCGGCCGTCGGCGGGCGCGAGGAGGCGCGCAAGCTGCTCGCCCGCATCCGCAGGGACGGGCCGCTGACCATCCGCGACATCGACAGCGACGTGCTGGTCGAGAAGGCCCATCTCTGGGCCAGCAAGAAACCCTCCAAGGGGCTGCTGGAGCGCGCCTTCTACGATGGCGACCTGGTGATTTCGGCCCGCGCCGGCATGCTCAAGACCTATGAGCTGACGGACCGGCATTTCGGCTGGGACAAGCGCCCGATTCCGGCCTCGGAGCGGCAGGTCACGGCTTACAGGCTCGACCGGGCGTTGCGCGCGCAAGGGGTCGTCAGCCTCGATTCGATCTGCCATCTCGATGCGCCCGCCAAGGCGGCGGTGGCGGAGCTGATCGAGGCTCGCGTGAAGCGCCGCGA
>CALRYW010000045.1:0-35426 GCA_943372485.1 Allobosea thiooxidans
TGGCGTCCCGGAAGGGATTCGAACCCCTGACCTACGGTTTAGGAAACCGTTGCTCTATCCTGCTGAGCTACCGGGACGCGCGGAGAACCGTGTAGCATAATCGGCATGCGTTTGAAGCCGTTTCTTGCCCTGTTTCTCGCGCTCGTCGTCGTCGGGCGGTTCCCGGCGGGAGCGGCTGTTGCCGCCGATGCCTGTGCCGAACTCGCTGACGACAGCCCGGTGGTGCGGCTGTCGGGGGTCGATGCGGCGGGCGATCCGGTGCTGGCGGATGGGCGCCGCCTGCGGCTGGTCGGCCTGGCGCCGCGGCAGGACGAGCCGGAGGCCGCGCGCTTCGCCGCCGGGCTTTGGGGCTGGCGCGGGCAGGATCTGGCGCTGGTGCTGCTCGGCCCGCCCGATCGCTGGGGGCGGCTGCCGGCGCGGCTGTTCGCGCGCGCGGAGGGGCAGGAGCCCCGCAATCTCGCGGAGCGCCTGATCGCGGAGGGGGCGGCGCTCGCCCTGCCGGAGGCGCGGCCCGCCCGCTGCGGCGGGGCCGCCCCGATGCGGACCGCGCGCGCGGCGGGACCACGTCGCCCGGCGCCTGGAGCGGCTGAAGCCGCGTCGCCGGCCATTGCCGGCGAATCCGTTCTCGACAGCCATGATCTCGCCGCGCTCAGGGCGCATCAGGGACGCATCGTCGTCGTCGACGGTCGCGTCGCCTCCGTCGGCGAACGGGCGCAGCGGACCTATCTGAATTTTTCGCGCCGGCATGGGGAGGCCGCCTCGATCGTGCTGTCGAAGACCCTCTGGCGCGACTTGCAGGACGCCGGCTGGACCGCAAGCGGGCTGGCCGGTAAACGCTTGCGCGCGCGCGGCGTCCTCTCGGGGCGGGACGGCCTGCTGCTGGATGTGACCTCGATGGCCGCCCTCGAACGGGTCGACTGACGGTATGCTGGAGTTTGGGCGAGATCGGTGGCGGCGATGGCGCCGGCTGGGCGCGGTCGTGGTCCCGACGCTGCTGCTGCTCGGCTGCGCCGGCGACCAGAGCGTCCTGCTGCCGCCGCAGGCGTCGGAGGGCGAGATCGCGCCCCGCGTCAGCACGTTGCAGCGGGCCTCGGCCAGCGAGCATCAGCGGCTGCTGAGTGCCTTCGGCGGCGAATACCGCGCCCCGAAGGCGCGGGCGCAGCTCGACGAGGTGGTGCAGCGGCTCGCCAAGGCGGGCGACGGCCAGATCGGCAGCTATGAGATCACGATCCTGAACTCGCCGGCGGTCAACGCCTTCGCCCTGCCCAATGGCCGGCTCTACGTCACGCGCGGCCTGCTGGCGCTGGCCAATGACACCGCCGAGATCGCCTCAGTCCTTGCGCATGAGATCGCCCATGTCACGGCCCAGCACGCCGTCGAGCGGGCCGAGCGCGAGCTGGAATCGGCGCTGGTCAGCCAGGTCGTCGCGCAGGTGCTGAACGATCCGCAGCAGGGTGCGGCCGTGCGCGCCGTGTCGAAGCTGTCGCTCGCCAGGTTCTCGCGCCAGCAGGAGCTCGACGCCGACCAGATCAGCGTCCGCAACATCGCCCGCGCTGGCTACGACCCCTATGGCGCCGGCCGCTTCCTGGCGGCGCTGGGGCGCAACACCGCCTTCCGCAACAGCGGCCAGAACCAGAGCGCCGACGACAAGCGCCTCGACATGCTCTCCAGCCACCCGCAGACGCCGGAGCGCATCGCCGCCGTCACGGCCGCGGCCCGGCAGATCGGCGCGCCGGGGATCGGCGAACGGGATAGTGGGCGCTGGCTCGCGGCGATCGACGGGCTCGCCTATGGCGACGAGCCGCGCGACGGCGTCGTGCGCGGGCGGCGTTACGTCAACAGCGCGCTGCGGATCGGTTTCACCGCTCCGGAAGGTTTCAGCCTCGAGGCGGCGCGCGACATGGTTATCGGCGTCAGCGCCAATGGCTCCCAAGCGCTGCGCTTTGACTCGGTGACGCTGAAGGCGGACCAGACGCTGCAATCCTATGTCGCCGCCGGCTGGATCGAGGGTGTCGAGACCACCGCGATCGAGCCGCTCGACATCGCCGGCCAGCCGGGTGTCATTGCCGTCGGCAAGGGGACGGACTGGACCTTCCGGCTGGCGGCCGTGCAGGCCGGCAACCGGGTCTACCGCTTCATCCTCGCGGCCAAGGGTGGGGGCGATCCCGAGCGGCCGATGCGCGCGCTGATGGCGAGCTTCCGCGTGCTCAGCTCGGAGGAGGCCCAGGCCGTGCGGCCGATCACCGTGCGGATCGTGACGGCAGCCGTTGGCGACACGCCGGCGACGATGGCGGCCAGGATGGCCGAGCAGGAGCGGGCGCAGGAGCTGTTCATGGTGCTGAACGGCATCGAGCGCGGCGGCGCGCTGGTGCCAGGGCAGCGCTACAAGATCGTCGCGGAGTAAGGCGCGCTGGCCCCTGCTTCACGAAGGCGCGATGAGGCGCAGGGGCGAAGTGATCTCCTGCCGCGACCCGCTAAGCTGCGGCGATCAGGCGGTCGAGGCGGTTTGCCTGCACCGCGATCCGGGAGGTTTTCATGGCGCTCGATCGTCGCATCGTCGAACTCTATGACGAATATACGCACAAGCCGCTCGACCGGCGGGTGTTCTTCAACCGACTGATGGTGCTGGCGGGATCGACGGCGGCGGCGGAGGCTGCGCTCGCCCTGCTCGAGCCGAACTATGCCCAGGCCCAGCAGATCGCGCCTGATGATGGCCGCCTGACGAGCGAGCGGCTGGAGACGAGTGTCGACGGTGTTCTCCTGCGGGGCTATCTCGCGGTTCCGAAGACGGCCGGCCGGCGCGGCGGCGTGCTCGTCATCCACGAGAACCGCGGGCTCAATCCGCATATCGAGGACGTGACGCGGCGGATGGCGCTGGCGGGCTTCACGGCGCTCGGCCTCGATTTCCTGACACCGCTCGGCGGGACGCCCAAGGACCCCGACGAGGCGCGCGCGCTGTTCCCGAAACTGTCGGCCGAGGATGTGCTGCGCCAGGGCCGGGCGGCGCTGAAGCTCCTCGCGGCGCGGCCGGATGCGACGGGCAAGACCGGCGCGGTCGGCTTCTGCTGGGGCGGCGGCGCCGTCAACGATTTCGCGGTCTCGGTGCCGGAGCTCACCGCCGGGGTGGTGTTCTACGGCCGCTCGCCCGATCTCGCCAAGGTGCCGCAGATCAAGGCGCGGCTGCTGATCCAGCATGCGGCGCGCGATACGCGCCTCATCCAGCAATTGCCGGAGTACGAGGCGGCGCTGAAGGCGGCCGGCATCCGCCACGAGGTCATCGTCTATCCGGACGTGGACCACGCCTTCCACAACGACACCAGCGCCGAGCGCTACAATGCGGCGGCGGCCAAGCAGGCCTGGGACAAGGCGGTTGCCTTCCTGGCGGCGGAGACGGGGGCGGCGTGAGGGGCGCCTGCCTCCGGAGCATTCGGGCGGTGTCCGGAAACACCATGTCGTCCCGGTCTTGACCCGGGACCCATTCCGGAACCTCACCGAGACGCGCGGGTGAACATGAAAAAACCCGGCGGTTGCCCGCCGGGTTTTGCCTGTCTCGAGAGGCAGAGCGCCTGATCAGGCGGCTTCTTCCTGCAGCTCGTCATTGTCGCCCTCGACATCGCCCTCAGGGGCTTCCACCACCTCGCCCTTGGCCGGACGGCGGGGCGACTTGGCGAGCTGACCCTCGATCTTCTTGAGGGCCTCGGTCTCGGTGATGTCGTCGACGACCGCGATCTCGCGGGTCATGCGGTCGACGGCGGCCTCATAGAGCTGGCGCTCGGAATAGGACTGCTCGGGCTGCGCCTCGGACCGGTAGAGGTCGCGCACGACCTCCGCGATGGCGACGAGATCGCCCGAATTGATCTTTGCCTCATATTCCTGGGCGCGGCGCGACCACATGGTGCGCTTGACGCGGGCGCGGCCGGTCAGCGTGGTCAGCGCCTTGGTGACGCTCTCGGCATCGGCGAGCTTGCGCAGGCCGACGCTGGCGGCCTTGGCGGTGGGGACGCGCAGCGTCATCTTGTCCTTGGCGAAGCTGACGACGAACAATTCCAGCTTGAAGCCCGCGACTTCCTGCTCCTCGATCGCCGTGATCTGGCCGACGCCGTGGGACGGATAGACGACGAACTCGCCCGTCTTGAAACCCTGGCGCACGACAGCTTTCTTCACCGTGGACATGCCGTTAAGACTCCTGACCGGACCGCTGGACGCGGGCTCGCGATGCTCAATCTCCAGCCGGATGGCCGGAGACACTCTGCCTGGGACGGGCAGGCAGGGCCCGCCGCCTCATGCTCCCTCAGCCGGTCGTTTCTCCTGTACCGCCAGGCAAAGACAGCGAATGCTCCGGCACAGGTGCCGGCGGCTCTCGTCATCCTTTTCTGGGGGCGCCCCGATTGTGAAAAACCTCGCAGGGGCATGCGGAACGAATGCGACTGAGCCTATCTTGTAGCATAAAAAACACGCCGAATCAAAGGTAAACGCAAGCCTTGCGCAAGCTCCGGCCGGACAGCGGGCGTGTGGTTAACAGCCGCGTGCGGAGCGAAGCGCCGCCCCGGGCCGTGGTTCAGTCGCCCTCGCCGGGGTTGGCCGAGAAATGCGCTGCGAGCTTGCCGGCGACGCCATCGAAGGCCTTGGCGTCGGAAGGGGCGTCCTTCTTTTGCGTGATATTGGGCCAGCTCGCGGCGTATTTCGCGTTGAGCTGGAGCCAGCTCTCGAGGCCCGGCTCGGTGTCGGGCTTGATCGCCTCGGCGGGGCATTCCGGCTCGCAGACGCCGCAGTCGATGCACTCGTCGGGATGGATGACGAGCATGTTCTCGCCTTCATAGAAGCAGTCGACCGGGCAAACCTCGACGCAGTCCATGTACTTGCACTTGATGCAGTTCTCGGTGACCACATAGGTCATGTCGCAGGTCCTTCCCGTCTCCCAGAGCCGTCCATAAAGCCTTCAAAGCCATCCGTTTCAAGACCGTTCCGGCCCTGCCTCGCGCGGGGACCAGCATACGGCCCGGTTCCGGGCTTGCAACGCACGCCGGAGATGGGCCCTGAATTCGTTCGTGTACAAACGAATTTCCGTTTTAGCCCCCGTCGTCCCCGCCCGCAAGCGGCGGATCGCCGCGCTCGCCATCGTCGAGACGCTCATAGAGAAGCCGCGCCCGCTCAAAAGCTTCGCGGCGCTCACCCAGCGCCAACAGGCGCACGACCACGGTGGCGTGGGGCAACGCCAGCGTCAGCACGTCGCCGCGCTTGAGCCCCTGCGCCGGGTTCAGGACCCGCTTCCCCTCCAGCCGGACATGCCCCTCCTCGACCAGCCGCACAGCGGCAGACCGCGTCCGGGCGAACCGCCCGAACCAGAGCCATTTGTCGAGCCTTTGGCGGTCGTCGCGCACCGGTGGGCCTCAGGGGGAGGCGGGAGACACCGTCTCCCTCAGCTCTTTCGGCCCTCCAGCTGGGCCTTCAGGGCGGCGAGCTTGGCGAAGGGCGAATCCGGATCGGGCTCGCGGTCGGCGGGGCGTGGTCGTGCCGGTTGCTGGAAGCGCTCGCCGCCGCGGTCGTCGCGGCGTGGGCCGCCGCCACCGGGGCGACCGTCGCGCTTGAAATCGGGCTGCGGGCCGCGACCCTGCTCCGGCCGGCCGCCACCTTCGGCGCGTTGGGCCTCGGAGCGCTGGCCGTCAGGACGTGGTCCGCGCGGGCCCTGGCGGCCGCGCTCGTCGCGGCGCGGCTCGCGTTCGGGACGCGGGGACGGTGCCGCCGCGTCGCCAGACGCCGCCTGAACGGGCACGGGCGCATCGCCCCCTTCGCGGCGCGGACCACCCGGGCGCGGGCCGCGATTGGGCCTGTCGCCGCGGCGGCCGCCGGGCTGGCGTTCGCCGGGCGCGCCCTCGCGGGCCCCGCGCGCCGGCTCGGGCCGCCGGCCGCCCTGGTGGCGGTGCGGACGCCAGACCTCGATCATCTCGGGCTCGGGCGGGGCAGCGAGGGTCGGGGTCGACGCCTCCGCAGCGGTTGCATCCGGCTCGGAGGCGGCCGGCCCGACCTCGGTCGCGGGCAGGGCGGAGAGCAGATCGGCCGGAACGGGCTCGTGGGCCGGCTCGGGTTCCTCGGCCGTCAGGACCGGCGTGTCGGGCGTTTCGGCCGCAGGAGCCTCCGCAGCGGCGACATCGGCCGTGCCTTCGGCCACGTCAGCCGCGGCCGCGGCCGCGGGGGCCTCGGCGTCAGCGGCATCGGCTGCATCGGCGCTACCAGCGGTCCCGGCTTCGGTCGCTTCCGCGGCCGTCTCGGCCGGCGCGGGCTTGGCGGGAGCGGCTGCGAGCGGCACGGTGATGGCCGGGCCCGCGCGCTTGACCGAGACATAGCCGAGCGAGCGCAGGATCGAGGCGAAATCCTCGCCGGCGCAGCCGACGAGCGAGGTCATCGCGCCGGTGACGACGAAGCCGTCCTGATCGGCGGTTCCCGTCGGCGGGACGCCTTGCGTCACCCCGGGGCGATAGGCGATCGCGGGGCGGATCAGATCGGCCAGCCGCTCCAGGATGTCGACGCGCACGGCGCGCTCGCCGCAGACGCGGTAGCCTGCAGCCCGGTAGAGCCCCTTGGGCACCGCCTTGTCGACCGGGAAGGAGGTCCGGCCCGAGGCGGCGAGATGGGCGATGTCGTCCAGGCCCGACAGCTCGGGGCCGCCATGCTTGAGGGCCCAGAGCTGGGCGGCCAGCGCGCGCGGCGCCGGCTTCAGCAGGGCGGGAACATAGAGATGGAAGGCGCCGAAGCGGATGCCGAGCTGGCGCAGCGCGGCGCGGCCCTCCTGGTCGAGCGCCTTCATCTCCTCGCCGACCTTGGCGCGCTCGAGCACGCCGAGCGCCTCGGCCGCCTGATAGGCGATGCCCCGGGCGATGCCGGTCAGCGTCGTCGCGTCCTCCAGCAGCTGCAGCGGACCGAGCAGCCGGGTGACGTGGTTCTTGAGCCAGAGCTGCAGGCGGGCCTCGACCTGCTCGCGCGCCTGGCCGGTGAGATGCTCCTCAACCAGCAGGCGCAGGCGGGGCTCGATGGCCTTCTCGCCGGCCACGAGGCGGGCGACGGGTTCGCCGACCCAGCGCAGCAGCCCGTCATGCGACAGCACGAAGGCGTCGTCGCCGGCGAGGACGACGCGCGCCGCGCGCGCCTCGATCTCGCTGGCCAGCGCTTTCATCGCCGCCATGTTCAAGGCTTTCGCCTCCGGCCCGCCGGCCTTGGGGTCCGCCGTGAAGCGGAAACCCTGCAGCATTCCGACGTGCTGGCCCTCGACGAGCACGTCGCCCGTCGTGGTGACCTCAGCCTCCAACATCGCATTCTCCCGCAAACGGCGCAGCAGCACGCTGGTGCGCCGGTCGACAAATCGGCTGGCCAGACGCTCGTGCAGAGCGTCCGAGAGCTTGTCCTCTACAAGACGCGCAACCCCCTGCCAATGCTCAGGATCGGGCAACCAGTCCGGACGATTGGCGACGAAGGTCCAGGTGCGGACCTGTGCGATGCGCGCAGACAGCGTGTCGATCTCGCCATCGGTGCGATCCAGCGCCGCAAGCTGGGCCCGATACCAGTCGATATCGAGCCGTCCATGGCGCATCAGGCGCAGATAAAGGGTGGTCGCGAGGTCGGCATGCTGCTGCGGCGCGATCTTGCGATAATCGGGCAGTCCGCAGACCTCCCAGAGCCGTTCGACCGCGATGCGACCCTGCGCCAGCGCCCTGATGTCGGGATCGCGCGCCAGAATTTCGAGTGTCGACATGTCCTCGGCGATCAGGGCGCGCGTCAGCCCCTGTTCGGTGGGCTGCTGATTCAGGCTGTCGAGCAGCCGCTCGATCGAGTGGAAGTCGAGATCGGTGTTGCGCCATTGGAGCTGACGCACCGGCTCGAAGCGGTGATTCTCGATCGCCTCGACGAGATCGGCCTCGAAGGGCGGGCAGCGGCCCGAGGTGCCGAAGGTGCCGTCGCGCAGATGGCGCCCGGCGCGCCCGGCGATCTGGCCGAACTCGGCCGGGTTCAGCTTCCGGAAGTGGTGGCCGTCATATTTCTTGTCGGCCGCGAAGGCAATGTGGTCGACGTCGAGGTTCAGCCCCATCCCGATCGCATCGGTGGCGACGAGATAGTCGACGTCGCCGGACTGGTAGATCTCGACCTGGGCGTTGCGGGTGCGTGGGCTAAGCGCGCCGAGCACGACCGCCGCGCCGCCCTTCTGGCGCCGGATCAGCTCGGCGATGGCATAGACCTCCTCGACCGAGAAGGCGACGATCGCCGAGCGCGGGGCCAGACGGGTGATCTTGCGGTCGCCGGCGAACATCAGCTGCGACAGGCGCGGGCGGGTCACGACATTCACGCCGGGAATGAGCTGCTCGATCACCGGCCGCATCGTGCCGGCACCGATCAGCATCGTCTCTGCGCGGCCGCGCCGGTTGAGCAGCCGGTCGGTGAAGACATGGCCGCGGTCGAGATCGGCGGCGAGCTGGATCTCGTCGATCGCGACGAAGTCGACCGCGAGGTCGCGCGGCATCGCCTCGACCGTGCAGACCCAGAAGCGCGGCCGGGCCGGCTTGATCTTCTCCTCGCCGGTGACGAGCGCCACCGCCTCGGCGCCGACCTTGTCCACCACGCGCTGGTAGACCTCGCGCGCCAGAAGACGAAGCGGCAGGCCAATCATGCCCGTCGGATGGGCGACCATCCGCTCGATCGCGAGATGGGTCTTGCCCGTATTGGTCGGGCCGAGCACGGCGGTGACGCCGTTGGCGCGGACCGAGGGAGGCAGCGAGCGTGGAGGGATCAAGGCCTATGCCGATCATGGTGAGCGCGGCGCCGGGCGGCGGCGCCCGAGGGCCTGGCCGCGGTGGCGCAGCGCGAGCGATGAACTAGAGAACAGAACGAGTCCCGAACGAAGCGGGCCCGAATCGCTGACTCTCCGAGAATCGGGATTTGTTCTCGCAACCCGCGGTTCGGGCCGCAGCGTGTCTCCCGGCTTGGGATCGGTGTCTCGGCATCGCCTGTCCTCCGATGGTCGCGCGCAGGACGCCCGTCATCTGCCGCAGGGCCTATCTAGGCACGCTTCGCCGGGAAACGAGGGCCGGCTGCGCGCGGCGCTCAGCCGAAGACATCCGCGAAGATCTCCGCGGCTTCGTCGGGCGCCTCGACATGCACGAAATGACCGGCGCTCTCGCAGAAGGTAATCTCCGCATCGTCGAAATGCTCGGGCACGAAGGCGGCCCATTCCGACTTCAGCACGGGGTCGTGCCGGCCCCAATGCACCCGCGTCGGCTGGTGGATGCGCACCGAGGGCGTCGGATGGCCGTCGATCGCCGCCAGCCGGGCGGCATTCTGGCTGCGATACCAGTCGAAGCCGCCGCGCAGATTGCCGGGCTTCATGAAATTGTCGATCCACAACTCGAGCGCCGGATCGAACGCGTCCTTGCGATGGCACCAATGCGAGAGGAAATAGGAGAAATAAAGCGCACAGGACTGGCGGCTGAGGCCGATCAGCGTCTCGGCCAGCGGCAATTGCTGGAAGGACTGGTACCAGACCTCGTTGACGTGTCCGTCATGGACCCAGCGCCCGGCGATGCTCTGGGTCGGGCAGTTGAAGAAGAGCAGCCGCTCGACCAGCTGAGGGTGGCGTCGCGCCAACGCCTGCGCGGCATAGGCGCCGACGTCGTGGCCGACGACGCCGACCGATTCCAGGCCGAGTGCGCCGACCAGCGAGGCCATGTCGTCGGCATGGCTGTTGGGGCCGACGTCGCTGCGCGGCGCGGCCGCCTTGGCGCTGTCGCCGAAGCCGCGCAGATCGGGCGCGATCAGCCGGAAATCCGGGTGGAGCCGGTTCATCAGCGGCAACCAGGTGGCCCAGAATTCCGGCCAGCCATGCAGCAGCAGGACGGGGCGCCCGGAACCGATTTCGGCGACGTGCAGCGTCGTGTCGCGGACCGCGATCTGGCGATGCCTCAGACCGGGCGGTGTGGCGAAGTCGCTGGACATGGTGGCTCCCGACGGTTTCCAGCCAAGGCTAGCGTCTGGCCGGCTCGCGCCGCAATCACCATGCGTCGCCGCAGGCCGCCGCGGCTGTGCTTCTCCACAGGCTGCGCGTCCTGCCGTGCCTGCCGGGAGCTGCCGCCCTTGCCGATGCGCCGCAGGCCCTGCGGCCCGAGGGCGACCAGGCCGAGCCTCACCGTCGACGAGCCGGCGTTGAAGGTCAGCAGGATGCGGCCGTCGTCACGCCCCATCACGCGCCGGCTCCCTTGGCGGGGACCCCCGGCCCGCGTCGCGAGGCGACCAGTTTGGCGAGCGCAGCCGAGGCGATGCGGGTCTTGAGCGAATCCGAGCGGCTGGTCAGGATGATCGGCACGCGCGCGCCGAGCACGAGCCCGGCCGCATCGGCGCCGGCGAAATAGATCAGCTGCTTGGCCAGCATGTTGCCGGCTTCGAGATCGGGCACCAGCAGGATGTCGGCCTGGCCGGCGACGGGGGAGACGATGCCCTTGGTTCGGGCGGCCTCGGGGCTGATCGCATTGTCGAAGGCGAGCGGGCCGTCGACGCGCGCGCCGGTGATCTGGCCGCGGGCGGCCATCATTGTCAGCGCGGCGGCATCGAGCGTCGCCGGCATCCGGGCATTCACGGTCTCGACGGCGGCGAGGATCGCCACCAGCGGCTCCGCGATGCCGAGCGTGTGCAGCAGGTCGATGGCGTTCTGGCAGATGTCGCGCTTCTGCTCGAGCGTCGGCAGGATGGTGATCGCCGCGTCGGTGACGATCAGCGGCTTGGGATAGGCTGGGACGCTCATCGCATAGACATGGCTGATGCGGCGCTCGGTGCGCAGGCCCGAACCGGCCGCGACCACGGCGCCGAGCAGTTCGTCGCTGTGCAGACTGCCCTTCATCAGGATCGAAACGCGGCCGGCCATGACGAGTTCGACACCGCGCGCGGCGGCGGCATGGCTGTGCTCGACGGGCTCGATCGGCATGCCCTCCAGCGAGACGCGGGCGGCCTCGGCGGCGGCGCGGATCTTGGCCTCGGGCCCGACCAGAATCGGCGCCAGCAGGCCCTCGTCGCGGATCTCGACGGCGGCGATGATCGCCTCCGGCGAGCAGGGGTGGATCACCGCGACGCGCAGCGAGGGCAGGGCACGGGCGTCGCGCACGAAGGCGTCGTAGCGGTCATGCCGGCGCAGTGCGACCTCGGGCAGATGCGGGCTCGGCCAGGCGACGCTGGTCTGCGGCGCGATGACGGTGGCGGTGCCGGCCAGCACCGCCTCGCCGTCCTGATTGGTGCAGGTCGTGTCGAGCAGGACGATGCGTTTCTCGGCGCGCTTCTCGCGGACCCTGACGGTGGCGGTGATGGTGTCGCCGGGTGCGACGGGATGGCGGAACTGCAGGTCCTGGCCGAGATAGATCGTGCCCGGGCCCGGAAGGCGGGTGCCGAGCAGGGCCGAGATCAGGCCGCCGGTCCACAGCCCATGGGCCACGACATGGCCGAAGCGCTCGCCGGCGGCGAAGCCAGGGTCGAGATGCGTCGGGTTGAGGTCGCCGGAGACCGCGGCGAAGAGGTCGATGTCGTCGCGCCCGACGCTGCGCTGGAGCGAGGCGCTGTCGCCGACGACCAGTTCGTCGAAGGTGCGGTTCCTGAGGATGATCTGGTCCATCGCGTCCTCAGCGTTGCAGCACATAGGTTCCAGGCGCCTCCGCGATGGGCGCAAGGCCGGCCTCGGCTGCTCCCATCGGCGGTGGCGCGACGCAGCCGGTCGAGCGCGCATCGAGCCAGGCGATCCAGCTCTCCCACCAGGAGCCCTCGTGGGAGCTTGCCTGCTCCAGCCATTCATCGGGGCTGATCCGGACATCGTCGTGACGGCGCGTCGCGATGCGATAGTGCCGGTGCGGGTGGCCGGGCTCGCTGACGATGCCGGCATTGTGCCCGCCGCTGGTCAGGACGAAGGTGACGTCGGTGTCGGTGAGGCCATGGACCTTATAGACCGAGCGCCAGGGCGCGATATGGTCGCGCTCCGTGCCGACGACGAAGAGCGGCAGACGCAGGTTCTGCAGGGAGACGGGGCGGCCGTCGACGAGCAGGCGCCCGGTGGCGAGGTCGTTGTCGAGATAGAGCCGGCGCAGATAGTCGGCATGCATCCGGTAGGGCATGCGGGTGGCATCGGCGTTCCAGGCCATCAGATCGTTCATCGGCGTGCGCTCGCCCATCAGATAGTCGTGGACGAGCCGCGACCAGACGAGATCGTTCGAGCGCAGCATCTGGAAGGCGCCGGCCATCTGGTCCGAGGCGAGATAGCCGCGATTCCACATGACGCTTTCGAGCAGGCGGACCTGGCTGTGGTCGATGAAGAGGGCGAGTTCGCCGGGCTCGGTGAAGTCCGTCTGCGCGGCCAGCAAGGTCAGGGTGGCGAGGCGGCGGTCATCGGCCCGCGCCATGGCGGCGGCGGCGATGGTCAAAAGCGTACCGCCCAGGCAGTAGCCGGCCGCGTGGATCGCCCGGCCCGGCAGGATCGCGGCGATCGCGTCGAGCGCGGCCATGACGCCCAGGCGGCGGTAGTCGTCCAGCCCGAGATCGCGGTCGGCTGCGGTCGGATTGCGCCAGGAGATGCAGAAGACGCTGTGCCCCTGCGCAACGAGATGGCGGATCAGCGAATTCCGCGGCGAGAGATCGAGGATGTAGTATTTCATGATCCAGGCCGGGACGATCAGGACCGGCTCGGCCTGCACCGTCTCCGTCGCAGGCGCATACTGGATCAGCTCGATCAGATGGTTGCGGAAGACGACCTGGCCGGGCGTCGCCGCGACATCGCGGCCGACGATGAAGGCCTCGCTGCCGATAGGCCCCTGTCCGGAGGCCTGGCGGCTCGCGTCCTCAAGCGCGTTGCGGAAGCCGGCGAGGAGATTGCCCCCACCGGTTTCGAGCGTCCGCGCCACCACCTCTGGATTGGTGAGGGGCGTGTTGGCGGGCGACATCATGTCGAGCAGCTGCCGCGCGACGAAGGCGACCACCTCCTCGTGATGCGGCGTCACGCCCGGCACCTCGCGGGTGGCGTTGTGCCACCATTGCTGCGTCAGCAGGAAGGACTGCGACCACAGATTGTAGGGCCAGTGCCGCCAGGCCTCACCGGCGAAGCGGTCGTCGCCGGGCAGCGGCTCGATGCAGGCAGCGTCTCCGGCCCCGAGGCCGCAGGCGGCGAGATGGCCGGCCAGCTTCGTCGTCTTGCGGGCGGCCTTCCAGATCAGTTCGGCGCGCTTGCCCGGCGCCGCCGCCAGATGGGTCGACCAGTCGAGCCAGGCCAGCGCCAGTGCCGCCGGGGAGAGACCGCCGCTGAACTGGGCACTGAGCGCCTCGCGCATCCTGTCGATGGCGGCGAAGGCTTCGAGGCCGAGTGCATCGGCCTGCGTCCCGGATGGCGAGGGCAGGAGCGCATCATGGACAGTCATCGGTAATCCTGAGCCTCGATCATGGGGGCGGCGGGAACGATCGGAGGATCGGCTGCCCCGCCACATGCGTCACCACAGGCCATCGCCACGCTAGCCGCGCCGCCAGCCGCGCGTGTTGACTTCGATCAATGCCGATGGGTCTCGCCCGTCGGAACCTGCGGCCACGGGACGAGACGGGCGAAGCCGTCCCGCGCAAGCCATTCTCACGACCCTCCGTGGTGCCGACGCGCCCCGGATGCGGTTTGCCCGTCGTCACGTCCGCGGAAGGCCGATCCGATGAAGCTCTCGAAACCCGGCTGGCTGCTGCCGGTCGCCGCCCTCCTCGTCGCCGGCATCGGCTATCTCGCCTGGCAGCGTCTGCGCGCCGGGGACTTGCCGGAGGGGCTCGCCAGCGGCAATGGCCGCATCGAGGCGGTGGAGATCGACGTGGCGGCGCGCGTCTCCGGCCGGATCAAGGAGATGCTGGCCAATGAGGGCGATTTCGTCACGGCCGGCCAGGTCGTGGCGCGGATGGACACCGAAACCCTCGAGGCCCAGCGCGCCGAGGCGCAGGCGCAGTACGAGCGCGCGGTGATCGCGGTCGATACGGCCCGCAGCCTCGTCGTCCAGCGCCAGGCCGAGAAAACCGCGGCGACCGCCGTCGTCGCCCAGCGCGAGGCCGAGTTCGACGCGGCGCGTCGCAAGCTCGGCCGGTCGGAACAGCTCTCCGAGCGCGGCAACGTCTCCGACCAGGTTCTCGATGACGACCGGGCCCGGGCCCAGGGGGCCACCGCCGCGGTCGGCGCCGCCAAGGCCCAGCTCGCCGCCAGCGAGGCCGCCATCAGCTCGGCCGTATCGCAGGTCGTCGGGGCGCAGGCCGCGGTGGCCGCGGCAAAGGCGACGGTGCGGCGCTTCGATGCCGATATCGACGACAGCGCGCTGAAGGCCCCGCGGGACGGGCGCGTCCAGTACCGCGTCGCCCAGCCGGGCGAGGTGGTGGCCGCGGGCGGGCGCGTGCTCAACCTCGTCGACCTCCAGGACGTGTTCATGACCTTCTTCCTGCCGACCGGGCAGGCGGGGCGCGTCGCGATCGGCGCTCAGGCGCGCCTCGTGCTCGATGCGGCGCCGAGGCTCGTCATCCCGGCCTCGATCTCCTTCGTCGCCGATGTCGCCCAGTTCACGCCGAAAACGGTGGAGACGACGCAGGAGCGCGAGAAGCTGATGTTCCGCATCAAGGCGCGGATCCCGCCCGAACTGCTGCGCAAGCATATCCAGCAGGTGAAGACGGGCCTGCCGGGCGTGGCCTATGTCCAGCTCGATCCGCAGGCGGCCTGGCCGCAGCGCCTGCAGACCGGGCTCGTGCAATGAACACGGTCCCGGCGGCGACCGCGGCGCCGGTCGTCAGCCTCGCCGATGTCGGCCTGAGCTACGGCAAGACCAGGGCCCTCGAGGCCGTCAGCCTCGACGTCCCCGCCGGATGCATGGTCGGGCTGATCGGCCCGGACGGCGTCGGCAAATCCAGCCTCCTGTCCCTGGTGGCGGGCGCACGCATGATCCAGACGGGCTCGGTCACGGTGCTTGGCGGCGACATGGCGGATGCGGCGCATCGGCGCGCAGCCTGCCCGCGCATCGCCTATATGCCGCAGGGCCTCGGCAAGAACCTCTATCCGACGCTCTCGGTCTTCGAGAATGTCGACTTCTTCGCGCGACTGTTCGGGCAGGGCCGGGCCGAGCGCGAACGGCGCATCGCCGAGCTTCTGGCGAGCACGGGTCTCGCGCCCTTCGCCGACCGGCCGGCGGGCAAGCTTTCGGGCGGGATGAAGCAGAAGCTCAGCCTGTGCTGCGCGCTGATCCACGACCCCGATCTGCTGATCCTCGACGAGCCGACCACCGGCGTCGATCCTTTGTCGCGGCGCCAGTTCTGGGAGCTGATCGACATGATCCGCGCCGGGCGACCCGGCATGAGCGTCGTCGTCGCCACCGCCTATATGGAAGAGGCGGCGCGGTTCGACTGGCTGGTGGCGATGGATGCCGGACGCGTTCTCGCTGCGGGGGCGCCGGCGGACCTCCTGGCGCAGACCGGCGCTGCCACGCTCGACGAGGCCTTCATCGCGCTGCTGCCGGAGGAGAAGCGCCGGCTGCACCGCGCGGTCGCGATCCCGCCGCGCGATGCGGCCGCCGAGGGCGAGATCGCGATTGAGGCCGAAGAGCTGACGATGCGCTTCGACGATTTCGTCGCAGTCGACCGGGTCAGCTTCCGGATCCCGCGCGGCGAGATCTTCGGCTTCCTCGGCTCGAACGGTTGCGGCAAGTCGACGACGATGAAGATGCTGACCGGGCTGCTGGCGGCCAGCGAGGGCCGGGCCCGGCTGTTCGGTGCGGAAGTCGATCCGCGCGACATGCGCGTGCGCCAGCGCGTCGGCTACATGTCGCAGGCCTTCTCGCTCTATTCCGAGCTGACGGTGGCGCAGAATCTCGATCTGCACGCCCGCCTGTTCCGGCTGCCGCCGGAGAGCATTCCTGCCCGCGTCGCCGAGATGGTAGAGCGGTTCGACCTCGCTTCCGTGATGGATGCGCTGCCGGATGCGCTGCCGCTCGGCCTGCGCCAGCGCCTGTCGCTGGCGGTGGCGCTGATCCATACGCCGGAGATCCTGATCCTCGACGAGCCGACCTCGGGCGTCGACCCGATCGCCCGCGACGGGCTCTGGCAGATTCTGGCCGATCTCTCGCGGCGCGACGGCGTCACCATCTTCATCTCGACCCATTTCATGAACGAGGCGCAGCGCTGCGACCGCATCTCGCTGATGCATGCCGGCCGGGTGCTGGTCAGCGACACGCCGGCGGCGATCGTGGCGCAGCGCGGCAGCGCCACGCTGGAGGACGCCTTCATCGGCTATCTGGAGGAGGCGATCGGGGAGGCCGGGGCGCCGCCGCAACCCGCGCCGGTCGCTCCGCAGCCCGACGCCATGCCGGTGGCCGCCCCCCCTGCGGAGCGCCGGCTGTTCGATCCGCGCCGGATGCTCAGCTACACGCGGCGCGAGGCGCTGGAGCTGCGGCGCGACCCGATCCGCGCCACGCTGGCTCTGGTCGGCAGCCTGCTGTTGATGTTCGTGATCGGCTACGGCATCAATTTCGACGTCGAGAAGCTCTCTTTCGCCGTGCTCGATCATGACCAGTCGCTCGCCAGCGGCGACTACGCGCTGGGCATGGCCGGATCGCGCTATTTCGTCGAGAAATCGCCGATCAGCGATTATGCCGATCTCGACCGGCGGATGCGCCGGGGCGAACTGGCGCTTGCCATCGAGATCCCGCCCGGCTTCGGGCGCGACCTGGCGCGGGGCCGGCCGGTCGAGGTCGCGGCCTGGATCGACGGGGCAATGCCGCAGCGGGCCGAGACCGTGCAGGGCTATGTCCAGGGCCTGCACAGCGCCTGGCTGACGCAGAAGATGCGCCTGCTCCTTGGCGAGGATGCGGCCAGCGCCTCGTTCCGCATCGAGACGCGCTATCGCTACAACCCCAATATCGAGAGCCTCGTCGCGATGGTGCCGGCGGTGATCCCGCTGCTGCTGATGATGATCCCGGCCATGCTGGCGGCGCTCAGCGTCGTCAGGGAGAAGGAGCTGGGCTCGATCATCAACCTCTATGTCACCCCGGTGACGCGGTTCGAGTTCCTGCTCGGCAAGCAGCTGCCCTATGTCGCGCTCGCGCTCGCCAATGCGCTGCTGCTGACCCTCTTCGCCGTCTTCGTCTTCCGCGTGCCGTTCACGGGCGATCTCCTCGCCTTCGCCACGGCGTCCCTCATTTATGTGGTGGCGGCCACGGCGATGGGGCTGCTGATCTCCAGCTTCATGACCAGCCAGATCGCCGCGATCTTCGGCACGACGATCCTGACCCTGCTGCCGGCAACGCAGTTCTCCGGCATGACCGACCCGGTCTCCTCGCTGCAGGGAATGGGCGCGCTGATCGGACGGATCTACCCGACCGCGCATTTCATGACGATCTCGCGCGGCACCTTCTCCAAGGGCCTGGGCTTTGGTGATCTCGGGGCGAGCTTCGTCTCCTTGCTGATCGCCGTGCCCGTGCTGCTCGGCCTCGCCACATTCCTCCTCAAGAAACAGGCGCGGTGAGCGATGCGGCCGGCGAACATCCTGCATCTCGGGATCAAGGAAATCCGCGGGCTGCTGCGCGACACGACCCTGCTGGTGCTGATCGTCTACAGCTTCACGCTGGCGATCTACAGCCAGACCAAGGCGGTGCCGGAGACGCTCAACCGCGCCGCCATCGCGATCGTCGACGAGGACCGCTCGCCCCTCTCCTCGCGCATCGTCACAGCCTTCTACCCGCCCTATTTCACGCCGCCGCGCGTGATCACCGCCACCGAGATGGACCGGCGCATGGACGCCGGGCTCGACACCTTCGCGCTCGACATTCCGCCCAATTTCCAGCGTGACCTGCTCGCGGGCCGAAAGCCCGCGATCCAGCTCAACATCGACGCGACGCGGATGACCCAGGCCTTCAGCGGCAATGTCTACATCCAGACCAATGTGGGGGCGGAGATCACGGAGTTCAGCCAGCGGGCGCGCGGTGCGGCGGCGTCGCCGGTCGAGCTCGTCCAGCGCCTGCGCTTCAACCCGGAGCTCAACAAGGGCTGGTTCGGCGCGGTGATGAACGTCGTCTTGAGCATCACCATGCTCTCGATCGTGCTGACCGGGGCGGCGCTGATCCGCGAACGTGAGCACGGCACGATCGAGCATCTGCTGGCGATGCCGGTGACGCCCTTCGAGATCATGATGAGCAAGGTCTGGTCGATGGGGCTGGTCGTGCTCGCCGCCTCGGCGCTGTCGCTGATCGTCGTGGTCCAGGGGATGCTGGGCGTGCCGATCGAGGGCAGCATCCCGCTCTTCCTGCTCGGCGCGGCGCTGCTGCTCTTCGCCACGACCTCGCTCGGCATCTTCCTCGCCAGCATCGCCGGCTCGATGCCGCAATTCGGCCTGCTCTTGATGATGGTGCTGCTGCCGCTGCAGATGCTCTCGGGCGGCATGACGCCGCGCGAAAGCATGCCCGAGATCGTGCAGACGATCATGCTGGCCGCCCCCAACACCCATTTCGTCATCCTCGCCCAGGCGGTGCTGTTCCGCGGGGCGGGGCTGGACGTGGTCTGGCCGCAGCTGCTCGCGCTCATCGGCATCGGCGCGGTGCTGTTTGCGGTGTCGCTGCGGCGCTTCCGGCGTTTCCTGCGCTGAGGTCGGGCGCTTCAGGAGCGGGCGTATTTCGCCCCGCAGAAGGAGCGCGCATTGTCGGTCCACTGGCCGAAGCCGGTGGCGACCATGTTGCGGATGACGGTGCAGACATAGCGATGCTGGGCCGGGTTGTTGTGCGGCCCGGCGTGATAGCGCGCCACCGCCATGGTCCAGCTCGTGTGGCGGGCCTTCAGCCGCTTCAGGAACTTGGCGGAGTATTCGACGTTCAGCGCCGGGTCGAACATCGCGTCGAGGCTGGGGAACTGGTCACGGTGATAGTGATGGTTAATCTGCATGCAGCCGATGTCGATCAGCTTCTTGCCGCGGGCGCGCGAGCTGTGGAACTCGGCCAGCGCCTCCTGCTTGCTCGCGCCGAAGAAGGCGCGGCCGTGGATGTTGAGCGCATAGGGCTGCAGCGAGTTGCGCCGGCCGCTCTCGGTCAGCCCCACCGAATAGAGCACGCCGACGGGGATATCGTAGGCCTTCGAGACGCGGATCATGTGCTCCTCGCAGACCGTCTGGGCGGCGGCCGGCGTCGACAGGCTAGAGATAGCGAAGAGGGTCGCGGCCAGGGCGAAGGCTTTCGCGGCGATCATGGGTGTCCTCCGTGCTGATGGGGGCGTCGTTGTGGGCGTCCCGCCGTTGCGGCTCTTGCCGGTCATTTTGCCGGTCGTTCTGCCGGTCCTGCTGGCGCGAGGGGTCGAAGCCGCGGCCGTCGCGGCCGGCCCCCTCCTCGCGCGTGCCGTCGCGGGGCGCGTCCTGGCCCGGGCGCGGATCGGCGCCGGCCGATTCGACATGGACGGTCTCGACCGAGACCTGATCGAGCGCATGGCCGCTCGCCCTGACGATCTCGCGCAGGGCTTCGCGGTCATGGCCGAGCAATTGCGCGGTTTCGGCGCGGCTGGCCTCGAGCCTGATCTCCATGCCACCCTGCGAGATGCGCAGCTTGACGACGATGCTGCCGAGTTCGACCGGGCTGAGCTGGATGTGCAGGATCTTCGTCGGCTCGGCGATGCCGCCGGTCTTGCCGCTGCCGATCTCGGGGACATCCTGCGCGCGGGACGCCGACAGCTCCGCGGCCGCCTGCCGGATCGGCTCGGCGACCTGCTGCAGCGGCGAGAGGCGTAGCACCGGCGGCAGATGCGTCTCCTGCCGGATCACGGCGATGGTGAAAGGCTTGTCCGGGCCGTTGTCCTTCATCGCTGGCTCGGTGGAGGCTTGCTTGGCATCGATCGCGCCCGTCGCGTCTGGCAGGTCTGGCAGGTCGACTGCCTCCGTCGGCAGCGTGACGCCCGCCTCTGCGGCCGCTGGCAGGATGGTTGGCTCCATGGCGGCGGTCGCGCCCGTGGTTGCCCGCGCCAGGACGCTGCTCAGCGCGGCGAAGCCCTCGCGGCGCGGGCCGGATTCACGCCGGGGCTCCGGCCGCGTTTCCGGGGCGGGGGGCTGAACCGCGCCGAGCAGGAGCCGGATTGCGCCAGCCGTGCCGTCGCTGGGGGCGACGGGCTCGGCCGGGACGGTGGCCAGGAGATCGGCGAGGCGCTCGGCGGGGAAGGCCTCGGCCTTGTCGCCGAGTTCCGTGCGGCCGATATCGGCAGGCTTTTCGAGAGCAGGCTTGCCGGCGCCCTTGTCCAGCGTCTGCAGCAGGGAGCGGAAGGCCTGGCCGCGCTCTTCGCGCCCGCCGGCCGCCAGGCGCGCCTTCGGGTTTCTGGCGGCCTCGGCGCCGGCGCTGCGGGGGGACGGCAAAACGGGTGTCTCGACCTGGCTCATGGCCTGGCATCTCCGGAGCGGGCGGGGGTAAAGACGGAGTCTGCGAGCAGCTTCTGCGCCTCGGTGAGGCTGCGCTCGGCCCCCGACAGCAGGCGCTTCATCCGCGGATCGAGATCGGCGGGTTCGGCCATGGCCACTGGAGCTGGCGTCTGCGCACCGCTGGCGGGCGCATCGACGATCTCGGCGGCGACGCGCAGGGCCGTGCGGAGGATGTCCTTTTCCTCCGGGGGCAGGCGGGTGGCGTCGATCTTTTTCAGCGTATCGAGCGCACCTCCGGCCCGGTCGATGCCGATGCGCGAGGCGGCCCGGTAGAGCGAGGCACGCGTGACCGTCGCCTGGTCGGCACCGGGCATGCGCGCCACCTCCTCGGCGGCGAGGCGGGCCTGCTCGAAGCGCCCGCGCACCAGCGCGTCGCGCGCGATGATGAGGAGCACGGCGCGCTGCTGCTCGCGGTCGAAGGCGCGCAGCGTCGCCACCAGCCGAGGGAACCTGGCCGGATCATGGCCGATGTCGAAGCGCACCAGGCCGGTGGCGAAGCTCTGGCGGAAATGCTCGGCATAGACCGAGCGGTCGAAGCGCCGCATGTATTGGGCGGTGGCCTTCTCCAGCCGGTCGAGATCGTTGATCTCGGCGGCAATGAAGACGGCGCGGCGCAGCGCGCCCTCCTCGACCAGCGAGCCAGGCGAGGCCAACCTCGCCTGGTCGAGCAGCTGCAGCGCCCGCTTCTGGTCGTCGCGCAGGATCAGCGTCGCCTGAACGAGAGCGAGATGGCCCGCCAGCGATTCATGCAGGCCGGCGGGATCGAGCGGCAGCAGCAGCGCTTTCGCCTGGGCGCCATCGCCCATAACATAGGCGAGCGCGCCCTCGGCCAGCCCCTTGGGCAGTCCGGTCGGCCCGCCCCGTTTGATCAACTCAGCCAGGGGACCGGGCTGGCCGCCGCTGAGCACATACTGAACGGCTGCGCGGGTGTTGCGGGGGTCGTCCCAGACCGCCGGAGGCTGCGCCATCATCGCCTGTTCGAGATCGCGCAGCAGCTTGGTCTGGGCGGCATAGGCGGCCCGGTTGCCGGCCGCCGCCTCGTTTTGCAGCGACTGCAGGGTTCGCACGAGCTGATAGGGCGGGGCGGGCGCCGGGGGGGGCTCCTCGGTCGCCACGACCGAGGTCGACAGAGCGAAGACCAGCGCAGAGGCGAGCGCCAAGTGAGATCGGCGCCTCATGCGCGCTTCTCCCGGATCAGGATCTCGATGCGGCGGTTCTCGGCGGCGTTGGGGTCACTGGCGCGCGGCCGGCGGCTGGCATGGCCCTCGATATGCTCGATGCGCGAGGCGCTGATGCCGCCCTGGAGCAGCAGGTCCTGGGCCGTATGGGCGCGGGAGGTCGAGAGCCGCCAATTGTCGCTGCGGCCGTCGCGGAACGGGCGCGCATCGGTGTGGCCGCGGATGACGATGGCGCCCTCGCGCTCCTTCAGAACGGCGGCGACGCGCTGCATGGCGGCCACCGTCTGCGGATGCGGCTCGGCCGAGCCGATGCCGAACATGCCGAAATTGGCGTTGTCGGTCAGGCTGATCAGCACGCCCTCGTCGGTCTTGCGGACATCGACCTGCGGCTGGTCGGCCCGCTGCAGGCCCCCCTTGGCGATGGCCGAGGCGATGGCGGAGGCCATTGCCTCGTCGGTGCGCGAACTGATGGCGGTGGCGCCGGCCGCGACGGCGAGACCCGGTCGCGGCGACATTGCGGGGGACACCGCCGGGGTTGCCATGGCCATGACCGGAGGCGCGTCAGCGACGGGCGCGTTCGCGGCAGCTGGGTTCGTGGGTTCGCCCGCGGGCTGCGGCTTCGGGGCGGGCTCGCTCGTCGCTGCCGGTGCCGGGGCGGCGTCTCCCGCAAAGGCCTGCTGGCGCTCGGGCTTGTCGGTCTGGGGCGTCTGGCGCCAGAAATTCGGATCGAAGGGGTCGCGCATCGCCTCGCCGCCATTCATGCCCGGTTTGCCGGTGGCGCCGAGCGTCAGGGTCGAGGCCCGGTCGGAGCCGGGCTCAGGCTTGGCGGCGGCGACCTCGGCGAGCACCGCATAGGGGTCTTCGAAGGCGGCCTTGCCCTGGCGCGGATCCTTCAGCGTCGCGCTCGGCCGACGGTCGGAGCCGGTCTTGGCGGCGCCGACCTGGTCGCCGTCATGGCGGCTGATGCTGTCGACCTCGCCGGGCTCGGCGTCCTGCGGGTTGCGCACGCCCTTGCGGTCCGAGGTCGTGTCGGAGAGCCGGATCGGGTTGAAATACTGGGCGACCGTGGTTCGGGTCTCGCGATTGGTCGAATTGACCAGCCAGAGCACGAGGAAGAGCGCCATCATCGCGGTCATGAAGTCGGCATGGGCGATCTTCCAGACGCCGGTCTTGATCTGGTCCGTCGGGCGGCCGGCGCTGCGGCGGAGGATGATGAAATCCTGGCGGTCGGTGTCCATGGCGCGGCCTCCGATGCGGGCGTGCGGGTTCAGGCGGCGGGCCGGCGGCGGCGGTCCGGGCCCTGGCCGTGGAGCCGCGCGACCCAGGCCGCGATGCGGGTTTCGATCACGGTCTCGCCGAGGACGATCGACACATCGACCGCCTCGGTCTCGGTGAACTCGACCTGGCTCCCGGCCGGGAAGACGCCGCGCAGCGTCGTCAGCAGGTCAGCCGGTCCGCTGACGCGGATCAGTGCGCCGTCCCCTCCGCTCAGCAGCGGGCGGATCTGGTCGATCAGTGCGCGGCTGGCAGCGTCGCTGAGCTCGCGCTCGAGGAAGGGCCGCAGCAGCCGGCCTGTCGTCTCGGCCAGGCTCTGGCCCAGCGCCTCGAGTGCACGGGGAAGCTCGGCGGCCAGCGGTGTGGCGACGGCCTCTGTCCAGGCGAGTCTCGCCTGTTCGAGTGCCGCCTCGGCTTGCTGAGCCTGGCGGGAGGCTGCGGCCTCCGCTTCGGCGCGGGCCTCGGCGAGTCCCGCCTGGCGGCCGCTTTCGTAGATGGCGTCGAGATCGGGCGGGGGCTCGCGCGGGGTGCGGGGCAGGAAGGCGGGCAGCTCGATCTCGGGCTCGGGTGCGGCCGTGCCGGCCTCCGGCAGGATGGCGAGTTCGCCCTCGCCGATCTCGAAACTCGGGATGAACTCGGCGGCGGAACGGTGCTTCACGCGCGCTCTCCCTCATGGATCCACTGCTTCAGGATCGCGGCGGCCTGCGCCTCGTTGAAGTCGATCAACTGCTCCAGCTTGCGCAGCGGCGAACGCTGCGTGGCGTTGGTGAGGTCGCCGATCAGGTTGAGGCCGATTTCGCCGCCGGCGAGCTGGAGCTGGGGATCGATGGCCGAGACATTCGCGTCCTCGGTGAGCGCGGCGACCGCGGCCGGCGCCGGGCGCTTCAGGATGGCGTTGATCGAGGGCCGCAGGCCGAACCAGATGATCAGCGCGGCGAGGCCGAGGATGGTGACCGCGTTGATCAGCGTGCCGGACTGGCGCAGCAGCGCCTCGGCCACGCCGACGGGCGGCGTTGGCTCCAGCGTGCGGCTGCCCTGAAGGAAGTCGACCGCCAGGACCTTGACGGCGTCGCCGCGCTGGCTGCTGACGCCGGCGGCGGACGCCACGACCTGGCGGACATCCTCGAGCCTGGCCTCGATCGCCTCCGGGCTCGGCGCGGCGCCGAGCGATTCAACGAGGCGCGGCCGGTTGATCAGCACGGCGATCGACATCTTGGCGACCGAGTAGCCGTCGCTGATGGTCTGGATGCGCTTGGAGGAGATCTCGTAATTGGTCAGTTCCTCGCGGCGCTGCTTCTCCTCGCTGGAGCGCTGGCCGCCATCGGCGCGCACGGCGCGCTCCGGCACGTTCTGCTCGACCGTGGTCGGCTCCTGCGTCGCGGCGTTCTGGGAGGTGTCGTTCTCGCGGACAACCCGCACCGAGCGCTCGACCTTGGAATCGGGGTTGAAGACGGTCTCGCTGGTTTCCTTGCGGTCGGTGTTCAGCTCGGTGGCGACGCTGATCTCGAAATTCTCGAGCCCGAGATAAGGCGTCAGCGCCTTGCGGACATTGTCCTGGATCTCGCGGCTGACGCTTTGCTGCAGACCCGCGAGCTTGGACGAGGCCATCTGGCCGGGTTCGCCGCCGGTGGCGAGCAGGGTGCCGTCGGTGTTGAGCACCGTGACCTTCTCGGCCGAGAGGCCCGGCACGGCGGAGGCGACGAGATGGCGGATCGCCTGCGCGACATTGCCCGCGCCCGAGGTCTCGGTGCGCACGACGACGCTGGCGGAAGCCGGCTGCTGGTCGCGGCGGAAGGAGCCCTTGTCGGCGAGCACCAGATGCACGCTCGCCGCCTTGACCCCGCGCATGAGCTGGATGGTGCGGGCGAGCTCGCCCTCCATGGCGCGCACGCGGGTGACCTCCTGCATGAAGGAGGTGAGGCCGAGCGAGCCGAGCTTGTCGAAGAGCTCGTAGCCGCCGCTGGTGCTGCGCGGCAGGCCCTTCTCAGCCAGCAGCATGCGGGCCTGGGCCGCCTGGGACGGCTTGACCAGGATCTGCGTGCCCTCGGAGTTGACGTCGAAGACGACGGCGGATTCCTGCAGCGCCGCGCCGATGCGGTTGACGTCCTCGCGCTGCAGCCCGCTGTAGAGCACGGTCAGCTCGGGCCGACTCAGCTGATAGGCGCTGATGCCGATCGCAGCGAAGACGAAGAGGCCGATCGCGGCGAGCGCGGCCAGTCGCTTGGGCCCCAGTTGCTGGAGGTTCAGCCAGATCTCTTCAGCGTATTGCCGGCCCGGCATCGTCTTTCCTTCATGCGTGGCAGGTGATGGAAGCACTGTGCTGGGCGAGCCTTGCGCGAGCATTGCGCGGGTTCAGGCCGCCTCTTTCGGGGCGAAAACGGAAAAGGCCGCGCTCCCGGGGGAGAGCGCGGCCCTGCCTGTCGTGTGGCGTGCCTTTCGCGTCAGCCGCGGAACAGCGAGAGGATGCTCTGGCTGCCGGAGTTGGCGATCGACAGCGCCTGGATGCCGAGCTGCTGCTGCGTCTGCAGCGCCTGGAGGCGGGTCGATTCGGCGTTCATATCGGCGTCGACGAGCTGGCCGATACCGCGATCCAGCGAGTCCTTCAGGGCCTTCACGAAGTCCTGCTGCAGGCCGATGCGGTTCTTGATGGCGCCGAGATTGGTGGCGGCATCGGTGATCGTGCCCAGGGCGTCGTCGACGGCTGAGATGTAGGTCTCGAGCTTGGCGAGGTCCGTGGCGTTGTCGGTCAGCGCGGAGATGTCGATATTGGCGACAGAGAAGGTCTCCCAGGCGGTGCCGGTATAGGCATCGTAGGTCTTGTCCAGGATGCCCTTGCTGCTGTCGACCGGGGTGGCCAGCGCCGTCAGCGTCACGGCGCCGCCGAGGCCGGCGACGCTGGCGTCGATCACGACGTTTGCATCGTTGCGGCTCTTGAAGGCGAGGGCGTCGCCGGCGGCGTTGATGCCGACCGACAGACCCTCGACGCCGAGCTTGTTGATCTCCTTGGCGATGTCCTTCAGCGAGGTGCCGGCGGCGACCGCGATGTTCAGCGCGGGAGCCGTGCCGACCGTGACGGTGATGTTGCCGCCGACGTCGAGCGTCGGGTTGCGGGCCGCGGTGGCGCCGGTCGGGAAGGTCTGCGCCGCATAGGCCGTGTCGAGGTTCGCGTCGTAGAGCTTGATCGCGTTCAGATCGACGGTGACGGTATCGACCTGGACCTGGCCGCCGGCACGCGAGAAGGACGAGACGACCGACTTCGTGGCGTTGTAGCTCGACGCCGTCGAATCGACCGAGATCCAGTTCTCGCCGTTGAACACCGCGGAGTCCGCCGTATTCTTGAGCTGGCTCTGGAGCTCCTTGATCTCGCTCTGGATCTTGTCGCGGTCGACGCCGGGGGTACGGGCCGCGACGAGCTTGGCTTTGATCTCCGAGACGACTTCGACCGTGCCGTTCAGGCCGGTATACATCGTGTCGATGGTCGCGGCGCCGAGGCCGAGAGCGTCCTGCACCGCGCCGAGCGCCTTGTTGTCCGAGCGCATCGTGGTGGCGATCGACCAATAGGCGGCGTTGTCGGAAGCGGTCGAGACGCGCTGGCCGGTGGCGATGCGGTTCTGCGACTGGGCGAGGTTCTTGTTGGTCATGGTCAGCGTCTGCAACGCTGTCATGGCGGAGGTATTGGTGAGCAGGCTGGTCATGATGATGTTCCTCAATCTGGAAGGGATTGTTGGGAACATTCCGGGTTTGCACCGGGATGGCAGGGCGGCTTCATGCCTTTGACGCCGGGGACGCACCCATCGGGTCAACCTGCCATGGGTCTGATGTAGCGGGCGAAGCTTGCGCGGGGCTGGCGCTGGCAACATGAGCTGCGCGGTGCGACAAGGGGCCATTGGTCTTGGGGAGACGGGCTCAATGGCTCTCGGCGGTATCACCAACCTCGACTACACCGTCCTCCTGTGTCGGAGGCTGGCGGAGACGCGCGCCTTTTACCGCGATGTGATGCGGTTTCCGATCGAGGTCGATCTGGAAAACTGGGTCAATTTCCGGGTCGGTGCGGCGCTGCTCGCCCTGCGGCCGCGCGGCGTCTGGAGCGTCTGCGACGACGGCGCCGCCCTGCCCGGATCGGCGGCCGTCCAGCTCGCCTTTCGCGTGGCGCCGCCTCAGGTCGATGCGTGCCATCAGGAACTCGTCGCCAGGGGCGTACCGATCCTGCGGGGGCCGACCGATCTGCCGAACTGGCGTCACCGCACGCTGTTCTTCCGCGATCCGGAGGACAACATCATCGAGATCTACGCCGAATACTGATTGTGCAGCGACGGGCTTCGCCGCCTCACGCCACCTTCTTCGCGTAGACGAGGCAGAGCAGCTCGGCGACGACCTTGTAGAATTCCGGCGGGATCATCTGGTCGAGCTGGACGGCGGCGTGGAGCGAGCGGGCGAGCGCGCGATCCTCGACCACGGGGATGTCATTGGCCTCGGCGATCTCGCGGATCTTGAGCGCGATCAGATCCGTGCCTTTGGCCAGAACCAGCGGCGCGCCGCCCTCTTCCTGCACATAGCGCAGCGCAACGGCATAATGCGTCGGGTTGGCGATGATGACGGTGGCGCGCGGCACGGCGGCCATCATGCGGTTGCGGGCGCGGTCGCGGGCGAGCGAGAGCCGGCGGGATTTCAGGATCGGGTCGCCCTCGGCCTGTTTGTGCTCGTCCTTGACCTCCTGCTTGGTCATGCGCAGCGAGCGGCGCCAGAATTTCTGGGTCCAGACCAGGTCGATCGCGACGATCACGATCGTCGCCACGCAGGCCGCCGAGAGCAGGCGGATCGCGATGGTCAGGATCAGTTCCGGAAGGGCGCTGGGGTCCCTCAGCATGGCCGTCACCACCGTGTTCTTGTCCGATTTGAGGATCAGCCAGACGGTCACCGTGATGGCGACGAACTTGGCCAACGACTTGCCGAATTCAACGAGGCCCTGGCTGCCGAAGATCCGCGTGAAGCCCTTGGACGGCGAGAGCCGCGACCATTGCGGCGTGATCCGTTCGAGGGCGAACTGGGGCGGATGCTGCAGGAAGGCCGCACTCAGGCCGAAGACGAGGAAGAGCGCGAAGATGGGCCACAGGAACAGGCCGGCCTGCATCGCGGCATAGAGCAGAAGCGCGGTCGTGTTGCCGCTGGTCGAGATGTCGAAGCCGGCGGGGTCGGCCAGGAAATCGGTGAGGAAGCGGGCCATGCCGCCGGCGCCGGCGCGCATCAGGAAGACGCCGGCGATCAGTGTCGCGGCGATGCTGGCGAAGATCGGGGCCTCCTTGGAGGAGGGCGTGTTGCCGCGCTCGACGGCATCGCGCACCTTCTTCTCGGAGGCTTCCTCGGTTTTGCTCTCCTGGTCCTGTTCGGACACGTGTCGTCACCTCCCCGTCGGCGTCCTGCCGGTTACTGGAAATAGGCGCCCTCCTCGCGGTCCGGGTTGAGCTCGATCTCGCCGCGGCTGGCCATCTCCAGCGCAATGTCGGTGATGGCGCGGCGGGCATCGACGACCTCGCGCTGCAGCGCCGGCTCGCCGTTCTCGAGATCCTGCTGCACGATGCGCCGGGCACGGGCGGCCAGCGAGGACAGGATCTGGTCGCGGAAGGCGGCTTCCGTGCCCTTGAGCGCGAGCACGAGCCGGTCGGTCGGGACCTGGTCGAAGATCGCCATGCGGGCCCGGGCCGAAAGCTTGACGATGTCGTCGAAGGTGAAGAGCAGGCCCTTCAGCATCTCGGCCGATTCCGGGCGGATCCGCTGCAGGCTGCCCAGGGCCTCCTCCATGTCCTGGCTGTCCATCTTGTTGAGGATGTCGGCCATGCGGGCATGGGTGTCGGCGCCCTTGTTGCGCGAGAGGTTGAGGGTGAAGCCCTCATAGAGCGCCTTCTCGACGATCGCCGCCGGCTGCTCGGCCACGGGCTTCAGGTTCAGCATGCGCCGCATCAGCTCATGGCGCTTGTCGGCCGGCCATTGTGTCATCACGCGCGAGGCACAGGCCGGCTTGAGCTTGGACAGGACATAGGCCGCTGTCTGCGGATGCTCCTTGGCGAGATAGCCGGCGAGCGCGCTCTCGGGCATCTGCGAGATGCGGTCCCAGATCGAGCGGTTGGCGGCCTCGGCGGTCTCGCCGATGATCTCGGTGATCTCCTCGGGCGGTAGCACGCCGGTCAGCAGCTTCTGCACCTCGCTGGGCGAGCCGACGAGGTTCATGCCACGCGAGAACTGGTCGCTGAACTCATCGACGAGATCGGCGATGTCGTCAGCGGCGACCGGGCCGAGCTCGGAGGCGCGCCGCATCAGGGCGCGGACCTCCGCGGTGTCGAGATGCTTCAGCATCCGGCCGGCCAGCGGCTTGCCCATGGCGAGCACGAGCACGGCCGCCTTGCCGGCCCCGCCGAGCGCCGCCGCCTTGCCCGCCGGGGCGGGCGTGCCAGGGCTTCCGGCCCGGGTGTCCTTCGCGATCGCCGTCATCGTACGCCCGGCCTCACTCTTCGAACTTGGCCTGGACGCCGACGATCTCGGTCAGCGAGACGCCGAAGCGGCTGTTGTCGTCCTCGACGATGACGACCTCGCCGCGGGCGACGATGCGGCCGTTGACGACGACGTCGACCGGCTCGCCGACACGGTGGTCGAGCGGCACCACCGCGCCGCGGCGCAGCTTCATCAGATTGGCGACCTGCATGGTGGCGCTGCCGAGCACGACCTGGATGGTGACGGGAATGCGCAGCACCGCCTCGAGATTGAGCGGGTCGTCGGCGGGGGCCGGCGCGTCCGCGGCCTCGGCCTCGGTTGTGGCCTCGCGCTCCATCAGGGCGACGTCGGCCTGCTCCTCAGACAGAGCGAGGTCGGAGAGCTTCATTGGTTTGGTCGGCTTCTTCATGGTGGTCTCCCGGCGGGAAGGCGAAGGGGTCGGCCGTCAGGCGGCGTTGGCCTTGCGGGTGGCGTGGGGCGCGTCGAGGCCGGCGCCGATCCGCTTCAGCTCGCCGGCCAAGCGGCGCCCGGTGTCGATGCGCTGACCGAGTTCCTCGACGACGTCGCGGCCGCTGGCGTGCAGCTCGCGGATCGTCGCCTGGATGGTGGAGAGCGCGGTCTCGGTCTTGCCGAAGACCTGCTGGAATTCGGCATGGTAGGCGCGCATGCGCTGCAGCTCGCGGCGCATCCGCAGGACCTGGAGGCTGGTCAGCAGCAGCGCCACGAAGAGGACGGCTTCACCGAGATAGAAGATCATCGAAAAACTCCTGTTCCTGGTTGGCGCTGTCCTGCACGCGCAGGACATAGGACCCGTCGCGCTGGCCGAGCTGGCACCAGAAGACGGTCTCGTCGTTGCACTGGAGGCGGACGGGGGAGCGCGGCGAGGCCTGCAGCTCGATGACCTGGCCGATCTTGAGGGCGCTGATCTCGCCCAGCGTCATCGGGCGCTCCTCGAGGATCGCCTGCAGCCTGACCTCGGTCTTGTGGACCTCGGTCTGGATCTGCCGCGTCCAGCGCTGGTCCTTGACGGTGGTGTGGCCGGAAACGACGCGGGTGAGGCTCTGACGGATCGGGTTCAGGGCCGTCTGCGGGATGATGACGAACATCTGCCCGCAATTATCGAGGCCCTGGACGAGGAGCTGCGACTTCACCGCGAGGTTGCTGCGGCTGCCGATGGCGGCGAAATACATCCGCGTCTCGATCTGCTCGAAGATGAAGCTGACATCGGCGACGGGGCTGAAGGCGGCCTGGAGGTTCTGCGCCGCGAGCTCGCAGAGCGCCTGCGCGACCTGGATTTCGATGGGCGTGTAGGGCCGCTCGTCATCGGGGAAGTCGGGCTCGTATTTGTAGGGGCGCTCGCTGCCGTCCGCGCCGAAGAGCACCTCGATCAGGGTGAAGACGAAGTCCCGGTCGAAGCCGATCAGGATGCGTGAATCCCATTCCGGCGAGTGGAAGATGCCGGCGATGGTGTTGTGAGCATGGGCGTTGAGGGCGTCGCCAATGCGCTGGCTCTGGACGTTGGCGACGGAGAAATAGGTCGGCGAGGTCGACATCTGGCGCACCGCGTCGGCGCAGCCGGTGGCGAGCCGGTCGAAGACCATGCGCAGCATCGGCAGCCGGTCGATCGAGATGCCGGTCGATTCGAGGAGCTTGTCCTCGCGGATGGCCTGGGCGGCGGTGCTCATCAGGCGGCTTCCTTCTGGGCGCGGTCATTGGCGGGCGCCGCACGCGGGCCGGCGGCGCTGATGGTCTTGTCCTCGACCTCGTCGATGGAGGGGCGCTCGGCGGCGGAGATGACCTTGCGGCCATATTCGAGCGCGACCTGTGGCGCGGCGCCGTTGATGAAGGCGAGCAGGGTCTGCTTGACGACGATGTAGACGCGCAGCTGCTTCTCGCGGACCGCCTTGATCTTGAGCGAGATCGGCCCGATCACCCCGTAAGAGAAGAAGATACCGGCGAAGGTGCCGACCAGGGCTGCGCCGATGAAGCCGCCGAGCAGGGCCGGCGACTGGTCGATTGCGCCCATCGCCTTGATGACGCCGAGCACGGCGGCGACGATGCCGAGCGCGGGCAGGGCCTCCGAGACGGTGCCCAGCGCGTAGTAGGGCTTCAGCCGGTCCTGGAAGAGGCTGCCGATCTCCTCGTCGAGCAGCGCCTCGACCTCATGGGCCTGCGCCTTGCCGACGATGATCAGGCGGAAATAGTCGCAGATGAAGGCGGTGAGCTGCGCATCGGCGAGGACGCTGGGAAAGGCCGCGAACAACGTCGATTCATAGGGCGTTTCGATGTGCTGCTCGATCTCGGCGCGGCCCTTGTTGCGCAGCTCGCGCATCAGCGCATAGAGCACGCCGAGGACCTCGAAGTAATGCGCCTGGCTCGGCGTGGTGTTGCGCATCGCTTCCATCACCGCGGTGCCGGTGTCGGCGACCGTCTTCAGCGGGTTGGCGACGATGTAGGTGCCGATGGCGGTGCCGAGGATGATCACCAGTTCCCAGGGCTGCCAGAGCACGGCGACATGCCCGCCCATCGCGGCGAAGCCGCCGATGAGCGAGCCGATCGCAATCAACAAACCGATCAATACGCTCAAGGCGCCGCTCCTTCTCGCATTCTGCAAGTGAAGCGCTAGAGGAGCTGGCTTGCGCGAGGCTGAAACGACTGTCGACGCCGGAGGTCAGGTCCGCGCAAGCCTTGCGCGTGAGCCTGATGTCTCTTGAATGTCCGGGTCCACGCCCGGATCACTGCCGGGATTGCGACGATGACCACGACGACGATGGCGTTCCAGGCCGTGGCGCGGAACCTGCCCAGATCGCTGGAGCGGGCGGCCGCGATGCCGCAGACGGCGAATGAGAGCACCCATTATCTCGCCAATATCGGTAAGATCAAATCGATCGACGACTTCCTGGGCAACGACCGGATCTATCGCTACGCGATGAAGGCCTTCGGGCTGGAGGAGATGACCTACGCCAAGGGCCTGATCCGCAAGGTCCTGACCGAGGGCGTCGACAGCTCGTCGAGCTTCGCCAACAAGCTGACCGACCCGCGCTACAAGGAGCTGGCGACGACCTTCAACTTCGCCCGCTACGGCTCGGCGACGACGAGCTTCGACCGCACGCAGAAGCCGATGACCGAGCGCTATGTCCGCCAGGTCTTCGAGCAGCAGCAGGGCAGCCAGAATGAGAATGTCCGGCTCGCGCTCTATTTCGAGCGCAAGGCGCCCGGCCTGAAGAATGCCTATGAGGTGCTGGCCGATCCGGCGCTGCTGAAAGTGGTGCAGACGGCGCTCGGCATCCCCGCCTCGACCTCGATGATGCCGATCGACAAGCAGGCGGAGATGATCGGCAAGAAGCTGGATTTCGACCAGCTGAAGGATGCCGAGGGCGTCCAGCGCTTCCTGCTGCGCTTCACCTCGCTCGCCGATATCGGCGCCAGCCAGACGGTGGCCAGCAATGCCCTGACCATCCTGGTCGGGCCGCCGGTCGCGGCCGGGGTCAGCACCGACGTGCTGTTCAGCATCCAGAATCTCCGCCTCGGAGGCGTGTGACCATGCAGTCCTCGATCTATGTCGGCCTGTCCTCCCAGCTCGTGCTGGAGAAGCGCATGGAGACGCTGGCGCGCAACGTCGCCAACATGAACACGGCCGGCTTTCGTGCGGAGGAAGTCAAGTTCAGCACCTTCCTGTCGAAGCAGGGGCCGGATGCGGTGTCCTTCGCCTCGGCGGGGGAGACCTATATCAGCCGCCTCCAGGGCGGGCTCGACAAGACGGGCAACCCGCTCGACATCGCCGTCGAAGGCGAGGGCTGGCTGGCGATCACCACGCCCGCCGGCACGGTCTACACCCGCGACGGGCGAATGAAGATGACGCCACAGGGCGAGCTGCGCACGCTCTCGGAGCATCCGGTGCTCGATGCCGGCGGCGCGCCGATGCAGCTCGATCCCGAGGGCGGGCCCCCGGTGATCGCGCGCGACGGCATGATCTGGCAGGGCGACCAGCAGGTCGGCGCGATCGGCCTCTTCGCCATCGACCCCGCCGCCAAGCTGCGGCGCCACGACAATTCGGGGGTCGTCCCGGACCGCCCGGCTGTCCCGATCCTCGATTTCGTCCGCAACGGCGTGCGCCAGGGCTATGTCGAAGGATCCAACGTCAACCCGATCCGCGAGATGACCAAGCTGATCGCCGTCACGCGCGCCTTCGAGAGCGCGGCGAATGCGATCGACAGGGGCGAGAAGGCGGTCGACGGCGCCATCCGCTCGCTCGGCGAGAGCTGAGCGCAGCGGCAAGACAGGATCCCGATGAACGCCCTGACACGTCTTGAACAGGCCCTGGCCGGCGGGCCTCTGCCGCATGATCTGGTCCAGGTCAGCGGCAGCGTCAGCGAGGTCACTCCGGCGGCGCTGCGCGTCGGCGGCCTCTCGCGCTTCGTGAGCCTGGGTGAGCGCATCGCGCTTTCGACCAATGGTCGCACGGAACTGGGCGAGGCGATCAGGATCGACCGCGACGGCGTTCTGGTGAAGCCCTTCGCGACGACGGTCGGCGTCGGGCTCGGCGCCCGCGCCAGCCTCGCCGGGCCGCTCGTGCTGCGCCCCTCGCAGGGCTGGAAGGGTCGCGTCGTCAACGCTTTCGGCGAGCCGATCGACGACAGCGGGCCGCTGCCGGCCGGCGATGTCGCGATGCCGGCGGAGGGGCCGCCGCCGCAGGCAATGAGGCGGGCGCGGGTGACGCGGCCGATCCGCACCGGCGTCAAGGTCGTCGACCTGTTCACGCCGCTCTGCGCCGGGCAGCGCATTGGCATCTTTGCCGGCTCCGGTGTCGGCAAGTCGAGCCTGCTCTCGATGCTGGCGCGGGCGCCGGGCTTCACCACCATCGTCATCGGCCTCGTCGGCGAGCGTGGTCGCGAGGTGCGCGAGTTTCTCGACGACACGCTGGGCCCGATGCGCGCCCAGGCGGTCGCCGTCGTCTCGACCAGCGACGAGAGCGCGATGATGCGCCGCCTCGCGCCCAACACCGCCATGGCGGTCGCCGAGTCTTTCCGCGACCAGGGCGAGGATGTGCTGCTGATCCTCGATTCTGTGACGCGCCTTGCGCATGCCGCGCGCGACGTCGCGCTGGCGGCCGGCGAGCCCGCTGTCGCCCGCGGCTATACGCCGAGCGTCTTCAGCACCCTGCCGAAGCTGCTCGAACGGGCGGGGCCCGGCGTCGAGGGCACCGGCACGATCACCGGGATCTTCTCCGTGCTGGTCGACGGCGACGACCACAACGACCCGGTCGCGGACTCGATCCGCGGCACGCTCGATGGCCATCTCGTGCTCGACCGCGCCATCGCCGATCAGGGCCGCTATCCGGCGGTGAACGTGCTGGGCTCGGTCTCGCGCCTCGCCCACCATGTCTGGACGCCGGAGCAGCGCGGTCTCGCCTCGCGGATGAAGGCGCTGATCTCGCGCTTCGAGGACACGCGCGATCTGCGGCTGATGGGCGGCTACCAGGCCGGCGCCGATGCCGAGCTCGACAAGGCGATCGTGCTGGTGCCGAAGATCTACGAGGCCCTGCATCAGGAGATGAGCGCGGCGCTCAGCACCGATGCCTTCAAGGATCTGGCGAGCACGCTGCAGGGGTGAGGCAGGGCATCCTGCTGCTCCATCAGGGCCATCTGCGGCGTCATCCCGGCGCTCCGCATCGCTCCGGCCGGGATGACGTCGCGCGTGGTGGATGCGTGGGGTGGCGCTGATGCGCCTCGCAGCCGGTTTCAGCTGCGCAGCTGGTCCTTGCGGACGTAGTTGAATTCCTTGACCAGCACGTCCTTGACCAGTTCGCCGCCGAGGCGGGCGTTGACGCCGGTCTTCACGGTCTTCAGCAGGGCGTCGATGTCGACGCGCTCCAGCCGGGAGAAATCGACCTTGCCGTTGGAGTAAATCGCCCGCAGCGCCTCGTCGCGGACGTAAGGATGCGGCTTCACGGTCATCTGGCGCAGCGTGCGGGCATCGGCGGTGAAGACGAACTGGGCGGCGACATAGCCTTGGACCTCGCCATTGGCGATGATCGG
>CALRYW010000046.1:0-34696 GCA_943372485.1 Allobosea thiooxidans
CAACGCGCCAGCCGCGTTGGGGTTTCATGGTCCGGGCGGACGACCGCCGCCGCTCAGTCCGGCGCGATCGTCCGCGCCAGCGGGCTCGCCGCCTCCTCGGGCAGCGAAGCGGCCTTGTCGGTGACGAGATACTGCGCCCGCGCCAGGGCCGCGAAGCGCCCGCCCTTGGCGACCAGCTCCTCGAAGGAGCCCATCTCGATCACCTGGCCCTGCTCGAAGACGAGGATGCGGTCGGCATTGCGGATGGTCGCGAGGCGGTGGGCGATGACGAAGGTGGTGCGGCCCTTCATCACCTCCTCGAGCGCCTTCTGCAGCTTGACCTCGGTGGCGGCGTCGAGCGCCGAGGTCGCCTCGTCGAGGATCAGGATCGGCGGGTTCTTGAGCAGCGCCCGGGCGATCGAGAGGCGCTGGCGCTCGCCGCCCGAGAGGGTGCGGCCGCGCTCGCCGACCAGCGTGTCGAGCCCGTCGGTCTGGCGCGCCATCACTTCGGTCGCCTGCGCCCGCTCGAGCGCCTGCATCATCTCTTCTTCGGTCGCGTCCGGCTTGCCAACGCTCAGGTTCTCGCGAATCGTCCGGGCGAACAGCATCGGCTCCTGGAAGACGACGCCGATGTTGCGCCGCAGCGAGATCAGCGAGATCTCGCGGATGTCCTGCCCGTCGACGGTGATCCGGCCCGATTGCGGGTCGAAGGCACGATGCAGCAGGCCGAGCGTGGTCGACTTGCCCGAGCCGGTCGAGCCGACGATGGCGATGGTCTCGCCAGGCGAGACGGAGAAGGAGACGTCGCGCACCGCGGTGCGCTTGCCGTCATAGGAAAAAGACACGGTCTCGAAGGCGACCGCGCCCGAGAGCGGCCCCGCATCCGGCGCACTCGGCAGGTCGCGCACCGCCGGCAGCGTGTCCAGCACCTCGAAGAACTCGCGCATCTTCGGCGCCTGCATGAAGATGAAGTTCACGAAGGCGACGATCTGCTCGAGCCGGCCGACCAGCATGGTGGCGAAGCCCATGAAGGTCACGATCTCGCCGACGGTCGTCAGCCCCTGCATCAGCAGCCAGGCGCCGACGACGAAGATCGCCAGCACGGTCAGCGTCGCCGAGGCCCGCGTCGCCACCGTCGCGATCGCCCACCAGGACAGGACCGGCAGCTGCGCCTCGAGCAGGCTGGCGATGGTCGAGCGCAGCCCGCGGACCTCCGCCTCGATGCGCGTGAAGCTCTGGATCACCGGCACATTGCCGAGCGCGTCGGAGGCCCGCTCGGCCAGGCTCGAATGATAGCCCTCGACATGGCTCTGCAGCTTGTCGGTCTTGCGCAGCACATAGGCCGTCAGCGTGCCGAACAGCACGACGAGCGAGATCAGCAGCAGGCCGAGCTGCCAGTTCTTCCACAGGGTGAAGGGCAGCAGCACGAACAGCGCGACGAGGCTGGCGCAATGCTCCCGGAAGAAGGACAGCCACAGCGCCCACATGCCGCTCGTGCCATCGAGCATGACCTTGAGCACGCGCCCGGAATGGGTCTGCGTGTGATAGGCCAGCGGCAGGCTGAGCGCGTGCTCGAAGAAATTCGCCATCACCGCCAGGCGGCGCCGATGCGCCAGCCGGTCGGAATGCAGCGAGACGAAGACGCTGGCGCCGATGGTGAACAGACCGAAGCCGACCCAGGCCAGGATCAGCGGGCCGATATCGGCCCAGCTCAGCTTCTGCCCCGCGCCCTGGACGTTCGAGAGCTTGTCGATCAGCGCGCCGAACAGCATCGGCTCGGCGAAGGCGGCCGCGGCGAGCAGGATATTGGCGAAGGCCAGGATCAGCCCCAGCCGACGCTCGGGGCCGAGTTCGCCGAGAACGCGGGCATAGATGGAGAAGAGCGACATGCAGCACCTTTAGCGCAGGCGCAAACCTGAACAAGCCCTCAACCTTAACGCTTCGTTCAAGGCCCCCGGATAACGTCGTCCCGAGCCTAGGCCGACATCGGCAGCGGGACGGTCGCGGCAGGCGATATCGGGGTGGTGTCATGGATCTAGCAACCGGCCTCGGCATCCTCGGAGGCATCGTCACGATCTGCGCGATCATCATCATCGACGGCGGCAACTTCGCGGCTTTCTATGACAAGCACGCCGTCATCATCATCTTCGGTGGCGCGACAGCCTCGACGATGACGCGCTTCCCATTCTCGGTGATCACCAACGGCATTCCCATGGGCATGCGCTTCGCCTTCACGATGAGCGCCAGCCATCCGCGCGAGCTGATCGAGGAGATCACCCGCGTCGCCGACATCGCCCGCAAGAACGGCCCGGTTGCCCTCGAGCACGCCGTGGTGTCCGACCCCTTCCTCGCCCAGGGCCTGCGCTACATCGCCGACGGCTACGACAAGGACTTCATCCGCGACACGATGGAGCGCGACCGCGACAACTTCCTGCAGCGGCTCGACGAGGGCTCGAAGGTCTACCGCGCCATCGGCGACTGCGCCCCCGCCTGGGGGATGATCGGCACGATACTCGGCATGGTCACGATGTTCGCCAACATGTCCGACCCGTCGAAGCTCGGCCCCGCCATGGCCACCGCGCTGCTGGCGACCCTCTATGGCGCCATCATCGCGAACATGATCGCCATGCCGATCGCCGACAAGCTGCACATCAAGCTCGAGGAGGAGGAGATCGCGCGCACGCTGATCATCGACGGCGTGCTCCAGATGCGCGACGCCAAGAGCCCAACCCTGGTGCGCGAGATGCTGCTCGCCTATCTGCCCCAGCATCACCGCACCGAAATGGCGAAGGCCTGAGGCCCGCTTGATGGCCTGGATCTGAGCCATGGCGAGGAAGAAGCGCGGCGGCCATGGCGGCCATGGCTGGTTCGTCACCTTCGCGGACCTGATGGCGCTGCTGATGAGCTTCTTCGTCATGGTCGCAGCCTATTCCAGCCAGGACACGGCCAAGCTCCAGATCGTCGCCGGCTCGATGCGCGACGCCTTCGGCAACCAGCGTGACATGCGGCTGGCCGGCATCGTCGAGGCGGATGGCATCCCCACCGGCAACCACGTCAAGAATTCGCGCCTCCTGCCGCTCGACCAGGCGACCGACCAGCCCGGCCCGATCAAGAAGGCGCCTCAGGATGACGGCCTGAACATGCCGACGCAGGACCGCGGCTTCGCCCTCGCAGCCGCCTCGCTGCGCCAGGCCCTGCGCGACATGCCCGAGATCGCTGAGGTCTCGCGCAACATCCTGATCGAGGTCAGCGAAACCGGGCTCGACATCCAGCTCGTCGACCAGGAGGGCCGGGCCATGTTCGCCGAGGGGCGCAGCCAACCCACCGAGCGCATGCGCAAGGTCCTCGCCACGCTGGCACCGACGCTACGGCGCATGCCCAACAAGATCGCCATCACCGGCCACACCGCGCCCGCGAGGCCGGGCAGCGCGCCGGAGGGCGATCCGTGGGAGCTGTCGGTCGCCCGCGCCGCAGCCGTGCGCGCGATCCTGTCGAATTCGGGGGTGCCGAGCGACCGCTTCGCGCTGGTCTCCGGAAAGGGCGACACCGAGCCGCTGGTCAAGGACAACCCCTATCTGCCCTATAACCGGCGCGTCGGCCTCGTTCTCAAGGCCGATTCGCCGCCGCTGCCCTCCGGCATCAAGCCCTGAGGCGGCGCCTCACGGCGCGAGGATGAGCGCCCAGTAGACCTGGTATTTCGAGCCGGGCGCATAGGCGGTGGCGATGCCCATCCGTGTGACCCCGGGCGTCTTCATCACGCGGTCGTGCTGCGGCGAGTCCCGCCAGCCCGAAAAGGCTTCTGCCAGCCGCCGGTAGCCCGCCGAGAGATTGGCCTCCGCACCCGGCTGCCCGCCGCGCGCCAGCCGCGCCTTCACCGCCTCGGCCTGGGCCGGCTTGTCGGCCGCCGCCATGGCGCTCGCTTCCTCCTGCGCCGCCGCGACCAGCGCCGGGTCGAGCGAAAGCGTGTTCAGCCCGGCATTGAGCCGATAGGCCGAGATCATCGCCCGGGCTTCGTTCGCATCGACCCGGGCCGCAGCCGAACCGAGATCGCGATAGAAGGCGGGCTGCCCGGTGCGCGCCGGCTCCGTGCAGCCTGCGGCGCCGACCAGCGCCAGCGCGCCCGCGATGAGGGCAGGACAGGTCAAGCGGCGCCGTTCCGTCGCGCCGCGCCAAGCGTTGAGCATCGCATCATTCCTTGCTGTCGTCCTTGGCGGGTTCCGGGGCCGGCGCGGCGGCGGGGACCTCGGCCTCGGGCTCATCCTCGACCGCCTGCGCACGGCGACGGCTGCGCGAGGGCGCCTTCGCCGGACCGCCCGGCCCGGAGGCCACCACCGGCCCATCCCGGTTGACCGCCGCGGCGATGCTGCCCAGCGATTGCTCGACACCTTCCAGGCCCTTGACCAGCAGTTCGGGCGTGACGACCGCCGGCTCCATCTCGGTCAGGCGCTTGTGGATCGCGAAGTTCAGGTCGCTGGTGACGCGCCCGACGATGTCGACCTCCGCAACGATGCAGATCAGCTCGAAATCCATCGTCGCGGTGCCGATCTTCTTGAACAGGATCATGGGCGGCGGCTTCTGCATCACGTCGCCATGGGTGTTGGCGACCTCCTGCAGCATGCCGCGCACCTCTCCCGCATCAAGCGTGCGTGGCACCGACAGCGAGATCAGGATGCGGCCCGTGCGGTCGTTGCGGACGCGGTTCCTGACCACGCCGGAAATCAGGTTCGAATTCGGCACGATCACCGAGGACCGGTCGAAGGTCGCGATCTCGGTCGAGCGCACATTGATCTTCTTGACGATGCCCTCGGCATCACCGACCACGACCTGGTCACCGACGCGGATCGGCCGCTCCCAGAGCAGGATCAGCCCCGAGACGAAGTTCGAGACCACCGACTGCAGGCCGAAGCCGATGCCCACCGACAGCGCGCTCGCGACCAGCGTCAGGCGTTCGAGACTGAGGCCCAGCGCCGACACGGCTATCGCGACCGCCGCGAGGTAGCCAACATAGCCCGCCGCCGTGGTGATCGAGTTGCGCAAGCCCGTGTCGAGCTGCGTCGTCGGCAGGAACTTCAGCTCGAGCCAACCCTGCAGCGAGTGCGTCGCCATCAGCCCGGCTGCGAAGAGCAGGCCGCCGAAGATGATCGAGGACAGCGAGATCGTGACGCCGCCGACCTGGAAGCCGAAGAAGGCCGCCCGCAAAGAGGTCAAGAAATCGGTCGATTCCAGCCCCCACGGCGCCATCACCAGCAGGAAGCCGACGATGATCAGCATCAGCTTCAGCAGGCCGGCGGCGATCACCGCGATCTTGTCGAGCGTCTGGGCACGGATGCCGAGTCCGGCCTTCAGCGTCACGGCGAGCCGGCCCTTGCCGGTCATCGCATGCGGAATGCCCTGGTCGACAAGCTGGTAGATCAACACGAGGCTACAGGCGACGATGCCGATCCAGATCACCTGCTCAGTCAGGAAGGAGGCGAAAACGACATAACCGCCCAGGACGGACAGCGACAGGGCGATCCCGATGAGCCAGCCGACAAGGCGGATCGGGCCGAGGCTCGCGCCCTCGACGGCGACATAAGGGCCGAGGCAGGCCTCCTCCTCGATCTCCTCATTGTCCCGCAGCCGGTAGAGACCGACCACGAGGGTCACCGCGAAAATGATGACGAGAACGCTGCGCAGGAGGATCGAGACCGCCAGGCCCGCAGCGATCGCCGTCAGCCAGGCCTCGAGCACCTTGCTGATCGAGAGCACCAGCGCCAGCGAGGTACCGAGCCAAACCACCGTCGACGCCGTGGCATCCATCACGCTGACCAGGCGTCGCTGCGGCTGGCTCGGCGCGAACAGCGCATCGAGCAGCGCCTGGACGAAGGCCACCACGGCGAGCCCCGCGACGATCGCCGTCACCACGGGCTGGATCCGCGGCGGCAACAGCCCGGCGGTGTTGAGCGCGGCATAGATCAGCCAACTCGCCAGCGCCGGCGGCGCGGCCCCCGCCACGACATGGGCGAGCGCGACGTAGAGACAATGCAGGCCGTCGGTGTCCTGCGTGCTGCCGAAGCGCGCCTTGAAGCGGGGCAGATAGCGACGGCGCACATAGTAGAGCAGCACCGCACCGAGGAAGGCCAACGCCACCAGGCCACCGCGGACGCCGGCCATCGCATCCGCCACCCCCGAGAGCCAGCCCCCGAAGATATAGCCCGATGCCCGCAGATCCTCCGGCACGGTAGACAGCGCATTCGACCAGATATCGGGGCTCAGCAGCGTCGGCCCCGCCGCGAACAGCGCCTGAGCGAAGAGCGCGCGGCGGCGGTCGCCGATCGCGGTCTGCAGCTGCTCCGCCTGCAGGAAGGCGGCGCGCGCGATCTTCAAGGTCTCGTCGGCATCCGAGAAGGCCTTCAGCCGGGCCTCGCGCTCACGCAGCACCTCCGCACTCTCCGGCGGCGCACTGGCTTCTGGCTTGGGCCCGAGTTGGTCGAGCCTGACCTTGGCCTGTTCGGCACGTGGCGCCTGCTCCTCGATCAGCTGGCGCAACTGGTCCAGCGACGGCTGCAGGCGCATGCGTTGGCGCTGCAACTCGGTTTCGGTGGCCGTCGGCGCCGCCAGCAGGGCCTCGATCTGCGTCAGCTCGAGGCGGATGGTGTCGAGGCGCGCACGCGCCGAGATCGCATCGCTGGCCGGCTGCTGGGCGAGCCCCTGCCCCAACCCCAGCAGGACCAGCACCAGCATGGCGAGGGCAGCGAGGAGGCCTGGCCGTGTGCGCGGCGTCGGGAGGGGCGCTGGGGCGAGTCGCGCAGCCATGCCGGGAAAGCCTCGCTCAGATCGGTGATTCGTCGCTGGCTCGACCGTCGCCACAGCTTCATCGACAAGGCAAGCGCGGTGCGCAGGATCGGGAAACAAACGCAAAGCTGTTGTGATCCGGGAGGGAGTCAAAGCCGCGGCGATGGCGGTCGGCCTCCCCTTTTCATGGCAAACCGGACATCTTCAAGGCGCGGCCGCGACCGGCCTGGTCCGGTTGCGGTAGCTGGCGGTGCCGAGCCCGGCGCCGATCGTCGGCACCACTCATCTCCTGTCCTGACGGCAATCCCGCCCAGCCAGCCAAGCCCCCCGATGCCGGGCAAGGTTCCGGCCGCGGATGGAGGCGTCTGGCGCATGGCCTGCCTGCGCCGGCTGCGGCGCTTTCGTCCCGCTCGCCGGTTGACCCGGCCCGGCGTTCTCCGCTCCATGGGCCGATCTGCAGAAAGACGCCGTCCAGCGGCGCGAGACGGACACGCGATCCGCGTGCCGGGGGGATGACGGAATGGATCTGCTGATCAGGACGGTGCTCATCGGCATCGGCGCCACGGCCCTGCTCGACCTCTGGGCGATGCTTCTGAAGCGTGTCTTCGGCTTTCCCCTGCCGAACTGGGCCCTGGTCGGACGCTGGTTCGCGCATCTGCCCCGCGGACGCTTCCTGCACGAGGACATCACCCGGTCCGAGCCCATCCGCAACGAACTCGCCATCGGCTGGGCCGCGCATTACGCCGTCGGGATCCTCTTCGCCGGCATCGTCGTCGCGATCTGGGGCGCCGGCTGGGTCCGCAATCCGAGCTTCGGGCCGGCGCTGATTGTCGGCCTCGCCACGGTCGGCTGCGGCTGGTTCATCCTCCAACCCGGCATGGGCGCCGGCATCGCCGCTGCGAAGCGCGCCAATGCCAGCACGGTCCGGGCCCTGAACATCGTCGGCCATACCGTCTTCGCGGTCGGCCTCTGGGGCACCGCCCTTCTCATCCGCTGAATCCCACCTTCCTCCTGTCGAGACGAACATCATGGCCAGCATGCTCTTCACCAATGCCCGCATCGTCGACGGCACCGCGCCGGAGGCCGGCGCCCCTGTCAGCGTCCTCGTCGAGGGCGGCACGATTCGCGAGGTCGGCAAGACCGTCGCCTCCGCCAAGGCCAAGGTCGTCGACCTCAAGGGCAAGACCCTGATGCCGGGCCTGATCGATGCCCATGTCCATGTCGTCGCCGGCGTCGCCGATCTCGGCCGCAACGCGCAGCTGCCGGATTCCCTCGTCACCGCCCGCGCCTTCGTGATCATGCGCGAGATGCTGATGCGCGGCTTCACCACGGTGCGCGATGTCGGCGGCGCCGATTTCGGCCTGAAGCAGGCGACCGAGGAAGGCCATTTCCCGACGCCGCGCCTGGTCATCTCCGGCAAGGCACTGAGCCAGACCGGCGGCCATGCCGATTTCCGCGGCCGCTATGACGACGCCGCGACGCCGCTGACGCGTCACCGCCTCGGCGCGCTCGGGCGCATCTGCGACGGGCTCGACCAGGTCCGCCGCGCCGCCCGCGAAGAAATGAAGGGCGGCGCCGACTTCATCAAGATCATGGCCAATGGCGGCTGCGCCTCGCCGACGGACCCGATCCATTTCCTCGGCTTCTCGGTCAGCGAGCTCGAGGCGATCGTCGAGGAGGCGCGGATGGCAGGAACCTACGTCTCCGCCCATGTCTACACCGACGAGGCGATCCGCCGTTGCGTCGAGGCCGGCGTCCACTCGCTGGAGCATTGCAACCTGATCGAGGCCGAGACGGCGAAGCTCGCCGCCTCCCGCGGCGCTGTCGCGGTGCCGACGCTGGTGACCTACGACAAGCTCGTCATCGACGGCCCCAAGCTCGGCTTCCCGCCGGATTCCGTCGCCAAGGTCGACGTCGTCCGCTCGGCCGGCATGAACTCGCTCGCGGTCATGAAGAAGGCCGGCCTCGCCATGGCCTATGGCAGCGACCTGCTCGGCGAGATGCACAAATACCAGTCCGAGGAGTTCGTCATCCGCGGCCGCGCCCTGCCGGCCCATGAGGTCATCGGCTCGGCAACCCATGTCGCGGCCAAGCTGCTCAGGCTCGAGGGCAAGATCGGCACGATCGCGCCCGGCGCCCATGCCGACCTCATCGTCGTCGACGGCGACCCGCTGAAGGACCTCTCGCTGCTCACCCGCCAGGGCAAGCACATCCCGCTGATCATGAAGGGCGGCGCCTTCATGAAGCGCGCGAGCCTGGGCTGAGCGAAGAGGACTTCGACCGCGCGGTGTGCGGGAACCGCGTCGTCATTCCGGGACATCGCGCAGCGATGGGCCTGGAATGACCGCTACGCTCACCCCGCCAGGTCGAGCACCCGCGTCTCATAGGCGTAGAGGCGGCGGAACCCCAGCGAGCCATAGAGCCCGTTGGCGACCGCATTGGTCTGGTCGACCTGGAGATAGGCCTGACGGCACTCCATCGCGCGGGCCCAGCCCATCAGCCCGCCGATCAGGCGCCGGCCCAGCCCCTGGCCGCGATGGGCGGGATCGACCACGACGCTGCCGATCTCGGCCATGCCGCGCTCGGCGACGCTCATCCCGAAGGCGACCGGCTCGCCCGCGATCAGCCAGGTCGCGAAGGCCGCCGGCAGCCGCACGCCGTCCACGATCGCCGCCAGCTTGCCCGCGTCGGCCTTGATGCCACTCTGCCGCGCCGCCACCCCGGCGATCCAGTCGGCGCTCGGCCGCGCCTCGATCTGGAGCTCGGGCTCGATCTCGGCGGCCATGTCGTCGAGCGGGCGGATCAGCCCAAAGGAGGCGTCGCGCACGACATAGCCGCGCGCCTTGACCCTCGCCAGCGTCGCCTCGCCGACGAGCGGCGTCAGCCGGATGCAGGGCGGCAGGCCGTCGGCGCGGTAGAGTTCCTCGATCAGCGCCAGCGTGTCCTCGTCGAACTCGGCGCCGGGCTTCAGCGGCGAGGCCGAATTCGCCCGGCCGGAATAGCCGCCCGCGAAGCGCACCACCCAATCGTCGATCAGCAGCGTCGTCGGCGAGGGCCAGGCATTGACGATGCGCCGCTCGCAATCGAGCATCAGGGCGAGATCGGCCCCCGTTCCTTCATCCGCCGCCATCGCCGTTAGCCCTGCCCCGCCTTCCGCGGGGTCGGCCGCCAGCCGGGCGGCGCCATCTCGAAGCCTTCGAAGGAAAAACCCGGCGCCACGGTGCAGCCGACGAGCGTCCAGGCGCCCAGCGAGGTCGCGCTCTGCCACCAACCGGCCGGCACCACGAATTGCGGCCGCTGCCCGGCCGCGAGATCGACGCCGAGATGATGGGCCGAGGCGTCGTGCCCGTTGGACGAGACGCTGATCACCAGCGGCGCCCCGGCATAATGGTGCCAGATCTCGGCCGCGTCGCAGCGATGCCACTCCGAGGTCTCGCCGGTGTCGAGCAGATAGTAGATCGCGGTGCCGACACTGCGGCCATCGACCTCCCGCGGGTCCCGGAAGGTCTCGCGATAATGGCCGCCCTCGGGGTGGGGCTTCAGCTCGAGCAGCCGGATCACCTCGGCAGCCGTCAGACCGTTGAGTGTCATGCGTGACGCCCCTTTCTAGAACCGGTTCTTGGCTTCGCGCAGCGCGGCGAAGACCTCGCCCGCCGGCGCACCCTTCAGCCCGACCGCCGCCGCCAGCGCGCCTTCGCCGGCCCGGAAGAACGGGTTGGTGGCGGCTTCCTCGGCGACGCTCGTCAGCGCCCAGAACCGCCCCTCCGCCTTGGCCGCCTCGGCCTCGGCGAGTCTGGACGTCAGCACCGCATTGGCCGGCTCCATCGCCGCGGCGAAACGCGCGTTCGAGAGCGTGTAGTCGTGGCCGCAGAGCAGCCGCGTGTCGCCCGGCAGCGCCATCAACCGCAACAGCGAGGTCCACATCGCCGCCATCTGGCCCGGCTGGACGCGCCCGCAGCCCATCACGAAGACGACGTCGCCGACGAAGGCGAGCTTCGCGCCGCGCGAGACGAAGCTCAGATGCCCCGCGCAATGCCCCGGTGTATGCCAGATCTCGAAGCTCTCGCCGCCGAAGGACACGGCATCGCCCTCGGAGAGGATGCGGTCGAGCGGCGCCTGGCCGGCGGCGTCGGCCGGCCCGCAGACCTGCGCGCCGGTCGCCTGCTTCACCGCGGCGACGCCCTGGGTGTGGTCGGCATGGGCATGGGTGACGAAAATCTCGCTGATCGTCCAGCCCTTCGCCCTGGCCGCCGCCATCACCTGCCCGGCATCGGGCACGTCGATGGCAGCGCAGGCGCCGCTGGCGGGGTCGTGGAGCAGCGCCCCGGCATTGTCGCCGAGCGTGCGGAAAACGTGGAGATCAAGCGCCATGGGAGTCTCCGGAAGAACGCGGTTCTGTCGCGCTTAAACAATGCCGCCCGCCGATGCCAGCCTGCAGGGAACGCGCCGGAACCGAACCGACCGGCGGACGCCCTTGCGCAGTCACGCCCGGCATCACATCTACCGGCGGCATGTCCCTCGACGTCGCCGATCTGCGCAGTTTCTATGCCAGCCCGCTCGGCCATGTCGCGCGGCGCTTCATCGGCACGGCGATGCTGCGCTTCTGGCCCGATTGCGCCCGCCAGCGCGTCCTCGGCCTGGGCTATGCCACCCCCTATCTCTCCGTCCTCGGCATGAATGCCGAGCGGGTGATCGCCTTCATGCCGGCCGCGCAGGGCGTGGTGAACTGGCCGCATCAGGGCCTCTCCGCTTCCGCCCTGGTCGAGCCCACGCTGCTGCCGCTGCCAACCGCCTCGATCGACCGGGTCGTCCTCGTCCATGCGCTGGAGGAGACGGAAAGCCCCGACGACCTGATCGAGGAGGTGGGCCGCGTGCTCTCGCCGGGCGGGCGGATGATCCTGGTGGTGCCCAATCGCCGCGGACTCTGGGCCCGGATGGACAGCACACCCTTCGGCCAGGGCCGCCCCTTCAGCCGCAGCCAGCTCGAGGCGCTGATGCGCTCGGCCGAGTTCTCGCCCGAGGGCTGGAGCGAGGCGCTCTACGTGCCGCCCCTGCGCCAGCGGCTGCTGCTGCGCACGGCCGCTGCCTGGGAGCGCCTGGGCGCCGGGCTTTCGCTGCCGTTTGCGGGCGTCCACGTCATCGACGCGACCAAACAGGTCTATCGGCGCATCCCGCTGCGGGCGACGCGGCGCAGCTTCGCCTTTCGCCCCATTCTGCTGCCGCAGCCGACGCCTGCACCCCGCACCGGGCGGGAGCGCGAGCACGGCCCGCCGGGTTGACAAAGAACCCACCGCGCGACCAAGGTCCGCCGCTTTTCGCGAGCCCGGTTCCGCATGACGCTCGATGCGCAGGAACCACCCGGCGCGGAACCTGAACTGGACCACGATGCGAAGCTATCTGGATTTCGAAAAGCCGGTCGCCGAACTGGAGGCGAAGGCGGATGAGTTGCGAGCCCTCCAGGCCAAGGGCGAGGGTTATGCCCTGGCCGACGAGATCGGCCGGCTCGACGCCAAGGCCGCGCAGGCGCTGAAGGAACTCTACGGGGCCCTGACGCCCTGGCAGAAGACGCTGGTCGCGCGGCATCCGCAGCGCCCGCACTTCAAGGACTACTGCGCCGCGCTGATCGAGGAATTCACCCCGCTGGCGGGCGACCGCGCCTTCGGCGAGGACGAGGCCATCGTCGGCGGCTTCGGCCGTTTCCGGGGCGAGCCGGTCTGCGTCATCGGCCAGGAGAAGGGTGATTCGACCGAGACGCGCATCCGGCACAATTTCGGCATGGCCAAGCCCGAAGGCTACCGCAAGGCGGTCCGCCTGGTCGAGCTGGCCGACCGCTTCGGCCTGCCGGTGCTGAGCTTCGTCGACACCGCCGGAGCCTATCCGGGCATCGAGGCGGAGGAACGCGGCCAGGCCGAGGCCATCGCCCGCTCGACCGAGACCTGGCTCGGCCTGCGCACGCCGAGCATCGCGCTCGTGATCGGCGAGGGTGGCTCGGGCGGCGCCATCGCGATCGCGGCGGCCAGCCGGGTCATGATGCTGGAACACGCAATCTACTCGGTGATCTCGCCGGAAGGCGCGGCCTCGATCCTCTGGCGCGACACCGCGCGCGCCCAGGACGCCGCCACCGGCATGAAGATCACCGCGCAGGACCTCCTGAAATTCGGCATCATCGACCGGATCGTCAGCGAGCCGACCGGGGGCGCCCATCGCGACCACGGCGCGGTGATCGCGCGCGCCGGCGACGCTCTGTCGTCGGCGCTCTCGGAACTGGGGGGCCTGTCCGCCGACGACATCGTCGACCGCCGCGCCGAGAAATTCCTGGCGATCGGGCGCAATCTGTGATGCCGGCCCCGGGCCCGCCGGCGCCTTAACGGTGCCTTGACCATGGCCTTGCGGCGGTCGCCTGTGGTAAGGAAGCTTCAAGGCTAACGCTTCTACAACGGGAGACGGGCACAATTTGGCCGTCTTGCGCAGTCAGAGGTCGCCTGTGTCTGGCCGGCCGTTCGATGGGATTGACGACGTGGCATTGAAGCGATTCACGCTCGTGGCTTTGGTTGCATTGTCCCTGGGCGCCTGCGAGGAGGACCGCTATCGCGGCTCCGCGCGCCATCACATCCCGATCCCGGCTGCGACCTATGCGCTGATGTCCGAGAAGGGCATGAGCAAGGACCAGCCGATCCTGATCCGCTCCTACAAGAAGGAGTCGGAGCTCGAGGTCTGGAAGCGCAAGGCCAACGGCCAGTACGCCCTGCTGAAGACCTATCCGATGTGCCGCTGGTCCGGCCAGCTCGGCCCCAAGGTCCGCGAGGGCGACCGCATGGCACCGGAAGGGTTCTACGCCATCGCGCCGGCGCAGATGAACCCGAACTCGGCCTATTACGTCTCTTTCAACATGGGCTACCCGAACGCCTTCGACCGGTCCCATGGCCGCACCGGCTCGCATCTGATGGTGCACGGCGCCTGCTCCTCGGCCGGCTGCTACTCGATGACCGACGACCAGATGGGCGAGATCTATGCGCTCGTCCGCGAGGCCCATAATGGCGGCCAGCGGACGGTGCAGATGCAGGCGCTGCCCTTCCGGATGACGCCGGAGAACCTCGCCAAGCACCGCCTCGATTCCAACATCGCCTTCTGGAAGAACCTCAAGGAAGGCACCGACTATTTCGAGGTGACCGGCGACGAGCCGCAGGTCGGCGTCAATGGCGGCCGCTACGTCTTCAACGCCGGCAATGGCGACCCCGCCGTCGCCCAGGCTGTGCAGCGCAAGCGCCAGCAGGACGAGACCCAGGTCGCCGCCCTGGTCGCCAAGGGCACGCCGGCGATCAAGCTGATCTATGATGACGGCGACCAGCACGGCTCCTTCAAGCGGACCCTCGTCGCCAGCGGCTCGGACACGCTGAACCGCGCCGCCTCCTGGGGCTCGCGCGATGTCGGGGTCAGCCGGCCGGACGCGCTGACGGTGGGCCCGCGCGTCGTCGTGCTCGACGACAAGGGCAAGGCCAAGACCACGATCCGGGCCGAATCCGCCGACAACGAGGTCGTCCTGGCCGCCGTAGCGGCCGCTGTGACCAAGCCGGAACCTGCCAGGACCGAACCCGCGAAGGCCGAGCCGGCCCGCGCCGAGGCGCCCCGCACCCTGCCGGAGACGGCGACGACGCAGCTGGCGCGAGTTCAACCCGGCGCGGCCGCCCCGGCGCCCGTCACCACCGGCTCCTTCGGAACGGCCTCTGCGGAAAGCGAACCCTTCTATCGGCGTGCACTGAGCTTCGTTCCCCTGCTCGGCGCGCAGGCGGGATCGCAGGCTGGCGCCCCGGTGGCCTCCGTCGTGCCCGCCACGCCGACCGAGGTCGTCGCGCCGCTGCCGCCGCGTCGCACCGACAGGCTGCGCACCACCCAACTCGACCAGCCCGCCGCGGCCTTTGCGAGCCAGACGGCGACGCGCTGAGGCCCGCAGTCAGGGGCTGCCGCGGTGAAGCGTTGGCCATGGCCCGCCCCGCGGCTAACGCTCTAACGCCCGAGCGAAGCCGCGATCCGGCGCATCATTTCGCCGACAGCGTCGCATTCGGCGTCGCTGAGGACAGTCATCATCGCCTCGAGCCGCTCGACATGGATCGCCATGGCCCTGTCGGTGAGCGCCTGCCCCTCCGGCGTTAGCCAGAGCCGGCGCAGCCGGCGGTCGGCCTCGTCTGCCCGCCGCTCGATCAGACCGCGCCGCTCCAGCTCCGGCAGCAGCATGCTCATCGCGCTGCGCCCGACCAGCAGCTTCTCGGCCAGCGCCTGCTGGGTCAGGCCCGGGACATGCGCGATGTTGGCCAGCACGTCGTAATGCGCGACCTGAATGCCGAGCGGCGCCAGCGCCTCGCCGAACACCTTCTTCCAGAGCTGATGGACGCGGGCGACGGCGATCCAGTTGCGGAAACGCGGCAGATCCCAGGGGCGCATGGGGCTCGCCGTCCCGACGTCTACGACCTCTTGCTTTTTGTTCATCATTGAACATACTCGTTCAGCATTGAACAAATTGGGGTCAGCATCATGTCGGACTTGCTCCTGCGTCTCATGCGGCCTTTGGCCCGCCTCGGTGAAGCCGTGGCGCCCGGCCTGGCCGGCCGCATCGCCTTTCGCCTGTTCTGCACCCCACCACGCCCCAAGCAGGGCAACCATCGGGCCGCCTCGGTCAAGTCCCCCGCGGTGCGGCTCGCCACAGGCACGCCCTTCTCGGTCCCCTTTCCCTGCGGCTCGGTCGCGGCGCATCTGTTCGAGCCGGCCCAGAGCCAGGAACGCAGCCCCCCTCCTTGCGTGATCCTGCTACATGGCTGGACAGGGCAAGCCGCAGCGATGGCTGCCTTCGTGCAGCCGCTGCTCGACGCCGGGTTGCGGGTCGTCGCCTTCGACCTGCCGGCGCATGGACACTCGACCGGCGCGACCCTCGATCTGCCCACCGGCGTGGCGAGCCTGGCGGCGGTGGCGCGCGCGGTCGGCCCGGTCGAGGCGATCGTGGCCCATTCCTTCGGCGGCTCGATCGCGCTGGCCGCGCTCGCGGGAACGCTGCCGGCACAACCCCGTGTCGCCGCGAAGCGCCTGGTGCTGATCGCGCCGCCCTCCTCCATGCAGGAGGTCGTCCGCTGGTTCGCAGGGCGCATCGGCCTCGGCCCGCGCGGTCTGCGAGCGCTGGAGGCGCGCATCCATGCGGTCGCGGGCAGGCCGGTCACCGCCTTCGCCGGCGCCGCCCAGTTGCAGCGCTATGGCGGGCCGACGCTGCTGCTGCATTGCCGGGACGACCGGGAGGTGCCCTTTGCCCATGCGCAGGCGCTGACGGATGCCGGCCTCTTCGTCAGGCTCGAGGCCCAGAGCGGTCTCGGGCACCGGCGCATCCTGAAGGCCCCCCGGGTCGCGGCCCTCGTCGCGGATTTCGTGGCGGGCCAGGCGGAGCCCGCCCTCGATCAGACCCAGCCCATCAGCTCGCGGCGCACCACGGCCTCGATCGCGTCGACGCCTTCGGGCGAATCGTTCAGGCAGGGCAGATAGGCGAATTGCTGACCGCCATTGTGCAGGAAGATCTCGCGGTTCTCGACATCGAGCTCCTCAAGCGTCTCGAGGCAGTCCGCCGAGAAGCCAGGCGCCACGATCGCCATCGACTTCACGCCGGAGGACGCCAGCGACTTCACCGTCTCGTCGGTATAGGGCTTCAGCCACTCGTCGGGCCCGAAGCGGGACTGGAAGGTCATTTTGAATCGCTCGCGGCTGTAGCCCAGCTCCTCGCGCAGCAGCCGCCAGGTCTTGGCGCAGTGGCAGTGATAGGGGTCGCCCTTGAGCAGGTAGTCCTTCGGCATGCCGTGGAAGGAGCAGAGGATGACCTCTGGGTCGAAATCGAGCTTGGCCAGCGAGGCGCGCATCGAATCCGCCAGCGCTTTGATATAGGCCGGGTCATCGTGATAGGGCGGCGCCACGCGCACCGCCGGCTGCCAGCGCATCGTCATCAGTGCGCGGAAGGCCTGGTCGCAGGCCGTCGCCGAGGTCGGCGCCGCATATTGCGGGTAGAGCGGCACCATCAGGATGCGGTCGCAGCCCTGGGCGAGCAGCGCCTCCAGCCGGCTCTTCACGTCGGGCAGGCCGTAACGCATCGCCCAGTCGAAGACGAGACGCTCGCCATGCTCGGGGGTGAGTCGCGCCGCGAGCTGCTCCATCTGCGAACGGGTGATCGTCTTCAGCGGCCCCTCGTCGCGCTCGTTGTTCCAGACGGAGGCGTAGTCCTTGCCCTTGCGGCTCGGCCGGGTGGTCAGGATCACGAGGTTGAGCAGCGGCCACCACAGCCAGCGCGAGGTCTCGATCACCCGCCGGTCGGAGAGGAATTCCTTGAGATAGGCGCGCATCGGCCAGTAGGTCGTGCCCTCGGGCGTGCCGAGATTCATCAGCAGCACGCCGATGCGTCCGGTGCGGACCGGCGGATGGTCGGGCGGGAGCATCACGGCCCTCATGTCGGCGGCCGGCTTGGTTTCGACTGTCATGATCGCGGATGTCCTTCAGGCACCGGCCGGGGACCGGGAACGCGGCTTGCGGCGAGGCCAGATGCGAAACTCACGCCTGCGGCCTGGGATCGCGCTGGCGCGCGCCCCTGCCGCAGGCGTGATTTAGACGAGTTACCAGTTTCGTCCAGTGCGACGCAAAGGGGTGCGACATCGCATGACGCCGCGGAGGCCTCGCGGGACCCTGCGGTTCCGCTGGCCAGCATGGCGCAGGCTTTGCTAATCTGGAGTCGTTCTCAAGCAGAGGCGTCCTCGCATGACCAAGCTCACCCGCCGCAACGCCCTCGGCGTCATCGCCGCACCGGCCGCGCTCGCCGCCACCGCCCCGGCCGCGATCGCGCAGCAGCCGGCGCCGGCCTTCACCCTGCTGCTGGTCAACGACATCTACAAGATGAGCGACGACAAGGGCCGCGGCGGCTTCGCCCGCGCCGCGGGCATCGCCCGGGCCGAGCGCGCCAAGGGCGTGCCGCTGCTGTTCTGCCACGCCGGTGACTGCTACTCGCCCTCGCTGATGTCGGGCTTCGACCAGGGCGCCCACATCGTCGCGATGCAGAACAAGATGGGGCTCGACGTCTTCGTGCCCGGCAATCACGAGTTCGACTTCGGCAAGGAGAACTATCTCAAGCTCACGGCAGCCCAGACCTACCCGACCTTCGCCGCCAATCTGCGCGACGCCGCCGGGCAGCCGCTGCCGGGCCACAAGGATTCGCAGATCTTCGAGCTCGGCGGCTTCAAGGTCGGCGTCATCGGCACGACCTTCGATCCGACGCCGCAGGTTTCCAGTCCCGGCGACCTGAAATTCTCCTCGACCATGGAGGCGCTGCGCCGCGAGGCCCGCGCCTTGAAGAGCCAGGGCGCCGACGTGCTCGTCGCCGTCGTCCATGCCGACCGCGCCATGGACAACGAGATCGTGCGCTCGCGCGTCGTCGACATCCTGCTGACCGGCCACGACCACGACCTCGCCATCGCCTATGACGGCAAGGTCGTGATGGTGGAGTCCAACGAGGAGGGCAATTACGTCACCGCGATCGACATCGCCGTCAGCGTGCGCGGCGAGGGCGCGGCGCGTCAGGTCTCCTGGACACCGACCTTCCGCGTCAACGACTCCCGCTCCGCCACGCCCGACCCTGAGGTCGCCGCTCTGGTGAAGGGCTATGAATCCGAGCTCTCGAAGGAGCTCGACATCGACGTCGCTGTGCTCGCCGCCCCGCTCGATTCCCGCACCGGCGTCATCCGCACGCAGGAAGCCGCGATCGGCAACCTCATCGTCGATGCGATCCGCGCCGCCACCGGCGCAAAGCTCGCCATCACCAATGCCGGCGGCATCCGCGCCAACAAGCAGTATCCGGCCGGCCACAAGCTGACCCGCCGCGACGTGCTGAGCGAACTGCCTTTCGGTAACGCGACCGTAATGGTCGAGATCACCGGCAAGGACGTCAAGGACGCGCTCGAGAACGGCCTGCGCGACGCCCCTCAGGGCTCCGGGCGCTTCCCGGTCATTTCCGGTTTCAAGTTCGAGGCCGACCTGAAGCAGCCTCAGGGCTCCCGCGTGCTGTCGATCACCGTCGATGGTCAGCCGATTGACCCGACCGGCAAGTACACGGTCGCCTCGAACAACTTCATGCTCGCGGGCGGCGACGGCTACGCCGCGCTCGGCCGCGGCAAGACGCTGATCGGCCTCACCGACGGCAAGCTGATGGCCAATGAGGTGATGGTCTATCTGCGCAAGCTCGGCACGGTCGACGCCAAGGTCGAGGGTCGGATCGTCCTGAAGTGAGCTGCCGCGCGGCGCTTGCCGCCTTCCGCGCGGGCGCCGGGCCGACGGGCTGGAGCGCGCTCCCGGTCTTCGCGCCCGGCGGGGCGGCCGAGCACGCCAGCACCGCCGCCGATGCCGAGCGCGAGGCCGGCCATGTCGTGGCGCCGGCGCCGGAGCGCGTCTTCGCCGCGCTGGCGCTGACGCCGCTGGAGAGCGTGCGCGTCGTCATCCTCGGTCAGGACCCCTATCCGACGCCGGGCCATGCCAACGGTCTCGCGTTCTCCTATGTCGGCCCACCCCCGTTGCCGCGCTCGCTCGTCAACATCCTCCGCGAGCGCCAGGCCGATCTCGGGCTCGCACCGCCACCGGATGGCGACCTCACGCCCTGGGCGCGGCAAGGCGTTCTGCTGCTGAACACGGCGCTGACCGTGCGCGAGGGCGCCTCGAAAGCGGGCTCGCATCTTCAGCTCGGCTGGCGCGCCGTCACGGATTCCATCATCGCGGCCGTCTCGCGTGAGCGGCCCGCCGTCGCCTTCATTCTCTGGGGCAATCCCGCGCAGGCCAAGCGGGCACTGATCGACGAAAGCCGCCATCGCGTGATCGCCAGCGCCCATCCCTCGCCGCTGTCGGCGAGCCGCGGCTTCTTCGGCTCGCGGCCATTTTCGCATGCCAATATGTGGCTCGAACAGAACGGACAGAAAGCCATCGCCTGGTAAAGCGCGGGCGCTATCCCACCGGCCGCTCGTCGGCGATGACCTTGCCGTCGTTCGGCAGCGAGCCCAGCGGCAGGATCTCGACCGAGCCCCTGAGCTTGGTCACCTGCTGCAGGGTGGACGACATCGCGTCGATCAGCCCGGCCGGCTGGGCGTAGATCTCCGCCTTCAGCGTCATCGTGTCGGCCTCGTCGGCGCGACCCACCACGAGGCGCAGCTTGTGCACCTCGCTGTGGCGCCGCGCGATCTCGGCGATCTGCTCGGGCCGCACGAACATGCCCTTGATCTTCGCCGTCTGGTCGGCGCGGCCCATCCAGCCGCGGATGCGGGCGTTGGTCCGTCCGCAGGGGCTCACCCCCGGCATCAGCGCCGTGAGGTCGCCGACCGCGAGGCGTATCTGCGGGTGGTGCGGGTCGAGATTGGTCACGACGATCTCGCCAACCTCGCCGGCTTCCACGGGATTGCCCGTGCCCGGCCTGACGATCTCGACGATCAGGTTCTCGTTCAGCACCATGCCCTCGCGGGCCGACGTCTCATGGGCGATGATGCCGACATCGGCCGTGGCGTAGAGCTGGTAGGCCTCGATGCCGCGCTCGCGCACCCAGGCCTGCAGCGAGGGCGGGAAGGCAGCCCCCGACACGACCGCGCGCTTGATGCTGGAGATGTCGACGCCCCGGCTCTCGGCGGCCTCGATCAGGATCTTCAGGAAATCGGGCGTGCCGGCGTAAGCCGTCGGGCGGTAGGCGGCGATCACTTCCATCTGCTGCTCGGTGTTGCCCGGCCCGGCCGGAATCACGGCGCAGCCCAGGGCGCGCGCGCCGGAATCCATGATGAAGCCGCCGGGCGTCAGGTGATAGCCGAAGGTATTGAGCACGATGTCGCCGGGCCGGAAGCCGGCCGCGAACAGTCCGCGCGCCGCCCCCCAGGGATCGGCACCGGTCCCTTCGGGCTCGAAGATCGGCCCCGGCGAGGTGAACAGCCGGCCGAAACCACCGGGCGAAACGGGCACGAAGCCGCCAAAGGGCCAGGCCTCCTTCTGCAGGCCCGGCAGCTCCGCCTTGCGCAGCACCGGCAGCGTCGACAACGCATTGCGGTCGGTGATCGCGGCCGGGTCGATCCCGGCGAGATGCCGCGCATAGGCCGGGGCCTGCATCGCCGCCGCCAGCACGGCCGGCAGCCGCGCGAACAGATCCGCCTCGCGGGCGTCGGGCGCGCGGGTTTCGAAAGGGTCGTGATGCTCGGTCATCGGCTTCGTCCTCGAGAAATCTCGCCACCTTCATCCAGCGTCATCCCGGACAAGCCGCAAAGCGGCGCCGATCCGGGATCCATTCCGGAACGCAAATGGGAGAGGCTCAGGAATGGATCCCGGGTCTCCGCTGCGCTCCGCCCGGGATGACGGCGCTGGTGCCGTCCCGGTGCGGCAGGACTCACGACAGCCACCGCTTGCGACGCTTGTAGCTCTTCACCTCGCGGAAGGACTTCTTGTCGCCCTCGGAGACGCCCAGATAGAATTCCTTCACGTCCTCGTTCTCGCGCAGCATCTTGGCCTCGCCGTCCATGACGATGCGGCCGGTCTCCATGATGTAGCCATAGGTGGCGTAGCGCAGGGCCATGTTGGTGTTCTGCTCGGCGACGAGGAAGGACACGTCGTCCTCGGCATTGAGACGGCGCACGATCTCGAAGATCTCCTCGACGATCTGCGGCGCCAGCCCCATCGAGGGCTCGTCGAGCAGGATCATCTTGGGCTTCGACATCATCGCGCGGCCGACCGCGCACATCTGCTGCTCGCCGCCCGAGGTGTACCCGGCCTGCGAATTGCGGCGCTGCTTCAGCCGCGGGAACAACTCGTAGATCTTCTCGAGGTCGCGCTTGATCGCGGCGTTGCCGTCGCGGCGCGTGAAGGCGCCGGTCAGCAGGTTTTCCTCGATCGAGAGATGGCCGAAGCAGTGGCGCCCCTCCATCACCTGGATGCAGCCGCGCCGCACCAGCTCGTTGGGCGACATCCGGTCGACGCGCTCGCCCTCGAAGGTGATCGAGCCCTTGGTGACCTCGCCACGTTCAGCCTTGAGCAGGTTGGAGATCGCCTTCAGCGTCGTCGTCTTGCCCGCACCATTGGCGCCGAGGATCGCGACGATGCCCTTGCGCGGCACCTGCAGCGACACCCCCTTGAGCACGAGGATGACGTGATCGTAGATCACCTCGATGTTGTTCAGCGACAGGATGGGGTCGCTGGCGGGTGAGGTTGCGGCGTTGTTTTCAAGCGTCAATGCGGACACGTTGGCTCCTTCCCTTCTCCCCTCGCGGGAGAAGGTGGCGCGCAGCGCCGGATGAGGGGGCGCAGTGCGCTTTGGAAGTTGGGTGGAGGCGCCCCGCCGAAATCGTCACGGCGCCCCCTCATCCGTCTCGGCTTCGCCGAGCCACCTTCTCCCGCGAGGGGAGAAGGGAAGCCGGCGCAATTCAGCTCATGACGACTTTTCGCAGGGCTCGGTCCGCTGCGGCCAGTTGCCCGCCTTCTGGGTGTAGTCCTTGGCCGCGGCCTCGATCAGCGGCCGGACCTCGTCCTTCATCGGCTCGAGCCAGTCGCCCTTCTTGGTCCATTTCGTGCCGTCCCACTCGGCGACATAGGCCTTGCTGTGGCCCGAATGGTCGGCGCAGGAGATCGTGGTCGGCGTGGCGAAGCCCTCCATGCCGATTTCCTTGAGCCGCGCCTCGGTGATGTTCAGCGCCTCGAGGCCGCGGCGCATGTCCTCGCCGGTGATGACCTTCTTGCCGGTGATGCGCTGCGCGTTGCGGATGCCCTCGACCAGCAGCATCGAGTTGTAGACGCCGCGGTTGTAGAGGTTCTCGCCGACCTTCTCCTTCGGCGCGAGGCTCTTGCCCTTGTCGACCACGAACTTCTGGATGTCCTGGATGACCGGGAAGTTGGTGCCGGCCGCATTCAGGTTGAGCGACTTGTAGCCCTTCGCCTCCGGCCCGCCGGCGCGCGCGTCGTCGTCGCCGCCCGCCCACCAGACGCCGACCAGCTTGTTGATCGGGAAGTTGTTCTTGATCGCCTCCTTCACCGCGGTCGGGTTCATCGCGCCCCAGCCCTGGTTGTAGAGGTAGTCGGGCCGGTCACGCCGGATCGAGAGCCAGAGCGAGCCCTGGTTCTGCATGTCGGCGGCGGCGACCGGATAGAGTTTGACCTCGAAGCCGTACTTCTTGGCGAGGTTCTCGAGCACCGGGATCGGCTCCTTGCCGAAGGGCGCATCGAGATGGATCAGGCCGAGCTTCTTGCCCTTGAGCTTGTCCATACCGCCGAGCTCGGCCGCCATGTGCTTCACCATCAGCGAAGCGCCATCCCAGTAGGTGAAGGGCGGAATGAAAACCCAGGGGAAATTCGTGCCGTCGGCCGAGGCCGAGAGGCCATAGGCCATCGAGAGGATCGGGATCTTGTCGATATGGGCGCGCGGGATCGCGGCCAGCGTCGCGCCGGTCGACCAGGGCGAATAGACGACCGTGTTCTTCGCCTTCGCCTGCTCGTAGCACTCGATCGACTTCTTGGTGTCGTAGCCGGTCTCGCACTCCTCATAGACGATCTTGACGCCGTTCACGCCGCCGTCGCGCTCGTTGATCATCGTCATGTAGTCGCGCATGCCGTCGCCGATCGGGATGCCGGAGCCGGCAAAAGGCCCGGTGCGATAGGCGTTGTTGGAGACGTAGATCGTGTCCTGGGCGGCGGCAGGAGCCGCAAAGCCGGCCGCGGCCAGCAATGCGCCGAGCGCGGCGCCCTTCATCAGATGCTGTGTCTTCATCGGTCGTCCTCCGTTCGTTTCCCTCCGGCGGTGGTGTCGAGACCCCGCCGGTCGTCTTTGCGCCCGCATCCATGAAGGCCGATGCGGGTCGTCGTCCGGTCCGCGCCCTCAGTAGGGGAACGGCCATGTCCGCAGTTTCTGCTTCCCGATCTGCCAGAGCCGCGCGAGCCCGTGCGGCTCGACGATCAGGAAGACGATGATCAGCCCGCCGATCAGCATGAAGGTGACATGCTCGGCGGTGGCGCCGGCCATCGGCACGCCCAGCGCCGGCAGGCCGAACTTCATCGCGGTGGGCAGGATCGAGAGGAAGGCGGCGCCGAAGAAGGAGCCGATCAGCGAGCCCAGCCCGCCGATGATGACCATGAACAGGATGTTGAAGGAGAGGCGGATCGAGAACGCATCGGCCGCTTCGCCGCCGCCATACCAGAGGAAGATCATCATCGCCCCGGCGACGCCGGCATAGAAGGACGAGACCGCGAAGGCGAGCAGCTTGGCGTTGAGCAGCTTGATGCCCATCAGCTCGGCGGCGATGTCCATGTCGCGTACCGCCATCCAGGAGCGCCCGATCTTGCCGTGGACCAGGTTGGAGGCGAACCAGGTCAGGACCACGACCAGGCCGAGGCAAACGAAATAGCGCGTCTCCGGCGCGGCCAGCGCGCCGGTGACCGGCACGCCGAAGACCAGGCGCTGCGGCACCTCGATCGCGCCCGAGGCATTGTAATTGTAGAGCCAGGGCACCCGCACGAAGGCCCACTGCAGGAAGAACTGCGCCGCCAGCGTCGCCACCGCAAGGTAGAAGCCCTTGATCCGCAGCGAGGGCAAGCCGAACAACACGCCGATCGCCGCCGAGAACAACCCCGAGGCCAGGATCAGGACGATGATGTTCACGTCCGGAAAAAAGGTCGTCAGCTTGTAGCAGGCATAGGCGCCCACCCCCATGAAGGCGGCCGTGCCCAGCGAGATCAGCCCGGTATAGCCGGTGAGGATGTTCAGCCCGATCGCCGCCATCGAGAAGACGAGGAAGGGGATCATCACCGAGGTGATAAAGAAGTCGTCCCCGAAATAGGGGATCACGACGAAGGCGATGGCGAGAATGATCGCCAAGCCGATCCGGTCCTGCCGGATCGGGAACACGGCCATGTCGGCGGCGTAGGTGGATTTGAACTGGCCGGCCTCGCGGTAAAACATGTCCCGGCCCTCAAATCCGCTCGATGATCTTGTCGCCGAACAGGCCCTGCGGCCGGAACAGCAGGAAGCCCAGCGCGATGAAATAGGCGAGCCAGCTCTCGATGCCGCCGCCGATCAGCGGGCCCCAGTAGAACTCCCCCAGCTTCTCGCCGATGCCGATGATCAGCCCGCCGATGATCGCGCCGGGGATCGAGGTGAAGCCGCCGAGGATCAGCACCGGCAGCGCTTTCAGCGCCACGATCTCGAGCGCGAAGGACACGTCCGAGCGCGCCCCCCACATGATGCCGGTGATCAGCGCGACGATGCCGGCCGTGAACCAGACGATCACCCAGATCTGGTTCAGCGAGATCCCGACCGAAAGTGCCGCCTTGTGGCTGTCAGCGACCGCCCGCAGCGCCCGCCCGATGCGGGTGTACTGGAAGAACAGCGCGAGCACCGCGATCATCACCGAGGCGATGATCGCGGCGGCGATGTCGATCTTCTGCAGCGACACGAAGCCGCCGAGGATCTTGAGATCGACCGCCCCCTTGGGCAGGTAGAGCTGCTCGGTGATCATCTGCTTGGGATTGCCGCCGAACACGGATTCGCCGAGCCCGATCAGGAAATAGGTGATCCCGAAGGTCGCCATGAACAGGATGATGTCGGGCTGGTTCACGAGCGGCCGCAGCACCACGCGCTCGATCGTCACCGCCAGCACGAACATCACGCCCAGCGTCAGGATCACCGCCAGGAAGGCCGGCACGCCCATCTCGTAGAGCCCGACCAGCGTCAGCGCCGAGAACACCACCATGATGCCCTGGGCGAAGTTGAACACGCCGGACGCCTTGAAGATCAGCACGAAGCCGAGCGCGATCAGCGCATAGAGCACCCCCGAGACCAGACCCTCCCAGATCGTCTGGACCAGCAGGTCCGGCGCCGACGCCATCTGCGCGAAGGGGTCGATGACGATCTTGTAGAGCGTGCCGGAGCCATCGAGGCGCGCGCCGATGAGCGCGGCCGCGACGATGGCGGCCAGGATCAGGGCGGCCTTGACCCAGCCATTGGCGAGAAGGTTCGGCGCAGGCCGTGCGGCGACATCGCTCATGGTTTGCACCTCACGCCCGCAGACAAAAATGCGTTGTCATCCCGGACAAGCCGCGCAGCGGCGCCGATCCGGGATGCATTCCGGAACCCGTCCGGAGAGGTTCCGGAATGGATCCCGGGCCTCCGCTTCGCTGCGCCAGGGATGACGGCAGGAGAGGACCAATGTGAGCGGAAAACGTTCATCAATGCGCCACTCCCAGATAGGCATCGATCACTTTCTGGTCGGCCTTGACCTCGGCCGGCGTGCCGTCGGCGATCTTACGGCCATATTCCAGGACGACGACGCGGTCGGAGAGGTCCATGACCACGCCCATATCGTGCTCGATCAGGGCGATGGTGGTGCCGAACTGCTGGTTCACGTCGAGGATGAAGCGGCACATGTCCTCTTTCTCCTCGAGGTTCATGCCGGCCATCGGCTCGTCGAGCAGCAGCAGCTCCGGCTCCATCGCCAGCGCCCGGCCGAGCTCGACGCGCTTCTGCAGGCCATAGGGCAGCTTGCCGACAGGCAGCTTGCGGATGTGCTCGATCTGCAGGAAGTCGATGATATCCTCGACGACCTTGCGATGCTCGATCTCTTCGGTCATCGCCGGCCCGTGGCGGAGCACCTGCCAGAAGAAGCCGCGATTCATCTTCAAGGTGCGGCCGGTCATGATGTTGTCGAGCGTCGACATGCCCTTGAACAGGGCGACGTTCTGGAAGGTGCGGGCAATGCCGGCGGCGGCGGCGCGATGCGGCCGCATCTTGTGGCGGCGCTCGCCCTTGAAGGTGATCTGCCCTTCCTGCGGCTGGTAGAACCCGTTGATGCAGTTGAGCATCGAGGTCTTGCCTGCGCCGTTGGGGCCGATGATGGCGCGCACCTCGCCCTTGCGGATGTCGAAGGAGACATCCGTGATCGCCTTCACCCCGCCAAAGCGCAGCGACACGTTCTCGACCGAGAGCAGAACCTCGCGCACCGGCACACCCGTCATGGTCATCGGCTCCGCATTCATGGCCAGCCCTCGCCAACACTCAGCCTTACACGCAGCCTCTCGCTCTTGCTATTCGGACAAATTTGTCCGAATATGGTCTTGGCCTGCGAGGAACTGTTTTGGACAAAAGAGATCGCTTCATCGCGCAACTGAGAGATGAGGCGCGGGCGCTTGGGTTGCCTTTCGAGGTCACCAAAGGTCGCGGCAAAGGCGGCCATGCGATGATCTGGATCGGCGATCGGGTCTCCACCCTGCCCAGCAGGGAGATCGATCCGAAGACCGCCGCAAAGATCCGAAAGACGCTGGGTCTCGATTGAAGTCGGAACATCGACCAGATCGGGCAAGCTACAGAAGGAACGACGATGCGCACCTATGTTTACCGAGCGATGATCGAGCGAGGCGACGAAGCCGATTGGACAGTCAGCTTTCCGGATGTCCCCGAGGCTATCTCGCAGGCTGAAACCATTGCGGACGCCAAGCGAGCCGGACAGGAAGCTTTGGGGCTTGCTCTTTTGTCGTATCCGATGCGCGGAAAGCCGTTGCCGACGCGATCGTACGGTGCCGGCTCTCCTGAAATGTTCGACAGCTGTGCCGTCGATGTGGACCTCAGTGTCGAGCCCGATGTTGCGGCCAAGCTGGCTGTCCTTGACGCCTTCGCCTCTTCGGGACGTTCGAAGTCGGAATTCGCAGTCATGCTTGGGAAGGACGAGAAGGCAATTCGCCGAATCCTGGACCCCATGCATCCGACGAAGTTGCCGACGCTGTCTGCGGCGCTCGAAGCACTTGGAAGGCGCCTTGTCATCGGCGTCGCAGATATCGACGAAGCAGCCTGAAATCGCATTCATGCCGCGGCCCTCGCCGGTGCCGGCCGCTCGGCGGCGGTGGCGGGATAGATCGTCGCGTCGCGCACCTTGACGCGGGCCGAGATCACGCCCTTGCGGCCATCCTCGAAGGTGACCTCCGTGGAGATGTCGGCCTCCTGCGAGCCGTCATAGAGCGCGTTGACCAGCGGCGCGTAGCGATCGGCGATGAAGCCGCGTCGGACCTTCTGGGTCCGCGTCAGCTCGCCATCGTCGGCGTCGAGCTCCTTGTGCAGGATCAGGAAGCGCTTGATCTGCGCGCCGCCCATCAGCGGCTCGGCCGCGAGCGAGCGATTCACCTCGTCCACATGGCCCGCGATCATGTCGTAGACCAGATCGTGCCCGGCGAGCTCCTGATAGGAAGCGTAGACGACGTTGTTGCGCTCGGCCCAGTTGCCGACCGCCGTCAGGTCGATGTTCACCGCCACGGTGGCGTAGTCGCGCTCCTGCCCGAAGGCGACCGCCTCCTTGATATTGGGGAAAAACTTCAGCTTGTTCTCGATGTATTTCGGCGGGAACAGCTCGCCGGTCCGGAGCTTGCCGACATCCTTGGCCCGATCGATGATCTTGAGATGGCCTTCTTCGTCGAAGAAGCCGGCATCGCCGGAGCGGACATAGCCGTCCGCCGTCATCGTCTCGGCGGTCTTCTCGGGGTCCTTGTAGTAGCCGCCGAAGATCGAGGGCGAGCGGTAGAGCACCTCGCCATTGTCGTCGATCTTGATCTCGACCAGCGGCGCCGGCCGCCCGACCGTGTCGGCGCGGATCTCGCCATTGGGCTGCATGGTGATGTAGACGCCGGCTTCCGTCTGTCCGTAGAGCTGCTTCAGGTTGACGCCGATCGAGCGGTAGAAGCGGAACAGTTCGGGGCCGATCGCCTCGCCGGCCGTATAGCCGACCTTGATCCGCGTCAGGCCGAAACGGTTGCGCAGGGGGCCGTAGACCAGCACGTCGCCGAGCCCGTAGAGCAGCCGGGCCCCCAGCGGCACGCTCTCGCCGTTGAGGATCTTCTCGCCATGCTCCTTGGCCACGCCGAGGAAGTAGTGGAACATCCTCCGCTTCAGCGCGCCGGCATCCTCCATCCGCACCATGGTCAGGGTCAGCATGGTCTCGAAGACGCGCGGCGGCGCGAAGGCATAGGTGGTACCGACCTCGCGGCGATCCTCGATCACCGTCTCCGGCCCTTCCGGACAGTTGACGCAGAAGCCGGCGACGATCGCCTGCGCATAGGAGAAGATGTGGTCGCCGACCCAGGCGATCGGCAGATAGGCGATGATCTCGTCGCTTTCGTTCAGCCCGTCGAACTGGCAGCCGATCTCGGCCGCCGCGATCACGTTGGTATGGCTGAGCATCACGCCCTTGGGGCGGCCGGTCGTGCCGGAGGTGTAGAGGATGATGCCGAGATCGGCGCCCGAGCCCGCCAGCATCTCGCGCTCGAGCGCGGTCGTCGCCTCGGCGGTGCCAGCGAGATCCTTCAGCCCGCCCGCGATGACCTCGTCGATCGGGTGCAGCGTGCCGTGGTCGTAGTCGCGCAGGCCCCGGGGCTCATCATAGAGCATGTGCCGCAGGCTCGGCAGGCGCTCGGCGATGGAGAGGATCTTGTCGACCTGCTCCTGGTCCTGGACCACGGCGAAGACCGCCTCGGCATGGTCGAGAACATAGGCCATCTCGTCGGCGACACTGTCGGCATAGACCGGCACCGGCACGGCGCCGAGCCATTGCGCCGCCGCCATCGCCCAGTAGAGCCGCGGCCGGTTGTAGCCGACGATCGCGACCTTCTCACCGCGCTTGAGCCCGAGCGCCTGCAGGCCTCGCGCGAAGCCGCGCACCTGCTCGGTCACTTCAGCCCAGTTCCAGGACTGCCAGATGCCGAGATCCTTGTGACGGAACGCAACGCGCCCGCCCCGCTCGCGCGCATTGCGCAGCAGCAATTTCGGAAAGGTATCCGCCTGGCCGGCGCTCGCGCTTGCCATCGTCCGTCTCCACCCTGAGCAGGCCGGCGTACATCGCACCGGCCTTCGTTCGGGCCGCTTTCGGCCTCGTCGTTGGATGCAAGCCTCGCAGTGACGCATGAGCTTTGCAAGGGGAGGCTTGACAGACGACACGCGATTCGGGCGCTATTGTCTTGGGAGATTCTTCGTTGGCTTGGAATCATCCAGCAGCATTGCATCAGCAGCATGTCGGATCCGGCAGTGCCGATCTCGGCCGCTTCAGCCTTCGTAACGCGCCAGTCCCGCCACATCGAGGATCGTCACGCTGCCATGGCCGACCTCGAGCAGGCCCAGCGAGGCGAGCTTGGACAGCCCCTGATTGGCGATCTGGCGCGACATGCCGGCGAGCAGGCCGAGTTCTTCCTGGCTGACCTCCAGCGTGCGGCCCTCGTCGGGATAGAGCGTCGGGTTGAACAGCCAGGCGAGGTTGCGCGCCAGCCGTCCGGTCGAATCGAGCGTCCGCTCGGTCTCCGCCAGCGCGATGAACTGGGCCAGGCGCTCGTTGAACTGGTGCACCAGGAAGCGGTTGAAGGCGGCGGAATGCTCGAACAGCCAGAGGAAGGTCTGGCGTTTCATCAGGGCGAGCTTCGTCTCGCGCAGCGCCACGAGCTCGTAGCGCCGCAACTCGCCCTTGATGACGGTGCCTTCGCCGAACCAGGCCCCCGCCCTCATCCCCGCCAGCGTCGCCGACTTGCCCGTCTTCGAGGTCGTCGACATCTTCACAAGTCCGTCGGCGACGCCGGTCCAGGCCTCGAGCCGGTCGCCGACATGGCAGATATGGGCGCCCTTGACATAGCTGCGAAACGTGATGCCGCGCCGCGCCTCCTCGAACTCCTCCTCGCGCAGCTCGCGCGACCAGGCGGCGATGCGCCGCAACTCCTCGGGCGGGATCACGACAGGGTGGTCTCCTCGGCGCGCCGCAGGCCGGCGACCGCCGCATTATGGTCCTTCGCCCGCGGCGAACTCAAGCACGACACCGCCGCGATTCGGCCGCGTTTTTCGGCGATTTCCGTTGACGATCGGCGTCCGCGCGCCCAAGCCCCATTCACGCTTCGTTAACCATGCTGCGCCAGCCTGCGCCCATGCCGAGGACATCGCCCGTGGCACGCCGCCCCGCTCCCGCCGCCCTGATCGCCCTGGCCACCGGACTTTGGCTCGCCAGCCCCGCATCGGCGCATCCGCATGTCTTCGTCACCGCCCGCGCCGAGATCCTCTATGCGCCCGACGGCACGGTGCGCGCGCTCAGGCACATCTGGAGCTTCGACGAGGCCTATTCGGCCTATATCACGCAGGGGCTGGACAAGAACGGCGACGGCAAGCTGACGCCGGGCGAGCTGGCCGAGCTCGCCAAGGTCAATGTCGAGTCCCTCCCGGAGGTCGGGTTCTTCACCACGGTCAAGGCCAATGGCAGGCCGCAGGAGTTCGGCACCCCGACCGGCGCCGGCCTCGTCTTCGACAACAGGATCCTGACCCTGACCTACACGCTGCCGCTGAAGACGCCGGCCCATGCCAGCCGCTCCTTCGGCATCGAGATCGGCGACCCGACTTATTTCGTCGCCTTCGACATCGTCGATGCGCCGGACGCGGTGATCACCCGCGACGCGCCGAAGGGTTGCATCGTGCGGGTCGCCCGCCCGCCCAAGCTCGACCCCGCGATCCAGCAGAAACTGGCCCAGGAGGACATCACCGCCACGCCCGACATGAGCGGCTTGCAGGTGACCACCCGCGCGCTGGTCGCCTGCCCGTGACGCGATGATGTCGCTGAACACCCCACGCCTCTTTGAGATGCGCTGGCCCGCTTTGTCGCGCCGCCTGATCCTGATGGCGCTGGCGCTGGCTGTCGTCGCAGGAGGTCTGGCCCTGCTCGCAGCGCTCCTCTCCGCCTGGAGCCCGCCGCCGCCCCCGCCGCCGCGCACCCCCTTCGGCGTGCCGCTGCCGCGCGAGGCGCCGCCCGCCACGACCGGACTCGGCGGCATGATCCTCGCCTGGCAGTCGGCCTTCTACAAGGATCTCACCGCGGCGCTGAAGGCGGTGGCGGCGAGTTCCACCGCGATCTGGGGCCTGCTCGGCCTCGCCTTCGGCTATGGCGTGTTTCACGCCGCCGGCCCCGGCCATGGCAAGGCGGTGATCTCGGGCTACATCGTCGCCGACGACCGCAGCCTGCGGCGCGGGCTGGGGCTGAGCTTTTCCGCGGCGATCCTGCAGGCGCTGGTCGCGATCGCGCTGGTCGGCACCCTCACCATCGCCCTGCGGCAGACGGCGCAGACGATGGCGATCGCCACCGACTGGGTGGAACGCGCGAGCTTCGCCCTCGTCGCCCTCGTCGGCACATGGGTGCTCTGGCGCAAGGCGGGCGCGCTGCTGGCTCTCGGCCGCGGCGCGCAGGCGCATGATCCCTCCTGCGACCATGTCCACATGCCCACGCCCGACGAAATCGCCCGCCTGCGGACCTGGCGCGAGATGGCCGGCGTTGTCGTCGCGGCCGGGCTGAGGCCCTGCGCCGGCGCCATCATCATCCTCGTCTTCGCCGCCTCCACTGGGCTGTTCTGGGCCGGCATCGCCGCCGCCTTCGCGATGGCGCTCGGCACCGCCCTGACGACGGGTGCGCTCGCCGCGCTCGCGGTCTTCTTCAAATTTGCCGCGCTGAAGCTCGCCGGGGGAGGCTCGCTCCGCGCGGCGCGCACGCTCGCGGTTCTGGAGCTGCTGGCCGCCGCCTTCGTCGCGGTGCTGGGTGCAGCGCTCTATCTCGGCCTCGCGGCGGGCGGGGCCGGCTGACGCGGCCCTCCACGGGCGAGGCCCGCGCCCTGCGCCGGCGGCACTTCACGCGTCACGCCTTTCGCCTAGAGTGCCCCGCACCGGACCCCAGACACGCCAGTTGCGTCGCGCGGTCCTCAACGAGAGGCCTGACCCCTTTGACCGAACCCTGCGACCTCAGCGCCGTCGAGGCGCGTGCGCTCATCGGCGCCAAGAAGCTCTCCGCGAGCGAACTGCTCGAAAGCTGCATCGCCCGCATCGACGCCGTCGATCCCGCCGTCAACGCCATGGTCGCCCGCGACGACAAGCGCGCCCGCGCCGCAGCCAAGGCCGCCGACGCCGCGACCATGCGCGGCGACGCCCTGCCCGCTTTGCACGGCCTGCCGATCGGCATCAAGGATCTCGAGAACGTCGCCGGCCTGCGCACCACCTATGGCAGCCAGCTCTACCGCGACCACGTTCCCGACGAGGACCAGCTCATCGTCGCCAAGGTCCGCGAGGCCGGCGCGATCGTTCTCGGCAAGACCAACACCCCGGAATGGGGCGCCGGCGCCAACACCCGCAATGCCGTCTATGGCGCGACCGGCAACCCCTTCGACCCGACGAAATCCGCCGCGGGCTCCTCCGGCGGCTCGGGCGTCGCGCTCGCCACCGGCATGGTGCCGATCGCGACCGGCTCGGACACCGGCGGCTCGCTGCGCAATCCCGCCGCCTTCAACGGCATCGTCGGCTTCCGCCCGACTCCCGGCCTGGTGCCGAGCGAGAAGCGACCGATCGGCTGGAACCCGCTGCCTGTGCTGGGGCCAATGGCACGGACCGTGCCCGATCTCTGCCTGCTGCTCTCGACCATGGTCGGGGACGACGCCGCCGACCCGCTGGCGACCACGATCCACGGCCAGACGATCCGCCGGCCTGAGGATTTCGCCAGGCCCGCCATGATCGACCTCGCCTCGCTCAAGGTCGCGATCACGCCCGATTTCGGCTTCGCACCGACCGAGAAGCACATCCGCAAGGTCTTCGCCGACAAGGTTGGCGCCTTTTCCTCGCTCTTCGCCACCGCCGACGAGGCGACGCCGGACTGCACCGGCATGGACGAGACCTTCGAGGTGCTGCGCTCGCTCGCCTTCCTCGCCGGCATGTACGAAAAAGTCCGCGATACGCCCGAAATGGTCGGCCCCAATGTTCGCGTCAATGTCGAGGAAGGCCTGCGCTACGGCGCGCTCGACATCACCCGCGCGCTGAAGCAGCAGACCGTGATCTATCAGCACTGGCAGGGCTTCTTCGAGGATTACGACGTCATCCTGTCCCCGGCCGTCACGTTGAGCCCGCGGCCCTGGTCGGAGCTCTACCCGGCCGAGATCGACGGCCAGCCGACGCGGACCTATTTCCACTGGCTGGCGCTCGCCTATGCCGTCACCACCGTCGGCCACCCGGCGATCTCGCTGCCGGTCGGGCTCGACGACAAGGGCATGCCCTTCGGCCTGCAGATCGTCGGCCCGCGCGGCGGCGACGCCAAGGTGCTGGCCGTGGCCGCCGCGCTCGAGGCGGCGCTCGCCGGCGACGCGCTGACGGCTCGCCCCGTACCCGACATCGCCAGGCTCACCGCCGCCCCGCGCATCGCCGACACGCCCGGATTCCTCGGCTTCGACTGAGCCGTCGCCGCAGCACAACAGCGCCTGCTCCGACCCGGGGCAGGAACGTCCAAGACAGGCATCGCGACGCGGGCATGCGATGCCGGCGCGATCGATCTCACGGGAAACTGCCATGAGACGCCGCACATTCCTGAAGGGCGCGCCCGCCCTGACGCTCGCCGGCCCGGCCACCATCGGCCGCGCCGCGGCCAGTCGGCCACCACGCAGAATTTCGTGCCGCAGGCCAATCTCACCGCGCTCGATCCGGTCTGGACGACGGCGACCGTGACCAGCAACCACGGCTACTATGTCTACGACACGCTCTACGGGCTCGATCTCGCCGGCAAGCCGCAGCCGCAGATGGTCGAGAGCCACGAGGTTGCGCCGGACGGCAAGAGCTGGCGCTTCAAGCTGCGCGACGGGCTCACCTTCCATGACGGCACAGCCGTGAAGCCGGCCGACTGCCTGCAGAGTCTGAAGCGCTGGGTCCAGCGCGATCCTTACGGTCAGCTTCTCGCGAAGGCGATCGAATCCTCGGCCGGGATCGACGCCCGCGCCTTCGAGATCAGGCTGACCCGCGCCTTCCCGATGAAGTTGGACGTGCTGGCCAAGGCGGATTCGCCGCTCTTCGTCATACCGGAGCGGCTGGAGCATCTTTCACACCACCGGCTCGGCGATGGGCTGGAGC
>CALRYW010000047.1:0-34387 GCA_943372485.1 Allobosea thiooxidans
TTTCATCACCTTCGGAACGATCGCGGTCGATCTCGTCCTGCAGGAGCGGATCAACCAGCGCGACTGGCTTGGGCTCGTCCTGTCCTTCATGGCGGTCGCGGTGCTCATCGCCGTGACGCAGGCGTTGATCTGCGTCGCGATCAAATGGCTGATGATGGGCGTCTACAAGCCGCTGATGAAGCCAATGTGGTCCTGGTGGGCAATGCGGACGGAATCCATCGCGGTCCTCTATTCCGGCCTCGGGGGGAAGGTGCTGTTCGAGTATCTGCGCGGCACGCCGTTCCTGCCCTGGTTCCTGCGGCTATTCGGCGCCAAGTTCGGCAAGGGTGTCTGGATGGACATGACGGACATCACCGAGTTCGACTGCGTCACCGTCGGCGATTTCTGCCAGATCAACGCCCATTCTGCGCTGCAGACGCATCTCTACGAGGACCGGGTCATGAAGGTCGGCCGGGTGCATCTCGGCCAGGGCGTCTGCGTCGGGGCGGCGGCGACGGTGCTCTACGACACCCGCGTCGGGGATTTCGCGCAGATCGGCCTGCTCACCGTCATCATGAAGGGCGAGAACCTGCCGGCGCATACGCGCTGGGAGGGCGCACCGGCCGTGCCGGCGAAAGCGGCGGTGGGCCATTAGGGGCGTCAGTTTCCGCAGATTCTCGCATCAGAGACTGATGTTTTCCAGCGTGCTATCTGCGTTCGTGAAACGGTGCTTCTGGAGCGCGCGCTATGGATGATCAAGAAGGCCCGAAGGTTGTGGCTGAAGGCGTTTCAAACAGTGATCCACGGACATTTCGTGCTCGGCTCATACACGACAAGGCACCCTTCATCCCGCTAGGTACTTTGTCCCTGGCGGGTGTGCCGCGCAAAGGCGACAGCATCGGTTTCACATTCGATGGAAAATTCCATATGCCGTTGGTCTCATGGGTAAACTGGTATCCGGGGCACAATGAGCACGACGTCGAAATCGCGGTAGATTTGCTGGGCGCTCCAGAGAGGGTTGTTTCGGATGCGCAAGTGGATAGCCAAGCGGAATTAGCGAAAATAATCGAACTGAATGCTAGGATTTACGAGAAGGCTGCATCTCATAATAATGTAATGATGTTGGCCGGTTACGCTGGAATATTTGCAATTTGGGGTTTTGTTAAAGATTTTCTTACTAAAAGTGCTTCACTCTGGGTGGCGATATTTCTAGGTATATCGCTTGTTCTTTTCGTAATATTTGAATTGATATCAATGTATATGAGATCTAGGCCTGCGCTTAAATTTGCGAAACTCCCAATTTCCAGCGCAGACGAATATCTAGCTGCGCTCCCTGCTTTTCAAAATGACATGAACAAGCAGGCCTTGGCGGCTGTATTTGTATGGCGATTGCTATTTTATCCGACCGTTTTGGCCGGCTTTGCAGCAGCAATTTTGTTGATGTTAAATGTGATTTGGCGCTTAGCTGAATATCCTAGTTGGCCAAATTAAAAAACATTTCTAATAAAATTCGTAAGTTAAATTCTAAGTTAATTTCAATTATAATTTTATGACAATTCTGAAATTATGTTTTATAGTTTATCTTGTATTTTTTGTTATCGATCTTTTACGTCAATTTGCTTGTCGGGTCTGTATTTGATTGTTTCTGGTGAATGTTGTGGCGGTACAGTTATCTTCGCAGCGGGCCTCCCTCTCCTCGTTATGATGATTTCTTCACCCAATTCGACGCGACGAACAATTGCGCTGAAGTGCTTCCTAACTGTCGAAAACGGGACGGTAGCCATGGTCCCTCGTGGCTCCCGATCGAGTATTTGTGCCAGTCTACCAATCACAGGTTGCGGTTGGCAATTCTTCGTTGGGCTTCCGCCTCGTTGTAATCCCGCTTAAGAGCCCTTTGTCAGAGTTTCAGGCTCAGCCCATGTCCCACAACTCGTTCGGCCATCTCTTCCGCGTCACCACCTTCGGCGAGAGCCATGGGCCGGCCATCGGCTGCGTGGTCGATGGCTGCCCGCCGCTGATCCCGCTGAGCGAGGCCGACATCCAGGGCGATCTCGACCGGCGCCGCCCTGGCCAGTCGCGCTTCACCACGCAGCGCCAGGAGCCCGATCAGGTCCGCATCGTCTCGGGCGTCTTCGCGCGGGAGAGTGACGGGGTCCAGGTCACCACCGGCACCTCGATCGGCCTGATGATCGACAATGTCGACCAGCGCTCGAAGGACTATTCCGAGATCAAGGACAAGTACCGGCCGGGACACGCCGATTTCACCTATGACGTGAAATACGGCATCCGCGACTATCGCGGCGGCGGTCGTTCCTCGGCGCGCGAGACGGCGATGCGGGTGGCGGCGGGCGCGATCGCGCGCCGGGTCGTGCCCGGCCTTATCGTGCGCGGGGCGCTGGTCCAGATGGGGCCGCACACAATCGACCGCGCCAACTGGGACTGGGAGGAGGTCGGTCGCAATCCCTTCTTCTGCCCGGACGCCAAGGCCGCGGCCTTCTTCGAAGGCTATCTCGACGGGGTCCGGAAGTCCGGCTCCTCGACCGGGGCGGTGCTCGAGATCGTGGCGGAGGGCGTCCCCGTGGGGCTGGGTGCGCCGATCTATGGCAAGCTCGACGCCGAGATCGCGGCCGCGCTGATGAGCATCAATGCGGTCAAGGGCGTCGAGATCGGCGATGGCTTCGCGGCGGCGGAACTCTCCGGCGAGGAGAACGCCGATGAGATGCGCGCCGGCAATGACGGGCGGCCGCTGTTCCTGTCCAATCATGCCGGCGGCATCCTCGGTGGAATCTCGACCGGGCAGCCGATCGTGGCGCGCTTCGCGGTGAAGCCGACCTCGTCCATCCTCGCGACGCGCGCGACGGTGACACGGACCGGCGGCGAGGCCGAGATGTTCACCAAGGGTCGCCACGACCCCTGCGTCGGCATCCGTGCGGTGCCGGTGGGCGAGGCGATGGTCGCCTGCGTGCTGGCCGATCATTTCCTGCGGCATCGGGCGCAGGTCGGCGTGGTCGAGGCCCGCTGGCCGTTCCAGGAGTGATGGCCAGCCGGTCCCCGACGAGACGTGGGGGCTCGTTTGCATTTCAGTTGTACTGAAATTTGGGTGTTGATTTCATTGCAACTGAAGCGCCATCGCATTAGCTTTCCGTCATGAAGCTCGACGCCTGGCTCACGCAGAACAAGATCGGCCGCAGTGCCTTTGCGCGGCTGGTCGGCCTGTCGCCGGCCAGCGTGACGGCGCTCTGCAACGACCAGAGCGCCTGGATCTCGCGCGAAAGCGCCGAGCGCATCGCCGCCGCCACCGGCGGCGCCGTCACCCCCAATGATTTCCTCGGCCTCGTCAGGCCGCGCGAGGCCGCCATGCCCAACACCATCACCGCCACCATCGAGGCCTTCGCCCGCGGCGAGATCGTCATCGTCACCGATGATGACGACCGCGAGAACGAGGGCGACCTGATCGTCGCCGCCTCGCTGTGCACCCCGGAGAAGATGGCCTTCATCATCCGCAACACCTGCGGCATCGTCTGTGCGCCGCTGACGGCGGCGGAAGCGCGGCGCCTGCGGCTCGACCCGATGGTGTCGTCGAACGACGCGCCGCTGGGTACGGCCTTCACGGTCACGGTCGACGTCAAGCACGGGCTGACGACGGGCATCTCGGCCGAGCAGCGCTGCAACACGGTGCGGGCGCTGGCGAACGGCAATATGGGCGCGGGCGACTTCGTCCGGCCGGGCCATGTCTTCCCACTGATCGCGAAGGAGGGCGGGGTGCTGATGCGCTCGGGCCATACCGAGGCGGCGGTGGACCTCTGCAAGCTGGCCGGCCTGCCGCCGGTCGGCGTCATCTGCGAACTCGCCAACGATGACGGCACGGTGATGAAGGGGCCGCAGATCGTGGCCTTCGCCAAGCTTCACGGGCTGCAGCAAATCACGGTGGCGGACCTGATCGCCTACCGCCAGTCGCGCGAGAAGCTGGTCGAGCGGGTGCATTCCTTCCCGGTCAAGACCGCGTTCGGCGCGATGACCGGCCACGTCTACGTCACGCCTTTCGAGGATACGCAGCATTTCGCCTTCGTCGCGGGGAAGATCGGCGATGGCGAGAGGGTTCCCGCCCGGCTGCACCGGGCCGATGTCGTGGCCGATGTGCTGGGCGGTGCGAGCGCGATCCAATGCGCCCTGCGGCGCTTCCAGCAGGATGGGCGCGGGGTGCTGGTCTATCTCCGCGACGGTTCGGCCGGTGTGCCGATCAAGCCGGTGGAGGAGGGCGCCGATGCCCAGCGCTCCCAGCAATGGCGCGAGGTCGGGCTCGGCGCGCAGATCCTGCGCGATCTCGGCGTGCGCTCCATCATCAACCTCGCCTCGTCGTCGCGCTCCTTCGTCGGGCTGGGCGGCTTCGGCATCGAGATCGCCGAGACGCAGCCGCTGGTCTGAGTCAGATCCAGTCGGCGCGGCTGCCGGTGACCACGAGAATCTTGCCCTGCCAGATCTCGACCATCGAGGCCTTGGCCGGCGGCACCGCGCCGACGAGGGCGAGGACGGCGCGGGCGACGCCGCCATGGCTGACGATCACGGTCTCGCGCGACAGCGCTTCCAGCACCGGCCGGATGCGCTCTGCCAGCATGCCGTAGCTCTCGCCGCCCGGCGGCACGAAGCTCCACTTGTCGCGCTCGCGCAGCTGCGCCTGCTCGCGCTCGGCCTTGCGGATGTCGCGCCAAGTGTAGCCCTCCCAGCTGCCGAAGGTCAGCTCCTTGAGCCGGTCGTCGAGGCGATAGGCGCCCGGCTCGAGCGAGAGCGTGGTGCGCAGGATGTCCATGGTCTCGCGGGCCCGCTGCATCGGCGAGCCGATATAGTCGAGGCCGGCATAATCCGGGGCGAAGGTCCTCAGGCGCTCGGCGGCTTCGGCTGCCTGCAGGCGGCCGAGATCGTTCAGCGGAATGTCCTGGCCGCCCTGGAGACGGCCCTCGCGATTCCAGTCGGTCTCGCCGTGGCGGATGAGGATGAGCCGGTGCGGGAGCGTGATCGGGACCATGGCGGGCTTCTGCACCTTGCCGGCCGCGAGGTCAAAGCGTCCGCCCGGTGCGGGGCCATGCGTCGCAGCCATGGCGGCGGGCCGCCGTTTTGTTTGGCCTGTCGCAGCCGCCGGTCTATAGGCGGCTCTCCGCTGCTTTCGGATCCCGCTCCATGCCGCCGGCCCTGACATTGCCCGATGGTCGCAGGCTCGCCCTGGACGACCGCCCCCTGCTGATGGGGATCGTCAACATCACGCCCGATTCCTTCTCCGATGGCGGGATGCTGCAGAATGCCGCGCAGGCGATCGCGCATGGCGTGAGGCTGGTGGAAGAGGGCGCCGACATCGTCGATGTCGGCGGGGAATCGACGCGGCCCGGCCATGCCCCGCTCGATGCCGCGACGGAGCTCGGACGCGTGCTGCCGGTCATCGCCGGCCTGCGCGAGCGGGTCGGCACGCCGCTGTCGATCGACACCTGGAAGGCCGAGGTGGCGGAGGCGGCGCTGCAGGCGGGCGTCTCGATCATCAACGATGTCTGGGGCGCGCAGCGCGACCCCGCCATCGCCGGCGTCGCGGCCCGCCACGGCGCCCCGATCATCCTGATGCACAACCGCGAGACCACCGACCCCGACATCGACATCCTCTCCGATGTGCTGCGCTTCCTCGATCGCTCGATCGCCATCGCGCTGGAAGCCGGTGTCCCGCGCGAGCAGATCGTCGTCGATCCCGGCATCGGGCGGTTCGGCAAGACGCCGGAGCAGTCGCTGCGGCTGATCCGCGAACTGGCGCAGCTCGAGAGCCTCGGCTGCCCGGTCCTGCTCGGGGCCTCGCGGAAATCGGTGATCGGCGTCGTGACCGGCCAGAGCGTTCCGGCCGACCGCGTCGCCGGCAGCGTCGCCGCCCATCTCTACGGGGCGACGCAGGGAGCGGCCATGATCCGCGTCCACGACGTCGCCGCCCATGCCCAGGCCTTCAAGGTCTGGCGCGCCCTGTCCCAGCCTGCGGAGCCAAGCGCGTGAGCGAAACCGGCGTCATCCTGATCGAGAAGCTCGACATCTACGCCTATCACGGCTTCTTTTCGGAGGAGGAGCGGCTGGGGCAGCGCTTCGTGCTCGACCTCGCCCTGGAAACCGACCTGCGGCCGTCCTCGGTCAGCGATGCGCTGGCCGACACCGTGAACTACGGCAAGGTCGTCGGCGTGGTGACGGAGGTCTTCACCACGCGCCGCTTCAACCTGCTGGAGGCGGCCGCGCGCGCTGTTGCGCTCGCCGTGCTCGACGGCTTTCCGCCCGTCACCCGCATCGCGGTGACGCTGCGCAAGCCCGCCCCGCCGATCCATGCAACGCTCGCCAGCGTCGGCATCACGTTGAGTTTCGCGCGTGAGGGTTGAGGCTGCGCTCGGCCTCGGCGGGAATCTGGGCGATCCGGTCGTGGCTTTCGCGACGGTGCTGCGGCGGCTGGAGGCGCATCAGGCTGTCTCGTTCGTCCGCCCGTCGAGCGTCTATCGGACGGCGCCCTGGGGCAAGCTCGACCAGCCGGAATTCCTGAACATGGCGGTTCTGGTCGAGACCGGGCTGTCGGCGCGCGCGCTGCTCGACCTGTGCCTGTCCCTCGAGCGCGAGGGCGGGCGCGAACGGCGCGAGCGCTGGGGGCCTCGCACGCTCGACATCGACATCCTGACCTATGGCGGGCAGACGATCGACGAACCGGGCTTGCAGGTGCCGCATCCGCGGATCGCGGAGCGGGCTTTCGTGCTGGCGCCGCTGGCCGAGATCGCGCCGGGGATGATGATCGGGGGGCGATCGGTCGCGAATCTGCTGGAGGCGGTCATCGACGACACCATCCGCCGGGATCCGGCCGCGACGGAGCGGCTTTCGGCTGTTCTCCAAAGCGCGCCGCGCTGATCTCAGTCTTCGAAGGTTTCCCTTAGAACCGCCAGCACGCCGCTCAACACGGCAAGGGGCACTTCACCCAACCGTTTGACGAGGCGCCGCTTGTCGAGCGCGCGGACCTGTTCGGCGAGGACGAGACCGTCCGTGCCCGCGAAGCTGATGGGTACACGGAACCCGGCCGGGCGGCTGGCGGAGGTCATGGGTGCGACGATGACCGTTCTCAGATGATCGTGGATCTCCGGAGGAGACACGATGAGGCAGGGTCGCGTCTTGCGAATCTCGCTGCCAATGGTCGGATCGAGGGTGGCCAGCCAGACTTCGCCGCGCTTTACCATTTCAGGGCGGCGTCATCGTCGTTGGCGAATTCTGGCCAGACGAGTTCGTCGTCGCCCTCGGCTGCCAGCCGCCGGGAGTCCTCTGCCCAGCCCGAGCGTGCCGACGTCGATACGGGCTCGATGACGATCCGCCCGCTTTCGACCAGCAGCGTGACGCGGTCTCCCGCCTTGGCGCCGATCGCGGCCAGCATGGGCTTCGGGATGAGGACGCCCGCCGAGTTACCGATTTTCTTGACCGAGCTTTGCATCGCCTGCTCCGAAAGCAAGAGCGATCATAGCGCGCCGACACGTATGTTACTACGGCGTATTAACGCGCATCGCTGCCGCTCTCTCGCGGCGAGACCTGACGCCTCACTCCGCCTTGTCGAGCGTGATGTCGGGTGCGGTCGGCACCTTCATGCCGACGACGTGGTAGCCGGCATCGACATGCAGGATCTCGCCGGTGATGCCGCGCGACATGTCGGAGACAAGGAACACAGCGGTCTCGCCGACCTCCTCGATCGTCACGGTGCGGCGCAGCGGCGAGTTGTATTCGTTCCAGCGCAGGATGTAGCGGAAATCGCCGATGCCCGACGCCGCGAGCGTCTTGATCGGCCCGGCCGAGATCGCGTTGACGCGGATCTTCGAGGGGCCGAGATCGGCGGCGAGATACTGCACGCTCGATTCCAGCGCGGCCTTCGCGACGCCCATGACGTTGTAATGCGGCATCCACTTTTCGGCGCCGTAATAGGTCAGCGTCAGCATGGCGCCGCCATCGGTCATCAGCTTCTCGGCGCGCTGGGTGACGGCGGTGAAGGAGTAGCAGGAGATCAGCAGCGACTTGGTGAAGTTGGCTTCGGTGGTCTCGACATAGCGGCCGGTCAGCTCGTCCTTGTCGGAGAAGGCGATGCAGTGGACGACGAAGTCGAGCTTGCCCCAGAGCTGCTCGATTTCGGCGAAGACGGCGTCGATCGTGGCGGAATCGGTGACGTCGCAATGGCCGACGACATGGCCGCCGACTTCCTTGGCCAGCGGCTCGACGCGCTTCTTCAGGGCGTCGCCCTGATAGGTGAAGGCGAGCTCGGCACCTGCGTCGGCCGCCGCCTTGGCGATGCCCCAGGCGATCGAGCGGTTGTTGGCGACACCCATGACGAGGCCGCGCTTGCCCTTGAGAAGATTGGCCGTCGGCCGGGCGAGGGCGTTGGAATCAGGCATCGGGAACCCGCGAACTGGAAAAGACGAGGGCGCTTCTTAGAGCATGGCGCAGCATGTGGGAACCGGCTTTGCCGGAAGCCGGCGGCTCACGCCGTGCGCGCCTTCATCAGCGCCAGCAGCTCGGCATCGCTCTCCGGCATCTCGATATCGATGGCGACGAACAGATCGCCGACCGTGTCGCCCTCGCCCTTCAGGCCCTTGCCGCGCAGGCGGAAGGAGCGCGTCGTGCCGGTCAGGGCTGGTATCTTCATCTCGACCGCACCGGTGAGCGTCGGCACATGCACCTCGCCGCCGAGAACGGCGCGCGCCAGCGGAACGGGGACGCGGATCCGCAGATCATTGCCCTCGACGGTGAAGCGCGAATCCGGCTTGACCTTGATCGTCATCAGCACGTCGCCGGCCTGGCCGGAGAACGGGTCGGTCGGGCCGAGTCCGCGCAGGCGCATGACCTTGCCGTCGGCGACGCCCTCGGGGATCGTGACCTCGACCTCGCGGCCGCTCGGCAGCCGCACGCGGCGCGTGGCGCCGGTCGCGGCCTGGGCCAGCGTCACCTCCAGCGTGAAGCTCTGTTCCGGCGGCTTGGGGGCCTCGCCACGGGTTCGCCCCGCCCGGCGCGCGGCGTCGCCGAACAGCGAGCCGAAGATGTCGGACGGGTCGAAGCCGGCGCCCGCGCCGCCACCGGCGCCGAAGGGGTTGCTGCCGCCGCCCTGGCCGAAGTTGAACTCGAAGCCGCCGGCCCGGCCGCCGCGGCCGGCGCCCATGCCCTCGAAGCCGGAGAATTTCGGCTTGCCCTCGCCATCGATCTCGCCGCGGTCGAACTGCTTGCGCTTGGTCTCGTCGCCGAGGATCTCATAGGCGCCGTTCAGTTCCGCGAAGCGGTCCTGCGCCTTCGGATCGTCCTGGTTGCGGTCGGGATGCAGATCCTTGGCGCGGCGGCGATAGGCCTTCTTGATCTCCGCCTCGCTCGCCGTGCGGGCGACGCCCAGAATCTGATACGGGTCGCGCATCGATGAACCCCATGTGGCACTGGCGACCGGCCCGCCGGGACACGCGCCGGAGGCCAGCCTGATCGTCGAGCCTTATCTGGGAATGGTGTGGCCTGAGTGCAACAGCCGGCGCGGCAGATCGATGGCGCCTCAGGCGATCAGCCCGTGCCCTTCCAGGGAGCGACGTCCTTGACGGCCCATTCGCCGCCCGAAGGCCGGCAGGCCGTGCCCTGCAGCTTCGCCGGTTTCGTCTGGGTCTGGACCTGGGCGATGAAGGCGCGGCAGATCTCGTCGGCCCGCAGGAAGGGGCCGCCGACGGGAATGAAGGAGCCCTTCACGCCGCTCTGGGGGTTGTCCCAGGAGACGGCGGCGCCGTTGCCCTGCGGGTCGAGCGCGACCGCCATCGCGCCTTCGGCGCGGCGCAGATCTTCGGGGCCGAGTTCGGAGGTCAGCGAGGCGAGGGCGCCCGGCCTGCTGGCGCCGCGCGCGGGCAGCACCGAGGAGGTCGTGACGATCTCGTCCTCGGCCTTGCTCGACAGCCCCAGAATGGGAAAGGACACCGAGCAGCCGGCGCCGGCCAGGGCCAGAAACAGGGCCGCGCCAAGGCTGCGCAAGCGCATGACGCGGCTGCGCTGCGGAAGGCTTTGGGACGGCCGCCGGCCTGTCCTATATAGTCGCTCGGTCAGGTCCGGTCTCACCGCTCGCGCTCGCCCAAACGCAGTGCTTCATTCGCCGAGGATTAGAACGTGGAACAGTTAACGAGCGGTGACTTCACCCAGGAACAGGACCCGTTCGCGCTGTTTCAGGTCTGGTTCGACGAGGCGAAGAAGAGCGAGCCGAACGATCCCAACGCGATGGCGCTCTCGACGGTCGATGCGGAGGGCATGCCCAACAGCCGGATGGTGCTGCTCAACGGGCGCGACGGCGAGGATTTCGTCTTCTACACCAACACCCAGAGCCAGAAGGGCGAGGAACTGCTGGGCCAGCCCAAGGCGGCGCTGCTGTTCCACTGGAAGAGCCTGCGCCGGCAGGTCCGCATTCGCGGTGCCGTGACGGTCGTCAGCGACGAGATGGCCGACGCCTATTTCCAGTCGCGCCCGCGTGACAGCCGCATCGGCGCCTGGGCCTCGCAGCAGTCGCGGCCGCTGGAGAGCCGTTTCGCCCTGGAAAAGGCGGTCGCGATCCAGGCGGCGAAGTTCGGCGTCGGCACGATCCCGCGCCCGCCGCACTGGACCGGCTTCCGCATCAGCCCGGTCTATCTCGAGTTCTGGCGGGACGGGGCTTTTCGTCTGCACGACCGCGTCGTCTTCCGCCGCCCGACCGTCGGCGAACCCTGGGCGCGCGCGCGCCTTTATCCTTGAGGATCGATAGTCCGATGGCGATGCCTAAATTCGATTTCCCCAAGACCGAGGCGGGCAAGCGGCCGGTGATGCTGCTCACCGGCGCCAGCCGCGGCATCGGCCATGCGACGGTGATGCAGTTCGCCATGGCGGGCTGGCGCATCCTGTCCTGCTCGCGCCAGGCCTTCTCCGACAAGTGCCCCTGGCCGTCGGGGGCGGACGACCATATCCAGATCGATCTCGGCGACCCCGAGGACACGATGCGCGGCATCGCCGAGATCAAGCGCCGGCTGGCGGCCGAGGGTGGCAAGCTCAACGCGCTGGTGAACAATGCCGGCATCTCGCCGAAGGGGCCCAAGGGCGCGCGGCTCGGCGCGGCGACGACCTCCTTCAACGACTGGCACAAGGTCTTCCAGGTCAATTTCTTCGCGCCAATCATGCTGGCGCGGGGCCTGCTCGACGAGCTGACGGCGGCCAAGGGCACGATCGTCAACGTCACCTCGATTGCCGGCTCGCGCGTCCACCCCTTCGCGGGGGCCGCTTATGCGACCTCGAAGGCGGCGCTGGCCAGCCTGACGCGCGAGATGGCCTCGGATTTCGGGCCGCTCGGCATTCGCGTGAACTCGATCTCGCCGGGCGAGATCGATACCGCGATCCTCTCGCCCGGTACCGAGAAGATCGTCGCGACACTGCCGCTCGGGCGGCTCGGCCGGACGGAGGAGGTCGCCCGCGCGATCCATTTCCTCTGCACCGACGCGTCGAGCTACGTCACCGGCGCGGAGTTGCACATCAATGGCGGCCAGCACGTATGATCCAGGCCGGCTGAGATGAGCGGCGACGGCGGCCAGGTCATCCGCTTTCCGGCGCCGGGCAAGGCCCCGGCGCGCCCGGTTCTGGCGGCGTCCGTGGCTGTGTTCCGCGATGGCAAGGTCCTGCTCGCGACGCGCACCAAGCCCCCGGCGGACCGGCTCTGGTCGCTGCCCGGCGGCAAGGTCGAGGCCGGCGAGACCCTGGAGCAGGCCGCCCTGCGCGAACTGGAGGAGGAGGTCGGCGTCCGGGCGCGCATCATCGGCTTCAACCGCCATGTCGAGATCTTCGGGCGCGACGCGCTGGGCGCCGTCACCCATCACTTCGTCGTGGCCTCCTTCGTCGGCGAATGGCTGTCGGGCGAAGCGCAGCCCGGACCCGAAGCCGGGGCCGTGATGTGGGCCGATCCGCTCAAGCTCGGCGGATTGCCGACGACGCGGGACCTGGGAGAGGTCCTGCGGCAGGCGAGAGAGATCCTGCTGCGGGCCGGGGAGGGCGCATGAGGCGGGCGGCACTCGGCCTGCTCGCGTTGCTGGTGGCCGCGCCCTGGGGCGCAGCCCCTGCCCAGCAGCGCACCCCGCCGGCCGCAAAGCCGGCCGAGCCTGTGCCCGCTCCCGAACCGCCGCCGCCGCCTTACGAGCCGCAATTGCTGAAGCTCGCCGAGATCATGGGCTCGCTCGCCTATTTGCGGACGCTGTGCGGTGGCAAGGAGGCCCAGGATTGGCGCGACCGCATGGCGGCGCTGGTCGAGGCGGAGGGGAGCACGCCTGCGCGCCGCGAGCGCCTGACCAGTGCCTACAACCGCGGCTTCCGTGCCTATTCGCTGACGCACCGGGCTTGCACCGAGGGCAGCCAGGAGGCGTCGACGCGGCTGGCGGGGGAAGGCGAGCGCCTCGCCCAGGCCCTGGCCGGCCGCTATGGCGGATAGGTAACAGCGCCCTGCGAACTGCCGGCCTCCGGAGGATTCGCGCGGCCGCGTTAACCTTTCCTAAAGGGGGTGGTAGCGTCCCGCTCTGGCACGCCCTATGGTCACTGTGCGTCCGGCTCCGGTCGTCGAGAGTCGAAAATGGCACAGTTCGCGGCATCAGCGCGGGCGGTGCGCGACAAGAAGCCGATCAAAGCCAGCCGTAGAGTGCCTGCCTTCATGTCCATTATCTCCGACGACCTGCCGCTCGACCTCGTCTCGACCGATGACAGCCACGACGCCCGTCGCGTCGCCTATGGCTATGTCGAGGACGCCTTCGCCGAAGCGCAGCAGGATGGGCTCGACAGCGACGCGCTGGCGCATGCGGCGCTGTTTGCGGCCTTCCGCACCCTGGTCGAGACCTATGGCGAGGAGGCGACCGCCATCTTCGCCGAGGGGCTCTCCGACAAGGTCCGCACCGGGGCCTTCAGCAGCGGCACCCGTCACTGACGCGGATCGACCGGCAGGCGCACGTCCTGACGGTAACCGGCATGGCGCTGTCCGGTTGAACTCCGGCGATGCGGCACCGACATAGGGTCGGCGCAGTCGCAGCAGAGGTTTTCATGGACAGGGTGCAGGGCGCGGGCGGCGCGGTGGTCGAGAATGCCATGGCTGGGCGCTTCGAACTGGCGTTTCCCGGCGGACAGGCCTTCGCCGTCTATCGCCGCGACGGGGACAGGCTGATCGTCACACATACGGAGGTCCCTTCCGCCTTCAACGGACAGGGCATCGGCTCGCAGCTGGTGCGGGGCCTGTTCGAGCAGGCGCGGGCGAGCGGACGGCGCGTCGTGCCGGCCTGTTCCTTTGTCGCGTCCTGGGCGCGCCGCCACCCCGAATTCGCCGACGTGCTGTCACCCCGGTGATGTCCGAGATGCCGATCGCCGCAGGGCACGGGGCATGAGATCCTCGCAGCCTTCCTCCAGCGCGCAGCAGCACCTGCGCGCCGCGTTCAAGAGGCTTGAGCGCCTGCTGCCGGCCCGGGCCGCCTCCTCCCTGCGCTGGCTGCGCCACCCGGCCTCGCGCTGGGCGCGGCTGCCGGTGGGATTCGTCCTCATCCTGGGCGGCGTGTTTTCCTTCCTGCCGGTGCTGGGTGTGTGGATGCTGCCGCTCGGCCTGATGCTGATTGCGTCCGACGTCCCGCTCCTGCAGCGGCCGATGGCCCGGTTCACGATGTGGATCATCGACCGGATCGAGCATTGGCAGGCGAAGCGCCGGCGCTAGCCGGCGCGCGAGGCGCCCTGTTCACGTCGGCGAGGACCCGATCGTTGCGGAGGGGGCGGCGGGCGCCTCGCGCCCCAGCGTGACGTTGGGCTCCACGGGCGCGGGATGGGGAAAGAACGGGATCCGCTTCAGGACCAGGCGCAGCGCATGCCAGTGGATCGCGAGCGTCACCTTCAAGGTCAGCAGCGGATGGCTCGCCAGGAGCCCCAGCAGGGTGCTGTCCGAGATGTCACGCCGCTTGCCGCTCATGGTGGCGGCGATCAGGCGCCCGCCCGCATCGGAGCCGTCGATCGAGACGGACATCGTCTCGCCCGGCGGGACGACGTGGAAGCGATAGTGCATGTCGAGCCCCATGAAGGGCGAGACATGGAAGCGCTTCTCGGCCTCCTGAGCCACCATGCGCGCTTCGCCTGCCGCGGGCGCGACATAGCTGTGGGTCTCCCCGAAGGTGTTGTGGACCTCGTAGACGATCGCCATCAGCTCGCCGTCGTGGCGGTGGCAGAACCAGGTGCTGAGCGGGTTGAAGGCATAGCCGAGGATGCGCGGCATCGTCAGCAGGCGCAGCGGCCCGCCATCGGGCTGAAGTCCGGCCTGCCTGAGCAGCGCCTCGATCTGCGGCCGGAGCGGTGCGCCGCTGCGGTCGCCATAATCCGCGTCGCGAAAGGCGTAGAGGTTGAAACGGTTGCGCGAGAACCAGCGCAGCCGTCCGGCGAGCGTGTCGATCTCGTCGAGATCGAGCAGCATCCAGAAGACGCGATAGGCGAGCTTGTGCGCGCGCGGCCGCGTCCGCAGATGCCGGACGATGCCGACATAGAGAGCAGAGGCGGCCTGGCCGATCATGCAGCGTGTTCCAGGCCCGTGGTGAGCGGCGTGCGGATGATCCTGCCGGATTCCTCGGCGACGTTCCAGGGCCGGCGCAGGCCGCCGAGGTCTTCGGCCACCGCCAGGCCCGCCTGAAGTCCGTCCTCATGAAAACCGGAGCCGAAATGGGCGCCGCAGAACCAGGTGTTGCGGCCGCCCTGGAGGGACCAGAGGTGCTCCTGTGCGGCCAGCGCCGGTCCGTCGAAGATCGGGTGCTCATAGATCTCGTCGCGCAGGACGGTCTCGGGCGCCAGGTCGCGGGGCGGGTTCAGCGTCACGAAGAGCGGCTTTTCGGTCTCAAGGCCCTGCAGACGGTTCATCCAGTAGGTCACCGCGCAGGGCGCGTCGGGGGCCGTCCGGTCGCCAAGGTGGTTCCAGCTCGCCCAGGCGCTGCGGCGGCGTGGCATCAGGGTTTCGTCGCTGTGCAGGATGGCCCGGTTGCGGCTGTAGCGGAAGGCGCCGAGCAGGGCCCGCTCCTCCGCCGATGGGTCGGACAGCATCGCCAGGGCCTGGTCGGCATGGGCTGCGATCACAACATGGTCGAAGCTCCGTCGCGCCCCCCCGGCGGTTTCCAGCGTGACGCCATCGGCCATGCGCGCGACGCTGCGCACGGCGTTGCCGGCGCAGACCTCTCCGGAGAAGGCGGCCCGCAGCTTCTCGACATAGGAGCGACTGCCCCCCTCGACGGTACGCCAGACCGGCCGGTTGGTCAGTTTCAGCAGGCCGTGATTGTGGTGGAAGCGGATGAAGGCGGCAGCGGGATAGGCCAGGATCTCGTTGCAGGGGGCAGACCAGATCGCCGCCGCCATGGGCAGGAGGTGATCCTCGCGGAAGGGCACGCCATAGCGGCCGGCATCGAGATAGTCGCCGAGCGACTGGCTGCTGGCGGACTGGGCCAGCGCATCCTGCGTCGCCTGCGAATAGAAGCGTCGCAGGTCGCTCAGCATCGACCAGAAGCGCGGGCTGAGCAGATTGCGGCGCTGGGCGAACAGGCCCGACAGGCTGGTTCCGCTGTATTCGAGGCGCCCCTCGTCGAGCGAGACCGCAAAGGACATCTCGGTCGCCTTCGTTGCCACGCCGAGATGGGCCATCAGCGCCTTGAAGTTCGGATAGGTCGCCTCGTTGTAGACGATGAAGCCGGTGTCCACCGCCACGCCGGCTCCGCTCGTCTGGGGAACGTCGACGGTGTTGGCATGGCCGCCGAGGCGCGCCGCGCTCTCATAGAGCGTCACGTCATGGGCCTGCGACAGCAGCCAGGCGGAGGACAGCCCGGCGATGCCGGAGCCGACGACCGCGATCTCGAGGCGTTTATGGAGGGAGCCGTGCATGAACCGACCTGTGTCGCGATGTTTGGTCACGGGTACGAACGGCTCCCGGCTTCGGTTCAGTCTTTATGAGGACGGCGACAGGTGCTAGCCGGTCTGACAGCCGGCTTCCATTCGCGGAGGACGGTTGAGTTGATGGTGCTCTGATCCAGATGCGGGCCGGCTGCGTAAAGCGGTCATGTTCGCAACGTCCGAGACAGCCAGCACGACACGACCTCCGGTTCCAGCCGGGGTGCGGAGAGGTTCGACCAGCGTTCCCATGGATGCAGACGCTCTCGTTCAGGCCATCGCGTCATCTGCCGACCGGCGCGCCTTCGCGCAGCTGTTCGAGCATTTCGCGCCGCGCGTGAAGGGTCTGCTGATGCGCGGTGGTACGCCCCCCGATCTGGCAGAGGAACTGGCCCAGGAAACGCTGATGACGGTGTGGCGCAAGGCCGCCCTGTTCGACCCGGCCAAGGCCGGGGCCAGCACCTGGATCGCGACGATCGCGCGCAATCTCAGGATCGACCATGCCCGCCGCGAGAAGCGCTCACGGCTGTCGCAGGTCTATGAAATTCTCGAAGAGGAAGAGGGTCCGGAGCAGCCCGATGCGGTGCTCTCCGGGTCGGAGCGGGACTCCCGGGTGCGTGTGGCACTCAAGGGGTTGTCCAAAGAGCAATACCGGGTCGTGGAACTCGCGTTCCTCGAGGGGTTCAGCCATCAGGATGTCGCCCAAAGGCTTTCGATCCCCCTCGGGACGGTGAAATCGCGACTGCGGCTCGCGATGGCGCATCTGCGCCGGCATCTGGAGGATCTGCGATGAACGCCCGGCACCTCGCGTCGGACGAAACCTTGGCCGGATTTGCCGCTGGGCGCCTCGATGAGGGCATGTCGCTCGTGGTTGCCGCGCATCTGGAAATCAATGCCGCTTCGGCGAAGGCGCTCCGCGAGATCGAGGCCGTCGGCGGTGGCGTGCTGGCCCAAGGCGAGGCCGTGCCGATGCTGACCTCGCCCGAGGATGCGCTGGCCCGGCTCGATCGCGAGTCGGAGGGGGCTTCGGTTCCGGTCCGGCCGATCGAGGTCGGCCTGCCGCGGATCCTGCAGCCCTATGACCTCGGCCGCTGGCATCCGATCGGCCGGGGCGTGGCGATGCGCCGCGTCCATGTGCCCGGCGCGCAGGCGCGGGTCTTCATGCTGCGCGCTGCGCCGGGGACCTGGCTGCCCGAGCATCGCCATACCGGCAACGAGTGGACGACGATTCTCGCCGGCGCCTATGAGCATGAATATGGCCGGTTCGGCCGGGGCGATTTCGACGAGGCAAACGAGAACCACGAGCATCACCCGCATGTCGACCCGGTGGAGGGCTGCACCTGCATCGTCGCCCTGACGGGGGAGGTGAAGTTCCGCGGCTGGCTGGGGCGCCTGCTGCAACCGCTGGTGCGGCTGTGACTCTCGCCTCCTTCGGCCTGGCGCTGGCGACCGTCGCGGCTCTCATGGCCGCCGCCATGACGATCGCCTGGCTGGTCGAGCGGCGCACCGGCAATTCCGGCTGGATCGACGCGGTCTGGACCTTCGGCCTCGGGACGACCGGCGTGGTCGCCGCGCTGCTGCCGTTCGGGGACGGGCCGATGTCGCGGCGCCTGCTGGTCGCTGCGCTCGCCGCGGCCTGGGCGCTGCGGCTCGGGCTGCATGTCGCCTCCCGCACGCGCGGCATCGCGGACGATCCGCGCTACGCCAAGCTGAAGCGCGACTGGGGGGCCGACAAGGACCGCCAGATGTTCCGCTTCATGATGATGCAGGCCCTGGCCAGTTCGCCGCTCGCCATCGCCATCGTGCTGGCGGCGCACAACCCGGCTCCGGGGCTCGGGCTGCAGGATGTGATCGGTGTGCTGGTCTTCGCCATCGGCGTCGGTGGCGGGGCCGTGGCCGACCGCCAGCTGCGGGCCTTTGCGGGCCATCCGGCCAACAAGGGCCGGATCTGCGATACGGGTCTGTGGGCCTGGTCGCGGCACCCGAACTACTTCTTCGAATGCGTGCTGTGGGCCGCCTATCCCGTCATCGCGATTGCGCTCTCCGGCTATGCCTACGGCTTCGTGGCCGTGCTGGCGCCGCTGGCGATGACGCTGCTGCTCACCAGGATCTCCGGCATTCCGCCGCTGGAGGAGCACATGGTCGCCAAGCATGGCGAGGCCTACCGCGCCTATCAGCGCCGCACGAGCGCGCTGCTGCCATGGCCGCCCGCCGCCAAAGAGGCCTGAAGCGATGGGTGTTCTGCAGAACCTCGGAGACTGGGGCGAACGGCTGCCGCTGCCCGATTTCGTGACCCGGGCCGGCATCGCGACGCTGGTCGGCCGGACGGATCGCCGGCTGCGGCAGGCCGATGTCCAGCCGGACAGCGCCTTTGTCCGGGAGATGGCGGATTTTCCGATCGCCCAGCACGCCGACGCTGCCAATGAGCAGCACTACGAGGTCCCGGCTGCGTTTTTTCAGGCGGTGCTCGGCGCCCGGCGCAAATACTCGTCCTGCTATTACGAAACGGCGCAGACCACGCTCGACGAGGCCGAGGTCACGGCACTCGAGCTCACACTCGATCATGCCGATCTGGAGGACGGGCAGCGCATTCTCGAACTGGGCTGCGGCTGGGGCTCGCTCTCGCTGTTCATGGCCGAGCGGCTGCCGCGGGCCGAGATCGTCTCGGTCTCGAACTCGGCCTCGCAGCGGGCCTTCATCGAAGGCGAGATCGCGGCACGCGGGCTGAGCAATCTGCGGATCGTCACCGCCGACATGAACAGCTTCGCCTGCGAGGGCGGGTTCGACCGGATCGTTTCGGTCGAGATGTTCGAGCACATGGCCAACTGGACGGAGCTCTTGTCACGCGCCCGGGGCTGGCTGAAGCCGGAGGGACGGCTGTTCCTGCACGTCTTCACGCATCGCACGGCCTGCTATCGCTTCGACGTCGACGACAAGTCGGACTGGATCGCCCAGCATTTCTTCACGGGCGGGCTGATGCCGAGCCGCACGCTCGTCCATGGCTTTCCCGGGCTGTTCGCCGTCGAGCAGGAATGGCACTGGAGCGGGGAGCATTACCGCCGCACCGCCGAGGACTGGCTGCGCAATTTCGACCGCAATCTCGCGGTGATCGATCCGATCCTCGCTGAGGTCTACGGCCCGGATGCCGCGCTCTGGCGGCGCCGTTGGCGCCTCTTCTTCCTCGCGACGAGCGGGCTGTTCGGCTATGCCGGCGGCGAATCCTGGGGCGTCGGCCATTACCGGCTGCAGCCGGCCTAGAGCCAGCCCCAGCCCCGCATCGTCAGGACGCCGGCATAGGCCGCGAGCGTCGAGAATGCTGAGACCACCGTGCCGTAGGCCAGATCGGCGATCGTGATCGTGAGCGTCCAGCGGCGCAGGGTGGCGTAGTTCGTCAGATCATAGGTGCCATAGGCCAGCAGGCCGAGCAGGCCGCCATTGACGAAGGCTGCCATCGCCGAACCGGCTTGCAGTGCTGGCATGAGGGCGAAGTGGATCAGCCCGGCCGGAAAGGCGAAATAGAACAGCAGAGCCGGTGCCCAGCGGATCCCGTCGAGCAGCGCATCGCCCAGGGTCGGCCGGTAGAGACGGCCGGCCATGACCGACAGCCAGATCGCGTCGATGACGCCGAAGACCAGCAGGAAGACGAGATAACCAGCGATGGAAGTCATGACGGTCTCCGGCTGACGACGAAGCCTTACGACGACGGCCCGGCGACGGATAGCACGGGCTTGCGACGGGCCTCACTGGACGCTGCCGCGGCAAATCTGTTTGCTTGGCTGCAGCGTATGGAAAGGAAACCCCGAACGGCCGAGGGGGCGCGGCGGTCTTCCGCCTGCGACCAACGCCGAGACAGGGCCAGCGTTCCAGAAGGGTCGGTCCGAGAGCCATGACGACAAGAGAGACGCATCAGCACACCCTCGACCGGCCGAGCCGCGACGGGAGCCTCGGGCTGTCTCGCGCCTTCCTGGCGAAGCTGATGGCGCGTCTGGCGCGGGGCCGGCTGACGGTGGTGACGCCCGACGGCTCCGTTCTGGTGCAGCAGGCGTCCGAGCCCGGGCCCGAGGCCGTGATCGTGCTCAAGCGCTGGCGGGCGATCCGCCGGCTCGTCCTGCAGAGCGACATCGGCTTTGCGCGCGCCTATTGCGACGGCGATTTCAGCAGCCCCGACATGACGGCGGTGATCGAGCTCGCGGCGGTGAACGACCATACGCTGCGGGCGATGATCTCGGGCAGCTGGCCCGCGCGGGTCATGACGCGGATGCTGCATCTCGGCCGCGCCAACACGCGCCGCGGCAGCAAGCGCAACATCACGGCGCATTACGACCTGGGCAATGCCTTCTATGCGCAGTGGCTCGACGAGAGCATGACCTATTCCTCGGCGCTCTACACCCAGCCCGGGCAGACGCTGGAGGAGGCGCAGGCCGCCAAGCTCGACCTCATCGTCGAGCGGCTGCAGCTCAAGGGCGGCGAGCGCGTGCTGGAAATCGGCTGCGGCTGGGGCGCGCTGGCCGAGCGGCTCGCGCGCGAAGGCTGCCATGTCACGGGGATCACGCTGTCACCCTCGCAGCTCGCCTATGCGCAGCAGCGGATCGCGGCTGCGGGCCTGTCCGACCGGGTCGATCTGAGGCTGCAGGACTATCGCGATACGACCGGTCAGTTCGACCGAATCGTCTCGATCGAGATGATCGAGGCCGTCGGCCGCGAATTCTGGCCGAGCTATTTCGCGACGCTGCGCAACTGCCTGAAGCCCGATGGGCGGATCGTGCTGCAGGCGATCACCATCGAGGACAGCCGCTTCGCCTCCTATGCCAGCGGGGCGGACTTCATCCAGCACTACATCTTCCCCGGCGGGCTGCTGCCCTCGCCGACCGCCATGCGCGAGCAGATCGCCGCCGCCGGGCTGAACCTCGCCGATCGGTTCAGCTTCGGCGAGAGCTATGCGCTGACGCTGCAGGAGTGGCGCCGACGCTTCCTGATCCGGTGGCAGTCGATCGGGCCGCTGGGGTTCGACGAGCCGTTCCGCCGCCTCTGGGAATTCTACCTCTGCTATTGCGAGGGCGGGTTCCGCAGCGCGGCGACCGATGTCGGCCTGTTCGCGATCACGCTCAAGGACGGGCCGGGCGACGCGGCCACGGCCTGACGGCCAGGTTGCGCCGGCGCCGGACGGGATCTCAGCCGCGGGTCTGCGCTGCGACGACCTTGGCGATGGCGGCTGCGATGTCCCAGGACTGGCAGGGCTTGACCACCAGCGCCGAGCGGTCGTTGGTCTGCGCCCCTTCGACCCGCGAGTGCCCGGTGGCGAAGATCATCGGCAATGCCGGGCGCGTTTCGAGCGCCTTCGCGACGAGGTCCGTGCCCGGCATGTCGGGCAGGCCGACATCGGTCAGCAGCAGGTCGATCTCGCTCTTCTCCAGCATGGTGAGCGCATCGCGCGCCATGCCCGTCTCGATGCCCGCGTGGCCGAGATCCTCGATCATGTCGACGGTGGCCATGGCGATCAGCGCATCATCCTCGCAGAGCAGGATGGTCAGCTTGCGCCGCGTCAGACTGGCGTCTTGCCGTCAACCGCCCGGACACCCGATCGATGAGCCTCAGCCCCGAACTGTTCCCGAAGCCGGGCCGCATTGTCCCGGCACTGCCCTGCACGAGCTGTCTCTGCGACCTCGGCGAGGCCTCGGGCCTGGCCGGGGCCTCTTCCTGTGCGCTGAAGATGGGCCTGCTGCGGCGGCTGGCCGATCGCCGCGGCGCGGCATTGGCGGCCGAGGCGTCCTGGGCCGCCTATGTCGCGGGCTTCATGGATGAGCCCGCCATCGGCGAGCCCTGGGCGGCCGGGTTCGGTCGCAGCCTCAGCTGAGAGGCTCCGTTCCCGCCGGCTCCCTGCACAGGGCCCGCGCGACCGTGAACGCGGTTTCAAAGGCGGGAACCGGCAGGAATTCGAAGCGCGAGTGGAAGTTGTAGGCGCCGGTGAAGAAGTTCGGTGTGGGCAGGCCCCGCGCCGACAGCGCCGCGCCATCCGTGCCGCCGCGCATCGGGATCAGCTTCGGCTCGATTTTCAGTTCGGCCATCGCCGCCAGCAGCCGATCGACGCTGCGACGATCATCGCCCAGGCTGTCGGAGATGTTGCCATAGGTGTCGGTGACGTTGCAGGAGACGCGCCCCGTCGGATAGCGGGCGGCGATCGCCTCGGCGACCTCGGCGACGCGTTGCTTGCGGCGGGCGAAGCTCTGCCGGTCGAAGTCGCGGATGGCGAGCTTGAGATGCGCCTGGCTGGCATGCGCCGTCAGCTCGATGAACCAGACATAGCCTTCGCGGCCCTCGGTGTGCTCGGGCGTCTCAGCGCGGTCGAAGGCCGCGATGAAATCATGGGCCATCAGGAGCGGGTTGACCATCACGCCCTTGGCCGACATCGGGTGAGCGCTGACGCCGGTGAAGACGACCTCGCCCGCCGCCGCGTTGAAATTCTCGATCACCACCTCACCGACTTCGCAGCTGTCGATCGTATAGGCGAAGTCGCAGGGGAAGCGCGCGAGATCGAGCGCCTTGGCGCCGCGCAGCCCGATCTCCTCGTCGGGGACGAAGGCGACGGTGATGTCGCCATGGGCGTCGTCCGGGCCAAGCGTCGCCAGCAGGGTCATGACGATGGCGATGGCGGCCTTGTTGTCGGCTCCCAGCACGCTGGTGCCGTCGCTGAACAGGATGTCGGTGCCGCTCCAGCGCGCGATCTCGGGATGATCAGCGACCCGCAGCCAGATGTCCTGCTCGCGGTTGAGGCAGAGATCCGCGCCCTCGAAGCGCAGGAGCTGTGGCCGGATGACCGGGGACAGGCCGGCATCGACGGTGTCGAGATGGGCGATTAAGCCGATTCGCGGGGCGCCCGGACGGTTGCCGCGCTTCACCGCCGTGACGGTGGCGTGGTCGTCGACGATGACGTCGGCGAGGCCGAGCGCGCGCAGTTCCCCGGCCAGCAGATCGGCGAGGCGCTGCTGGCCAGGCGTCGTCGGCAGCGTCGTCCCCTTCGCGTCGCTCTGGCTCTCGACCGCGACATAGCGGAGGAAGCGTTCGATCAGCTGGGCGCGAATGGTCATGGTCGCTCCGGTGTCGCTCGCTCTGTCCCTGCGGCGCGCATCCGACATAGCGGAGGTTCGGCGCCGGGGCGACCCAAGCGGTGGGTGCGCGGGCCCGGGCGACGTTGGCAGGCTGCGCCATTTGCAAGTCCCCTGGGCAAAGATGGCGCCATCGCAGGCAGGGAACGGCTTGCCTTCCGCGCCGGCTTCGCAGAGGAGTGGCCGCGCACCGCCGGACGGCCACGCCCCGCGATGCGGAACGCAACGGGCTGCACGGAAGATGCGAGCATGAGCAACCAGTTTGTCGAGAAGGTTCTGTCGGTCCATCACTGGAACGACACGTTGTTCAGCTTCCGCACCACCCGCAATCCCGCCTTCCGTTTCGAGGCCGGCCAATTCGCGATGATCGGCCTGATGGTCGAGGGGCGCCCGCTGCTGCGCGCCTACAGCATGGCCTGCGCGCCCTATGACGAGGAACTCGAGTTCCTCAGCATCAAGGTGCCGAACGGCCCGCTGACCTCGCGGCTGCAGAAAATCGTGCCCGGCGACGAGATCCTGATCGGGCGCAAGGCCACCGGCACGCTGCTGCACGACAATCTGCTGCCCGGCCGCAACCTGTATTTTCTCTCCACCGGCACGGGGCTCGCGCCTTTCATGAGCCTGATCCGCGACCCCGCGACCTATGAGCGCTTCGAGAAGGTCGTGCTCGTCCATGGTGTGCGGCTGGTGTCGGAGCTGGCCTATGAGACCTTCATCCGCGAGGAGCTCCCGGCCGACGAGCTGATCGGCGAGATGGTCGCCAGCCAACTGATCTATCACCCGACCGTGACCCGCGAGGACTACCGCAACCGCGGGCGCGTCACCGAGCTGTTCGCCTCGCCGGACTGGTTCGCCTCGCTCGGCCTGCCCTTCGTCGATGCCGAGAACGACCGCGTCATGCTCTGCGGCAGCCCGGGCATGCTCGCCGACATGAAGGTCCAGCTCGAGGGCCGCGGCTTTGTCGAGGGTTCGAGTTCGACGCCGGCGACCTATGTGGTGGAGCGCGCCTTCGTCGAGAAGTGATGCGGCGAAGCGAGGCGGCGTTGCCTGTCTCTTAGGCAGCCGGCAAGATTTCGGTCTTGAAGCGAGCCGGCGGGCGTGATGACCTGCGCCGTCTCGCTGCCGTCCGGAGCCGCCCCCTCATGTCGCCACGCATCGCCTTCGGCGGTTTCCTGCACGAGACCAACACTTTCGCGCCGAGCAAGGCGGGGCTCGACGCCTTCGTCCAGGGCGGCGGCTGGCCGTCGCTGGCGCGGGGCGAGGCCGTGTACGAGGCGGTGCGCAACGTCAATGTCGGCGCGTCCGGTTTCGTCGAGACGGCGCGCGGGCTGGGCTGGGAGATGGTGCCGACACTGTGGTGCGCCGCCAGCCCCTCCGCCCATGTCACGGCGGAGGCTTTCGAGACGCTGCTGAGCGAGCTGGTGAAGGCCATCACGGCGGCGCTGCCGCTGGACGGGGTCTATCTCGATCTCCACGGTGCCATGGTGGCGGAAGGCTTCCCCGACGGGGAGGGCGAGACGCTGCGGCGGGTGCGGGCGGCGATCGGACCGGGCGTCCCGCTCGTCGCCAGCCTCGACCTGCACGGCAATGTCACGCAGCTGATGGTCGACAGCGCCGACGCACTCGTCGCCTATCGCACCTATCCCCATGTCGACATGGCGCTGACGGGGAGCCGCGCGACGACCTATCTGGCGCGGCTGATCGGGACGGCGCAACGCGACGCCAAGGCCTTCCGGCAGATCCCCTATCTGATCCCGATCGCCTGGCAGGCCACCGCGATGGAGCCGTGCCGCACGATCTATGCCGAACTCGCGGCGCTCGAGGATGAGAGCGTGCCGACGCTGTCCTTCCTGCCGGGCTTCCCGGCCGCCGATTTCGCCGATTGCGGGCCGACCGTCGTCGCCTATGGCGCGACCCAGGCCGATGCCGACCGGGCGGCCGACGCCGTGACGGCGCGCGTGCTGGCGAGTGAGGCGGCCTTCAACGGCAAGGTCTTCGCGCCGGACGAGGGCGTGCTGGCTGCGATGGCGCTGGCGCAAGGGGCGACAAAGCCGATCGTCATCGCCGACACGCAGGACAATCCGGGTGCGGGCGGCGATTCCGATACGATGGGCATGGCGCGCGCGCTCGTCCGCAACGGTGCGCAGCGCGCGGCGATCGGGCTGATCGTCGATCCCGAAGTGGCACGCCAGGCGCATGAGGCGGGCGTCGGTGCGATGATCAAGGCTGCGCTCGGCGCCAAGTCCGGCATTCCCAGCGATGTCCCGCTCGAAGGCGAGTTCGTCGTCGAGCAGCTGTCGGACGGGCGCTTCGTGGCGCCGGGCCCCTTCTTCGGGGGATCGCGGATGAATCTCGGCGCCTGCGCGGCGTTGCGGATCGGCGGGGTCCGCATCGTCGTCGCCTCGCGCAAGGCGCAGATGGCCGACCAGGCGATGTACCGCCAGGTCGGCATCGAGCCGACCGAGCAGGCGATCCTCGTCAACAAGAGCTCCGTGCATTTTCGGGCCGATTTCGAGCCGATCGCGCATTCCATCCTGGTCTGCGCCGCGCCCGGCCCGATGCCGGTCGATCCCTCCGTGCTGCCCTGGAAGCATCTGCGACCGGGCCTGCGTACCGCGCCGCTCGGCCCCGTCTTCGGCTGACCGCCCCCAACCCTCCCGGAGTTGCTTGCCATGCCTGCCCTGACCGCGATCGAGGCCTTCACGGACGAGCTCGTCGCCATTCGCCGCGATCTTCACGCCCATCCCGAGATCGGCTTCGAGGAGGTCCGGACGTCGGGCATCGTCGCCGAGAAGCTGGAAGCCTGGGGCATCGAGGTGCATCGCGGCATCGGCGGCACCGGGGTGGTCGGTATCCTCGAAGGCACCGGCGGGCCGGGCCGGCGCATCGGCCTGCGCGCCGACATGGACGCGCTGCCGATGGACGAGATCACCAACCTGCCCTGGCGCTCGACCATTCCCGGCCGGATGCATGCCTGCGGCCATGACGGCCACACCACGATGCTGTTGGGGGCGGCGCGTTACCTCGCCGAGAATCGCGGCTTTGCGGGCACCGCCATCTTCGTGTTCCAGCCGGCGGAGGAGGGGCTCGGCGGGGCGCGGGCCATGCTCGCCGACAATCTGTTCGAGCGCTTTCCCTGCGACGAGATCTACGGCCTCCACAACGCGCCCAACCTCGACCCCGGCCAGATCGCGGTTTTTCCCGGTCCGGCGATGGCAGGTGCGGATTTCTTCGACATCAAGATCACCGGCAAGGGCAGCCATGGCGCGATGCCTCATGTCGGGCGCGACCCGGTCATCGTCGCGATCTCGCTGGCGGCCGCGCTGCAGACGATCGTCAGCCGCAACGCCGACCCGCGCGAGGCGGCCGTGCTCTCGATCACGCAGATCCATGCCGGCTCGGCCTACAACGTGATCCCGGAGGAGGCCGCGCTGGCCGGCACGGTGCGGACCTTCTCGCCCGAGATCGCGAAGCTGATCCGCGAGCGCATGCGCGAGATCTGCGCCGGCATGGCGCTGACTTTCGGCGTGCAGATCGACATCGACATCCGCGGCATCTTCGACGTGCTGGTGAACCACCCCGAGCAGGCGGTCGCCACGGCGGCGGTCGCCGCCGAGATCGTCGGCGCCGGTAATGTCCTGACCGAGCCGAAGCCGGTGATGGGCAGCGAGGATTTCGCCGACATGCTGCGCGTGGTGCCGGGCGCCTATGCCTGGGTCGGCCATGCCGGCAGCGTGCCCGTCCACAACCCGGCCTTCGTGCTCGATGATGGTATCCTGCCCATCGGCGCGAGCCTGCTGGCCCGCCTCGTCGAAACGCGCAGCAAAGCCTGAAGGCGCCCCGCATGAACCCTGCCGATCTGCCCCTCGATCTCGAAACCCTGCTCGCGGGCCTGCGGCCCTGGATCGAATGCGAGAGCCCGACCTTCGACGTCGCTGCCGTCAACCGGATGATGGATTTCGCGGCGGGCGAACTGGTGGCGGCGGGGGCGAGCGTCACGCGCTTTCCCGGGCCGCCCGGGCTCGGCGACTGCCTGCGCGGCGACTTTCCCCACCCAAGGCAGGGTGAGCCGGGCATTCTGATGATGTCGCATCTCGACACGGTGCATCCGGTCGGCACGCTGAAGACACTGCCCTTCCGGCGCGATGGCGGTCGCTGCTACGGGCCGGGCATCCTCGACATGAAGGGCGGCGCCTATGCCGGGCTGCAGGCGATCATCGCGCTGGCCAAAGCAGGCATTGAGACGCCGCTGCCGGTCAGCGTGCTCTTCACCAGCGACGAGGAGATCGGCAGTCCCGGCACACGCGAGCTGATCATGGAGCAGGCGCGCCGGCACCGCTTCATCCTGGTTCCCGAGCCGGGGCGGCCGGGCAACGGCGTTGTCACGGGACGCTATGCGATCGCGCGCTTCAACCTGCTGGCCGAGGGGCGGCCGAGCCATGCCGGCTCGCAGCTGAAGAATGGCCGCTCCGCGATCAGCATGATGGCGCAGCAACTGCTCGCGATCGAGGCGATGACGGATGACGACTGCACCTTCAGCGTCGGCGTGATCCAGGGCGGGCAATGGGTCAATTGCGTGCCGACGACCTGCCGGGCAGAGGCGCTCAGCATGGCGAAGCGGCAGGCGGATCTCGACCGCGGGGTCGAGCGGATGCTGGCGCTCGGCGTGCAGAACGCCGACGCTACGCGCTTCACGGTCACGCGCGGCGTCACCCGCCCGGTCTGGGAGCCCAGCGAGGCGACGCTGAAGCTGTTCGGGCTCGCCCGCGAGGTGGCGCAAGAGCTGGGCTGGAGCCTCGAGCACGACTCGGCCGGCGGTGGCTCGGACGCCAATTTCACCGGAGCCGCCGGGCTGCCCTCGCTGGACGGGCTCGGCCTGCTCGGCGCCGGCTACCATACGCTCGAGGAGCATATCGAATTGGAGAGCCTGCTGCAGCGGACGCGCCTGATGGCCGGGCTGCTGGCGAGGTTGACCGCATGAGAATGCCGGGCGAGCATGGTTCGCCCGTTGGCACAGGGCCTGCATCAATCGCGATGCGCCGATCGCGCACGACAGTCGGAGGGAGAGCACCATGGCAGGGCGTTTGAAGACTTTGGTGGCCACCTGCGCGATCGTCGCCGGCACGTCGCTGGCGCAGGCGCAGGCGCAGACGCTGAAGATCGTGATGCATTCCGACGTGAAGATCGTCGATCCGATCTGGACCACGGCCTATATCGTCCGCAACCACGGCTACATGATCTACGACACGCTGTTCTCGATGGACGAGGCCGGCAACATCAAGCCGCAGATGGTCGAGAGCTTCACCGAATCGGCCGACAAGCTGACCTATAAATTCACGCTGCGCGACGGCCTGACCTGGCATGACGGCAAGCCGGTCACCGCGGCAGACTGCATCGCTTCGATCACGCGCTGGTCGGCGAAGGACCCCGTCGGCCAGAAGCTGATGACCTTCGTCGACACGATCACCGCCGACGACGCCAAGAGCTTCACGGTGAAGCTGAAGTCGCCGACCGGCCTGCTGATCTTCGGCCTCGGCAAGCCGTCGTCGAACGTCCCCTTCATGATGCCCGAGCGCGTCGCGAAGACCGACCCCAACACGCAGATCTCGGAGTTCATCGGGTCGGGCCCCTTCGTGCTGAAGACCGACGAATGGAAGCCCGGCGACAAGATCGTCTACACGAAGTTCAAGGACTACAAGCCGCGCGCGGAGCCGGCGTCGGGGCTCGCCGGTGGCAAGGTCGCGAAGGTGGACCGGATCGAGTGGCTCGCGGTGTCCGACCAGCAGCAGGCGGTCAACGCCCTGCTCGCCGGCGAGATCGACATGGTCGAACAGCCAGCCTTCGACCTGATCCCGCTGCTCGCCGGCGACAAGAGCATCAAGCTGTGGAACTACAACCCGCTCGGCCTGCAATACACGATGCGCTTCAACCACACCCAGCCGCCCTTCGACAATCCGAAGGTGCGCCAGGCGGTGACCTATGCGCTGAACCAGAAGGACTTCCTCGAGGCGACGGTCGGCAATCCCGACTTCTACAAGCCCTGCAAGGCCATGTTCGTCTGCGGCACGCAGCTCGCCTCCGAAAAGGGCATGGACGGGCTGCTGGAATCGAACTTCAAGAAGTCACAGGAGCTGCTGAAGGAGGCCGGTTATGACGGCAAGCCGATCGTGCTGCTGCACTCGACCGACCTGCAATCGCTGACCAATCTCGGGCCTGTCGCCAAGCAGCTGCTCGAGAAGGGCGGCTTCAAGGTCGACATGCAGTCCTCGGACTGGCAGACCGTGGTGTCGCGCCGCGTCCGCAAGGACCCGATCGACAAGGGCGGCTGGAACGTGATGCAGACCTCCTGGGTCTCGGCCGACATCCTCAACCCGGTGATGGCGGGGTTCTTCAATGCGAGCTGCGACAAGGCCGCCTTCGGCTGGCCCTGCGACGCCCAGATGGAGAAACTGCGCGACGATTTCGCCCGCGAACCCGATCCGGCCAAGCAGAAGGCGATCGCGGAAGCGGTCCAGATGCGCTGGCGCGAGGTCGTCACCCATGTCCATCTCGGCCAGTACAACGTGCCGATCGCCACGCGGACGAATGTCACCGGCATCCTGACCGCGCCGGCGCCGGTGTTCTGGAACGTCGAGAAGAAGTGAGGTGGCGACGCTGAACGGCCGGACCCGGCGCTGATGCTCGGCTACATCCTGCGGCGCCTGCTGGCGACGATCCCCGTGCTGGTGATCGTCGCGGTCCTGGTCTTCCTGATGCTGCGCCTGACACCGGGCGACCCGGCGGCGGTGATCGCCGGCGACAACGCCAACACCGAGCAGATTGCGCTGATCCGCAACCGCCTCGGCCTCGACCAGCCGATCCTGACCCAGTTCCTGATCTGGGCCGGGAACCTGCTGCGGGGCGAGCTCGGCGAGAGCTTCTTCTTCAAGAAGCCGATCGGCGAGCTGATCATCGGGCGCATCGAGCCGACGCTGTCGCTGGCGTTTGCGACGATGCTGATCGCGATCTGCGTCGCCATCCCGCTGGGCGTGCTCGCGGCCTACAAGCACGGCTCCTGGATCGACCGGATCGTGATGGGCTTCTCGGTGCTGGGGTTCTCGGTCCCGGTCTTCGTGATCGGCTATGCGCTGATCTACGTCTTCGCGATCACGCTGGGCTGGTTCCCGGTCCAGGGCTACCAGCCGCTCTCGGGTGGGTTCGGCGGCTTCCTGCAGCGGCTGGTGCTGCCGGCGGTGACGCTGTCGGTGATCTACATCGCGCTGATCGCGCGGATGACGCGGGCGAGCGTGCTCGAGGTGCTGAACGAGGACTATATCCGCACCGCCCGCGCCAAGGGGCAGGTCGAGCGCAAGATCCTGTTCCGCCACGCGCTCAAGAACGCGGCGGTGCCGATCGTCACCGTCGTCGGCATCGGCATCGCGCTCCTGATCGGCGGGGTGGTGGTGACCGAGAGCGTCTATTCGATCCCCGGTCTCGGGCGGCTGACGGTGGATGCGGTCCTGGCCCGCGACTATCCGACCATCCAGGCCGTGATCCTCCTGTTCTCGGGCGTCTATGTCGGCATCAACCTGCTGATCGACCTCGCCTACAGCCTGTTCGACCCGAGGATCCGCTATTGAGCACCGAGCCGACCCTCCTCGCACCGGCCGGGGCCGAGCCGGCCACGCCGGCCCGCACCGTCATGAAGCGGCTCGTGCGCAACCCGGTCGTTGCCATCGGCGGCACGGTGCTGCTGCTGATGACCATGATCGGCCTGTTCGCGCCGTGGCTGGGCACGCTCGACCCCACCGCCATCAACCCGAGCACGCGCAACCGCCTGCCCGGCTTCGAGCGAACGATTCGCGCCGATGACGGCACTGCGACGGTGTTCAAACACCGGATGGGGACGGATTCGCTGGGGCGGGACGTCTATAGCCGCGTCATCTACGGGGCGCGCGTCTCGCTGCTGATCGCGGTCTCCGTTGCCTCGGTCGCGATCGCGATCGGGCTCGTGATCGGCCTCATCGCCGGCTATGTGCGCCCGCTGGATGGCGTCATCATGCGATTCATGGACGGGCTGATGGCGATCCCGGGCATCCTGCTCGCCATCGCCGTGGTCTCGCTGTTCCGCAGCGGGCTGGTGTCGGTGATCATCGCGATCATCGTGCCGGAGATCCCGCGCGTGGTGCGGGTCGTGCGCTCGATCGTGCTGTCGGTGCGCGAGGAGCCCTATGTCGAGGCCGCGATCATGGCCGGGACGCGGCTGCCCCAGCTGATGGTCCGGCACATCCTGCCCAACACCATCGCGCCGCTGATCGTGCAGGGCACCTTCATCGCGGCCTCGGCGATCCTGGTCGAGGCGATCCTGTCCTTCCTCGGCATCGGCATCCCGCCGGAGATCCCGACCTGGGGCAACATCATGGCCGAGGGGCGCAACCTCTTCCGCGTCTTCCCGCACAACATCCTCTATCCGGGCATTTTCCTCGCCCTGACGGTGCTGGCGGTCAACATGCTGGGCGACGGCCTGCGCGACACCCTCGATCCCAAGATGGCCGGCCGATGAGCGAGGGACAGACACCCGTCTTGGAGATCGCGGGGCTGAGCATCGCTTTGCCCGGCGGTGGCGACCGGGCCTTCGCGGTCGAGGACGTCTCGCTCAGCGTCGACGCCGGCGAGATCGTCTGCGTGGTCGGGGAATCGGGCTCGGGCAAATCCGTCACCGCCTTCTCGGTGATGGGGCTGCTCGCCAAGGCGCTGAAGCCGGTGGCGGGCGCGATTCGCCTGGAAGGCGAGGATGTGCTGGCGGCGACGCCGCAGCGACTGCGGGCGCTGCGCGGTGACCGCATGGCGATGATCTTCCAGGAGCCGATGACGGCGCTGAATCCCGTGCTGACGATCGGCGACCAGATCGAGGAGGTGCTGCGCATTCACACCGCTCTCGGCCCCGCCGAGCGGCGCACGCAGGTGCTCGCCATGCTGGAATCGATGCGCCTGCCCGAACCGGAGCGGATGCACGCCTCCTATCCGCATCAGATCTCCGGCGGGCAGCGCCAGCGCGTGATGATCGCCGCCGCGCTGATCCTCGATCCCGCCCTGCTTATCGCCGACGAGCCGACGACGGCGCTCGACGTCACGACGCAGGCGCAGATCCTGAAGCTGATCAAGGACATGCAGAGCCGCCGCGGCACGGGCGTGCTGTTCATCACCCATGATTTCGGTGTCGTCGCCGAGATCGCCGACCGCGTCGTGGTGATGGAGAAGGGGCGTGTGGTCGAGCAGGGGCCGGCCGCCGATATCCTGACCCGGCCGCAACACCCCTACACGCAGATGCTGATCGGGGCGGTGCCGAGCCTGAAGCCGGCGCAGCGCAAGCCGGTGCTCGGGCCGCTGGCGCTGGAGACAGTGGGGCTCGGCAAGACCTACAGCTCCAAGGCGCTGTTCCGGAAGGAGCGGGTCGTGCATGCGGCGAAGGACGTCGCGATCCGGGTCCGGCGGGGCGAGACGGTCGGCATCGTCGGCGAGTCCGGCTCCGGCAAGACCACGGTGGCGCGCTGCATCGCGCGGCTGATACCGCCCAGCATCGGCTCCATCCTGGTGCCGGACATCGACATCGCACAATTGCCCGAGCGGCGGCTGCGATCCTATCGCCGCAAGATCCAGGTCGTGTTCCAGGATCCGTTCCGGTCGCTCAACCCGCGCCGGACCGTCGGGGCCTCGATCATCGAGGGGCCGATGAATTTTGGCCTGAGCGAGCCGGACGCGCTGCAACGCGCCCGCGACCTGATGGGGTTGGTCGGGCTGCAGCCAAACGCGCTCGAGCGCTATCCGCACCAGTTCTCCGGCGGTCAGCGCCAGCGCATCGCGATCGCCAGGGCGCTGGCGATGGAGCCGGAGATCTTGATCGCGGACGAGGCGGTCTCGGCGCTCGACGTCTCCGTCCAGAAGCAGGTGCTGGCCCTGCTCGCCGACGTCCAGGAGCGCTTCAACCTGGCCATCCTGTTCATCACCCACGACCTGCGGGTCGCGGCCCAGATCTGCGACCGGATCGTGGTGATGGAGAAGGGGGTGATCGTCGAGCAGGGCGCGACCTCGCAGGTGTTCTCCGCGCCGGCCCATGCCTATACGCGGGCCCTGATCGAGGCGGCGCCGGGGCGTGACTTCGCGACGGGAGCCACCGCCGTTGACGCGGTGGAGGCCTGACCGGATAGTCCCGCTCCCCCGGATGCCGATGGAAGCGAGCGCATGGACGACGAGATTCTCTACGCGGTGGACGGCGGGATCGGCACGATCACGCTGAACCGCCCCCAGGCGCGCAATGCTCTGACCTTCGCGATGTATGAGCGGGTGGCGGCGATCTGCGCCGATCCGGCGGCGCATGGGGCCCCCAGGGTGCTTATCATCACCGGGGCCGGCGACCGCGCCTTCGCAGCCGGGACGGACATCGCGCAGTTTCGCAGCTTCGCCTCGCCGCAGGATGCGCTGGATTATGAAGACAAGATCGAGCGCGTGCTCGCCGCGATCGAATGCTGCCCGATCCCGCTCGTCGCGGCGATCGCCGGGGCTGTCACGGGCGGCGGCGCGAGCATCGCCTGCGCCTGCGACATCCGCATCGCGACGGCATCCGCGCGCTTCGGCTTTCCGATCGCGCGCACGCTGGGCAACTGCCTGTCGATGGCCAATTACGCCCGGCTCGCGGCCCTGCTCGGACCGGCCCGCGTCAAGGACATCGTCTTCACGGCACGGCTGATCGAAGCGGAGGAGGGCCAGCGCATCGGCCTCTACAGCGAGATTCTCGCCGATCATGTGGCGCTGATGAGCCGGGCCCGCGACCTGGCGGCAACCATCGCCGGCCATGCCCCGCTGACGATGCGGGCCACGAAGGAGGCGCTGCGCCGCATCGTCAACGCGTCGGTGCCCGCTGAGAGCGGCGAGGACCTCGTGGTGATGTGCTATGACAGCGCTGATTTCCGCGAAGGCATGGAGGCCTTTCTCGGCAAGCGGCCGCCGCAATGGCAGGGTCGCTGAGCCGAGGCGGGCCGGGCCACGGGGTTTACGCTGAGGGCCCGGGCGCCCTATATGCGCGCGTCCAACGGGAGCGAGAACGGAATTGCCGGCGTCTTTGCGATTTCTGGTTACCGGCGGTGCGGGGTTCATCGGCTCGGCCGTCACACGCAGGCTGATCGCGGAAACCGGCCACAGCGTCTGCGTCGTCGACAAGCTGACCTATGCCGGCAATCTCGCCTCGCTGGCGCCGGTCGCCGCCGATCCGCGCTTCCGCTTCGAGAAGGCGGACATCGCCGATGGCGAACGAATGCGGGCGATCTTCGCCGAGGTCGATCCCGACATCGTGCTGCATCTGGCGGCCGAGAGCCATGTCGACCGCTCGATCG
>CALRYW010000048.1:0-32490 GCA_943372485.1 Allobosea thiooxidans
CGCTCCGGCTGGGGAGCGCTGACAAGTGACCGCCGATCGCCTATGGCGAGCGAGCGGCATAGGAAGGGAACGGCGCGAGTATGCCTTGGAGCAACCAGAGCGGCGGTGGCAATAACGGGGGCGGACCCTGGGGCCAGCGCGGGGGAAGCGGCGGCGGCGGTGGCGGCGGCGGCCCCTGGGGCGGCGGCTCCGGTGGCGGCGGCAACAGCGGCCCGCCTGATCTCGAGGACATTCTGCGCCGCAGTCAGGACCGTCTGCGCAACATGATGCCGGGCGGCAATCTCGGCGCGCGCGGCCTGATCTTCGGCCTGCTCGCGCTGCTGGTGATCTGGCTCCTGACGGGCTGGTACATCGTCCGCCCGAACGAGGTCGGCCTGAACCTGCGCTTCGGCCAGTTCATCGGCAAGACCGGCGAAGGCCTGAACTACAACTGGCCTTATCCGATCGGCAGCGTGATCAAGCCGCAGGTGACCAATGTCATCACCACCGAGGTCGGCTTCCGCACCGTCGAGTCCGTGCGCGCCTCGCGCCAGTCGGACGTGATCGAAGAGAGCCTGATGCTCACCGGCGACGAGAACATCGTCGACATCGACGTGATCGTGCAGTGGCAGATCGACCCGGCCGCTCCGGAGAACTACGTCTTCAACATCCAGGACCCGCCGGGCACCGTGAAGGCCGTCGCCGAAAGCGCGATGCGCGAGATCATCGGCCGGCGCAACATCCAGCCGGTGCTGACCACCGATCGCGCCGCGATCGAGGCCGAAGTGCGCCAGCTGATGCAGGAGACGCTGAACGGCTACAATGCCGGCGTGCAGATTCGCCTCGTGCAGCTGCAGAAGGTCGATCCGCCGCAGCAGGTCATCGACGCCTTCCGTGACGTCCAGGCGGCGCGCGCCGACCAGGAGCGCCTGCGCAACGAGGCCGAGACCTATGCCAACCGGGTCGTGCCGGAATCGCGCGGTCGTGCGGCCCAGCTGCTCCAGTCGGCGGAAGCCTTCAGGGAGCAGACCGTGGCCGAGGCGCTCGGTCAGGCGAGCCGCTTCAACGCGGTCTATGAGCAGTACAAGCTGGCGCCCGCGGTGACCCGCGAACGCCTCTTCCTCGAAACCATGGAGCGGGTGCTCGGCGGCACCGACAAGATCATTCTCGACAGCAGGGGCAACAGCCAGGGCGTCGTGCCCTATCTGCCGCTCGACCAGTTGCAGCAGAGGCGCCCCGCTCCGGGCGCCCCCCAGACGGGAGCTGTCCGATGAACGGCACCATCATCCGCATCGGCCTGCTCGTCGTCCTCGGCATCGCGGCGGTCGTCTTCTACGCGATGACCTTCGTGGTCCAGCAGACGCAGTCGGCCCTCGTGCTGCGCTTCGGCGCGGTCCGCAGCGTCGTCACGGCGCCGGGCCTCTACTTCAAGCTGCCGGCGCCGTTCGAGCAGGTCACCCTGCTCGACAACCGCATCCTCGATCTCGACCTGCCGGCGCAGGAAATCATCGCCTCGGACCAGAAGCGTCTCGTGGTCGATGCCTTCACGCGCTACCGCATCTCCGATCCGCTGCGCTTCTACCAGGCGGTCAACAACATCCCGCGCGCCAACTCGCAGCTCGCCTCGATCGTCAACGGTAACGTGCGCTCGGTGCTGGCGGAGGCGAGCTTCACCTCGATGGTCCGCAACGACCGGGCGCGGCTGATGAACCGCATCCGCGACGAGGTGAACCGCGAGGCCGCGCGCTTCGGCATGACGGTGGTCGACGTCCGCTTGCGGCGCGTCGATCTGCCGGCGGCCAACTCTGCGGCCGTGTTCCAGCGGATGCAGACGGAGCGTCAGCGCGAGGCGGCCGAGGCGCGTGCGCTCGGTGCCCAGCAGGCCCAGGAGATCCGGGCCCGTGCGGACAGGGATTCGACCGTGATCGTGGCCGAAGCCCAGCGCCGTTCCGATGAAGTCCGCGGCCAGGGCGAAGGCGAACGCAACCGCGTCTTCGCCGAGGCGTTCGGCAAGGATCAGGAGTTCTTCGCGTTCTACCGCTCGATGCAGGCCTATGAAGCCAGCATCAAGGCGGGCGACACGCGCATGGTCCTGTCGCCGGATTCGCCGTTCTTCCGGTTCTTCAACGGTCCGAACGCGCCCCGCACCGACGCCCAGCCGACGCTGCCGCCAGCGACGCCGGCCCCGGCCCGTCCCTGACCCCGTCCGGCGCCGCGCATGTGGGATTTCGTTGCGGCGCTGGGCCTCGTTTTCGCGATCGAGGGCATCCTGTTCGCAGCGGTTCCCCATCTCGCCAAGGAGGCGCTGCGAAGCGCCTCCGAAACGCCGCCGGAGACCATGCGGCTGATCGGCCTCGGTTCGGCCGCGCTCGGCGTCTTGCTCGTCTGGTTCGTCCGCGGTTGAATGGGAAGCAACCTGCGGGCGGCCGGCGGGACTGCCGCTTGGTCGCATGATCGTGTGTCGACCTTCCGCCGCATTTCGCGGTTCAATTGAAGATACGGCTTCCGCGCCGGGCGACTCGGCCGGATTTTCTTCACGAGGACACTGATGGCAACCAAACCCGTCTCGGCTACCGCAACCCTGGCGCCTGCTTCGCGGCGCATCGCGCTCGCCGCCGGTGTGGGCGTGCTCTCGCTGCTGATGTCGCCCGTGATGGCGTCCGCGCAGACGGCCTCGGCACCGGTCCTGCAGGGCCAGATGTCGCTGGCAGATCTCGCCGAGCGGGTCATGCCGGCGGTGGTCAACATCGCTGCCGTGACGACCAGCGAAACCCGCGGGCGCACCCTGCCGCAGATCCCGCAACTCGGCCCCGACACGCCCTTCGGCGATCTGTTCGAGGAATTCTTCAACCGCCGCGGCCAGGGCCAGCAGGGCCAGGGCCAGGGCCAGGGTCAGGCGCCGCAGCAGCGCCGTTCGCAGTCGGCCGGCTCGGGCTTCGTGATTGATTCGTCGGGCCTGGTCGTGACCAACAATCACGTCATCGGCGACGCCAACGAGATCACCGTGATCTTCAACAGCGGCCTGCGGCTCAAGGCCGAGGTCGTCGGCAAGGACGCCAAGGTCGACCTCGCGGTCCTGCGCGTGAAGCACGACAAGCCGCTGCCGGCGGTGAAGTTCGGCGATTCCGACAAGATGCGCATCGGCGATCCCGTGATGGCGATCGGCAATCCGTTCGGGCTTGGCGGCTCGGTCTCGTCGGGCATCGTCTCGGCCCGCAACCGCGACATCCAGCAGGGCCCCTACGACACCTATCTCCAGACCGACGCGGCCATCAACAAGGGCAATTCGGGTGGGCCTCTGTTCAACATGGCCGGCGAGGTGATCGGCATCAACACCGCCATCCTGTCGCCCACGGGCGGCTCGGTCGGCATCGGCTTCGCCGTACCGTCCTCGCTGGCGACCTCGATCGTCGACCAGCTCAAGGAGTTCGGCGAGACCCGCCGCGGCTGGCTCGGCGTGCGCATCCAGAGCGTCGACGACGCCACGGCCGAGGCGCTCGGTCTGGGCACGGCGCGTGGCGCGCTGGTCGCCGGCGTCGACGAGAAGGGCCCGGGCAAGCCGGCCGGCCTCGATGTCGGCGACGTGATCACCAAGTTCGACGGCAAGGAGGTCAAGGATTCGCGCGACCTGCCGCGCATCGTCGCCGCGACCCCGGTCGGCAAGGACGTGCCCGTCACGATCATGCGCAAGGGCAAGGAAGAGGTGAAGACGGTCAAGCTCGGCCGCCTCGAGGATGGCGAGAAGGTGCAGCCGGCCTCGGCGCGCACGCCGGCCGAGCCGGCCAAGCCCGCCGTCACCACCGCGCTCGGGCTCGAATTCTCGCCGCAGACCGAGGAGCTGCGCAAGCGCTACTCGATCAAGGAAGGCGTCAAGGGCGTCGTCGTCACCAAGGTCGATCCGAACTCGAACGCCGCCGACAAGCGCGTTCAGGTCGGCGAGCTGATCGTCGAGATCGGCCAGGAGCCGGTGAACTCGCCCGACGAGGTGACCAAGCGCCTCGATGCGCTGAAGAAGGAGGGCAAGAAGTCGGCCCTGCTGCTGGTCTCGAACGCGCAGGGCGAGGTCCGCTTCGTCGCCGTCGCGATGAACTGAGCGATCCCGGCCATTCCGGTTTCGAGGGCGGCCGCGAGGCCGCCCTTTTTCGTGGGCCGGTTTTCATGGGCCGGCGTCGCCGTGATGGTGGGGATGAGCGATCGGCATTGGTGCCGGCCCGCCCGCGCTGGCAGGGTGGCGGCACGTTTCCGGAGAGCCTGCGATGAAACTGAGCGACATTCCCTTCGTCACGACCGACTGGTCGACGGTGCCGACCGAGCGCCATCCCGGCGATGTCGGCGAGGCGATCTGGCGCGTGCAGTTCTTCGGCCCGGCCGAGAACCGGATCCGGGTGCGGATGGTCGAGTACAGCCCCGGCTATGAGGCCGACCATTGGTGCTCCAAGGGCCACATCATCCTGTGCCTCGAGGGCTCGATGGAGACGACGCTGGAGGATGGGCGGGTGATGCCGCTCAGGGCCGGCATGAGCTATCAGGTCGCCGACGGCGCCGAGGCGCATCGCTCCCGCACCGTGACGGGCGCGAAGCTGTTCATCGTCGACTAGGTCCGGACGATCTCGCCACCCGTATAGCCCTGCGCATAGAGCAGCGCCGTCAGATCGGCCTGGTCGAGCCGCGCATGGGCGGCGGCCGCGACCGCCGGCTTGGCGCGGAAGGCGACGCCGAGGCCGGCCTCGCCGAGCATGGCGAGGTCGTTGGCGCCGTCGCCCACGGCCAGTGTCTGCGCAGGAGACAGCGCGTGCCGCGCGCGCAGCTCGACCAGCGCGTCGAGCTTGGCCTGCTTGCCCAGGATCGGATCGGCGACCTCGCCGATCAGGACCCCGTCCTGCGCGAGCAGGGTGTTCGAGCGGTGCTCGTCGAAGCCGATGGTCGCGCTGATCGGGCCGGTGAACACCGTAAATCCGCCCGAGACCAGCGCGGTGTAGCCGCCGTGGCGGCGCATCGTCATGACGAGCTCGCGCCCGCCCGGCGTAAGGGTGATGCGCTCGCGGATGATCTCAGCCACGACCGAGAGCGGCACGCCCTTCAGCAGGGCGACGCGTTCGCGCAGCGCCGGCTCGAAGGCGATCTCGCCGCGCATGGCGCGCTCGGTGATGCCGGAGACCTTCTCCTTCAGCCCGACATAGGCGGCGAGTTCGTCGATGCATTCCTGGCCGATCATGGTCGAATCCATGTCGGCGAGGAACAGCGCCTTGCGGCGCGTCGCGGCCGGCTGCACGACGATGTCGATGGCGGCATCGCCGAGCAGCGGCCGCAGATCGGCTTCGAGCTTGCGCGCATCGCCGGCTTCCGCGAAGAGGTCGGCCGCGATCTCGCCGTCGAGGCGCTGCGTGCGCAGCGCGCCGGGCAGGGCGGCGATGCGCTTCAGCAGGGCGTCGTCGAGCAGGGCCTGTCCATGGGCGGAAACCAGTGTCGCGACGAGCATGTGAAGGGCCGGATCAGGTGAACGGAGCAGCGGAGGGGATCAGGGCCGTGCTCATCGCAGGTCCGACCGCGAGCGGCAAGTCGGCGCTGGCGGTCGCGATCGCGCGCCGGTTCGGTGGCACCGTCGTCAACGCCGATTCAATGCAGGTCTATGCCGATCTGCGGACGCTCACCGCGCGTCCCACAGTGGAGGAGGAAGCGGTGGTGCCGCACCGGCTCTACGGCCATGTCGACGGCGCCGTGAACCATTCGGCGATGCGCTATGCGGCCGATGTCGCCGCGGTGCTGGCCGAACTGGCGCAGAGCGGCTCGCTGCCGGTCATCGTCGGCGGCACGGGGCTCTATTTCAAGGCGCTGACCGAGGGGTTCTCCGCCATTCCTCCCGTCCCCGAGGCGGTCCGCACCGCTTTCCGCGAACGGGTGGCCGGGCAGGAGACCGGCTCCCTGCATGCCGAGCTCTGCGCGCTCGACCCCGTGATGGGGCAGAGGCTGCGCCCCAGCGACCGGATGCGGATCATGCGGGCGCTGGAGGTGAAGATCGCGACCGGGCGCTCGCTGGCGAGCTTCCAGGGCGAGCGCCGGCCCGGCCCGCTCGATGGCATGCCCCTGCTGAAGCTCTTCGTCAGCCCGGAACGCGAGGAGGTGCGCCGCCGCATCGATGCGCGCTTCGAGGCGATGATGGCGCAGGGCGCGCTGGCGGAGGTGGCAGTGCTGCGGGCCCGCCGGCTCGATCCGCTGCTGCCGGTGATGCGGGCCCATGGCGTGCCCGGGCTGATCGCCCATCTCGATGGTGCGATGGGGCTGGACGAGGCGATCGCGCGCGGCCAGGCCGATACGCGCGCCTATGCCAAGCGGCAGATGACGTGGTTCCGCCACCAGATGCCGGACTGGCAGGCGGTGGCGCCGGAGGCGGCGCTGGAATGGGCGTTGCGCGCGCTCGCTCCCGCCGGCTGAGGCTCAGGCGGCGATGACGAGATCGGGGTCGGCGAGGCGGATGCAGCGGCGTCCGTCATGTTTGGCGCGGTAGAGCGCCTTGTCGGCGCGGGCGATCAGGTCCGGCAGGGTCTCGCCGTGCTGGCGGCAGGCGACGCCGAGGCTCGCGGTGATCGGCAGCGCCAGCGTTTCCGAGACGGGGAGAAGGCGGGAGGCCAGCGCCTGCTGAATGCGCAGCGCAACCCGCAGCGCCGCTTCGAGACTGGCGCTGGGCAGCAGCATGGCGAACTCCTCGCCCCCGAAGCGCCCCACCAGATCGCGCTCCATCCGGACCTGGCCGAGCAGCAGGTCGGCGAAGGCGCGGATCACCGCATCGCCCGCGAGATGGCCATGGCAGTCGTTCACGGCCTTGAAATGGTCGATGTCGATGATGATCAGCGAGACGTCCGCGCCGCCGTCGTCGCTGGCCTGGATGGCTCGCACGGCTTTTTCGGTGAAGGAGCGGCGGTTGAGCAGGGCTGTCAGCGGATCGGTCTCGGCCAGGCGGCGCAGCTCCTGCTCGCGCTCGTCGCGGTGGCCCATCTCTTCCGACAGGGCGCGGCGCGTCGCACGCTCGCGGCTGACCTCGAGGGCGAGCGTCGCGGCGCGGCTCTGCAGCGTCTGGTTTGCGACGACGAGTTCCGAAATGTCGCTGATGGTCATCACCAGGCCGTCGCCCAGGGGCGCGACGGCGATCTGTAGCCAGACGGTCCTGCCATCGGCGCTCCACGACGTCTCGATCCGGTCGGGCCGTCGCAGGTCGAGCGCGAAGAGGCAGCGCTGCCAGACCTGCGGGTCCGCCAGGAAGGGCAGGGCCAGCCTTGCGTCGAGATCGAGCAGATCGGCGTCCGCGCGTCCCGCCATCGCAGCCGCCTGGCGATTGGCGGTGATGACGACAAGGCGGTCGAGCTCGCCCGTCGCGTCACGGACAGCACGCAGGGCGACGATGCCCGAGGGCGAGGTATCGAGCACGGCCACGAGCAGCTCCTCGTGGAACTGCAGCGGACGGCTGAAGACGATGAGCCGGCGGCTGCCATCCGCGGCGGTCGCCGGCATCAGCAGCCGCTCCCAGAGGCAAACGCGCACGCTCGTGAGCGACCGGTGCACGGTATAGGCGGCGCGGCCTTCGGCGAGGGTGCGGTCGCAGCAGGCGATGGTGAAGTCCGCGACCTGCCCGGTCATCGCCGAGACGCGCTCGCGCAGGCGGTTCGCACCGACATAGCGGACGATCTCGCGCCCGTAATGGCTGAAGGCGTAGTCGCCGTCTCCGGTCGGCGTCAGCACCATCAGATCGTCGCCGAAGCGCGGCATGATCTCGTCACGGAAATGCTCGAAGGAGACGCCCGCAGGGCCGCACACGCAGGCTTCGAAGCGCTGCAGCAGCTGGCCGATCTCGGGCGCATTCGCTCTCGCAGCGATGTGGTCGGTATGGACTTCTTGGTACATGGCCTCTCTCGGACCGCCTGACCGAACGCTACCAACCGCGGGTTGAGAAAGTGTTCCGGCGGGCCCTCGTCTTTTTCGCAGCGTCGGGGCCTGCCGATGCGGCACTGCACGACGCTTGACCCGGCGGCCCGCCTCGTCTAGCGTCTCGCAACATCTGCAAAGGGTCGAAGCGCCATGCGCAAGCTTATTATCGTAGGGGTGCGCTGGTAGGGGCCGGTTCTCGCAAGAGCCGCGTCTTCCCGACGCCAGCGCATGTCCAGGGCCCTCGCGGGCCTTTTTTATTGCCCGCTTTCCGACCTCGTTGTCCACAGAACTGCCGCAGGAGACCGTTATGAGCGAGATGATGACCGGTGCCGAAATGGTCGTCCGCGCGCTTCAGGATCAGGGTGTCGAACATCTGTTCGGCTATCCCGGAGGCGCCGTGCTGCCGATCTACGATGCGCTGTTCCAGCAGGACAAGGTCAAGCATGTCCTCGTCCGCCACGAGCAGGGCGCCGTCCACGCGGCCGAGGGCTATGCGCGCTCGACAGCCGGCAAGGTCGGCTGCGTCCTCGTTACCTCCGGCCCCGGCGCGACCAATGCGGTCACCGGGTTGACCGACGCGCTGCTGGATTCGATCCCGCTGGTCGTCATCACCGGCCAGGTGCCGACACATCTGATCGGGTCGGACGCGTTCCAGGAATGCGACACGGTCGGCATCACGCGCTCCTGCACCAAGCACAACTACCTGGTGAAGAGCATCGCGGATCTGCCGCGGATCCTGCATGAGGCCTTCTATGTCGCGGCGAATGGCCGGCCCGGCCCGGTCGTCATCGACATTCCCAAGGACATCCAGTTCGCGAGCGGGCTCTACAGCCGCCCGCGCGACAATCAGCACAAGACCTACCGGCCGACCGTCAAGGGCGACCTGAACAAGATCAAGGCGGCGGTCGCGCTGATGGCGAGTGCCAAGAAGCCGGTGTTCTACACCGGCGGCGGCGTCATCAATGCCGGCCCGCACGCCTCGGCGCTGCTGCGGGAACTCGTGCGGCTGACCGGCTTCCCGGTGACCTCGACCCTGATGGGTCTCGGCGCTTATCCCGCCGCCGACAAGCAATGGCTCGGCATGCTCGGCATGCACGGCACCTACGAGGCCAATCTCGCGATGCATGACTGCGACGTCATGATCAACATCGGCGCGCGCTTCGACGATCGGATCACCGGCCGGCTCGACGGATTCTCGCCGCGCTCGCGGAAGATCCACATCGACATCGACCCGTCCTCGATCAACAAGACAGTCAAGGTCGATATCGGTATCGTCGGCGACTGCGCCCATGTGCTCGAGGACATGGTCCGCGTCTGGCGCGAGACCAGCCCGCAGATCGACAAGACCGCGCTGACCGCCTGGTGGACGCAGATCGACGGCTGGCGGGCCCGCCAGAGCCTCGCCTACAAGCAGTCCGGATCGGTCATCAAGCCGCAATATGCGATCGAGCGGCTCTATGAGCTGACCAAGAACCGTGACACCTACATCACGACCGAGGTCGGCCAGCACCAGATGTGGGCGGCGCAGTACTACCGCTTCGAGGAGCCCAACCGCTGGATGACCTCGGGTGGCCTGGGGACGATGGGCTACGGCCTGCCGGCCGCCATCGGCGTGCAGATGAAGCATCCCAAGGCGCTCGTCATCGACATCGCGGGCGAGGCCTCGATCCTGATGAACATGCAGGAGATGTCGACGGCGGTGCAGTACCGGCTGCCGGTCAAGATCTTCATCCTCAACAACGAGTACATGGGCATGGTGCGCCAGTGGCAGGAACTCCTGCATGGCGGGCGCTATTCCGAGAGCTATTCGGAATCCCTGCCCGATTTCGTGAAGCTGGCCGAGGCCTATGGCGGCCACGGCATCCGCTGCTCGGACCCGGCCTCGCTCGACGACGCGATCATGGAGATGATCGAGACGCCCAAGCCCGTCATCTTCGACTGCCTCGTCGCCAAGCAAGAGAACTGCTTCCCGATGATCCCGTCGGGCAAGGCCCATAACGAGATGATCCTGCCCGATTTCGAAGGCGATACCGGCGAGATCATCGACGCCAAGGGCAAGCAGTTGGTGTGACGGGGCTGGTTTCTCTCAGCCCTCATCCCGAGGAGCGCCGCAGGCGCGTCTCGAAGGATGCTCCAGGAGGCTCGGGAGACATCGGGATCATCCTTCGAGAACGCGGGCTTGCGCCCGCTCCTCAGGATGAGGGCTGAGGGGATATGACCATGACGACCATCGGCCTGATCGGCGGCATGAGCTGGGAATCGACGGCGGTCTATTACCGGCTGCTGAACGAGGGCGTGCGGGCGCGGCGGGGTGGGCTGCGCTCGGCCGACATCCTGCTTCATTCGCTCGATTTCGCGCCGGTCGCCGAGATGCAGGCGCAGGGCGACTGGGACGGGGCCGGTGCCCTGCTGGCGGAAAGCGCGCTGCGGCTGGAGCGGGCCGGGGCCGGGTGCCTGCTGCTCTGCACCAACACCATGCACAAGGTGGCCGACCGCATCACCGCCGCGACGCGCGTCCCCTTCCTGCATCTGGCCGACGTCACCGCCAAGGCGGTGAAGCGCCAGGGCGTCCGCCGGCCGCTGCTGCTGGCGACGCGCTTCACGATGGAGCAGCGCTTCTATCTCGGCCGGCTCGCTGCCTTCGGGATCGAGGCGATGGTGCCCGGCGAGGCGCAGCGGACCGAGATCCATCGCGTCATCTACGAGGAGCTCTGCCGCGGGCGCATCGAGCCGGCCTCGAAGGCGCGCTACCTCGCGACCATCGCGGAGGCTGCGGCGCAGGGGGCCGACGGCGTGATCCTCGGCTGCACCGAGATCGGGCTTTTGATCGGGCAGGAGGATCTCGACCTGCCGGTGTTCGACACCACCGCGCTCCATGTCGAGGCCGCGCTCGATTTTGCTCTCGCTGCGGAGAGTCAGGCGGCATGAAACTTGTCATCGCCAACAAGAACCACTCCTCCTGGTCGCTGCGGCCCTGGCTGCTGCTGACCGAGTTCGGCATTCCCTTCGAGGAGGTGTTGATCCCGTTCGGCCAGACCTTCGACGATCCCGAGTGGAAGCGGGCGATCTCCGCCTTTACCCCGGCCGGCAAGGTGCCGGCGCTGATCGACGGCGACATCCGTGTCTGGGAATCGCTGGCGATCATGGACCATGTCGCCGATGCGCGCCCCGATCTCGCGATCTGGCCGCGGGACCGGGCGGCGAAGGCGATGGCGCGCTCGATCGCGGCGGAGATGCATGCCGGCTTTTCGGCCCTGCGCGGAGCCTGCCCGATGAACCTGGCCTGGGTCCATCCGCCGCGCGATCGCGGTCCCAAGGTCGCCGCCGACGTGGCCCGCATCGCGGTGATCTGGAACGAGGCGCGGGCGCGTTTCGGCGCCGACGGGCCCTTCCTGTTCGGCGCGTTTTCGGCGGCTGACGCCATGTTCGCACCGGTCACAGCGCGGTTTACGGGTTACGGCATCCGTCCCGATGATGTCTGCAGCGCCTATTGCGAGGCCGTCCAGGCGACCAGGGGCTACGTGTCCTGGCGGGTAGCCGCCTTCGCAGAGCCCTGGATCATCGCCGAGGACGAGGCCGACGAGCCGGTCCTCACCGATCACCGTTCCTTTCTCAGCCGCAGTCGGGTCTCTCCATGAACACGTCGTCGCATTATCCCAACGCTCCCGTCGCCCAGCCGGTCGCCCGGCACACCCTGGCCGTGATCGTCGACAACGAGCCGGGCGTGCTGGCGCGCATTGCCGGCCTGTTTTCCGGTCGCGGCTACAACATCGAGAGCCTGACCGTCTCGGAGACCGAGCACGAGAAGCATCTCTCGCGCATCACCGTCGTGACCTCCGGGACCGCGGCTGTGATCGACCAGATCAAGGCCCATCTCGACCGGCTCGTGCCCGTCCATCGCGTCGTCGACCTGACGCTGCAGGGCGAGGCGCTGGAGCGCGAACTCGCCCTGGTCAAGGTCGTCGGAAAGGGCGATTACCGCGTCGAGGCGATGCGGCTGGCGGCGGCCTTCGGGGCGCGCACGCTCGACGCCTCGCTGACCTCTTTCGTCTTCGAGCTGACCGGAACGACCGAGGAGATCGAGCGCTTCATCAAGCTGATGACGGCGGTGGGACTGACGGAAGTCTCGCGCACCGGCATCGCCGCGATGAGCCGCGGCCCCGAGGCGATGTAGCCTTTGCGGATATCCGGGCCGGGTGTTAGGGATATCCGGCAGGGAGACGCGCCATGAAGGTTCAGGTCGCCAAATGGGGCAACAGCACCGCGGTACGGTTGCCCAAGGCCGTGGTGGAGCAACTCGGGCTCAAGCCGGGGATGACGGTCGATGTGTCCGTGGAGGGGCAGTCGGTGACGCTGGTACCTAATCGTCCCCAGTCGGTGCGGGAACTCAATGGCATGCCCGACCCGATCACGCTCGAGTGGATCGTGTCCGAGATCAAGCGCCTCGGGCCTGAAAACGAGCCCAAGGACGATTGGGATTGGGGCCGGGATATGGGTTCGGAAGTGATCTATGACGACTACAATCCACGCAAGCCCGGAGCCTGAGCCGGGCGACGTGTTTTGGGTCGATCTCGACCCCGTGCTGGGGTCCGAGCAGTCGGGACGGCGCCCGGCGCTGGTCCTGTCCGATGCGATGCTGCACGACGTGTCGAGCAGAGTCCTGATCTGTCCCATCACCTCGAATTCGGTGCCTTGGCCGACCAAGGTGATAATCCCCGAAGGCTGCGTCGTATCAGGCACCATTCTGGTGGATCAGGCGCGGATGGTCGATCGGCGGGGCCGGCGGTTTCGCTATGCCGGCCGCCTGCCTGATGACGTCACCCAGCTCGCTCGACAGCTTCTCCTCGCATTCGCTGGTGCTCGATGACGATGAATCTCGAACAGATTGCCCTCGGGCTCGGCATCGCCGGGCTGGCCTGTTTCGCCTGGCCGATCCTGCAGCGCGTGAGAGGTCAGATCCCGGCGCCGCCCCCCGGCAGCGGTTCGAGCCTACGCTCGCCTTTATGGTGGGCCGGCTTCATCCTCACGGTCGCGGCGATCTTCCTGCAGCGGCTGGCGAGCCAGCAGGCGGCGGGTTTGTAGCGTGGCGGTCTGAGCCGGCGGGTCGGCGAGAGACGATCCCGCGATGACGAAATTCCTTGCGGAGGCGAGCGGGCTACGCTATCCAGCCGAACCGTAACGTACGGTACGGTTCTCCTCCTGGCCCGGGCCCTCATGGCGGCGACACAGATCATCGCGGATACCGACGAGCCCACGGCCCGGCAGCAGGCCGTGCTCGATGCCGTGCTGTCGCTGATGGTGGAGGAGGGGGACCAGCTCACCATGACGGCCGTGGCGCGCCGCGCGAGCTGCTCGAAGGAGACGCTCTACAAATGGTTCGGTGATCGCGACGGGCTGCTGACCGCGACGGTGCGCTGGCAGGCGGCGCGGGTGCGGGCCGGTCGCTATGACCGGCCGACGCTGGACATCGCCGCCCTGCGCGACAGCCTGAAAGGCTTCGCCGCGACTTGGCTCACCGTGATCTCGAGTCCGACCTCGATTGCGCTGAATCGGCTGGCGATCGGCCATGCGGCCTCGCGCAAAAGCAATCTCGGCGGCATCGTTCTCGCCAATGGGCGTTTCGCCATCGGCGAGCGGCTGCGCCCGGTGCTCGAGGCCGGGCGCGAGGCGGGGCTCCTGACCTTCGCCGATTCCGAGACGGCGTTTCGGACCTTCTTCGGCCTCGTCGGTCGCGACGTACAGATCAGGCTGCTGCTGGGCGACACGCTGACGCTCTCGCGCGACGAGATCGAACGCGACGCCGCCCGCGCCACTGACCAGTTCCTCACCCTCTACGGCGGAGCGGTATCGCCGCCGCAGCCCGAAGAAACCACCCGATCCTGAAAAAACCAACCCAAGGAAGGACCACTCCCATGCGCGTCTATTACGATCGTGATGCCGACATCAACCTGATCAAGGGCAAGAAGGTCTGCATCGTCGGCTATGGCTCCCAGGGCCATGCCCATGCGCTGAACCTGCGCGATTCCGGCGTCAAGGACGTCGTCATCGCTCTGAAGGCGGGCTCGCCGACCCGCAAGAAGGCCGAGGAGGCCGGCTTCACGGTGATGACCCCGACCGAGGCGGCCAAGGTCTCCGACATCATGATGATGCTGACCCCCGACGAGCTGCAGGGCGACATCTATCGCGACGAGCTGCACGGCAACATGAAGCAGGGCGCCGCGCTGCTGTTCGCCCACGGCCTGAACGTGCATTTCAACCTGATCGAGCCGCGCAAGGACCTCGACGTGCTGATGGTCGCCCCCAAGGGCCCCGGCCACACCGTGCGCTCCGAATATCAGCGCGGCGGCGGTGTGCCGACGCTCATCGCGATCCACCAGGACGCCACCGGCAACGCCCATGACCTCGGCCTGTCCTATGCCTCGGCCAATGGCGGCGGCCGCGCCGGCATCATCGAGACCACTTTCAAGGAAGAGTGCGAGACGGACCTGTTCGGCGAGCAGGTCGTGCTCTGCGGCGGCCTCGTCGAGCTGATCAAGGCCGGCTACGAGACGCTGACGGAAGCGGGCTACGCCCCCGAGATGGCCTATTTCGAGTGCCTCCACGAGGTGAAGCTGATCGTCGACCTGATCTATGAGGGCGGCATCGCGAACATGAACTACTCGATCTCGAACACGGCCGAATACGGCGAGTACGTCACCGGCCCGCGCATCATCACGGCCGAGACCAAGGCCGAGATGAAGCGCGTGCTGACCGACATCCAGTCGGGCAAGTTCACCCGCGACTGGATGCTGGAGAACAAGGTCAACCAGACCTCGTTCAAGGCGACGCGCGCCCGCTACGCGGCCCATCCGATCGAGGAGGTCGGCGCCAAGCTCCGCGACATGATGCCCTGGATCAAGGCCAAGGCGCTGGTCGACAAGAGCAAGAACTGATCCGCTTCGGTGGGCGCCCTCGCGCGAGGGCGCTTCCCGATCTGATTCAGGTGTCTGCGGGATCGATTCAGGGTCTCGCGCCAAGTCTCTGAGATCACAGCGTTCCGGCTTGCCGGGACAAGAGGCGGGCGCAGCGATGCGCCCGCCTCTTCTCATGCCTCCGCCCTCGCCCTCGCCGCTGGCCGGAACCGGGGTGGCAGGCGCGCGTTGCCTCTGCGACGGATCAACGGGCGAGGCCCGGATGGGACCGGACGGGACAGGCGCCGAACGAGGGGCCGAGCACGAGCGGGTCCATCAGCCGGAGGCTCGGGTCGCCTCGCACGAGCCGGCCAAGGACGGTCTCATCCTGACGGGTGTGATCGGCGGCTCCGCCCTGGCGCTTCTGTTCAACACCTTCATCGCCCTGATCCCGGGCTGAACCGACGGCTTCGAGGAGACCGAGATGACCAGCAATGTCGAACAGCGCGCCAAGGCGCAGGGCGAAGACCTGTCCGGCGGCGATGCCTTGCCGCCGATGCGCGCCGCTGACCACAGCGCTGCCCACCCGGCCGTCGAGACACCGGTCGAGGCCCGGCAGGGTTTCCTCGGTGCGCCCGTCCTGATGGTGCTGGTCGGCGGCCTGGTGCTGGCGGTTGTCGCCTGGTTCGCGGTCGAGTGGATCGCCTGAGCCGTCAGGCAGCCCGAGGCGGGCAGGGCGGCTTCGCCGGGTGCCGCTCGACCCCGAAGCCGGGATGGGAGGTCGTGATGACGATGTCCAAGCTTCTCCACGGCCCGCTCGCCGCCGGCATCGGGCTTCTGCTGTCGATGGCCCTGTTGCTGGCGGTGATCCTGGGCATGGCGTGATGCGGCTTGCGGCCCGCAGGGCGGGCGGGGGCCTCAGCGGACGAACAGCGTGCCCTGCTTGGCCATCTCGGCCAGCGTGCCGCCGCCATAGATCAGGCTGAAGCCCCATGCCATCGAGGCCAGCCAGTTGGCGATCTGGAACGGCCAGAACGGCATCTTGACGATGCCGGCGACGATGGCGACCACTGCCCGCAGCGGCCCGAAGAAATGGCCGATCAGGATGCTGGCGACGCCCCATTTCTCGAAGAAGGCATGGCCGCGCTCCAGCATCTGGGGATTGTTGCGGAAGGGCCAGTAATCGTCGACGCGCGGCCCCAGGACCTGGCCGGCCCAGTAGGAAATCCAGAAGCCGCAGCCGGCGCCCACCGAGGCGGCCAGGGCCAGCGGCCCGAGATTGAGCCCCGATGCGCCCGCCACCGCGCCGAAGGCAGTGAAGAACACCGTCGCGGGCACCAGCCAGGACAGCAGCGCGACGCATTCGCAGAAGGCGATCAGGAAGACGATCGGGATCGCCCATTCCTGGTTGGCGCGCATGAACTCGACGAGCGTCTGCATCCAGAGTTCGAGTTGGGCCATGTCCGTTCCGGGCTGCGGGTTGAGGGCCCGCGGCTTATCGCTGCCGGGCCGTGGTAGCGCAACCGGTTTCGGGCTGCGCGCGTGACGGCGGCCGGGTGCAGCCCCGTCGCGGATTGCCTTCGTCGAGCGATCGCCTAATCTGCGCCCCCAACGATGCAATACGCTGCGGCGGCGCCGACAAGAGCGCCGGACGTCGACGAGGAAACGGATTTCATGGCGTTGCCAAACCACCCGCATCAGGCTGCGGGAGCCGCCGCATTGTCTGCGCCGTCCGCGGCGCCGGCCGTCGCCCTGGGCGGGCTCGACATCACCTTCCATCTCGAGGGCGGCAGCCGCTACCAGGCGGTGACGGGGATCGATCTCTCCGTGGCAGCGGGCGAGTTCGTTTCGGTGGTCGGCCCCACCGGCTGCGGGAAGTCGACCCTGCTGAACGCGGCCGCGGGGCTGCTGACGCCTTCGGCCGGAACGGTCACCATCTTCGGCCAGCCGCTGTCGGGCCTGAATCGCCGGGCCGGCTACCTCTTCCAGGCCGATGCGCTGATGCCGTGGAAGACGGCGCTCGACAACGTCAAGGTCGCGCTCGAACCGATGGGCGTGTCGGATGCGGAGGCCGACCGGCGCGCCCGCGAATGGCTGGCGCGGGTCGGCCTGCGCGCCTTCGTCGACCGCTACCCGCACATGCTCTCGGGCGGGCAGCGCAAGCGCGTGGCGCTGGCGCAGGTGCTGATCCGCGATCCCGAGATCCTGCTGATGGACGAGCCCTTCGGGCCGCTCGACGCGCAGACGCGGCAGATCATGGGCAATCTCCTGCTCGATCTCTGGTCGAGGGATAAAAAGGCGCTGATCTTCGTGACGCATGATCTGGAAGAGGCGATCGCGCTGTCGGACCGCGTCGTTGTGATGTCGGCGGGGCCGGCGGCCGGCATCGTCGCCGATTACCGCGTGCCGCTGCCGCGCCCGCGCGACATCGCCGAGATCCGGCTGGAGAAGGCCTTCCACGAGATCCACCGCGACATCTGGGCCTCGCTGCGCGTCGAGGTGCAGAAGGCCTATGCGATGGGCGACGGGCGCGAACTGGTCGAGGGAGCGACGCCATGAAGCGCCGAGCAGAATTCCCTTCCCCCCGCTTGCGGTGGGGAAGGGCGAGGGATGGGGGGCGGCAAAGCCAGTGCCCGGTCCTTCATCGTCTCGCCGAGCGGCACGGCCCCCCACCCCAGCCCTCTCCACCGCAAGCGGGGGGAGGGAGCGGCGTCGCGCAAGTCGGACAGTTCTTCCAGGAGCCCTTTTCGTCATGAAGCGCGCAAAGCTCCTGTTTCTCCAGGCGATGGTCATGGTCGTCGCGCTGCTGATCTGGCACGTCTTCACGGCCTATCCGCTGCTGGGCGACGTCAAGACGATCCAGTTCTTTTTCTCGACGCCGGCCGCCGTGATCGGTCGGACCTGGAACCAGCTGACCGGGACGGAGATCTACTGGCATATCGGCATCACGCTGACGGAGACGGTGCTGGCCTTCGTCATCGGTTCGGCGGCCGGCATCTTCTTCGGCTTCGCCTTCGCCCGCCAGCAACTGCTGGCAGCGGTGTTCGACCCCTACATCAAGGCGGCCAACGCGCTGCCGCGTGTCGTGCTGGCGCCGATCTTCGCGCTCTGGTTCGGCTTAGGGATCTGGTCGAAGGTGGCGCTGGGCTTCACGCTGGTGTTCTTCATCGTCTTCTTCAACGTCTACCAGGGCGTGCGCGAGGTCTCGCCGACGGTGCTGGCGAACGCCCGGATGCTCGGCATGAACGAGCGCCAGCTCTTCAAACACGTCTATTGGCCCTCGGCGCTGACCTGGATGTTCTCCTCCCTGCACACCTCGGTCGGCTTCGCGCTGATCGGGGCGGTCGTCGGCGAATATCTCGGCTCCTCCGCGGGGCTCGGCTACAAGATCCACGAGGCCGAGAGTGTGTTCGATGTCACCGGCGTGTTCTCCGGCATGGTCATCCTGATGATCTTCGTGATCGCGATCGATGCCCTGGTGACCATGGTCGAGAAGCGGCTTCTGGTCTGGCGGCCGGGGCAGAGCTCGACGACCGTGTAGGGGTTTCGTCATGCTCGGGCGCAGACCCGAGCATCTCTCCCCGGAGATTGTCGGGTCTGCGCTGCGCTCCGCCCGAGAGTGACGCGACAGTTGCCCGCCGGCTCCGATCTCGCCTAACCTGTTTCCCAATGCGCCCGTCCAGAAGCGCAATTCACTCAACCGGAGGACGTTCCCATGACGATTTCACGCCGCGCGGCGCTGGCTGCGCTCGCCCTCTCCACCGCACTCGGCTTCGCCCCCGAGGGCGCCCTCGCGCAGGCGGCCGAGAAGGCCGATGTCACCCTCGGTGTCGGTGGCAAGGCGCTGCTGTATTATCTGCCGCTGACGGTCGCCGAGCGGAAGGGTTTCTTCAAGGAGCAGGGGCTCAACGTCACGATCAATGATTTCGGCGGCGGCGCGAAGTCGCTGCAAGCCCTCATCGGCGGCTCGGTCGACGTCGTCACCGGCGCCTATGAGCACACCATCCGCATGCAGGCCAAGGGGCAGGATGTGCGCGCCGTGGTCGAGCTCGGGCGCTTCCCCGGCATCACCATCGCGGTGCGCAAGGACCTCGCCGACAAGGTCAAGTCGGCGGCCGACTTCAAGGGGCTCAAGATCGGCGTCACTGCGCCGGGTTCCTCGACGGCGCTGACGGCGCAATACGCCATGGTCAAGGCCGGGCTGAAGGCGACCGACGCGCCGATCATCGGCGTCGGAGCCGGCGCCAGCGCGGTGGCGGCGATGAAGCAGAAGCAGGTCGACATCATCTCGCATCTCGATCCGGTGACCTCGAAGCTCGAGGCCGATGGCGATGTCGTCGCGCTGATCGACACCCGCACGGAGGCCGGCACCAAGGCGCTGTTCGGCGGCTCGAACCCGGCCGCCGTGCTCTATCTCAAGGGCGATTTCGCCACGAAGAACCCGGTGACGACGCAGAAGCTCGTCAACGCCTTGGTCAAGTCACTGAGATGGCTGGAGACCGCCAAGCCCGAGGACGTCGCCGATCTCGTCCCGGCCGAATACCATCTCGGCGACAAGCCGCTCTATCTGCGCTCGGTCAAGAACTCGCTGGAAAGCTATTCACGCACCGGCATCGCGACGCCGGACGCGATGAAGAGCATGTACGACGCCCTCAAGCTGCTCGATCCGGAAATGGCCAAGTCGGATGTGGATCTGACCAAGACGTTCATCGACAGCTTCGCGAAGAAGGCGGCCGTCGGAAGCTGAGCCGCCGCGCCCGGCATCACCTGTTGCCGATCCCGGCCCGCCGGCGCGGGTCGGGATCGGCGCGGTTCCGCGCTGGACTTGCGAGGCCCCCGGCGCGACACTGCTGGTCCTGACGAAGGGAGAGGTGGCATGGCCGACGATAGCGCGAGCAAGGCCCTGATCCGCGACGCCTATGCCGCGCGCCACCGTGGCGATCTCGACGCGTTGATGGCGTTCTTCCACCCGCAGTGCTGCTATCGGCTCGTCGGCGGTCCCGCCGTCGCCGAGGCCTTCCGGCAGCCCGACGGCCTCGAGGCCGTGCGCGCGCAGATGGCCGGGCTGATCGCGACCTATGTCTTCAGCAATGTCGAGGAACTCGGCCTGACCGTCGATGGCGACCGGGCGATCCTGCACTGGCGTGCCGATGTCGCCTGCAAGCCGAGCGGCCGCAGCGGCGCTTTCGAGATCGTCGACATCTTCACGATCACTGACGGCAAGATCGCCAGCGTGACGCAGTTCACCGACACGGCCGGCGTCGCGAGGCTGAGCGCGGCCTGAGCTTGGGTGATGGCGGCCATGACGGCTTTCGATTTGCCGTCCGGCCGCGCGAGCGGCTAGAGCTTGGGCCCCAGACTCTGCCGAGACGCCCATGAACATCCTCTCGATCCAGTCGCATGTCGCCTATGGCCATGTCGGCAACGCCTCCGCCGTCTTCCCCATGCAGCGCCTGGGCGTCGAGGTCTGGCCGATCCACACCGTGCAGTTCTCGAACCACACCGGCTACGGCGCCTGGAAGGGCCGCGTCTTCGATGGCGGCATGATCGACGAGGTGATGGAGGGCATCGCCGAGCGCGGGGTGCTGCCATCCTGCACCGGCGTGCTGTCGGGCTATATGGGCTCGGCCGATATCGGCCACGCCATCCTCTCGGCGGTCGAGCGCGTGCGGGCGGCCAATCCGAAGGCGGTCTATTGCTGCGACCCGGTGATGGGCGATGTCGGCCGTGGCGTCTTCGTGCGGCCGGGCATTCCGGAGTTCATGCGCGAGCAGGCGGTGCCGGCCGCCGACATCGTCACGCCCAACCAGTTCGAGCTGGAGCTGCTGACCGATATCGAGATCCGCACGGTCGCCGATGCGCATCGCGCGGTCGAGGCGCTGCGCGATGCCGGGCCGAAGGTCGTGCTCGTCACCTCGCTCGTCACCGACGAGACGCCCGCCGACTCGATCGACCTGATGGCGGCCGACGCCAGGGGCGCCTTCCGCGTGCGCACGCCCAAGCTCGATGTCAGCGTCAACGGGGCAGGCGATGCGATCGCGGCGCTGTTCTTCGTGCATTACCTGCGCGAGGATTCGGCGGCCGCGGCGCTGGCCAAGGCCGCGGCCTCGATCTATGGCCTGCTCAAGCGCACGAAGGAGGCGGGGTCCCGTGAGATCCTGACGGTGGCGGCGCAGGACGAGTTCGTGACGCCGACGCACCAGTTCGTGCCCGAGAAGCTCTAAGCCGGATGAAACTGCGCGTCGGCACCTTCAACGTCGAGAACCTGCTGACGCGCCACCGCTTCTCCTCGGGCGAGCGCAGCGACACCGCGCCGGCCATGTCGCTGTTCCATTTCCCCCGCGTCGACGAGCGCGACGCGGTCGAGCGTTCGCTGGCGGTCGCGCTGGAGGATGACAAACGCCAGATGACGGCGCTCGCCTTGGCGGAGGCGAAGGCCGATCTCTGGATGCTGCAGGAGGTCGATTCGCTGGCGAGCCTGCAGGCCTTCTTCGCCAATTACGTCCACCGCATCGCCGATCACCGCTACGGCCATTTCACGCTGCTCGACGGCAACGACCGCCGCAACATCGACATCGGCTTCGCGGCGCGGCGCGACCTGCTCGCGCCGCAGCGGGTCAGCGTGCGCTCGCACAAGGATCTCAGCTTCGCGGCGGCCGGTGTGCATGACCGCGATCTCGCTGCGCTCGGCATCGGCCCCGACGGCAAGGTCTTCGCGCGCGACTGCCTGCAGGTGGAGCTCGACTTCGGCGACCGCAGCCTCGCTTTGTTCGGCTGCCACTTCAAATCGATGAACAATGGCCGCGACGACGGGCGGGTGGCGACGCTGCCGGTGCGCCGGGCCGAGGCGCGAGCAGTCAAGGGGCTGATCCGGCAGCGCTTCGGCGCGGGCTGGCGCGAGGCGAACTGGATCGTGCTGGGTGACCTCAACGCCTATCGCTACGGGCTCGGGCCGCTGGCCGAGATCGTCGACGAGGGGGAGAGCGGCATCGAGCCGCTGCTCGAGGATTTCGCCGTCGATCCGATCGAGGCCCTCCCGGCGCATGAGCGTTGGACGCATTTCCGCCGCTACTGGTCGGAGGCGCGCGAGCAGCTGGTCGAGACGCATATGCCGCTCGACCATATCCTGCTCTCGCCGGCGCTGGCGGCGGCCAATCCGCATCCGGCGCTGCAGATGATCCGGCGCGGGCTGCCCTATCGCGTGCCGCTCGATCCGCGCGAGCCCGACCGCTCGATGGCGCGGCTGGCGACCGCTGCCGACCGCTATCCGCGCGTCGGCTGGGACCGGCCCAAGGCCTCCGACCACTGCCCGCTGACGATCGACCTCACCCTCCCGAAGGCGATCCGATAAAGCCAAGGAATGCCGCATGGCCCGCCGTTTCGTCACCCTCGACGTCTTCACCGCCACGCCCCATGCCGGCAACCCGCTGGCGGTGGTGCTCGACTCGGACGGTCTCGATACCGCCGCGATGCAGACGATCACGCGCGAGTTCAACCTCTCCGAGACGGTCTTCGTTCAACCGCCGTCCGCGCCGACACACCGCGCCGCGATCCGCATCTTCACGCCCAGCCGTGAACTGCCCTTCGCCGGGCACCCCACCGTCGGCACCGCGGTGCTGCTGGCGTTGCAGGATGCGGCCGCTGGTCGAGGATCCGACGTCATCGTGATCGAGGAGCAGGTCGGCGCCGTCACCTGTGCCGTTGGGGTGAGGGGCCCGAAAACCGGCCATGCCGTCTTCACGCTGCCGCGCCTGCCGCAGGAGGTCGAGCCCGCCGCCGCGCTGCCGCTGATCGCAGGCGCGCTGGGGCTCGATCGACGTGAGATCGGCTTCGATGGGCATGTGCCAACCGTGTTCTCGGCCGGCGTCGCCTTCAGCTTCGTGCCCGTGGCGAGCCTGGCGGCCCTGGAGCGGGTTCGGCTCGACACGATGCTCTGGTCGCAGGCGATCAAACCGTCCAGCCAGCCCAACGCCTTCGCCTATTGTCGGCGGACCCGCGATGCGGGCCACGACTTCCATGCCCGCATGTTTGCGCCCACCCTGGGCTTTACCGAGGATCCGGCGACCGGCGCGGCTGTCGCGGCCTTCGCCGGCGTCGTCATGCGCTTCGAACGGCCCGGCGACGGCGAGCATCGCTTCGTCATCGAGCAGGGTTACGAGATGGGCCGTCCCTCGCAGATCACGTTGGAGCTGACGGTGGCGGGAGGCGCGCTGGTCTCGGCGCGGATCGGTGGCGCGGCCGTCGTCATCAGCGAGGGCGTGCTGCTGTGAGTGAAGCCGCCAGACCCGAGACCAACGATATCGAACGCTTTCCCGACGGGCACATCGCCCGCGTCGACCGGGTCGCCGCCCGGATCGAGCCCTATGACTGGGCCTTCGCCCGCGACAACGAGGCGGAGATCGCGGCGCACTGGGCCGAGATCAGCGCCGACAAGCCCGCCATGTTCAACGGTCGGATCCTGCTGCAGCATTGCGCGGCGATCGGCGACGGCGTCTTCCACGCCCGCTATTTCGAGACCGCCTATGCCGCCTTCATGACCTGGCGCGACGCCGGCCATCCGGGCCCGGCGCTGCGCAACGGCTTCGCCATGGGGGCGCTGCGCGCCGCCGACGGCGCCTTCCTGTGCGGGCGCATGAGCGGCCACACGGCCAATGCCGGCATGGTCTATTTCGCCGCCGGCACGCCCGACCGCAGCGATGTGCGCGAGGACGGTACGGTCGATCTCGCCGGCAGCGTGCTGCGCGAACTCGCCGAGGAGACCGGGCTGGCCGAGACTGATGTGAGGGTCGGGGAGGGCTGGGATGCGGTCTTTTCGCCCGGCCGCGTCGCCTTCATGCGCCCGCTCACCATCGACCTGCCGGCGGAAGAGGCGCGTGCGCTGATGCTGTCGCGCATGGCCGGCCTCGCGGAGCAGGAGCTCGACGACATCGTGATCCTGCGCAGCGCCGCCGAGTGCGACCGGCACCGCATGCCGCTCTTCATGAAGCCCTATCTGAGCCATATCTTCGCGCAGGATTGATCGGACTTCCGATCCCTCCGCCGCCGCCAGCCGAAAGCGATGCCATGACCGCGCCCGTCTCCGTCTCGTCCGAAGCCTCCGCAGCGGAGGCGCTGCCTCTGCCGGCCGACAACCCCTTCGCCGCGCGCTGGGACACGCCCTTCGGCCTGCCGCCCTTCGCCGCGATCACGCCCGAGCATATCCAGCCGGCCTTCGAGGCGGCGCTGGCGAAGCACAAGGACGAGATCGCCGCGATCGTGGCCGATCCGGCGACGCCGGACTTCGCCAACACGATCGAGGCGCTGGAATTGGCCGGCCGCGCGCTCTCGCGCGTCGGTGGCGTGTTCTACAACCTCGCCGGGGCCGACACGAACGAGGCGCTGCAGGCGATCGAGCGGGCGCTCTCGCCGCTGACCTCGCGCCACTGGTCGGCGATCATGATGGATGAAGGCCTGTTCGCGCGCGTCGATGCGGTGTTCGCGAAGCGCGAGGCGCTGCGCCTCGATTCCGAGCAGTTGCGGCTGCTGGAGCGGACGCATCGCGGCTTCATCCGCTCGGGCGCGCAACTCGGTGCCGAGGACAAGGCGCGGTTGGCGGCGATCAACGAGCGGCTGGCAGGGCTTGGCACCCAGTTCAGCCAGAACGTGCTGAAGGATGAATCCTCCTACGCGCTGATGATCGAGGACGAGGCGGGGCTGGCCGGTCTGCCGCCCTTCCTGCTGGCTGCGATGGCGCGCGCCGCGGCCGATCGCGGCCATCCCGGCCAGCATGCGGTGACGCTGTCGCGCTCGGTGATCGAGCCCTTCCTGACCTTCTCGACGCGCCGCGATTTGCGCGAGGAGGCCTTCGCCGCCTGGGGCAAGCGCGGCGAGAACGGCCATGACAGCGACAACCGCGCGATCGTCGCCGAGATGGTCAAGCTGCGGGCGCAGAAGGCGAAGCTTCTGGGCTACGCGACCTTCGCGCATTTCAAGCTCGACGATGCCATGGCGAAGACGCCGGAGAATGTCCGCGAACTGCTCGAACTGGTCTGGACGCCGGCCAAGGCGCGCGCTGCGCAGGAGGCCGCCGATCTCGCCGCGCTGGCACAGGCCGAGGGCGAGAACGGCCCGATCCGCCCCTCCGACTGGCGCCACTACGCCGAAAAGGTGCGCCAGAAGACCTATGCGCTCGATGAAGCCGTGCTGAAGCCCTATCTCCAGCTCGACCGGATCATCGCGGCCGCCTTCGACGTCGCCGGCAAGCTGTTCGGCCTGTCCTTCGCCGCGCGGGCCGATCTCGCAGGCTATCATCCGGATGTCCGGATCTGGGAGGTGACGGAGAGCGCGACCGGCCGGCCTATCGGGCTGTTCATCGGCGATTATTTCGCCCGTGCCTCGAAGCGCTCGGGCGCCTGGATGAGCGCCTATCGCGGCCAGCGCAAGCTCGGCGGCGAGGTCCGCCCGATCATCGTCAATGTCTGCAACTTCGCCAAGCCGGCGGAGGGCAAGCCCGCGCTGCTCTCGATCGACGATGCGCGCACGCTGTTCCACGAATTCGGCCATGCGCTGCACGGGCTGCTGTCAGACGTGACCTACGGGTCCCTGGCCGGCACCTCGGTGTCGCGCGACTTCGTCGAACTGCCCTCGCAGCTCTACGAGCACTGGTTCCTGACGAAGGAGGTGATGCAGAGCTATTGCCTGCACGCCGAAACGGCTGAGCCGATTCCCGAGGCGCTGATCGAGACGATCAAGCGCGCCCAGACCTTCAACCAGGGCTGCGCCACGGTGGAATACACCTCCTCGGCGCTGGTCGACCTCGCCTTCCATTCCCTGGAGGAGCCCGGCGAGATCGACGCGCTGGCCTTCGAGAAGGCCGAGCTTGCACGGCTCGGCATGCCCGAGGGCATGGTGATGCGCCACCGCACGCCGCATTTCACCCATGTCTTTTCGGGCGACGGCTATTCGGCCGGCTATTACAGCTATCTCTGGTCGGAGGTGATGGACGCCGACGCCTTCAACGCCTTCCTGGAGGCGGGCGACGTGTTTGCGCCGGAGCTGGCGGGCAAGCTCAAACGCTACATCTATTCAGCCGGCGACACGCGCGACGCGGCGGAGGCCTACAGGCTGTTCCGCGGCCGGCTGCCGACGCTGGATGCGCTGCTGCAGAAGCGGGGGCTGGCGGCGTAGCCGCTGGCGTCATTCCCGGGCGCAGCGAAGCGGAGACCCGGGAATCTCCGGCCGGAGATGCTCGGGTCAAGCCCGAGCATGACGGTGCATCTCACCCCGGATACCCAAACCGCGCCTTCGTCGCCCGGATCTGGCTGATCGCGCCGCCCTCGTTGCCGGCGGCGCAGGTCGAGCGGGCGCTCGAAATCTCGGCGGAAACCCGCGTGTGCACGCCCTTGGTGGTGTGGCCGGTGGCGAGGTCGTTGTCCATCACCGCCTGGAAGCGCTCGACCTCGCCGGAGCAGCCCGTGCCCGTGGGCATGCGGAAGGTGTTGGGCGTGACGCCGGTCGCCGCCTGCTCGGGCGGCGGGGCCGGGGGCGTGCTCGGGGCGGGGGTCTGGCAGGCGGCGAGGCCGAAGGCGAGGGACGCGAGGGGCAGGGCAAAGGCGCGCATGGTGGGCTCCGGCATCGGGTGAGTGCGAGGATGACCGATTCCCGCGGGCGGGCAAAGCGGTGGGGCAATTCCGACGGTGGTGCCTCCACAGCCCACATCCTTCGAGACGCCGCGTGCCGCGGCTCCTCAGGATGAGGGCTGAGCTAGGGCCATGCGGCGCCCTCAATCGTCCAGCGGCAGGAAGGGCAGGGCGACCGCAAAGATGGCGGCCGCCAGCGCGGCCAGCCAGACCGCGCCCTGGCCGACGAGGTAATGCGCGACGGCGCCGTTGATGCAGCCGGTCAGCAGGCCGATCCAGAGCAGGAAATGGCGGACCCAGGCGAGTTTCGGCCCGCCGAGCAGGGCACCCGCCATGCGCTGGCCCATCTTCACCAGCGTCCCGGTCATGTAGGTGAGCGCAATCGTGACCTCGCCGTCGCGCTGGAAGACGCCGTTCTCCGCGCCCATGGCGAAGGCCAGCAGCGCCGCGCCGGCGAAGCTCAGCCCGATCAGGTCGAGGCTGGCAGCCAGCGCCAGCGCCAGCGCCACGACGCCGAGCACGGCCGATTTGCGCCGTCGGCCGCCGCAATGGCCGGCGACCGAGCCGCAGATCACGCCCAGGACGAAGAGGGCGAGCACGGTTGCCGCCGTGGCGATGCCGCCGCTGTGCAGCCCGGCGAGCTCGATGCCGAGCCGCGTGGTGTTGCCGCTCATGAAGGAGACGAAGAAGCCGCCGAGGCTGATGAAGCCGATCGTGTCGATATAGCCGGCGAGCCCCGACAGGCAGAAGGCGAGCCCGATCGCCCAGCGGTTATAGGTCATCATCGCCTGCATCCCCCGCCGCGCCGACTCGCCGGTCCGCGCGCCCGGCCGCCATGATAGGGGCAGCGCCGCCGTGGTCCCAACCTCGCCTCCGCCTGCGACATATGCTTGCGTGGCGCTGCTCTTTTCGGCTAGATCGTTTCACGGTCTCCGAGGATCCCGCTTGTTCCAGACGTTCGTCCCCGCTTCGCCTGCCGGCCGCGCCTTTGCGCGGATCGAGGGCGTCTGCGTGCGGCCCGTCTCCGGCCTCGGTCTGCTTCTTCTCCTTAGCCGCCCCTGAGGGCCGGCCGGGCATGCATGCCTGGGCGCTCAGGGGAGTGACGAGAACGACCTTCCCGATCTGAGGCGCCTGCATCCGACGAGAGCGGCGCCAGCTCTTTCAGGACCATGACCATGACCGAACCGACCCATAGCAACGGCTCTTCGACACCCGCTTCCACCAAAGACCGCGTGCTGATCTTCGACACCACGCTGCGCGACGGCGAGCAGTGCCCCGGCGCGACCATGACCTTCGAGGAGAAGCTCGAGGTCGCCGAGATGCTGGACGCGATGGGCGTCGACATCATCGAGGCCGGCTTCCCGATCGCCTCCGAGGGCGACTTCGAGGCGGTGTCCGAGATCGCGCGGCGCAGCAAGCGCTCGACCATCGCCGGCCTCGCCCGCGCCATCTCCGGCGACATCGCCCGCGCCGGCGAGGCGGTGCGCCATGCCGGCAAGCCGCGCATCCACACCTTCGTCTCGACCTCGCCGATCCACCTCGAGCACCAGATGCGCAAATCGCAGGAGGAGGTGCTGGAGATCATCACCAAGACCGTCGCGCAGGCGCGCAACCTGGTCGAGGATGTCGAGTGGTCGGCGATGGACGCCACCCGCACGCCGATCGACTATCTCTGCCGCGCCACCGAGGCCGCGATCCGCGCCGGCGCCACCACGATCAACCTGCCCGACACGGTCGGTTACGCCACGCCGGACGAGTACCGCGCGATGTTCCGCCAGGTGCGCGAGCGCGTGCCCAATGCCGACAAGGCGATCTTCTCGGTGCATTGCCACAATGATCTCGGGCTGGCGGTGGCGAACTCGATCGCCGGCATCGAGGGCGGGGCGCGCCAGGTCGAATGCACGATCAACGGCATCGGCGAGCGCGCCGGCAATGCCGCGCTGGAAGAGCTGGTGATGGCGCTGCGCGTGCGCGGCGACGTCTTGCCCTACGACACCGGCATCGACTCGACGCTGCTGATGAAGGCCTCGCGCGCCGTCTCCAGCGCCTGCGCCTTCCCGGTGCAGTACAACAAGGCGATCGTCGGGCGGAACGCCTTCGCCCATGAGAGCGGCATCCATCAGGACGGGATGCTGAAGAACCAGACCACCTACGAGATCATGACGCCAGCCTCGGTCGGCGTGACCAAGACCTCGCTGGTGATGGGCAAGCATTCCGGCCGCGCCGCCTTCCGCTCGAAGCTCAAGGACATGGGCTACGACCTGGGCGAGAACCAGATGGAGGACGCCTTCACCCGCTTCAAGGCGCTCGCCGACCGCAAGAAGCACGTCTATGACGAGGATATCGAGGCGCTGATCGACGAGAACCTGGCCTCGGCCCATGACCGGGTGAAGCTGGTCTCGCTGACCGTCATCGCAGGCACGCGCGGCCCGCAGCGCGCGACGATGAAGCTCGATGTCGAGGGCCGTCTCGTTACCGAGGAGGTCGAGGGCAACGGGCCGGTCGATGCGATCTTCAACGCGATCAAGACGATCGTCCCGCATGAGGCGACGCTGGAACTCTACGACGTCCATGCCGTCACGCAGGGCACCGATGCCCAGGCCGAGGTCACGGTGCGGCTGACCCATGACGGTTCGTCGGTGACCGGCCGCGGCGCCGATCCCGACACGCTGGTCTCCTCGGCCAAGGCCTATCTGGTCGCGCTCAACAAGCTGATGGCCAAGGGCTCCCGCCTGCACGCCCAGGCCGCGGCGGGGTGAGACGCGGCCGCGGCGCGGGCGCGTGCTGCTGACGATACGTTAACCATAGCGGTCTATCGTCCCAGGCATGAGCCCGATTGACGATCAGCCGCTGGATTCGACAGCCACCCTGCGGTCGGGCTCGTCGCCCCAGTCGCGTTTCCACTTGATGGGAATCGACGAGGCGACGTTGCGGCTGATGCGCAGTCTCCGCCCGGTGGTCGGCCCTCTGCTGGCGCCAGGCGTCGCGCTGCATTTCGACCGGCTGGCTCATCATGAGCGCATGAGCGATGCCGCTCTGCGGTATCGCCACGTGCTCGAGCCCCCCCTGGCGCGGCATGGCGCGGCTGTCTTCGACGCGGCCTTCGACGACGCCTATCTGCGGTCTCTGGGCGATGTGGTGACGGCCGAGGCCAGCACGCCTTTCGGGGCCCGCGCCCATGGCGTGATGATCCTGTCGGCGGTGCGTGCCGCTTTCCCCGAGATCGGCCGGCGAAGCCGCTTTTCGGGGCGTGCCGCCGCCGACGATTGCAGGAGGGTCGTCGAAATCCTGATGTTGGATTTCGTCTGCGCGATGGAGGTCGTCTACCTGAAGCAGGAGGCCCAGGCGGTCTCCCGCGGGGTCGAGATCGAGACCCTGACCGAGGGCTTTCGCAAGAGGGTCGGCGAGGTGTCGGAGGCCGCCACGCAGGCGTCGGGCACGCTCAGCAAGGTCGCGGCCAACAGCGCCCATGTCTCGCGCAGCGCCGGCCTCAGCATGACGGAGAGCCGCGAGAGCCTCGGGCGCGTGCGCCAGGCCGTCCTGAAGACCGTGGTCGCGACCGAGCAGCTCCGGCAATCGATCGGCGAAATCGACCGGAGCACGCGCGAGGGAGCCGGCATCGCGCAGCAGGCCGTGTCGTCCGCCGCAGAGGCGCGGCAGACCATTGAGAGCCTGGCCGGGCTCGTCGGCGAGATCGGCTCCGTCGTCAACCTGATCTCCGACATCGCGGCGCAGACCAATCTGCTCGCCCTCAACGCCACGATCGAGGCCGCGCGCGCCGGCGAGGCCGGGCGCGGCTTCGCCGTCGTCGCCAGCGAGGTCAAGGACCTCTCGGCCCAGACCACGAGCGCCACCGGCACGATCGCGGCGCGCATCGACGCGATCCGCGCCGCGACGCAGCGCTGCGTCGGCTCGATCGCCCGGATCGACGATTCGGTGACGGGCATGGCGGACGTCGCCTCCGCCATTGCGCGGTCGCTCGGCGAGCAGCTTGCCGTCACCCAGGCCATGGCACAGGATGCCCAGAGCACCGCCGGCGAGGTCGAGACGGCGCTGGACATCGTCGCCCAGAGCTTCAGCGCCGTTCAGCGGGTCGGCTCCTCGGTCGAGGAGATGAACGCCCGCTCCGCCTCGGTCGGCAATGTCGCGGACGAGCTGGCGCGCAGCGTCAACGGTTTCGCCGCTTCGGTGGCCCAGCGGCTCGCCGGCTGACGCCATCGGCGAATCCTGTGGATGTGGCCTCGCGCCCGACTTGGCGGGCGCCATCCTTGCCTATCATCGCTTCGAGCCGCTCAGCTGGAGACGATCGCCATGGGCTATTTCCCGAACTGGACCCTGAAGACCTCCGGCGCCGTCATGCCCGACGAGCGGATGCCGGTCGGCCAGACCGTCATCGCCGGCTTCCAGCACGTCGTCGCCATGTTCGGCGCGACTGCGCTGGCGCCGATCCTGATGGGGTTCGACCCCAATGTCGCGATCTTCTTCTCGGGCGTGGCGACGCTCTTGTTCTTCATCGTCACGCGCGGCCAGCTGCCGAGCTATCTCGGCTCCTCCTTCGCCTTCATCGGCGTGGTGATCACGGCCACGGGCTATGCCGGCTCCGGCCCCAACCCGAATATCGGCGTGGCGCTCGGCGGCATCATCGCCTGCGGCGCGCTCTACGCCGCGATCGGCCTGCTGGTCCAGACGGTCGGCACGGCCTGGATCGAGAAGCTGTTGCCGCCGGTGGTGACCGGGGCGGTGGTGGCCGCGATCGGCCTCAACCTCACCAGCGTGGCGATGAACATGATCTCGGCCAGCGCCTATACGAAGTGGATCGCGCTGTTCACCGTCGTCACCGTCGCTGTCGTCTCGGTCTACAGCCGCGGGCTGGCCCAGCGCCTGCCGATCCTGATCGGTGGTCTGCTCGCCTATGTCGTCTATGCGCTGACGGCGGCGAGCTTCGGCGCGCCGCCGGTCGATTTCGGCCGCGTCGCGGCGGCTGCCTGGTTCGGCCTGCCGAATTTTGTCGCGCCGGTGTTCGACGGCCGCGCGATCGGGCTGATCGCGCCGGTCGCGATCATCCTGGTCGCGGAAAATCTCGGGCATATCAAGGGCATCGCGGTGATGACCGGGCGCAATCTCGACCCGCTGATCGGCCGCGCCTTCATGGCCGACGGCGTCGCCACGATGATCGCGGGCTCCGGCGGCGGGACGGGCGTGACGACCTATGCCGAGAACATGGGCGTGATGGCGGTCACCCGGGTCTATTCGACGCTGGTCTTCGTCGCGGCCGGCATCATTGCGCTGGTGCTGGGCTTCTCGCCCAAGTTCGGCGCGGTCATCGGCACGATTCCCGTGGCCGTGCTCGGCGGGCTCGCCATCGTGGTCTTCGGCCTGATCGCGGCCACGGCCGGGCGCATCTGGGTCGAGAGCAAGGTCGATTTCGCGCAGCCGAAGAACCTGCTGACGGTCGCGACCGCGCTGATTCTGGGCGCGGGCGACCTCAAGCTGCCGATCGTCGGCTTCGAGCTCGGCGGCATCGGCACCGCGACCTTCGGGGCAATCGCGCTCTATCACCTGTTGAACCGCAAGGCGGCCTGAGCGGCGCCGTTAACCGCGTCGGCAGAGCCCGTGGCGCCCCGCCGCGGGTCTCCCATATTTCTGTCACAGGTGGGTGGACAGGGGCGGGGGGCTTTGCTACATCGCCGGCCTGCCTGACGCGGCCTTTGCCGCGAAACGGCTTGCGCTTCGTGGCGTATGGGTGATTAGCTCAGTTGGTAGAGCAGCTGACTCTTAATCAGCGGGTCGTAGGTTCGAGCCCTACATCACCCACCACGGACCCTTCTTCCGAACATCGTCGCTAGATCTCGACAGGTCGGATACGCGCCTGCCTGAGGGTTGTCGCTGCCCTCCAGCGGCCGGTCTGCGCGACGACACCGCCTGACGCAGTGTCCTCCTGCCGACAATCCCGGCACCCGACCTTTTGGATAAGGGCTCCTGGCGCTTGTGCGCGGCATGGCCTTCCTATAACCGAAACGCGGACGGGGCCTGCTTGCAGAACAAGGCGCCGCGCGGGAATTGGGAGCACCGACGTGAAGGGA
>CALRYW010000049.1:0-30852 GCA_943372485.1 Allobosea thiooxidans
GCTCGGCATGATCCTGATCGCCATGGGCTTCTGGCGCCGCACGGCCGGCTTCTGGCGCCACGCCTACACCGCCAATGTCTGGATGCTCACCGCGGGCTTCGTCCTCGTCGGCTACCAGCTCACCGGCTACTTCGTTTCCTGAAATCCCAGAACCTCATCTCAAGGACCTCACCCGATGTACAACACCGACCTTCCGACCCGCGCCGAGCTGCCGACCACGGCCCAGCTCCTGCGCTCCACCGCCATCGCCGCCGTCTCCGCGGTCGCGATCCTCGTGACCATCGTCCTGCCGGCCGAATATGCGATCGACCCGACCGGCATCGGCCGCATGCTGAAGCTGACCGAGATGGGCGAGATCAAGATTCAGCTCGCCGCCGAGGCCGAAGCCGACCGGATCAAGGACAGCCAGACGCCACCGGCCCAGCCCGCGCCGGCGGCGCCTGCGGCGGACAAGCGCTCGTCCCTGTTGGATACGGTACTCTCGGGCCTGTTCGTCTCGCCGGCCCAGGCTGGCGAGCGGTTCGTCGTGGCGCAGGCCGAGTCCCGGAAGGACGAGCTGAATGTCACCCTCAAGCCGAACGAGGGCGTCGAGTACAAGATGACGATGGTCAAGGGAGCAAAGGCCACGTTCGCCTGGGAGGTCCAGGGCGGAGTGGTGAACTACGACATGCACGGCACTCCGTGGACGCGCATCGAGACGAGCTACAAGAAGGGACGGAGCGTCGCCAAGGACTCCGGCGTGCTCGAAGCGGGCTTCGACGGAACCCATGGCTGGTTCTGGCGCAATCGGAGCAGCCAGAACGTGACCATCACCCTGAAGGTCGAAGGGGCCTACAAGGACCTGAAGAAGATGTGAAATTTGATGGCCGGCTGGCTACGAAGCCAGCCGGCCTTCGAAGGTCATCGTTGCAACAAAATCCGGATGGCTGGCGCCAGATGCGCCACCCGCGGTTGCTCGACTGACAGGCGCAGCAGACTGCCCACAAGCAGACTTTCCAAATGTCGGCTAGGGGCCATCGGACGACTTCGCCACCCCTCTCCCCCACTGATCAATCCGATCTCGCTTCGTCATGAGACAGCCCGGCAGGGCGGCGCTAGGCTCGTCCGAGATCGCCGGAGCCTGCCATGACCGCCCTGTCCATCCGCCCGCTCACTGCCGCCGACCGTTCCGGCTGGGACCCGCTCTGGCAGGGCTATCTGACGTTTTACAAAGCCTCGATTGCGTCCGACATCAGCGACGTCACCTTCGCCCGCCTGACCGGCGGGGCCGAGCCGATGGGCGGCTTCGTTGGGGAGCGCGAGGGCGCGCTGATCGGCCTCGTCCATTGGGTGATCCACCGCTCGACCTGGAACAGCCGGGACATCTGCTATCTGCAGGACCTGTTCACCGCGCCCGAAGCGCGCGGCACGGGGGCGGGGCGCGCTTTGATCGAGGCGGTCAGGCAGATGGCGCAAGCCAAGGGCTGTTTTCGCGTCTACTGGCAGACGCATGAGAGCAACGCGCAGGCGCAGGCGCTCTACGACAAGGTCGCCGACAAATCCGGCTTCATCGTCTATCGCCAGCCGCTGGGCTGAAAGCTCCGGCGCGCGGGGCATGGACGCGGGGGCGCGGCAGCCCCTATCCCGAGTCCGCAGCCGGACTTGGCAGCGGACAGGGAGGCGGCGGCGGGACAGGCATTTCGGGCGCTCGCGGCGCTCGGCAGCGGGCTGGTGCTGCTCGGCGGCGATCCTGCTCATCGCCGATGCGCTGCAGCTGATGCCCCATGGCGAGGCCGCGGGGCCGGCACGGCAGCGAGACGCCGTAGGGCGTTGACTCACGGCGCAGGAGACCGGGAGGGCCGCCTCCTCTCCCAGACGGCCGACCCGCGCGCGTTCCCTGCGGAACAGCGGGTCAGGCGCGAACACCCTAGGGTCAACTCATCGGCGAACGGATCGCCGCCCACCCTTCGAGGAACGCGTCATGACCAAGAGCTTCACCAGCACCGTCGCCGCCCTGACCATCGCCCTGGTCGCCGGCTCCACATTCGCCCCGACCACGGCCTCGGCCAAGGACGGCCGCAACGCCCGGATCGCCATCGGCGCCCTGGCGGGCCTCGGCGGCGCGCTGCTCGGCGCCACCATCGTCCACGGCCAGCCGCGCCACGCCGAGGGCCGCTACGACCAGCGCCCGGTGCGCTTCATCGAGGAGGCCGAGGAGGAGTGCTTCGAGAAGCCGATCAAGCGCTTCGACCGCTACTCCGGCGAGACCGTCGTCGTCGGCTACAAGACGATCTGCCGCTGAGGCGAGGCGGTGAGGACGCGATGAACCCCTGGCCCCAAGGCCGGGGGTTCTCGCGTCAGACGGCCAAAGACTGGGGGCGGCCTCAGCGCCCCGGTTTGAACGGCGCCATGCCGGCGCGGGCCAGTTCGTCGGCGCGCTCGTTCATGACGTCGCCGGCATGGCCCTTGACCCATTTCCACTCGATCTTGTGCGGCTTCAGCGCGGCGTCAAGGCGCTTCCAGAGCTCCTCGTTCTTGACCGGCTTGCGGTCGGCGGTCTTCCAGCCGTTCTTCTTCCAGCCATGGATCCAGGCGGTGATGCCCTGGCGCAGATACTGGCTGTCGGTGTGGAGCGCGACGGTGCAAGGCCGCGTCAGCGATTCCAGCGCCGCGATCGCGCCCATCAGCTCCATGCGGTTGTTGGTGGTCATCGCCTCGCCGCCGGAGAGCTCCTTCTGCGTGCCCTTGTAGGACAGGATGACGCCCCAGCCGCCGGGGCCGGGATTGCCGGAGCAGGCGCCGTCCGTCCAGACCTCGACGGTGTCAGTCATGGCACAGGCCCCGGCGATCTTGCTGTGCGCGAACGGGGCAAGCCCCAAGCGCGCCGGGGCCGGGATTGCCGGAGCAGGCGCCGTCCGTCCAGACCTCGACGGTGTCGCTCATCGCCTCAGCCCGTAGTCGCGCGCATCGGCGACGCGCTGGTGGAAGGCGAGCTTGCGGTCGTATTCGAGCGGGTCATGCGGCTTGACCAGCGCGCCCGGCGGCACGTTGAGCCAGTCGACCAGCCTTGTCAGCAGGAAGCGCAGCGCCGAGCCCCGGCAGAACTGCGGCAGCGCCTCGATCTCGGCTTCCGTCAGCGGGCGCACGCTCTCATAGCCCGCCAGCATGGCCTGGCCCTTGGTCAGGTTGAAGGAGGCGTCGGCCTCGAAGCACCAGGAGTTCAGGCAGATCGCGAGATCGTAGGCGAAGGCGTCGGTGCAGGCGAAATAGAAGTCGATCAGCCCCGAGAGCTTGTTCTTCAGGAAGAAGACGTTGTTGGGGAAGAGATCGGCATGGATGACGCCGCGCGGCAGCCCTTCCGGCCAGCCGGCCTCATGCACCGCGATCTCGGCTGCGACGCGGCCCGACAGACCGGCCGAAACCGTGTCGGCCGCGGCGCCGGCCTGCTCGGCCAGCGGGCGCCAGCCCGGCACGGACAGCACGTTGACCCGCTCCATGCCGAAATCGGCCCCGGCCTGGTGCAGCAGCGCCAGCCCGCGGCCGAGCTCCTGGCAATGGGTCGCGGTCGGCCGGCGCACCGACAGGCCGTCGAGGAAGGTCACGATCGCGGCCGGGCGCCCGGCGAGGCGGCCGAGCATCTCGCCGCGGCTGTCGCTGACCGGCTGCGGGCAGATCAACCCGCGCGCCGCCAGATGCTGCATCAGCCCGAGGAAAAAGGGCAGATCATCCGGATTCACCCGCTTCTCGTAGAGGGTGAGGATGTAGAACCCTTCAGTCGTGTGCAGCAGGTAGTTCGAATTCTCGACGCCCTCGGCGATGCCCTTGGCGGAGAGGAGATCACCGATGCCGTAGCGGGCGACGAACGCCGCCATCTCGTCATCGGGCACTTCGGTATAGACGGCCAAAACGGTTCTCGCTCACTCGGCCGCTGCGGGCGCATCGCGCAATTCGCGCGGCAGCGGGAAGAAGACCTTCTCGTCGGCGGTCGAGACGGTCTCGACGCGGACCTCGTAGCGCTGGGCGAAGGCGTCGATGATCTCCTCGACCAGCACCTCCGGCGCGCTGGCACCGGCCGTGATGCCGAGCGTGCGGATGGCGCCGAAGGCCGCCCAGTCGATCTCGTCGGTGCGCAGCACGAGCCTGGCCACCGGGCAGCCGGCGCGCTCGGCGACCTCGCGCAGGCGCTGCGAATTCGAGGAGTTGGGCGAGCCGACGACGATCAACGCCTCGACCTGCGGGGCGACGCGCTTGACCGCCTCCTGGCGGTTGGTCGTCGCGTAGCAGATGTCTTCCTTGTGCGGCGCGATCAGCTCCGGGAAGCGCGCCTGCAGCGCCTCGACGATGCCGCGCGTGTCGTCGACCGAGAGCGTGGTCTGCGTGACATAGGCGAGCGGCTGGCCGGCCGGGGGGGTGAGCGCCGCGACATCCTCGAGCGTCTCGATCAGGGTGATCGCGCCCGGCGGCAGCTGACCCATGGTACCGATCACCTCGGGGTGGCCGGCATGGCCGACGAGCAGGATGTGGCGGCCGCGCTTGTGATGGACCTCGGCCTCGCGATGGACCTTGGTGACGAGCGGGCAGGTCGCGTCGATGGCGAAGAGGTTGCGGGCATTGGCCTCCGCCGGAACGGATTTCGCGACGCCATGGGCGGAGAAGATCACGGGCCGCGTCGCGTCCGGCACCTGCGACAGTTCGGAGACGAAGACGGCGCCCTTCCGCTTCAGTGATTCGACGACGTATTTGTTGTGAACGATCTCGTGGCGGACATAGACCGGCGCGCCATGCAGGATCAGCGCCTTCTCGACGGCGTCGATCGCGCGCACCACGCCCGCGCAGAAGCCGCGCGGGGCACAGAGCAGGATATCGAGCGGCGGCTTGGTCACGCGGGGCTCCGGTTGGACAGCGGTCTTCTTTCGGCGTGGCGCGGGCGATGTCAAGAAAGGCGGCCGGTATCGAGGGTTGGCGGCGATGGCCCTCGCCTGCCGGCGCGGGACAGCCTAGACAGAGCGGCGCACCACAACACCCCGTCCCCCTCGCCGAGCCAGCCGACGCGACATGCCAGCCGCACGCTCTCCCGCACCGACCAGCCGCACCCCCTCGTGCAACGAGCCTCGCCGGTGAACGTGCGGTCCTCGCCCCAGACCGCCGTCTTCGTCAGCGGGTCGCTGATGGGCCATGTCGCGGTGATGACCGGGACGGGCGCGATCGGCCTGATGGCGATCTTCGTCGTCGATCTGCTCTCGCTGCTCTACGTCTCCTGGCTCGGGCGGCCGGAGGCGACGGCCGGCGTCGGTTTCGCCACGATCGTCCTCTACCTGATGATCTCGATCAATATCGGGCTGATGATCGCGGTCTCGGCGCTGACGGCACGCGCACTGGGCGCGGGTGACCGGGCCGGAGCGCGACGGATCGCCGCCTCGACCCTGGTTCTGATGGCCCTGGCGGCGCTGGCGCTGACGGCGATCGCGCTGCCCGCTTTGCCCTGGCTGCTGCGCCTGCTCGGCGCCCATGACGAATCTCACCGCGTCGCGCTCTCCTTCCTGTGGATCGTGCTGCCCTCCAATGTCTTGATGGCCGCTGGCATGGGGCTGTCGGGAGTCCTGCGGGCCGTCGGCGATGCGCGACGGGCGATGTTCGTGACACTGGGCGGCGGGATCGTCACCGCCGGGCTCGACCCGCTGCTGATCTTCGGCTTCGGGCTCGGGCCGGACGGCGCCGCCTGGGCGATCGTGATCGCGCGTGTCGTCATCGTCGCGACCGGGCTGCATGGGGCGGTGTGGGTCCACGACATGGTCGCGCGGCCGAGCCTGGCGGGCGTGAGACGCGACGGCGCGAGCACCTTCGCCATCGCGGGACCGGCGATCCTGACCAATCTGTCCAACCCGATCGCGAATGCGGTCTTCGCCAGCATCTTCGCCCGCTTCGGCGACAGCGCGATGGCGGCCCTGGCGATCATGGACCGGCTCGTGCCGGTGGCGTTCGGCGTGCTGTTTGCGCTGACTGGCGCGGTCGGGCCGATCCTGGCGCAGAACTGGGGCGCCGGGCGCTTCGACCGGATGCGCGCCGGCCTGACCGCCTCGGTCCAGTTCGCGATCGGCTGCGTCGTCGTTTCGGGAGCGGTGCTGGCGCTGGCGCGCGGACCGATCGCGAGCGCCTTCGGCGCGACCGGGCTGACGGCCGAGCTGCTCACCTTCTTCTGCCTCGTCGTCGGGCCGATGTGGGTGTTCGTTGGCCTGCTCTTCGTCGCCAACGCCGCTTTCAACAATCTCGGCATGCCGCTGCTGTCGACGCTGTTCAGCTGGGGCCGCGCGACGCTGGGCACGATCCCCCTCGCCTGGCTCGGCGCGCACTATGCCGGGCCGAAAGGCGCACTCGTCGGTTCGGCTGTCGGCGCCGTCGCCTTTGGCGTGCTGGCGCTGGTCTTCGCCTATCGCGGGATCACCCGGCTGGAGCGCCAGGCGAGCGGCGGCTGACCCCGAGCCGGCCACGGCTTGCCTCGCCCCCCCGCCCTGTTATCGTCGGAGCCTTCAGGCGGCGACAGACCGCGCAGCAGCCGGAGGCACGCCATGATGAATCTGTTCGAGATGATGCAGCAGGCCCAGAACGGCCAGGCGATGGAGAACCTCGCCCGGCAATACGGGCTGAGCCCGCAGCAGACGCAAGCCGCGATCGACGCGTTGCTGCCCGCTTTCTCGATGGGCCTGCAGCGGCAGACGCAGGACCCCTATGCCTTCGGCTCACTGGCCCAGATGATGACCGCCTCGCCCTTCGGCCACATCTTCGACGCCAATGGTGACGGCATTCCCGACAATGCCCGCAGCGCCGGCACGGATGCCCTGAGCCAGCTCTTCGGCTCGAAGGAGGTCAGCAATGCGGTGGCGGCGCAGGCGGCGGCGACGAGCGGCGTCGGCCAGGCCGTGCTGAAGCAAATGCTGCCGGTCATCGCGGCGATGGTGATGGGCGGGCTGACCAAATCGATGCAAAGCAACGGTCTCGGCGGCATCCTCGGCCAGTTCGCCGAAATGATGCGCGGCCAGATACCGGGGATGCAGCCGGCTCCGGCCCCGCAGTCGGCGAACCCGGCGAACCCGCTTGAGGCGATTCTCGGCAGCCTGTTCGGGAACGCCCAGGCGCCGGCCGGCGGGCAGACGCAGGGCAGCGGACCCTTCGGCGGCGGCCAGATGCCGGGCGGGCAGATGGGCATGGACCAGATGGGCGGGATGTTCGGCCAGATCCTGACCGGCATGCTGGGCGGCGCGCAGGCCCAGCCCGAGCCGGAGCGGCGCGCGGCACGCCCGTCGCCGGAGCCCGAACCGCAGGACGCGGCACCTTCCGCCGGTGCGGGGCCCGGCGCCATCGGCCTCGATGCCCTCAACCAGATGTTCGAGACCGGGCGTCAGGTGCAGGACAGCCATCAGGAGGCGATGAAGTCGATCTTCGACACGATGTTCGGCGGGCCGGGCCGGCGCTGACCACCAGACATGAAAAGGGGCGGAGGCACGAAGCCTCTGCCCGCAGGAACGTGCAGCCCCAAGGGGTCAGGCGCTGCACGCAACCGTTTCGGCCACGGCGGCACGCCGCGCGGACGCCGCCAGCGCGGGCCGGGCGGACACGATCGGCTGGGCCGGGGCGACCCGCTCCGCCTGCTGGAGCGCCGCCTGACGGCGCAGCGAGGCGATGCTATGACGGGCGCTGGAGCGCTCGGCGAGGATGAGCGAGGGGTCCGAAAGCCAGGAGACCGAGAGGGCACCGTCGAGATCGGAGCGGACGAGCCCGATGTCCTTGAGGGCGCGCTCGTCGAGTTCGCCCAGGCGCATCACCTCTCGGCGATGGATCAGGGCTTTCACGATGGCATTCACCGGCTTGAGCGTGAGGGTCACCACACGCGTGGCACCGGCCGAGACGGACGAGAGCGACTTCGTGGCGAATGTCATGAGCAGCATGACGGCCTCCTGTGGACGAGCGACGGTGAACACCTCTGTCCTGCCTGGACGCGCCGTTGGCAGGACCGGATGGTGAAAGCAGGTTAGCTTTCCGCTGGTCATCAGCCAAACGAATGCTTATGATCCTTGACAACACGGATATTGATGGACCGACCGCGAGGCTTCTCCATGGCTCATGTGCTCGATGCCGACCAGCTCAAGACTTTCGTGGCGATCGCCGATACCGGCTCCTTCACCCGCGCGGCCGAGATCGTGTTCAAGACGCAGTCGGCGGTGTCGATGCAGATGAAGCGGCTGGAGGAGCGCGTCGGGCGGCCTCTGTTCGGGCGCGACGGGCGCCATGCCAAGCTGACCGAGGATGGCGAGCGGCTGCTCGACTATGCCCGGCGGATCGTGCGGCTGAACCTCGAATGCGTCGCCAGTTTCGCCGATGCCGACCTCAAGGGGCGCATCCGGCTCGGCGTGCCCGACGACTATGCCGACCGCTACCTGCCGGAGATCCTGGCGCGCTTCGCGCGCTCCAACCCGCGGGCCGAGGTCACGGTCGTCTGCGAGCCGACGCCGATGCTGGCGGAGCGGATCGCCGCGGGCGACATCGACCTCGCCATCATCACCCATGTCGAAAGCCGCGGACAGGGCGAGATCATCCGGATCGAGCCGCTGCTCTGGGTCACCTCGGCCCGGCACGGCGTGCATGAGGAAGACCCGCTGCCGCTGGCGCTGGGCCGGCCCAACTGCAATTGGCGCCAGGCGGCGGTCGATGCGCTGGAAAACAAGGGCCGGCGCTTCCGCGTGCTCTATGCCAGCTGGAACTCGACCGCGGTCGGCGCCGCCGTTCTCGCGGGGCTCGCCGTCTCCGTCCTGCCGGAGAGCGCCGTCAGACCGGGCATGCGGATAATGGGGCCGGCGGAGGGCTTCGCGACGCTGCCCTCCTGCAAGATCGGGCTGCTGCGCACGCGCTTCGACCCCTCGGTGCTGTCGAACGCGCTGGCCGAGCACATCATCCAGAGCCTGGACAATCTGGCGAGCTTCAAGACGGCGGCGGAGTAGAAACCGGGGCCGGCGGGTCAGTTCAGGCCGGCCATCACCCGCGACGTCAGTTCGCCGACGTTCAACCCGATCTGAGTGATCGTGGCGATCGTCGCCACCGTCATCAAGGCGGCGATGAAGCCATATTCGATGGCCGTGGCACCGCGTTGGTCCCGACCAAGATCAGCAAGAAGGGCGAGCAGCGTTTTCATGAGACTGGACGCTAGCGGACAATCGCGGCCAAATCGTTAATCCGATCACTGCAATGCCCATAAAGGGTCGCTTTCTCGCCGGAAGCCGCGCATTATAGCCTGAAATCCTCGAAGAGCGGCTCGATCCGCCCCTTCCAGGCGCCGCGATAGCGCTCCACCAGATCCTGCGCGAGAACCTGGCCGGCGGCGACCATGGCATCGAGCGGATCGAGGAAGCCGGTCTCGTCGACCCCGTTCTGGTCGTGCCGCGCGCGGCGGGCGAGCCCGGCCCGCGACAGGGCGAGCACCTCGCGCGCGATCTCGCGCAGGCCGCGGCCGGCAACGGTCACGGCCAGCCCCTGCCTGGGAACGGCATCGCGCAGTGCCTGGCGATCCGCCTCGCTCCAGCCCTTGACGAGGTCCCAGGCGGAATCGAGCGACGCCTGGTCGTAGAGCAGCCCGACCCAGAAGGCGGGCAGCGCATTCAGCAGTTCCGGCGGGCCGGCATCGGCGCCGCGCATCTCGAGGAAGCGTTTCAGGCGGGCCTCCGGGAAGAGCGTGCCGAGGTGATTGGCCCAGTCCGAGATCGTCGCCGTCACACCGGGAAGCTGAGGCAGGCGTCCAGCCATCAGATCGCGGAAGGAGGCGCCCGCCACGTCGTGATAGGTGTCACCGCGCTTGACGAAATAAAGGGGAACGTCGAGCGCCCAGTCGACATAGGCCTCGTAGGACATCGCCTCGTCGAAGGCGAAGGCGAGCATGCCCGAGCGAGCCTTGTCGGTGTCGCGCCAGATTTCCGAGCGCATCGACTGGAAGCCGTTGAGCTGGCCCTCCGAGAAGGGGGAGGACGCAAACAGGGCCGTGGCCAGCGGCTGCAGGGCCAGGGCCACGCGCAGCTTCCTGACCATGTCGGCCTCGGTCGCGAAATCGAGGTTCACCTGAACCGTGCAGGTGCGGAACATCATGTCGAGGCCGCGGGAGCCGACCTTCGGCATGTAGTCGGCCATGATCCTGTAGCGGCTCTTCGGCATCATCGGCGTCTGCGCCCGCGTCCAGAGCGGCGAGTGACCGAGCGAGACGAAGCCGATGCCATGGACTTCGGCGATCGCCTTGAGATCGTCGAGATGGCCGGCGAGTTCCGCCGCAGTCTGGTGCAGCGTCTCGACCGGGGCGCCCGACAGCTCGAACTGGCCCCCCGGCTCCAGCGAAATCGCGCCGCCGCCATCGGGGCCGGCGAGACCGATGACATGGCCGGCGTCGACGATCGGCTCCCAGCCGAGCTTGCCCTGCATCCCCTCCAGCAGATGACGAATTCCGCCCGCGGCGGGGCGTCCCCCAGCAGCTGCGCGCCCCTCATAGGGCACCGGGGACAGGTCATCCCGGTAGAACGGGAACTTCTCGTGCTCGGTGCCGAGCCGGAAGGCCGAGGGCGGTTTCTCCCCAGCCGCGATCCAGGACATCAGTTCGGTCTTGGACCCGATCGGGGTCGAATCGGACAGGTCGCGAGCCATGGGTGCTCCGGCAGAACAACAGGACGGCCAGGCTCGCCGCGCCGGTCTGGCGAGGCGGATCTCAGGCTCCGGGTGCGCCAGACATAGGCGAGGCGCGAACCCGCGACAACGACCTGTCCTGCGCATTCGCGCGGGGGCGCATCCCCTCCGGCGCAGGGCTCCCCGTGGGCTCAGGCCGTGCCGGGCCCGTCTTGCGTTCCCCGTCCCCAGCCGGTTCGGTCGAGCCGGGTCTCGGATGCGATCCAGTCGATCACGGCGGCGAGGCCCGCCGCCGGCCCACCGGCGCGGGCGCGCGCCTCCTCATAGACCGCGAGTTGGACATCCGCGCTCGTGCCCTGCGCCGCGATCGCGCGGCAGGCTTCCAGTTCGGCGGAGCAGCCCAGCGCCTGCGCGTCCTCGGCGAGGCGCGCGACGAGATCCTCCATCAGGCTCGGCACGCTGCGCATGCCGCGGCTGGCCTCGTCGACCATTCCGCCATGGATGCCGTAGCGCTGCGCGCGCCAGAGGTTCTCCGCCGCGATCGCCCGCGAGGCCGCGGTCAGGTCCCGGTTGAGCGACGGCTGCCGCAGCAGATGGCGGACGAGGCAGCGATAGAGCGCGGCGATGGCGAGCGTGTCGTCGAGGCGCGTGCAACTGTCGGCGATCCGCAATTCAAGCGTCGGATGCCTGTTGGACGGGCGGATCGCCCACCAGAGATAACTCGCATCCTTGATCGCGCCCGCCGCGACCATGGTGTCGACATAGGCACGGTAATCCGCGGGATCGGCGAAGAGATCAGGCAGCCCCGTCCGCGGCAATTCGCCATAGGCCGCGAGGCGGTAGCCCATCAACCCGGTGCGGCGGCCCTGCCAGAAGGGCGAGGAGGTCGAGAGCGCCAGCAGCAGCGGCAGGAACGGCATGATGCGGGCCATCAACCGGATGCGTTCGTCATCGTCGGCGACCTCGACATGGACATGCAGCCCGCAGAGTTGGTTGCGGCTGCCCAGCATCTGCAGATCGCGCATGAGAGCGTCGTAGCGGGAGGCGTCGGTCGCGCGCTGCCGCGACCAGGCGGCGCTGGGGTGGGTCCCGCAGGCCAGCAGCAGCATGTCGTGCTCGAGGGCCAGGCCGGCCAGGCCCGTGCGCAGCGTCGTCAGGGCCCCGCGCGCCTGCGCCATCGAGCTGCAGACCGGCGTCGCCACCTCGATCTGCGACTGCAGCATCTCGCGCTGCACTTCATCCGGAAAGGCCTCATGAGCCGCCGCGATGAAGGCGGGCGAGACCTTGCGCACGATCCCGCGGCTCGCGGCATCGGACAGAAAGTACTCCTCCTCGATGCCGAAGCGGCAGCTCGCGTCCATGCTCTCATCCTCGTCGCTCAGGGGTCGGCTCGCCAGCTCTCGGCAACGCCGAATCGCGCACCCGCCGGCGGCGAGTTCGGCGCGCCAGCCTGCCCCCGATTGAGTCGAGAATGCGTCCCCCACTCCGACCGAACGCGGGACGCGGGCGACCGTTCCGGTGTCAGTGCGGCCAGTCGCCCCGGATGGCCTGCACCAGGGCAAGCGCGGCGACCGCCGCGGTGTCGGCGCGCAGGATGCGCGGGCCGAGCGAAATCGGCAGCGTGCCGGGACGCGCCAGAATGCGCTGCCGCTCGCCCTCGTCGAATCCGCCCTCGGGGCCGATCAGCACGGCGAGCGGGCCGGGCTTCGCCTGCGACAAGGCCGCCACGGGGCTCGCCTGCGCCATCGCCTCGTCGCAGAAGACCAGCAGCCGTTCCGGCTCGAGCGCCTCAAGCGCGGCTTCGAGCGGTCGCTCGGCCCGAATCGCGGGGAGGCTGAGGATGCCACATTGTTCGGCCGCCTCGACCGCATTGGCGCGCATCCGGTCGAGATTGAGGCGCGAGACCTGGGTGCGGCGGGTGAGCACGGGCTGGATCACGCCGGCACCCATCTCGACCGCCTTCTGGGCCATGTAATCGAGCCGCGCATGTTTGAGCGGGGCGAAGAGATAGTGCAGATCCGGCGCCGGCGGCTGCGGCCTTGTCTGCCTGATGAGGGTCAGGCTCGCCTGCTTGCGCCCCTCGACCGAGATGGCGGCGAGCCATTCGCCGTCGTGACCGTTGAAGACGAGCACAATGTCGTCCTGCTTCATGCGCAGGACGGACAAAAGGTAATTCGCCTGCTCGCGCTCGAGGGGAAGGCGGGCGCCCTGCGTGAGCGCTGGCTCCAGAAACAGCCGGTGGCGGGCGACATCGGGGATGGGCATCGGTTCGAGCACTTTCGTCGCAGCAGGCGTCCTGGCCCCTCGCCGCCGCCGAACCGGCCGCACCCACGCCAAAACCGCCACATTCGTGGCGTATCGGCACCATTCCGTGGCGAGGGCCCCGTGCCGGCACGGCGCGCAAAGGACCTTGGCGCTAACACGGGCTTGCTGTTAAGGAAACCGCGTGGGCTGGTGGCCCGCGCAGGATGGGGAGCGAAAACGAGATGCGGCGCAGGATGGCTTCCGGATTGATCGCGACCATGGGCCTCGCGGCGGCGGTGCTCATCGATGCCGCGCCCGCCCGCGCCCAGGCCTCGGGCTGCGAGAAGATGCAGACGCTGCTGCAGGAGCGCCAGGCGCTCATCACGTCGCTCAACGCCGCGCAGAAATCAAAGCGCAAGCTCACCCCGCAGCAGGCCTGCAGCACGATGACCAAGCTGGTCAGCAATGGCGCGACCACGGTCAAGTTCGCGACGGACAACCAGGACTGGTGCCAGATTCCGCCCTCCTTCATCGAGGGCATGAAGGCCGATAACCAGAAGGCGGCGACGGTCCGCACCCAGGCCTGCAACGCGGTGAAGCAGCAGGCCGAGATGATGCGCCGCGCCCAGCAGCAGGCTCAGGGCGCGGGCAACCCCTTCGCCGGCGGCGATGCGATCACCGGCGGCGGCATGCGCATTCCGCAGGGCGCACTCTAAGCCGGGCTTGCGTTCGCCATGTCGGCTCCGGCGCCCGGGCATCCCCTCACGCCCCCTGAGACGCCGTCCCCGGACGCTCCCCTGCCCGATGCCCTGACCGGGCACTGGGTCGATACACGTGCACCGCGACGGCTGCGGCCCTTTCTCAAGCTCGCCCGGATCGAGCGGCCGATCGGCTGGCAGCTCCTGCTGCTGCCGTGCTGGTGGGCGGCGGGACTGGCCGCGATCGCCTCGGGAGCGCCCTTTCCGAACCTCTGGCATTGCCTGCTCTTCCTGATCGGGGCGGTCGTGATGCGGGGCGCAGGCTGCACCTTCAACGACATCGTCGACCGCAAACTCGACGCGCAGGTGGCGCGCACGCGCGGCCGGCCCTTGCCCTCGGGCCAGGTCACGGCCAGGGCCGCCGCGCTGTTCATGGTGGGGCTGTCCTTCGTCGGGCTGGCGGTGCTGCTGCAGTTCAACCGCTTCACCATCGCCGCCGGCATCGCCTCGCTCGCGATCGTCGCGATCTACCCGTTCATGAAGCGGATCACCAACATGCCCCAGTTCGTGCTGGGGCTGGCCTTTTCCTGGGGCGGGTTGCTCGGCTGGAGCGCCGTCTTCGGGCGGCTCGATGCGCCGGCCTTCCTGATCTATGCGGCGGCGGTCGTCTGGACGGTCGGCTACGACACGATCTACGCGATGCAGGACATCGAGGACGACGTCATCGCCGGCATCAAGTCGAGCGCGCGCTATTTCGGCGCGCATGGTCGGGAGGCGATCGCGCTGTGCTTTGCGCTGGCGGTCGTGCTGGCCGGGCTGGCGACCTGGAGCGCGGGCGGCGGGCCGCTCGCCTATGCTGGGCTTGCCGCCTTCGCAGGCCATCTCGGCTGGCAGGTCTCGAAACTCAAGGCGGCGAGCGCGCCGGTCGCGCTCTCGCTGTTCCGCTCGAACTGGCATGCCGGCCTGCTGCTGGCGGCGGGCTTTGCGCTCGATGCGCTCGGCCGCCACCTCTTCTGGGGATTCTAGTCCGTCAGCCGTTCGCCGGCGACGATGACCGGCCGCTCGGCGAGCCGGCCGGTCTTGCGGCGCACGAGGAAGCGCGGCCGGCGACCGTTCAGGAAGGAATGCCGGCGCCTGACGCGGATCGGGCCGAGCGCGAGCGGGCCGATCTGCGGAAACGGCTCCGAAATCTGGCCATCGCTGGTTTCGAGCAGCAGCGTCATGCCGCTCGCGCGGCCGCAGTCGCGCCACAGCGCCACGGCATCGGACTCGTCCACGGTGGCGACCGTGATCGAGCGGCCGTCACCCGCCGTCAGGGCGAGCTGGAACAGCTGGTCGTCGCCCGTGGCATGGGCCAGCCGCAGCGAAACGCCGCGCCATCCGGCCGCGCCGCGCAGGATGCGGACGGAGCCGATCCGCTCGATGCGCGGCGCGTCCGGCTGCGCCGGCATCGGATTGCGGGGAACGATCGTCGGGTCGGTCGCGCGGCCGGGAAGCTGCGGCATGAAGCCGAACTCCCCGGCGGCCGGCGTGACTCTGGCCATGGATTGGACGCCTCTCTGTAATCCCTGCCGCATCGGAGCCCTCTGTGAAGTCCGGGGCGCTCGTGCTTGCAGGTCGAGATTGCGTCGCAGGCGTCTCCGAGCGCTTAAGCGGTTGGGTTAAAGGAGCGTGTTCGGGCCTTTCGGGGCCTCCGGATGGTCTGTTTCCTGCATGATGCTTGACGGAGTCTTTCGGGTCGCAGACGCATTTTTCCTTGAAGCGCGCCGCGGCCCTCCGTAGGGAACGCGCATGAGCACGCCCCCGCTACCCATCGCACCGGATCTGCTCAGGGCCGTGCGCGAAAGCTGCCTCGAGGCGGGCGCCATCGCCAGCGATCTGTTCCGGCCCGGCGCCAAGACCGCCGCCCGGACCTGGTCCAAGAGCGGCGGCTCTCCGGTCACCGAGGCCGACATCGGCGTCGACACCTTCCTGCGCATCCGGCTCTCCGTGCTGCTTCCGGAGGCCGCCTGGCTCTCCGAGGAGACGGTGGACGACGCGCTGCGGCTGTCGCGCCGCTTCGTCTGGGTCGTCGACCCGATCGACGGCACGCGCGCCTATATGAGTGGCTCGCCGGACTGGGCCGTCTGCGTCGCCCTGCTCGACGAGGGCGAGCCGGTGCTGGGCGTGGTGCATGCGCCGGCGAGCGCGGCGACCTATACGACGCTGCGCGGCGGCGGAGCACAGAAGAATGGCGCCGCCATCTCCACCTCGCGGCTCGGCAGCCTCGGCACCGCCCGGATCGCCGGCCCCAAGCCGATGCTCGACGCGCTGGCGCGGATCGAGCCCTTCGAGCCAGTCGACAAGATTCCCTCGCTCGCGCTCCGGCTCGCGCGGATCGCGGACGGCTCGATCGACGCCGGCCTGATCTCGGCGGATGCGCGCGACTGGGACCTCGCCGCCGCCGATCTGATCCTGCGCGAAGCGGGTGGCACAATGAGCGGCAGCGCGGGCGAGACGGTGGTCTACAATCGGGCGACGCCGGTCCACGGCGTGCTGGTCGCCAGCGGCAACGGGCTGTCGGCGCCCCTGCTCTCGGCGATGCAGCGGTTGCGGGATACGCAGCCCCAGCGCCTCTGACATCATTTTGCGCGTTTTGCAGCGACGACTGCCCCTCCAGCGGCGTTGGGCACTCGCGCCGCGGACGCGGATGGCTTAACTGGTGCCGCGCTGTTCGCGCGGGCAACAGCATAGGCTGGAGGGATCGATGGTGGCCGAACCGGAACAGAAACAGCTTCTTCACCTCGTCTTCGGCGGGGAGCTCAGCTCCCTCGAGGGCGTGACCTTCAAGGACCTCTCCAAGATCGACGTCGTCGGCGTGTTCCCGAACTATGCGAGCGCCCATACCGCCTGGAAGGCCAAGGCCCAGGCCACCGTCGACCAGGCGCAGACGCGCTATTTCATCGTGCATCTCCACCGCCTGCTCGACCCCGACACCTGAAGGGTTCGACGCCAGCTTCATGGGCTTTTCGATTCTCAAGACGCGCGTGGCGCAGGAAGCGCTCGGCCGCATGCTGGCCGGGTATCTGCGCCTCGTGCAGCGCACCAACCGCTTCGTCGTCGAGCCGGCGGACATCTATGAGCGCGTGCGCCCGGAGCTGCCGCTGATCATCGCGATGTGGCACGGCCAGCACATCATGATCCCGTTCTCGCGGCCGGACTGGATGCCGGCCTGTTCGCTGGTCTCGCGCCATGGCGATGGCGGCTTCAATGCCGTGGCGCTGCGCCAGCTCGGCATCGGCGCGATCCGCGGCTCGGGCGCGCTCGGCAAGAAGATCCGCGAGAAGGGTGGCGCCAGCGCCTTCCTCGCCATGCTGAAGCGGCTCAAGGCCGGCGAGACCATGGTGCTGACCGCCGACATCCCCAAGCGCGCCCGCATCGTCGGGCCGGGCATCATCCAGCTCGCGCGGGCCTCCGGGCGCCCGCTGCACCCGATCGCGGTGGTGACGAGCCGGCGCATCGACTTCAAGAGCTGGGACCGGGCCTCGATCGGCCTGCCCTTCGGCCGCGGCGCCATCGTCGTCGGCGAGGCGATCCATGTCGCGCGCGAGGCCGATGAGGCCACCTGCGAGGCGGCGCGGCTGGCGCTGGAAGCCGGCCTCGACGCGGTCCATGCCCGCGCCTATGCGCTGGTCGGCGCGCAGGACCCCGGCGCCGGGCTGCGGCAGGCGCGGCTCGCCGCCGAAGGCGCGGCGCCAGGAGCGGCGCCGTGAGCGGCAAGGGCGCGATCCTCACCGGCTACCGGCTGCTGACCGGCCTGCTCGAGCCGGCCGCGGCGGGGCTCCTGCTGTGGCGTCGTCGCCGCGGCAAGGAGGATCCGACGCGTCTGGCCGAGCGGCGCGGCTATCCGGGCGTGCGCCGGCCGGACCGCCCTCTCGTCTGGCTCCACGGCGCCAGCGTCGGCGAGACGGTGACGCTGCTGCCGCTGGTGGCGCGGCTGCAGAAACGCGGGCTGACCGTGCTCGTGACCTCCGGGACGGTAACCTCGGCGACGCTTCTGGCGGCACGGCTGCCGGCCGGCGTGATCCACCAGTATCTTCCACTCGACGTGCCGCGCTACATGCGTCGCTTCCTCGATTACTGGCGGCCTTCGCTCGGGCTGATTTGCGAGTCGGAGATCTGGCCCAATCTCCTGGTCGAGGCGCGTCGGCGCGAGGTGCCGCTGGTCCTGGTCAATGCCCGCATGTCCGAGCGGTCCTTCGCGCGCTGGTACAGGGCGCCGCGAACCTCGCGCTTCCTGCTCTCCTGCTTCGAATCCTGCCTTGCCCAGTCGCAGGGTGATGCGGAGCGGCTGGCGCAGCTCGGCGCGCCGCGCGTCGGCGTCGCCGGCAACCTGAAATTCGACGTCCCCGCCCCGCCCGCCGACGCCGACACGCTGGCGATTCTCGACGGCCTGACCACCGGGCGTCCGGTCTGGGTCGCGGCCAGCACGCATCCGGGCGAGGAGGAACAGGTCATCGCCGCCCATCTCGCGATCAAGCCCTATCTGCCCCATCTGCTGACGATCATCGCGCCGCGCCATCCACAGCGCGGCGTCGAGATCGAGGCACTGGCCGAGGCCAACGGCATCGCCCTCGCGCGCCGGGCCGCCGGCCAGATGCCGGAGCGCGACGCCGAGCTCTACATCGCCGACACGGTCAACGAACTCGGCCTGTTCTACCGGCTCTCGCAGGTGGCCTATCTCGGCGGCTCGCTGGTGCCGATGATCGGCGGGCACAATCCGATCGAGCCGGCCAAGCTCGGCTGCGCGCTGCTGCACGGCCCCTTCGTCCACAACAATGCCGAGATTTTCGCCGCCTTCGACGCCGGCGGCGGAGCGCGCGAGGTCGCCGACGCGCAGGGGCTGGCCGGAGCGGTGCATCGCTGGCTGAGCGACCCCGCCAGCGCGCGCCAGGCCGCGCGCGCCGCCGCCCAGACCAGCGCCGAACTCGGCGGCGCCCTCAACCGGACGATCCAGGCGCTCGAGCCCCTGCTGATGCGGATGGCGCTCGGCCAGCGCGACGGCGCCGCCTGATGCGGGCGCCCGCCTTCTGGTGGCGGCCGCCCGGCCTGCTCGCCCGGCTGCTCTCCCCGATCGGATGGGTCTATGGCGCGATCACGCTGCAGCGGATGCGGCGGCCGGGCGCCGACTGCGGGGTGCCCGTCATCTGCGTCGGCAACTTCGTCGCCGGCGGTGCCGGCAAGACGCCGACCGCCATCGCGCTCGCCGAGCTGCTGGCGCAGCGCGGCGAGACGCCCTTCGTCCTGATGCGCGGCTATGGCGGCTCGCTGCGCGGGCCGGTCGAGGTCCATGCCCAGCACCATGCGGCGCGCGCCGTCGGCGACGAGCCGTTGCTGATGGCACGCCATGCCCGCACCGTGGTGGCGCGGGACCGCGTTGCCGGGGCTGGCCTCGCCCGGGCGCTGGGCGCCAGCGTCATCGTGATGGATGACGGCCTGCAGAATCCGAGCCTCGCCAAACGCTGGCGGCTCGCCGTGGTGGACGGTGCCTCGGGCGTCGGCAACGGGTTGTGCCTGCCGGCGGGGCCTTTGCGCGCGCCGCTCGAAGCACAGCTCGGCGAGATCGACACGGTGCTCGTCATCGGCCCAGGAGCAGCCGGCGAGGCTGTCGCCGCGGCGGCGGGCCGGCGCGCGATCGCCTGCCTGACCGCGCGGCTGGAGCCGGCGGCCGAGGCCAGCGCCCGGTTGAACGGGCAACCCGTGCTGGCGGTCTCCGGTATCGGCCGGCCCGACAAATTCGCCGCAACACTGCGGGATGCGGGGGCGCGGATCGTGGCCGAGCGCGCCTATGGCGACCATCACGCCTATAGTCGCGACGATGTCCAGGCGATGGTCGCGGAGGCCGCGCTCTATGACAGCCTGATCGCCACCACGGAAAAGGACTGGGTGAAGCTCGCGCCGCTCTGGCCCGAGGAGGAGCGCGGGCGGCTCCTGCCCGTGCCTGTCAGGCTGGTGTTCGACGCACCGGAGCGCATCGAGGCCCTGCTGGCTGGCGCTGCCGGCTCAGACACGGCCGGCGCGGCGAAGCCTTAGCTGGACCGCCTCGGGCGAGGCATAGGCCTCCTGCCAGTCCACCGACCAGTAGCGCAGATCCTCGAGGCGGATCGGCGCGCCCGTCACCGCGCAGCGGACGAAGGCGCCGGGGCGCACGACGCGGAACTCGCCATGGGCGTAATCGAGGGCCGCCTCGGGCCCCGGCATCGGGGGGCGATTGCTGATGTTCATGACGATATATCTAAACCGTTGATCCGCTCGGGCATTGTCGAGATAATCCCGTCCCGTGATAGCGCTGCGCCCGACGAAGTCCAGTCTCGTGATTGCCTGCGTCGCGCGCCTCGCCGCGGCGATGGCGGTGCTGTCGCTGCTGGCCGGGGCGGCGCTGGCCGGCGGCTACGAGCGGGTGCGCCTGCCGAGCTATGACGGCGATCTCGACGCCGTGCTCTACCGGCCGAAGGGGCCGGGGCCGTTCCCGGCCGTCGTCGCCCTGCATGGCTGCGGCGGCCTGTTCCGCGAAAGCGGCAAGATCTCGCTGCGCCATTCCGACTGGGGCGAGCGCCTCGCGGCGGAAGGCTATGTCGTCCTGATGCCGGACAGCTACGGCTCGCGCCGGCTGGGCTCGCAATGCGGCGCCAAGGAGGTCACCGTGCGGGCCAGCCGCGAACGCGTCGCGGATGCCGCGGCCGCGCGGCACTGGCTGCAAGCACGCAGCGAAGTCCGACCCGAGCGGATCGCCCTGCTCGGCTGGTCCGGCGGCGGCTCGAGCGTGCTGGCCGCCATCCGCAAGGACCGCCGGCCGGCCGACGAGCAGCCGGATTTCGCCCGGGCGATCGCCTTCTACCCGGGCTGCCGGGCGCAATCCGAGTCGAGCAGCTTCATGGCGCGGCTGCCGCTGCTGATGCTCGTCGGCGACGCGGACGACTGGACCCCGCCCGGCCCTTGCGACTATCTCGCCAAGGCCGCAAGGGGCCGCGGCGAAAAGGTCGAGATCGTGATCTATCCGGGCGCGCTGCATGATTTCGACCATCCGCGGCTGGAGGTGAAGGAGCGCAGCGATATCGCCTTCTCCGCGACCGGCACCGGCAAGGCGACCGTCGGCACCAATCCGGAGGCGCGCGAGGACGCAATCAAGCGGGTGAAGGCCTTCCTCAAGGGGCTCTGAGACGGGAGCCGCTCAGAACAGGTCGCCCTGCGCCGTCTTCGGCCCATCGCGCCGGGTGGGCCGCGCCGAACGGGCGGGCCCCTCCCCGCCCCCCGCCACGACCACACCGAAGCGTCCGCCGGCGATCTGCACGCCGAGGGTCTGACCCGCGCGCAGCTGCCCCGGATCGCGGATCACTGCCCCCGCCTCGTCGCGCACCAGCGCATAGCCGCGCGCCAGCACGGCCTCGGGACCGAGCGAAGCCGCCAACGCCCAGACGCTGCCCAGCCGGTCGCGACGGCGCTGGAGCAGGCGTGCGAAGGCTGCCGCGAGATTGCCCCCCGCCGCTCCGAGGCGATCACCGTCGCGCCCGATCCGGTCCCGCTCGCGCCGCAGGATGTTGGCGCGGGCAACGGCCATGGCCTTGGACAGTCCCTCGACATCCTTGCGAGCCGTCGCCAGCCGCAGCAGCGGCGAATGCCGGGCGAGGCGCTGCGAGGCCAACGCTAGCTGCTGCTCATGCGCGCGGGCGTTGCGCGCGAGCGCCGGGGCGAGGCGGGCCGAGACGAGATCGAGCCGCTGGCGCGGCCCCGATAGCACCGCCTCGGGGCCGGGCAAGGCGCGGGCGAGCGCGCGCAGGTCGCTGCGGCGGCGATCGGAGAGGCGGCGTATCGCCCCGGCCTGGCGGCGCGCGAGATCGGCGACGAGGCTCATCAGCTCGGCGCGCACCGGCACGACCTTCTCGGCCGCGCCTGTCGGCGTCGGCGCGCGCAGATCGGCGGCGTGGTCGATCAGGGTGACGTCGGTCTCGTGGCCAACGGCGGAAACCAGCGGGATCAGCGAGGCGGCCGCGGCGCGCACCACGATCTCCTCGTTGAAGCCCATCAGGTCTTCGAGCGAGCCGCCGCCGCGGGCGACGATGATGACGTCGGGCCGCGAAATGCGCCCGCCCTCGGGCAAGGCGTTGAAGCCGGCGATGGCGGCGGCGACCTCGGCCGCGCTGGTCTCGCCCTGCACCCGTACCGGCCAGACGAGGACGTGGCGGGGAAAGCGATCCTCCAGCCGGTGCAGGATGTCGCGGATGACGGCGCCGGTCGGCGAGGTGACGACGCCGATGACGCGCGGCAGATAGGGGATGACCTGCTTGCGCTCCTCCGCAAACAGCCCTTCTGCCGCCAGCCGCCGGCGGCGCTCCTCGAGCAGCGCCATCAGCGCGCCGATGCCGGCAGGCTCGATGGAATCGATGATGATCTGGTAGCTCGACTTGCCGGCGAAGGTGGTGATCTTGCCGGTGGCGATGACCTCCAGCCCCTCCTGCGGCTTCGTCCTCAGCCGGCCGAAGACACCCTTCCAGATCACCGCGTCGATCTTGGCGTTGGCGTCCTTCAGCGAGAAATAGACATGGCCCGAGCCGACCGGGCCGCGATAGCCCGAGATCTCGCCGCGCACGCGCACGAAGCCGAAGGCGTCCTCCAGCGTGCGCTTGAGCGCGCCGGAGAGGTCCGAGACCGACCATTCGGGCGTGTTACCGGTGGGCTTGGGCGATTCGCTGTCCATGGCGCGACCATAGCGGCGCTCCGCCCGCCGCAGAAGCGTTGCCGTCCGCGCCCGCGGCGGCTATTGCCCACCCGACCCTTTGGCCCACCCAGCCCCGCGGATTGAAACGACGATGAAGATTCTTCTGATCGGATCGGGCGGCCGCGAGCATGCTTTGGCCTGGGCGATCTCGGCCTCGCCGCTCTGCGACCGGCTCTTCATCGCGCCCGGCAATCCCGGCAGCGCACAATGCGGGGAGAATGTCGTCCTCGACATCGCCGACCATGCGGCGGTCGCCTCCTTCTGCAAGCTGCAGGGCGTTTCCTTCGTCGTCATCGGGCCCGAGGGGCCGCTGGTCGCTGGAATCGCCGACGATCTGGCAGAGGCAGGCCTCAAAGTGTTCGGCCCCTCGAAGGCCGCAGCCCAGCTCGAGGGCTCGAAGGCCTTCACCAAGGAGCTCTGCGCCGAGTTCGGTATTCCCACCGCCGGCTTCGGCCGCTTCGCGGACGCGGCTTCCGCCAAGGCCTATGTCGCAGCGAAGGGCGCACCGATCGTGATCAAGGCCGATGGCCTCGCCGCCGGCAAGGGCGTGGTGATGGCGGAGACGCTCGATCAGGCCAACGAGGCCATCGAAATGATGTTCGGTGGCGGGCTGGGCGCCGCCGGCGCGGAGGTCGTCATCGAGGAGTGGATGATCGGCGAGGAGGCGAGCTTCTTCGCGCTCTGCGACGGGACTCATGCGCTGCCGCTCGCCTCGGCGCAGGACCACAAGCGCGTCGGCGACGGCGACACCGGCCCCAACACCGGCGGCATGGGCGCCTATTCGCCGGCGCCGGTGATGACAAAGGCTCTCGAAGCCCAGGTCATGGCGGACATCATCATGCCCACGCTCGCGGGCATGACCAAGCGAGGGTCGCCCTTTCAGGGGATTCTCTATGCCGGGCTGATGATCACCGCACAGGGCCCCAAGCTGATCGAGTACAATGTGCGTTTCGGCGACCCCGAATGCGAGGTGCTGATGCCGCGGCTGAGGAGCGACATCGTGCCGGCGCTGCTGGCGGCCTGCGACGGCGTGCTCGATCAGATCACCCTGCGCTGGTCGGAGGAGGCCGCGCTGACGGTGGTGCTGGCGGCGCGCGGCTATCCGGGCCAGCCGGAGACCGGGAGCGTGATCAAGGACATCGACAAGGCCGCGGCGCTCGACGACGTGCTCGTCTTCCATGCGGGCACGAAGCAGACCGCGACAGACATCGTCGCCAGCGGCGGGCGCGTGCTCAATGTCGTGGGGCTGGGCAAGACGGTGAGCGAGGCGCAGGCGCGCGCCTATCGCGGCGTCGATGCGATCGACTGGCCGGAAGGCTTCTGCCGCCGCGACATCGGCTGGCAGGCGGTGAAGCGGGAGAAGAATGGCTGACAGCGACCGGCGGGTAGCGTATATATCGGCCTAGGTCTCGGTCTATATCGGAGGCGAGCATGGTGCTGATGATCAAGAATGACCGTGCCGATCGCGTGGTGCGCGAGCTCGCGAGCCGCACCGGCGAGACGATCGCCGAGGCTGTCGCGATCGCAGCGGAAGAGCGGTTGGCGAGGCTGCCGGCTACGCAAGAGCGGCGCTCCGGTTCTGTCGACAGGGAGCGCCTTGAAGCGATACTGGCCAAGTTTCGGGCCAACCGCATCGACGATCCGCGGACGGACGACGAGATCATCGGCTACGATGAGAACGGCCTGCCTTCGTGACGCTAGGCCCCCTCGTCGTCGACAGCTCCGCGATCGTCGCGATCCTGACCGAGGAGTCCGAGGCCACGGTCTTTTCCGATCTCCTCGATGCGAGGCCAATCAGCTACTGCTCGAGCGTAACCTTCGTCGAGACGTTCTTGGTCCTGTCATCGCGGATCGCGAACCTGAGCGTGGCAGGGCTAGCGGCTGCGCTGCAGACGTTGGCCATTGAGCAACGACCGGTCGATGCAGAACAGTCGGGTCTGGCCGCCGAAGCCTTCCTGCGCTTCGGAAAAGGCCGGCACCCGGCGAAGCTCAATCTCGGCGACTGCTTTTCTTACGCTCTTGCCAAATCCCTGCAGGCTCCTCTGCTCTACAAGGGCGAGGATTTCGCCAGAACCGACATTGCATCTGCGCTGACGGCAGGAGCCCGCCCATGAGCAATCTCGACAGCCTGTTCCCGGGCTTCTCCGGCCGCTGGATCAATGGGCCGGTCGGCAAGACCTTCGCCCGAGTCGGCGGCGAGGGGCCGCCGGTCGTGCTGATCCACGGCTTTCCGCAGACCCATGCCGAATGGCACAGAATCGCCGCCGAGCTGGCCAGGACCCATACCGTGGTCTGCCCGGATCTGCGTGGCTATGGCTGGTCGATGGCGCCGCATGGCGATGGCGGGCGGGAGACCTATACGAAGCGTGCGATGGGCGAGGACATCATCGCGGTGATGCAGGCGCTCGGGCATCTGCGCTTTTCCGTCGTCGGCCATGACCGCGGGGCACGCGTCGCCTACCGCCTGGCGCTGGACCATCCCGGCCGTGTCGAGAGGCTGGCGCTGCTCGACATCCTGCCGACGGTCTCGATGTGGGATGGCATGAATGCCGGCCGCGCGATGCAGGTCTATCACTGGACCTTCCTGGCTCAGCCGGAGCCGGTGCCCGAGAACCTGATCAAGGCCGATCCGCTGGGCTGGCTCGACCACACCATCGCGAGCTGGACGCGGGCGAAATCGCTCGCGCTGTTCGACCCGCTGGCGATGCAGGCCTATGGCGAATCCTTCGGCGACCCCGCCCGGATCCATGCCGCCTGCGAGGATTACCGCGCCGGCGCGACGACGGATGTCGAGCATGACCGGGCCGATCTCGCCGCGGGCACCCGCATCCTCTGCCCGACGCTGATCCTGTGGGGCGAAGCCGGCATCCCCGCCAAGGGCGCGAGCCCGCTCGAGATCTGGCGCGAGACCTTCGCGCCGCAGGCGCAGGGTCAGGCGATCGAAAGCGGCCATTTCCTGCCCGAGGAGAACCCGGAGGCGACGCTGGCGGCGCTCGCGCCCTTCCTGTCGCAGCCCATTGCCTGAACCGGGGCAAAGGGCCAAATCTCGGTGATGCCGCGCAGCCAGCCCCGCCCGCCCGAGAGCACGCCGCATGCCGGGGCCGTGATGCGGCAGCCGCAACCCGGCCAGCGCGAACTCGCCCTTGTGCTCGGGGCCGGCGGCGCCCGCGGCCTCAGCCATATCCCGGTGCTGGAAGCGCTCGACGAACTCGGCGTCCGACCCAGCCTGATCGCCGGCTGCTCGATGGGCGCGATTATCGGCGCCGCCTATGCTGCCGGCCTGTCGGGCCGCGAGCTGCGCGAGCACGTGACCGCGGCCTTCCGCGACCGAGCCAAGGTGATCGCGCGGCTGCTCGATGCCCGCGTCGGCAAGTTCACCGACCTGATGCGCGGGCTCGGCAACCCCGTCCTGATCGACGGCGAGCGGATGCTCGACGTGTTCTGGCCCGAGGCCGTGCCGGACCGCTTCGAGGACCTGAAGACGCCCTTCTTGGCGACGGCGACCGATTATTATCTCCATTCTGAGGTTGCGCTGGGCACAGGCCCGCTGACGCCGGCGGTCGCGGCCTCGCTGGCGATCCCCGGCCTGATCCGGCCGGTCGTGATCGAGGGGCGCGTGCTGATCGATGGCGGCGCCATCAATCCCCTGCCCTATGACCGGCTGATGGCGCCGGGCCGGATCGTCATGGCGGTCGACACCAGCGCGCCCGCCACCATCAGCGAGACCCGGGTCCCAAGCCCGCTGGAGGCGATGCTCGGCGTCAGCCAGATCCTGACGCGGACGATCGTGCAGCGCATGATCGAGCGCCAGCCGCCGGACATCCTGATCCGCGCCGGGGCCGACGGCATCGGCGGGCTCGATTTCTTCAAGGCGAAGGCGATCCTCGACGCCGCCGAGCCGGTGAAGGACGAGGTCAAGCGCAGGCTGGCGCAGGTTCTGGAAGCTCGCAGCTGACCGGCTCGGGCGCGTCGCAGACGAAGCCCGGCAGAGCGGCACCGAGGGCCGCCCGGCCGGTCTGCGTCAGCGTCACCGCGCGGCTGTCCTTGCGGCGCAGGACCCAGGCTGTCTCGAAGCAGCGGCAGGCCAGCGCGGCGGCGAGATGCCCCGCGAGATGCGGCTTGCGCTCGCTCCAGTCGAGGCAGGGACGCAGGAGCGCGCGGCGCGGAGGCTTGTCCGGCAGGGCGATCCCGAGCGCGGCGAAGACGCCCTCGCCCGAAGCCGTCAGGCCGTAGCCGCCCTCCGCGACCGCGAGATGCCCGCCCGCCACGAGCGCGTCGTGGATGCCAGTGCCGAGCCGGCCGGCGAAATGGTCGTAGCAGGTGCGCGCCTCGCTCAGATCCGCGCCGACGCGCGCCGGCAGGCGGCGCCCTCCGGTCCCGGCGCCGACGAGCACCATCAGTCCCTCGAGCGCCTGGGCGACCTCGGGACCGGCCAGACGATGGTAGCGATGGCGGCCCTGGACGGTGACGGCCAGCAGGCCGCCCTGCATCAGCTTGCCGAGATGACCGCTCGCTGTCTGGGGCGCGACACCGGCGATCCACGCCAGTTCCTTGGCTGTCAGCGCCCGGCCATCCATCAGCGCGTGCAGCATGTTGGCACGCGCGGGATCCCCCATCAGGCTGGCGATCTCGGCGAGGGAGGGGCCGCGCATGTTCATCGGCGCATGATGCTCCGGCCGGCTCCGCAGGCAAGCGCGAATGCTACGGCGCTCGCCGTCACATCGCGTCGCGACAACGCAGGGGCGCAGTGCCACAAGAGCGCATGATCGACAGCGGCCTCATTCTCTTCATCGCGGCGACCTTCCTGCTCGCCGGCTTCGTCAAGGGCGTCATCGGGCTCGGCCTGCCGACGATCGCCGTCGGCATCCTGGGCGTGGTGATGGCGCCGGCCCAGGCGGCCGCGCTTCTGGTCGTGCCCAACCTCGTCACCAATGGCTGGCAGCTCGCGACGGGGCCCGGCCTGCGCCGCTGCGTCGCCCGGCTGTGGCCGATGCTGGCCGGCATCTGCGGTGGCACCTGGCTGGGCGCGGGACTGATCGAGCGGCAGAAGGATGGCTCCGCCACGCTCTGGCTCGGCATCGCGCTGGTGCTCTATGCGCTGGTCGGGCTGAAAGCGGCGAAGCTGCGCGTGCCAGCGGGGGCCGAGATGTGGCTGGGGCCGCTCGTCGGCGTCGCCACCGGCATCGCCACGGCGGCCACCGGCGTCTTCGTGCTGCCGGCCGTGCCCTACCTGCAGGCGCTGGGCCTCGACAAGGACGAACTCGTGCAGGCGCTCGGCCTGTCCTTCCTGGTCTCGACGCTGGCTCTGGCGATCGGACTGCTGCAGGCGGGCGCGCTCGATCCGCGCGTGGCACTGCAGTCGGGCCTGGCGCTGCTGCCGGCGCTCGCCGGGATGGCGGCCGGAACGGCCATCCGCGCCCGCATCTCGGCGAAGGCCTTCCGGCTCTGCTTCTTCGCCGGGCTGCTCGCACTCGGTGGCTATCTGGTGCTGCGTGCGGCCGGCTGACGCCGGCCGCGCCGGGGCCTCAGCGGCCGCGTGTGTTGTAGGCGAGGCGGCGATTGCCGCGCTTGGTGCCGAACCAGGCGAATTCGCGGTCCCCGACATCGACATGGACGAGGCCGTTCGCATAGGAGCCGACGCCGCCGACGGCCTCGAGGGTCTTGGCCACCGCCGCAGCCTTGCGCGGCGTCGTCGCCAGTGGGCGGAAATCGATGGCCTTGCCGCGGTAATGCTGGGAGTTGCGGGCGTGGCGCCCACCGCAGGTCGAGGTGATCTGGATCGGCCCGATCTTCTCGACCAGTTCCCGGATCATGGCGACGGTTTCGGCCTTGAGGCAGCGCAGGCCTTTGACCTGCGGCTGAAAGGAAACGTGCTCGATCGCGGACTCGGCCCGCGCAAGAACAGGCACAGAGACCGCGATGATCACGGCCACAACAATACAACGCATTACTAACCTGACGTGAAGGGGAGAGTGGAAGGCTCAAGCCACCATCGCATGGTCTGGCTGAGCGGTTCGGGAGTTCAACTAGACCTCTGACAAGGCAAAAGCAAGGCATGAATGATTCGGATGATCTGGACCTCTTGTCATCAGCCCCGCGTGCGACGATCTCCCGCTGCCCATAACCTTTCGAAATGACCGCACGTCTCGGCCTCTATACGATCCCTCGCGATCGCTCTGCCCTCCTCCATCACACGCTGCCACGAGCGGCTTGCCCGGCTCCCCGCCGGAGCGACCCCAGCCACATCCGTGCGGATTGTCGGGTTTGCGTTGACCCGCGGCTAACCGCCCGGCCGGTCGACGCGGGAAGGGCGCGATTTCCCATGGTAAGGAGTTGTTTACAGACATTCCGTCGCGGAGGCGCCCATGCCCGACGAGGTGCAGAACTATCTGACGTCGGAGATCGAAACCCTGCGCAGCACGGTCTTCAGGGCTGGCGCGCTGAACGCCAAAACCCTCGGCCCCGCCGCCGAGAGACATCTCGAAAACGTGCTGCGCTTCGTCACGATGTCCTCCACTCTGGAGGACGCGACCTATCTCGCCGTGACCCGGATCGCCGCCTTTGCGCGCGCGCTCTATGCACAAGTCCCGGTCGCCGAGAGCGAAGCCGCACGGCGCGAGGCCCTGGCCGCAGTGGACGCACTCGCGCTGCAACTCGACGGCGCCGCGCGGCCCAAGGCAGATGCCCCGGCCGATCGCGGGCATGCCGAAGGCGTCCGGCAGCCTCTCGCTGGCTGAAAAGGCTCCCCAGAGATCAGCGGCGGTCCTTGAAAAAGTCGCGCAGCAGCGCCGCCGCCTCGCTCGCGCGCAGGCCGCCATAGACCTCCGGATGATGGTGGCAGGTCGGGCTGGCATAGAGCCGGACGCCGTTCTCGACCGCCCCGCCCTTGGGATCATCAGCGCCGAAATAGAGCCGGCGGATGCGGGCGAAGGAGATCGCCGCCGCGCACATCGGGCAGGGCTCGAGTGTGACGTGGAGATCGCAGCCGATCAGGCGCTCTGAGCTCAGCGCCGCACAGGCCAGCCGCAGCGCCAGCATTTCGGCATGGGCCGTCGGGTCCTTCAGCTCCAGCGTCCGGTTGCCGGCGCGCGCGAGCACGACGCCGTCGCGGGTCACGACAGCGCCGACCGGCACCTCGCCGCGCGCGGCGGCGGCGCGCGCCTCGTCGAAGGCGAGCGCCATCGGATCGGGCGCCGGGACGGGGCACAATTGCGGCATGGGACCTCCGTTTTGGCGCTCGCAGGCGCTGGGACGCTCTGCTACAAGCGCCGGCTATACCTCAGTTTTCGAGCCTGCCCGCGTTTGCGACCGCGCCCGTCGCGTTCGCAGCGGCACGCTCAGGAGCCATCATGAGCGACGACAACAATCAGAAAAGCCGGGGCCCGCGCAAGGGCGGCGGAACCGGCGGACGCGGCGGCGGGTCCGGCGGTGGCCGCGATGGCGGCGGCTTCGGCGGCAAGGGGCCGCGTGCCGGCGGATCGGCCGGCGGCGAGCGCAAGCCGTTCCGCGGCCGCAGCGACGGTGCCGAACGCCCGGCGCGGGCAGACGGGCCGGCGCGCCCGTTCCGGGCCCGCCCCGATGGCGAGCGCAGTTCGAGCCGCCCGCCGCGCGAGGGCTTTGCGCCCCGTGGCGAGCGTGCGGGCGGAACCGGCGCCGGGCCCAAGCGCTTCGACAAAGCCCGCTCCGACAAACCCCGCTTCGACCGGCCCCGTTCCGACGGCCCGGCCCGTCCGCGGCGCGCCCGCGAGGAGGTTCCGGCGCCCGAACCCAAGCTGCTGCCCTCGCTGATCCACGAGCCCGAGCGCATCGCCAAGGTGATGGCGCGGGCCGGCGTCGCCTCGCGCCGCGACAGCGAGGCGATCATCCTCGAAGGCCGCGTCAGCGTGAACGGGCGCGTGATCGACAGCCCGGCGCTGGATATCGGCCCCGACGATGTCGTGCTGATCGACGGCGAGCCGCTGCCGGCGCGCGAGCGCACACGGATGTGGCTCTATCACAAGCCGCGCGGGCTGGTGACGACCAACCACGATCCCGAAGGCCGGCCGACCGTGTTCGAGGCGCTGCCGGAGGATCTGCCGCGCGTGCTCTCGATCGGGCGGCTCGACATCAACACCGAGGGCCTGCTGCTGCTGACCAATGACGGCGGGCTGGCGCGCATGCTGGAACTGCCCGAGACGGGCTGGCTGCGGCGCTACCGCGTGCGCGCCTTCGGCTCGGTGACGCAGGACAAGCTCGACACGCTGCGCGACGGCGTCACCATCGACGGCGTCTCCTATGGCCCGGTGGTGGCGCGTTTCGAGCGCCAGCAGGGCTCCAACACCTGGCTGACGGTCGATCTGCGCGAGGGCAAGAACCGCGAGGTCAAGACGGTGCTGGAGCATCTCGGCCTCGATGTGAACCGGCTGATCCGGGTATCCTTCGGGCCGTTCCAGCTCGCCGACCTGCCCGAGGGCGAGGTCGACGAGATCCGCTCGCGCGTGCTGAAGGACCAGCTCGGCGAGGAGCTGATGGCCAAGGCCGGCG
>CALRYW010000050.1:0-30510 GCA_943372485.1 Allobosea thiooxidans
GCCGCCAACAAGAACTCCGGCATCACCTGGGACGAGGCGGTCTTCGCCGAGTACATCAAGGACCCGCGCGCCAAGATCCCGGGCACCAAGATGGTCTTCGCCGGCATCAAGAACGAGAAGGAAATCGCCGATCTGACGGCCTTCCTCAAGCAGTTCGGCAAGGACGGCAAGAAGCTCTGAGCCTCCCCGTCCGGACGGCGACCGGGGGCGGCGCTGTGCCAGCGCGTTGGCGGCATCGCGCCCCCTCGGCAACGTGGGTTGACGCGGCTTCTGGAAGGCCCCGAACTCCGCTCTCCCTCGCGACGGAGCCACGCCCATGCCTCTCGACCCCGCCCTGCGTGACAGGATCCTCGCCTCGGTCGAGGCCGGCTTTGCCGAGCAGATCGCCTTCACGCAGGAACTGATCCGCTTTCCCTCGCTGCGGGGTGACGAACATGCCTGCCAGGACTTCGTCTTCCGGGCGCTGAAGGAGCGCGGCTTCACGCTGGACCGCTTCAAGATGGACGAGGCGGCGATCAAGGCCCATCCCGGTGGGGGACCGTTCTCCGAGCATCATTCCGATGCGCCGATCGTGGTCGGCATCCATCATCCGCGCGCGGAGACCGGGCGCTCGCTGATCCTTCAGGCGCATGTCGACGTGGTGCCGACCGGCCCGGTCGATCAGTGGACCCATGCGCCCTTCGATCCCGTGATCGAGGGCGACTGGCTGTACGGGCGCGGAAGCGCCGACATGAAGGCCGGCCACGGCGCCAATTTCGCCTGTCTCGACGCGCTCCGGCGCATCGGGCTGCAGCCGGCGGCGACGCTCTATCTGGAATCAGTGGTCGAGGAGGAATCGACCGGCAATGGCGCGCTGATGACGCATTTGCGTGGCTATCGTGCGCAGGCCGCACTGATCCCCGAGCCGGAATACGAGATGCTGTGCCGCGCCAATGCCGGCGTGATCTGGTTCCAGTTCGAGGTCCGCGGCGTGCCCGTGCATGTGCGCGAGATGGGGGCCGGCGCGAATGCGATCGACGCCGCCTACCGGGTGATCGCCGCGCTGCGCAAGCTTGAGGAGGCGTTCAACGCCGAGAAGGCCGGGCGCGCGCATTTCGAGGACCAGGCCCACCCGATCAACCTCAACATCGGCAAGATCGAGGGCGGCGACTGGGCCTCCTCCGTGCCGTGCTGGTGCCGCGTCGATTGCCGCGTCGGGCTCTATCCCGGCGTCACCGCCCAGGAGATCGCCCAGCGCATCGAGGATTGCATCCGGGCCGCGTCCCGGGCCGACGGCTTCCTCGCCAACAACCCGCCCAAGGTCACCTTCAACGGCTTCTGGGCCGAGGGTTATGTGCTCGAGCCCGGCAGCGAGGCGGAGGCCGTGCTCGGCCGGGCGCATGAGGCGGCTCTGGGCAAGCCGCTGCAATCCTTCATGACGCCGGCCTATCTCGATGCAAGGGTGCATGCGCTCTACGACAAGATTCCGGCGCTCTGCTACGGGCCGATGGGCGAGAACATCCACGCTTTCGACGAGCGGGTGAGCCTCGCCTCGGTCAAGCGCATCACCGGCGCGATGGCCCTGTTCGTGGCCGAATGGTGCGGGGTCGAGCCCCTCTCCGCCTGAGCGACACCTGAGACGCAGCCGCCTCTTGTTTCATCCCGATCAGCCCCCAAATGCGTCAGGGCGACATGTGGAATATGCTTTCCATGTGGACGCATTGGCGCAATATCTGAACCATCGAACTGGTGGGGCGAATCAGGCGCAGCCGCCGCCAAGGATGAGGACCGCAGCGACCGATGAAGAAGAAGAAGGGCTTTCCCGGCACGATCCGGTCGCAGATCGCGGCCATGCCGATCCGGCGCCTGCCGGGGGGAGGCCTGGAGGTTCTGCTCGTCACATCGCGCACCACCCGCCGCTGGATCGTCCCGAAGGGCTGGCCGATCAAAGGATTGACCGATCCGGAAGCGGCGGCACGCGAGGCTTATGAGGAGGCCGGCGTCGTCGGCCACATCGTCAAGGAACCCGCGGGGCGTTACACCTACTGGAAGCGTATGACCGATCATTCCGTGCTGTGCGAAGTGACGCTGTTCCTGCTCGACGTCGAGCGGCAGCTGCCGACCTGGGCGGAACAGGGCCAGCGCGAGAGCCGGTGGTTCAGCCCCGAGGATGCCGCCGACCTCGTCGACGAGCCGGAACTCGCCTCGGCGATCCGCAGCGTCAGCCTCGCCTCCGCGGCCTGACCGTCCGAGGCGGCTGGTCTCACCGGCCCGTCCGGGGCGCCGTCAGCAGCGCATCGCGCTCCTGCCTCCCGCGGACCTCCTTGCTTTCCATCAGCCGGCTTTCGCGCAGGACATTGGCGCCCTCCAGGATCGGATAGCCGATCGAGGCGACATGGCCGTGGATGCGCTTGAGATCGCGGATGATGTCGCGATAGCGCGGCGCCACCACTATCTCGGCCTCGTCGCGATCCGGCATCGGGCGCGAGACGAGCGCGGTTCCGGTCAGTATGGCGGAATCAGGGTGACACCCGAATCGGCGAAAGCGAGGTTGACCGGCGTACCAGGCTTCCACATGTCGTGATGGCCGTACTGGACGACGAAGAGTTCGCCCACCTCGGTCTCGACCATGATGTCGAGATGATTGCCGAGATAGGCGCATTTGCGCACCGTCCCCGGCAGCGAATCCGGCCCGGCCGTCTCCGACAGCAGCAGGCTTTCGGGACGGATCGCGACCTTGGCCGGCCCCGGCCCCAGCTCGCGCGCGGGCAAGGACACCGTCGCGGAGCCGATCGCGACCGCGGCGCGCCCGTCCGCGACCGCGGTGATGGTCACGTCGATCAGGTTGGCGTCGCCGATGAAGTCGGCGACGAAGGCGTTGGCCGGGGCCTCGTAAAGCGCCCGCGGCGCGCCCTCCTGCGCGATCCGCGCATTGGACATCACGATGATCCGGTCCGAGACGGCCAGCGCCTCCTCCTGATCGTGGGTGACATAGGCGACGGTGAGGTTCAGGTCCTGCTGCAGTTCGCGGATTTCCTCGCGGACGCGGCGGCGCAGCTTGGCGTCGAGATTGGAGAGCGGCTCGTCGAAGAGCAGCACCTGCGGCTCGAGCACGAGCGCACGCGCGACGGCGACCCGCTGCTGCTGGCCGCCCGACAGTTCCGACGGGTAACGGCTCTCGAAGCCCTTGAGGCCGACCAGCGCCAGCTTCTCCAGCGCCATCTCGCGCGACTTCTCCTTGCCCAGGCCCTTCACCGTCGGGCCGTAGGCGGCGTTCTCCAGCACGCTCATATGGGGAAAGAGCGCATAGGACTGGAAGACCATGCTGACGTCGCGGTCGGCGGCCGACAGCCGCGTCACGTCCCGCCCGCCGATGAGGATCTGCCCCTCGCTGGCGATCTCGAGCCCGGCGATCATGCGCAGGGTCGTGGTCTTGCCGCAGCCGGAGGGGCCGAGCAACGTGACCAGGGTCCCGGCCTCGATGGTGAAGCTGATGTCGTCAACCGCCGTCACAGCGCCGTAGCGCATCGAGACATTGCGGAATTCGACGGATGCCGGGCCGGCCTTTGCCATGGTCACGCTGTCCTTATCCGACCGCCGGGGCGGGCACCGGCGTGGCGGCCGGCGCGACGACCTTGCGGCGCCCGAGCTTGCGCTCGCCGACGCCCAACTGAATCATCCCGATGCCGAACGCCATGAAGACAATGAGGACCGAGGAATAGGCGATCGCGAGCCCGAATTCGCCGGCCTCGACGCGCCCGACGATGTAGGCGGTGGCGAGGTTGTGCTCAGCCGAGACCAGGAAGATCACAGCGCTGACGGCCGTCATGGCGCTCACAAAGGAATAGACCAGCGCCGAAACGAGAGCCGGCTTGAGCAGCGGCAGCATGATGCGCCAGAGCGTGGTGAAGGAGCGTGCCCGCAGGGTCGTCGAGGCCTCGTCGAGGCTCTTGTCGATCTGCGACAGGCCGGCGATGCCGGATCGGACGCCGACCGGCATGTTGCGGAAGACGAAGACGAGCACGAGGATCAACCCCGTGCCAGTGATCTCGATCGGTGGGACGTTGAAGGCCAGGATGTAGGCGACGCCGATCACGGTCCCGGGGATCGCGAAGGCCAGCATCGTCGCGAATTCGAGCGCGGCGCGCCCAGCGAAGCGCTGCCGCGTCAGCAGATAGGCGGTGATCAGGCCGATCACCGCCGTCAGCGGCGCCGCGATCGCGGCCATCTTGATCGTGGTGAAGAAGGAATCCCAGGCTGCTCCCTCGAAGAACAGGCCGCGGCTCCAGTCGATCGAGAAGCCGGTGCGGTAGTGCTCCAGCGTCGGCGTGTAGTCGCGACCCATCGCCTTGACGAAGCCGCCGATCAGGATGACGAGGTAGATCACGAAGGTCAGCGCGACCCAGGGCAGGATGACGAAGGCGGCGAGCCAGGATACGCGCCGCGGCAGCGGCGTCGGCAGGCCGGAATCGCCCTTGCCGGTCACGGTCGTGTAGGATTTGTTACCGAGCCAGCGCTGCTGAACCCAAAAAGCGCCCAGCGTGAAACCGAGCAGCACGATCGCCAGCACCGCTGCCTGGCCCTGATTATGCGAGGCCCCGACCACGGCGAAGAAGATCTTGGTCGAGAGCACCTCGTAATTGCCGCCCAGCACGAGCGGGTTGCCGAAATCGGCCATGCTTTCGACGAAGCCGAGCAGGAAGGCATTGGCCAGCCCCGGTCTGAGCAGTGGCCAGGTCACGGTCCGGAAGGTCTGCCAGGGTTTGGCGCCGAGCGTCTGCGAGGCTTCCTCGAGGCTCGGGCTGATGCCCTGCACGACGCCGATCAGCACGAGGAAGGCGATCGGCGTGAAGGCCAGCACCTGTGCCAGCAGCACGCCGGGAAGGCCGTAGATCCAGCGCGAGCGCGGGATGTCGAACCACTCGTACATCAGGTTCGAGAGCATGCCCGAGCGGCCGAAGAGCAGGATCAGCGCGAGACCGATGACGAAGGGCGGCGTGATGATCGGCAGCACCGTCAGCGCCCGCATCACCCGCTTGCCCGGCATCCCTGTGCGCAGGATCAAGAGCGCGCAGGCGAGCCCGAGCAGCGTCGTGATGACACCGCAGAGAACCGCCAGGAACAGCGTGTTCCAGGCGACGCCGCAATTGGTGTTGGCGGTGAGGCAGCCCAGACCCCAGATCGAGGAATCGAAGAAGCGGCTGGTGAAGGCCGACAGCGCGAAGGCGCCGTTCTGGTCGATCAGCGCGCTCTCCAGCACGGTGATGACCGGGAAGAAGATGAACAGCCCGATCAGCAGCACGATGATGCCGATGGCGCTGGTGGTGAAGAGATCGCCGCGGCAATAGCCGCGATAGGCCAGGCCGTGACAGAGCAGCAGCAGCAGCGACAGGATGCAGAGAAAGGCGCCGACGCCCATGCCCGGCTGGGCCGCGCCGGCCCCTCCGAGCAGGGCCGCGAGGCCGGGAATGCCCTGGCCGCGGATGCCGATGGCGAAGCCCTGCGCGAAGAACAGTGCGATGCCGGCCGCCCCCGCCAGCATCAGGATGCGCGCCACGATCCTCTCGTCGCGCAGCCCGCTCGCCACCGTCGCCGCGACGAGCACCAGTCCGACCGGGAGCAGCCACGGCGCCTCGCCCGAGAGCGAGAGCGCCAGGGCCGTGCCGGCCCGGCCGAAGGGGTAGCCGTTCAGCCAGCCGAAGCTGACGAGGCTCGCGCGCTCGACGAGATACCAGGGCAGCAGGCCGTAGCCGAGCCAGCCCAGCCCGAGCACGAGCTTCGTCGATCCCCGCATCGCGGGCGCCCCCTATCTCGTCAGAGCCGTGTCCTGACGCTTACTTGGGCAGAACCTTGACTTCACGATCCCACTTGCTGAGCAGGCGGGTGCGCTCGGCCGAGGAGCCGTATTTGGCGAAGTCGTAGTCGATCAGCTTGACCTCCTCGAGCTTCGGCGCCTGCGGGGGCGGCACCACGCTCTTGTTGGACGGTACCTGATAGGACTTGGCCTGGGCGGCGAGGGACTGGGCGGCAGGCGTCAGCGCCCAGTCGTAGAACTTCTTGGCGCTGTCGGGATTGCGGGCGCCCTTGATCATCGACATCGAGCCGATCTCGTAGCCCGTCCCCTCGCAGGGGGCGACGACCTTCACCGGGCCGCCATCGACGACCATCGTCACCATGTCGTGCATGAAGGTGATGCCGACGGTGGTCTCGCCGAGGCTGGTCGCCTTGGCCGGCGCCGCGCCCGACTTGGTGTACTGGTTGACGTTCTTGTGCAGGGCCTTGAGATAGTCGAAGGCCTTGTCCTCGCCCATCAGCTGCACGAGCGTCGCCAGCATGGTGTAGGAGGTACCCGACGAGTTGGGATCGGCGACCTGGACCTCGTCCTTGAGGTTGGCCTTGATCAGGTCGGCCCAGCATTTCGGCTCGTCGATCTTGCGCGAGGCGACCTGCTTGGTGTTGAAGCCGAAGCCGAGCGCGCCGGCATAGACGCCGACCGTGCGCCCCTTGGACTGCTTCCACTGCTTCACAGCCCAGTCGTGCAGATCGGCGTTGCGCGGGCTCTCATAGGCCTCGCTCAAGCCCTCCTCGGCGGCCTGGAGATGGGGATCGCCGGTGCCGCCCCACCAGATGTCGCCACGTGGGTTCGAGGATTCGGCCTTGATCTGGGCATAAGTTTCGCCGGAGCTCTTGCGAGTCATCGAAACCTTGATGCCGGTCTCCTTCTCGAAGGCCTGGGCCATCGGCCGGCACCACTCCTCCTGGACGGAACAGTAGAGCACGAGCGATCCCTGAGCCTGGGCCGGCGCGGCCCCGAAGGAAGCGGTGGCGAGCGCGGCGAAGAAGCCGGCCCGGAGCCAGGACTGCGTCTGCATGATAACCTCCTTGATCAGAACGTTTTGTTCTTGTTGTGTTTATTGTGACAATGAGACGACGCGCCTTCAAAACGCGATCAGCGCAACGCCAGCTAAGCGATTCCCGTGATCCGGCGAAGTTCCACCGCCAGCCCGGGCGTGCAGCAAAGGATGGGATTGCCCTTCGAGAGGCCGGTGCCGGCGAAGAAATCGTTGATCGTCGCGCCCGCCTCGTCGGCAATGACGATGCCGGCCGCCACGTCCCAGGCGTTGATGTGCAGCTCGGCATAGGCATCGCTGCTGCCATTGGCGACATGGCAGAGCCCGAGCGTGCCCGAGCCACCGCGCTTGACCGCCGCGCCAGCGGCATAGGTCCGCCCGATGACCTCGATGTAGCGTTCGGCCGGAACGCGGGTCGACCAGCCGAGTTCGATCGAGGCGCGGGCGATGTCGGCGCCGCCCGAGACCTTGATCGGCGCGCCGTTCAGCGTCACCCCGCCGCCGCGCCGCGCGGCATAGAGTTCGCCCAGCGCCGGCGCGGCGACGACGCCGATCTCCGGCCTGCGATCGGCGAGGAAGCCGATCGAGATGCACCAGTTGCGGTCGCCATGGGCGAAGTTGGCGGTGCCGTCGATCGGATCGAGAATCCAGACGGCGTCGGAGGCTTCGCCGCCGCCCTCCTCGCCGATCACCGTATCGTCCGGGAAGAGCCACGTCAGGCGCTCGCGCAGGAAGGTCTCGACCGCGCCGTCGGCGAGGGTCAGCCAGTCCTGCGCGCCCTTCATGGTGGTGCCGAGGGTTTCGCGGCGGCTGAAATAGCCTTGCGCGAGATGGCTCGCCTCGGCCGCGAGGCCGAGCGCGGCGTAGTAGCGGAGATCGCGTTCGGCCGGCGTCATCGGGCTGCCTCCAGATCGACGGCGACCGGCTCGCCGGTCTGTGCCGACTGCGTCGCGGCGTCGGCCAGGATCTGCGCCTTGAGCCCGTCGAGACCCGAGGGCGTCGGGGCCACACCGCCGCGGCAGGCGGCGAAAAAGGCGTCGAGTTCCGCGCGGTAGGCGGCAGCATAGCGCTCCAGAAAGAAGTTCTGCACCGGGTCGGCCCGGAAACCGTTGGCGGTGGCGCTCTCGACAGTCGTCTCGTGGATGTTTCCGGCGCGCAGCATGCCCGCCGACCCATGGACCTCGATGCGCTGGTCGTAACCGTAAGTCGCGCGGCGGGAGTTCGAGATCTGCGCGATCTTGCCGGAGGCCGTCTTCATGAGCACGGCGGCGGTGTCGACGTCGCCGGCCTGGCCGATGGCGGGATCGACCAGCGCCGAACCGAGCGCGAAGACCTCGACCGGCTCCTCGGCGAGAAGGAAGCGGGCCATGTCGAAATCATGGATCATCATGTCGCGGAACAGACCGCCCGAGCGCTTCACATAGTCGACCGGCGGCGGCGAGGGATCGCGCGAGATCACGCTGACGATCTCGACGGCCCCAGCCTCGCCGGCCCGCAGGCGGCGTTCGAGGGCAGCGAAGTTGGGGTCGAAGCGGCGGTTGAAGCCGATCATCAGCGGCCGGCCGGAGCGCTCCACCGTGGCGAGGCAGCGGCGGATGCGGGCTGCGTCGAGATCGACCGGCTTCTCGCAGAACACCGCCTTGCCGGCAGACACGGCGGCCTCGATCAGGTCGGCATGGGTGTCGGTGGGCGTGCAGATCAGGATGGCGTCGATGCCCGCATCCGAGAGGATGGCCTCCGTGCTCGTCGCCCTGGCGCCCGTCTCGGCGGCGAGCGCCGCGGCGGCGGCAGGCAGCGCATCGGTGAGCGCAACCAGCTCTGCGTCGGCCCGCGCCACCATGTTCAATCCGTGGATGCGGCCGATCCGACCAGCCCCCAGCAATCCCACGCGCATCTTCGGCAATCCCGTCGTCATTTCGTCTGTCGTCCTGTCATGTCCCGAGGCGGGCCGTTGTCCCGTCGGCGGCGATGTCAATCATGCGCGCCGAGAATCGTCTGGTCGAAATCGATGTTGGAGCCGGTCATCAACCCGGATTCGTCCGAGACCAGATAGGCGACGGCGCGGGCGACCTCGCGCGGGTCGAGCAGGCGACCGAAGGGCTGGCCCGCGGCGGCCTGCTCAAGCCAGCCATCCTGCGCGCCATGGTGCCGGCGCATTACCGCGTCCTCGCCCGGCGTCGACATCCAGCCGATATTGAGGCCGTTGACGCGGATGTGGTGCGGCAGCAGCGCATAGGCGGCATTGCGGGTCAGCGTCGCGAGCGCGCCCTTGGAGACGCTGTAGATGGAGAGGAAGGGCTGGCCGCCATGCGCCGACATGGACTGGATGTTGACGATCGAGCCAGCGATGCCCTTGCGCCGCATCAGCGCGGCCGCGTCCTGGATCAGGAAGAAGGGCGCGCGCAGATTGACCGCCATGAGGCGCTCGTAGAGCTCGGGGGTCGTGTCGAAAATCGTGCCGCGATCGGTATCGCCCGCGGCGTTGACGAGACTGTCGAGCCGGCCGAAGGCGCGCTCGGCGGCCGGAACGATCTCGCGGACGGCGGCGAGGTCGGAGAGATCGGCGACGTGGAAGCGGGCGTTGCAGCCCGCGGCCTGCAGGCTCGCGGCGACCGCCTCGCCACGCTCGCGGCTGCGCCCGGTGAGAAGCAGCCCCGCGGCACCCCGCGCCGCGAGCTCGCGCGCGATCACCTCGCCCAGACCCTGGCTGGCGCCGGTGACGACCGCGACACGCCCCTCAAGCGCCCTGACGGTGGCTGCCGCTTCTGCCATCAATCACGCCTCCCCCATCGATGGCACATTTTTTTATTCTTGCCAATATTTGGAACGTACATTCCATTTTTCAGACCAGACCGTCAAGCCGGAACGCAACCGGGGCCTGTTTGTCGCGGGCCGGCGCGGCGCACGACGGGGCGGACCGCCCCGGAGACCCGTTTTCACGCCGCACGTGGCCCCATGCCCTCTCCGCGTCCCGAGGCGCAGTCACGTCAGCGGCGGCGGCGCCTGCGACTGTTCCACACGTTGAAGGGCTGCGCGTCCGGCGCATGGTTGACGCGCGCGTTGGCACATGGCTTGCTGAGCGCGACCAAGAGGGAAAACGGCGCGCAAAGCGTCGAACAACCGTCAAGCTGTGAGTGGAGACATCCTTATGAAAGACCAGGAACTGGGCCAGTTGATTGCCCGCGTGAAGGAAGGCGCCCTGTCGCGGCGCTCTTTCATCAAGAAGGCAGCAGCGGTCGGCCTTGCTGCGCCGTTTGCGAACCAGCTGCTGGCCTTCAACGGCGTAGCGATGGCCAATGCAACCCTGCCCTACAAGCCGACCAAGGCCGGCGGCGGCGGCCCGCTCAAGATGCTGCTCTGGCAGGCCCCGACGCTGCTGAACCCGCATTTCGCCTCGGGCACCAAGGACCAGATCGCCTCGCGCGTGTTCTTCGAGCCGCTCGCCGGCTGGGACAAGGACGGCAATCTCTTCCCGCAGCTCGCGACCGAAATCCCGAGCCGGGCGAATGGTGGCCTCTCCGCCGACGGCAAGGAGGTTACCTGGAAGCTGAAGCAGGGTGTGAAATGGCATGACGGCAAGCCGTTCACGGCCGACGATGCGGTTTTCACCTGGGAATATGCGGCCGATCCGGCGACGGCCGCCTACACCACAGGTTCCTACAAGGACATCAAGGTCGAGAAGATCGACAGCCACACGATCAAGGTGATCTTCCAGAATTCGACTCCGTTCTGGGCCGACGCCTTCGTCGGCGTCGCCGGCATGATCCTGCCGAAGCATCTCTTCGCCGACTACAAGGGCGCCAAGTCGCGCGAGGCTCCGTCCAACCTCAAGCCGGTCGGCACGGGCCCTTACCGGTTCGTCGAATTCAAGCCCGGCGACATCCTGACCGCCGAACGCAATCCCGACTATCACGTCGCCAATCAGCCGCATTTCGACACGCTCGAGGTCAAGGGTGGCGGTGACGCGGTCTCGGCGGCCCGCGCCGTGCTGCAGACCGGCGAATACGACTATGCCTGGAACCTCCAGGTCGAGGACGAGATCCTCAAGCGCATGGAGACCGGCGGTCGCGGCAAGATCAGCGCCGTGCCCTCGGGCAACATCGAGTTCATCATGCTGAACACCACCGATCCCTGGACCGAGGTCGATGGCGAGCGCTCCAGCATCAAGACCAAGCATCCGACGCTCACCGATCCGAAGGTGCGCGAGGCGATGAACCTGCTGATCGACCGCGATTCGATCCAGAAGTTCATCTATGGTCGCGGCGGCGTCGCCACGGCGAGCTTCGTGAATCAGCCGGAGAAGTTCAAGTCGAAGAAGCTCAAATATGAGTTCAACATCGAGAAGGCGAACAAGATTCTCGACGAGGCCGGCTACAAGCGCGGCTCCGACGGCATCCGTGAGAAGGACGGCAAGAAGCTCAAATACGTCTTCCAGACCTCGATCAACGCCCCGCGCCAAAAGTGCCAGCAGATCATCAAGCAGGCCTGCCAGCGTGCCGGCATCGACATTGAGCTGAAGTCGATCACGGCCTCGGTGTTCTTCTCGTCGGACGTGGCCAACCCCGACACCTACACCAAGTTCTATGCCGACATGCAGATGTACACGACCACGCAGCCCCAGCCCGACCCGGAGCGTTTCCTCAACCAATTCGTCTCCTGGGAAATTGCCAACAAGGAGAACAAGTGGCTGGGCCGCAACGTCTCGCGCTACACCGACAAGGCGGCAGACGAGGCCTACAAAGCCGCCCAGAAGGAACTCGACCCCGACAAGCGCGCCGCGCTGCTGATCAAGGTCAACGAGATCTTCTGCGAGGCCCATGTCATCCAGCCCCTGTTGTCGCGATCGGTGGTGGCTGCGGCGGCGAACAATCTCTTCCATGACCATAGCGGCTGGGACTCCGACACCTGGAACCTGGCGGCCTGGTATCGCGGCTGATATCGGAGGGAGCAGGTACCCCGCGCGGTTGTGGCCGCGTGGGATGCCGGCTCCCTTTCATTTTTGACGTCATACACGTCGCCGGTGTCTGCCAGACCCGCGGACCGCTGCGGTCAGCGGCGAAACACCGCATGTGAAAAGAGTTTGTTTGATGGGCGCTTATCTGTTGAGGCGATTGCTGATCGCTGTTCCTAGCCTGCTCGGCATCAGCCTCATCCTGTTCACCGTGCTGGCGATGGCGCCGGGCGATCCCTTCTCCGAAATGGCGACCAATCCCAACGTGCCGCCCGAGGTCCGCGAGGCCCTGCGCGCCAGTTTCGGGCTCAACGACCCGATCATGGTGCGCTATCTGCGCTGGCTGTCGAACATGGTGCAGGGTGACTGGGGTTTCTCCTTCGCCAGCCGCATCAATGTCGACGATCTGATTTTGCAACGCGTCCCGACCACGCTCTTCATCGTCGGTTCGTCCCAGATTCTGGCGCTCTGCATTGCCCTGCCGGTCGGCATCTATGCCGCGACCCGGCCCTATTCGATGTTCGACCAGATCGCCAACACGCTCGCCTTCATCGGCTTTTCGCTGCCGACCTTCTTCACCGGCCTGCTGCTGATCCTGATTTTCTCGGTGACGCTCGACTGGTTCCCCTTCGTCTATCGCTCGGACCTCGCGGCGACGGGCTGGCGCTGGTACTGGGAGATGTTCCGCCAGGCGATCATGCCGATCACCGTGCTCGGCCTGTTCCAAGCGGCGTCCTATACCCGCTATGTGCGTTCGGCCGTGCTCGACGTGATCCGGCTCGACTATGTCACCACGGCGCGCGCCAAGGGCCTCAGCGGCCAAACCGTGACGCTGCGTCACGTCACGCGCAACGCGCTGATCCCGGTCGTCACGCTCGTCGCCCTGCAGATGCCGGCGGTGTTCGGCGGCGCCATCGTCACCGAGCAGATCTTCCGGATTCCCGGCATCGGCTCGCTCCTGATCGACGCGATCCTGGCCAACGACACGCCGGTCATCATGGCCGTGACCTTCGTCTTCGCCTGCCTCGTCGTCCTGTTCAATCTCATCGCGGATATCCTTTATGGCTGGCTCGACCCTCGCATCTCCTTCAGCTGAGCCGGTGTCCGGCCCGGCTTCGACGAGCGCCGCGACCTCGCCCGGACGCGAGACGTGGAAGCGCTTCCGTCGCCACAAGCTGGCGATGGCGAGCAGCTTCGTGCTCGGCACCATGATCCTCGGCGTCATCGTCGGCCCCTGGCTCTGGCCGGTTGCGATCAACGAGATCGACTTCTCGGCGCAGCTCCAGACCCCGTCCTGGAAGCATCCGTTCGGCACCGACGACCTCGGTCAGGACCTGCTGGCGCGCATGATTTATGGCGGGCGGATCTCGCTCGCCGTGGGTCTGGCCGCGATGATCGTCGCGACCTTCGTCGGAATCCTGATCGGTGCCATCGCGGGCATGTCGCGCGGCTATGTCGACAACTTCCTGATGTGGGTGACGGACCTGTTCCTCTCCCTGCCGCAGCTGCCGCTGCTGCTGCTGGTGATCTATTTCTTCCGCGAGCAGCTCAAGGCAGTGTTCGGCGTCGAGGGCGGCGTCTTCATCCTCATCGTCATCGTCATCGGCGGGCTGAAATGGATGCCGGTGGCACGACTTGTGCGTGCCCAGTTCATGTCGTTGCGCGAGAAGGAGTTCGTCGAGGCCGCGCGGGCCCATGGCGCCACCAAGTTCCGGCAGATGGTCCACCACATCCTCCCCAACGCGATCGGCCCGGTGATCGTGGCGGCCACGATCGAGGTGTCCTCGGCGATCATCGCCGAATCGACCCTCTCCTTCCTGGGCCTCGGCTTCCCGCCGGACATCCCGACCTGGGGGCGGCTGCTGTTCGACGCGAAGGACCATCTCGATTCGGCGCCGCACTGGGCGCTGTTTCCGGGGGCGGCGATCTTCCTGACCGTGCTTTCGATCAACTTCATCGGCGACGGCCTGCGCGACGCCCTCGATCCGCGCCGCGTCATCTGACCCACATCACCCGGAAGGCATCCGCATGACCACTCCCATCCTGTCCGTCAGCAACCTCAGCACCTCCTTCCGGGTCGAGGGCGCCTGGAAGCAGGTCGTCCGCAATGTCTCCTTCGACATCGCGCCGAAGGAGACCGTCGCAGTCGTCGGCGAGTCGGGCTCGGGCAAGAGCGTGACGGCGCTGTCGATCATGCGGCTGACGCCCCAGGGGTCGAGCAAGATCGAGGGCTCGATCAAGCTCGCCGGGCAGGAACTGCTGACGCTGCCGGAGCCGCAGATGCGCCGCATCCGCGGCAACGATGTCGCGATGATCTTCCAGGAGCCGATGACCTCGCTCAACCCGGTGCTGACGATCGGCTTCCAGATCGCGGAAGCGCTGATCCTGCATCGCGGCATGTCGCGCTCGGAGGCCGAGGCCGAGACGGTGCGGCTGCTGGAGAAGGTCCGCATCCCCGCGGCGAAGTCGCGCTTCCACGAATATCCGCACCGCTTCTCGGGCGGCATGCGCCAGCGCGTGATGATCGCGATGGCACTGGCCTGCAAGCCCAAGCTGCTGATCGCCGACGAGCCGACGACCGCGCTCGACGTGACCATCCAGGCGCAGATCCTGCAGCTGATCAAGCTGCTGCAGGAGGAGGAGGGCATGTCCGTGCTCTTCATCACCCACGACATGGGCGTGGTCGCCGAGATCGCCGACCGCACGGTCGTGATGTACAACGGCCAGGCGGTCGAGACCGGCGGGACGGAGGACATCTTCGCCCGCGCCAAGCACCCCTATACCCGCTCGCTGCTCTCGGCCGTGCCGAAGCTCGGTTCGATGGACGGTCGCTCGCGGCCGATGCGCTTCCCGGTCGTCGACCGCGCCACGGGCGAGTCCGACATCCCCGAAGAGACGCCCGATACGGTCAAGAGCGCCGAGCGGCCGGTGCTCGAGGTCTCCAACCTCACCACCCGCTTCGATATCCGCTCCGGCCTGCTGAGCTCGGTCACCGGCCGCGTCCATGCGGTCGAGAACGTCTCCTTCAGCGTCAAGGCCGGCGAGACGCTGGCGCTGGTCGGCGAATCCGGCTGCGGCAAGTCCACGACAGGCCGTTCGGTGATGCGTCTGATCGAGCCGCTGGCGGGCTCGGTGCTGCTCGACGGCGTCGATGTGCTGAAGCTCAACCAGACCGACCTGCGCGAGCAGCGCAAGCGCATGCAGATGATCTTCCAGGATCCCTTCGCCTCGCTGAACCCGCGCATGAATGTCGGCGCCGCGATCGCCGAGCCGCTGCTGATCAACAAGCTCGCGACCCGCACCGAGGCGCGCGACCAGATCGCCGAGCTTTTGCGCCGCGTCGGCCTGCAGCCCGACATGGCGAGCCGCTTCCCGCACGAGTTCTCGGGCGGCCAGCGTCAGCGCATCTGCATTGCGCGCGCGCTCGCGGTCGAGCCCCGGCTGATCGTGGCGGACGAGGCCGTGTCGGCGCTCGACGTCTCGGTCAAGGCACAGGTGGTCAACCTGATGCTCGAGCTGCAGGCCCGCATGGGACTGGCTTATCTCTTCATCTCGCACGACATGGCGGTGGTGGAGCGTGTCAGCCATCGCGTGGCAGTGATGTATCTCGGCGAGATCGTCGAGATCGGCCCGCGCGAGGCGATCTTCGGCAATCCGCAGCACCCCTACACCAAGCGCCTGCTCGCGGCGGTGCCGATCGCCGATCCGACGCGGCGCCACGAGAAGACCCCGCCGTCCAACGACGAGATCAAGAGCCCGGTGCGCGCGCCGGACTATGTCCCGCCGATCCGCCAGTTCCGCGAGGTCTCGCCGGGCCACGCCGTGATGATCTGGGGCGAGGAGTGGGAGAAGAAGACGATCGAGGCCGTCGCGGCCTGATCGGGCAGGGTCACCGCGGGGTTCCGCAGGATCGAAACCGCAAGGGGCGGGCACGACAGTGCCCGCCCTTCTTCGTTGAGCAGCCGGGCGACGATGCTTTCGGGAGATCTCCCGGACCCGGTGCGAAGGCTCACGCTCTCGGCAGGTCGGGCACGCGATAGGCGGTCGTCGACTTGATCCGCTCCATCGCGAAGCGCGAGGTGACGTTCTTGAGCGGGATCGTCTCAATCAGCTTTTTGTAGAACAGGTCGTAGGCCGCCATGTCGGCGACGACGACGCGCAGCATGTAATCGACATCGCCGGCCATGCGGTAGAACTCCATGACCTCGGGCATGGCGGAAACCAGCTGCGCGAATTTTTCCAGCCAGGGGCCAGAATGGTCGGCGGTTTCGATCTGGACGAAGACCGTCAACCCCAGTCCGATCTTCTCCGGAGCGACCAGCGCGACGCGTTTGAGGATGACGCCGCTCTGCTCGAGCTTCTGGATCCGCTTCCAGCACGGCGTCTGAGACAGGCCGACGCGATCGGCCAGTTCGGCAATCGAGATATTGGCATCCTCCTGCAGCACCGTCAGGATTTTTCGGTCGATCGCGTCCATGCTCTGACATCCAGCCTTATAGAAGATTTCCGCTGTCGCCATTCGATATAGAGGACAAATCACCCCTTCATCGGCGCCATCGCGCACCGGGATAGAAATTCCTTTTCAAACCCTGTCAAGACACGCTTTCCGGGCGGGACCATGGAGGCGGCACCCGCGAGCCGCGTCCGCACCAGCGCGGCGGCGCGGCGGAGGCCGACATCGCGCGCTCGATCCCTCTCGGGCTCGGCGCGGACACGGTCAGCGACGGCGCGGCGGTCTGAGCGGCGCGTCGATCCGCATCAGCCCTTACGGGCGCGCGGTCGGCACGCCCTCGCGGATCTTGTTCGAGAAGTCGGGATCATCGAGCGAGATCGCCCGCGCCCGCTCGCCGATCCGCGAGAGCCGGACCAGTTCGGCCAGAGGGATGTCCGTCCTCACCGCGCCGATCTGCTGGAGATAGCCGGGCAGATAACCCGACAGCAGCACGCGGGGATCGAGCGGCACGGAAAAGGCCCAGCCCGGTGCGATCCGGCGCACCAATTGGAAGACCATTGTCGTGCAGTTGGTCATCAGCGTGTTGTACCAGCGCGGCTCGCGGGACAGCCGGTTGACGTCGGCCGCATAGGCCAACAGCAGATCACGCGCCTGCGCCGGGCTCGCCGCAAGCCGGAAAAGCCGGACATCCTCCTCGCGGGGATGGCTCCTGACGCCCACGACGTCGCGCTCGTCGGCGGCGACATAGGCCATCTCGTAGCTGCGGAAGAAGCCGGCGAGGGCGGAATAATCTTCGCCATGCTCACGCCGGATCTCGACCGAGAAACTCAGAGGTGCGCTATCGGCAAAGGGGAAGCTGATCAGCAGATGCGCGATCGCCTCACCCGACCAATGCGAGAGGTAGAGATCGATGCCCTGGATCTTCCCGAGGTCGTAGCTGCGCGTTTCCCAACGCTCGTCGAAGTCATCATTGGTGCGCCAGCGGAAGTTGCGCAGGTTGCTGACGGTCAGCGTCTCGCCCTGTTGTGCGATCGTCGGTAGGCGCGCGACTTCAGGAATCCAGTTGCGCTCATGCGAGGGCAGAAGGGTGTTCCACCAGCCCAGCAGCCCCATGAAAAGGACCGCGAAGGAGAGCGGCAGGCGGGCCGCGCCGCTCCACAGGCCGATGGCACCGGCGAGCCCGGCGATGCCGAAGCCGATCGCGGCGACTGTGCCGGTCGAGCCGGGCAGGCGGAAGATCAGCAGGCCCGCGGCCCAGCTGGTGGCGCCGAGGATGGCCAGCGTGACGAGGAGGCGGAAGAGGATGATCAGGATGGCCACAGCGTCACCGCCCCGACGTTTGAGATGCGGCGCGCGGGGACACCCTCCTTACAGGAGATGGGCTCCCCGCGCCATTGCCGGATGCCGTGAGGCCCTCACGCCGCCAGAGAGTTAACGGGTGCCGCCGCCTTCACCGCGTCGTCGACATGGGCCTCGAACTTCTCGAAATTCTTGGCGAACATGCCGATCAGGTTCTTGGCCGTCTCGGCGAAGGCCGCCTTATCAGCCCAGGTCTTGACCGGGTAGAGGATGTGCGGCTCGACACCCGGCACGGACGTGGGAACGGCGAAACCGAAATAGGGATCCCGGCGGAAATCGGCGCGGTTGAGCGAGCCGTCGAGCGCCGCTGTCAGCAGGCGGCGGGTGACGCGGATCGGCATGCGCCGCCCGGTGCCGTACTGCCCGCCGGTCCAGCCCGTGTTCACCAGCCAGCAATCGACATGGTGCTTGGCGATGAAGTCGCGCAGGAGATTGGCGTATTCAGACGGGTGACGCGGCAGGAAGGGCGAGCCGAAGCAGGTCGAGAATTCCGGCTCGACACCGACCAAGCCGCGCTCCGTGCCGGCGACCTTGGCGGTGTAGCCGGAGAGGAAGTGGTACATCGCCTCGGCCGGCGTGAGCTTGGCGATCGGCGGCATGACGCCGAAGGCGTCCGCCGTCAGCATGACGATGTTCTTCGGCACGCCGGCGCGGCCGGTGCGCGAGGCGTTGGGGATGAAGTCGAGCGGATAGGCCGAGCGGGTGTTCTCGGTCTTGCTGCCGTCGTCGAAATCGACCTCGCGGGTGATCTCGTCCATGACGATGTTCTCGAGCACCGTGCCGAAGCGCAGCGAGGCGGCGTGGATCTGCGGCTCGGCCTCGGCCGAGAGCTTGATCGTTTTGGCGTAGCAGCCGCCCTCGAAATTGAAGATGCCGTCCTTCGACCAGCCATGCTCGTCATCGCCGATCAGCGTGCGGTCGGGATCGGCCGAGAGCGTCGTCTTGCCGGTGCCCGACAGGCCGAAAAAGATGGCGGAATCGTTGTTGGGGCCGACATTGGCCGAGCAGTGCATCGGCACCACGCCCTTGGTCGGCAGGACGAAATTGAGATAGGTGAAGACCGACTTCTTCATTTCGCCGGCATAGGCCGAGCCGCCGATCAGGACGATCTTGCGGGTGAAGTCGATGGCGATGACGGTCTCGCTGCGGCAGCCATGACGGGCCGGATCGGCCTTGAAGCTCGGCAGATCGACGATCGTCATCTCGGGCACGTAGTCGGCGAGTTCCTCGCGCGGCGGGCGGATCAGCAGATTGCGGATGAAGAGGGAGTGCCAGGCCATCTCGGTGTAGACCCGGGCCTTGACGCGGTGGACCGGATCGGCGCCGCCATAGAGATCCTGCGCGAAGAGATCCTTTCCCTGCGCATGCGCAATGAAGTCGGCGAGCAGGGTCTCGAAATGCTCAGGGCTCATCGCATTGTTGTTGTCCCACCAGACGGTCTTGTCGGTGAGCGCGTCGCGCACCGTAAACTTGTCCTTGGGCGAGCGGCCGGTATGGGTCCCGGTGTCGGCGGTGATGGCGCCGTGGCGCGAGAGCTGGGATTCGCCCCTGGCGAGCGATTCCTCATAGAGCCGGGCGGCTTCGAGGTTCCAGTAGACGCTCTTCAGGTTGCGAAAGCCGAATGTCTCCACCCCCTGGGCGGCATTGAGCTGACCGATGGATTTCACAGAAGAACCTCCCGAGGCGCCGCCTGATGGCGACTGCCCGATATGCAAGAATGGCTCGAGCCGGGGCCAAGTGGGCGACCTCGTCATCGAACGATGAGGGTCCCTTAAGGCCATGTTGGACCCGGCTCAAGAGAACGAAAACCCCTCCGGCTAAACATTCCGATTTAAATCGATTGAATCGAATCAAGTTGGTAAATCAGCGGGCTAGCCGGGGGCTCGGGCCTGCGCCGCCAATTCGACCAGCATCCTCCTCAGTCCCGCCGCGTCCGTGACGGGGGCCGGGAAGGGCAGCCTCAGCACCCTGTCGCCGCGGGCGAGATCGGCCCCGTCGGGGTCGAGACCGGTGAGCTGCCAGTCGCCGTCTTCAGCCTTCAGCAGCCCGGTGGCATAGGCGCAGATCGCGTCGGCATGGTCGGCGTTCATGTGTTCGACCGCGCCCTCCTCCATGGCGGCGATGGCGGCGGCGGCGGCAGCGTCGCTGAGCAGATCGTCCGCGGTCAGTTCATAGGCGCGGCCGAAGCCGCCATTGAGGCTAGCGCCGGCGACGGCGAGCGCGAAGAAGGAGAAATCGCCGAAATCGGCATAGAGCGCCGCCTTGGGCTGGCGTGCCAGGAACCGGCGCCGGACCCGCGCACCCTCCTCGCCCTCGCGCGCCACCTTGCGCGCCTGGAGCTTCAGCGTGATCCGCGCATGGGCGAGCGGATCCCCCTTGCCGCCCGGCGCCAGCAGCAGCGAAGAGCGCGGATCGGCCTCGAGATTGCCGGTGTGGGACGACAGCGCCGAGACCAGGATGAGCGGCGTGCCGTCGCTGTCGGTCGCGAGGCTGACGAGGCTCGCTGAGGGGTGGCCGTCCCGCCCCAGCGTCGCGAGCGATCCGGAGCGCGCGCTGCGCAGCAAGGTCTTCGCGAGCGCGCGTGCCGCGTCGTCGGTCGGGCGGATCGGATCCTCGCGCTTTTCCGGCGCGGCGGGAGAGGTGGTCATGGAACGAATGGTCCTGTCGGGTCTTTCTGTGACGGGGACATAGGCAAACCGCCCTGCCATCGCTAGATTGCGGCCACGGTTTAGCCGCTCTCTCGCGGGAGTGGACCTCAGTCATTGCAACACGGCCAAGAGACAAAGAGCTTATGCCAACCATTGCGCTGGTCGATGACGACCGCAACATCCTGACCTCGGTTTCGATCGCGCTCGAAGCAGAGGGCTACCGCATCATGACTTATACCGACGGTGCCTCGGCGCTGGACGGCCTGAAGCAGAACCCGCCCGACCTCGCGATCTTCGACATCAAGATGCCGCGCATGGACGGGATGGAGCTGCTGCGGCGGCTGCGCCAGAAGTCCGACCTGCCGGTGATCTTCCTGACGTCCAAGGACGAGGAAATCGACGAGCTCTTCGGGCTGAAGATGGGCGCCGACGACTTCATCCGGAAGCCGTTCTCGCAGCGTCTGCTGGTCGAGCGCGTCAAGGCGATCCTGCGGCGCGCCGGTGCCAAGGACCCGGCCGCTGCCCCGCGCGGCGAGGACGCCAAGGCGCTGGAGCGTGGCTTGCTGCGCATGGACCCGGAGCGCCACACCTGCACCTGGAAGGGCGAGCCGGTGACGCTGACCGTCACCGAGTTCCTGATCCTGCAGTCGCTGGCGCAGCGCCCCGGCGTGGTGAAGAGCCGCAACGCGCTGATGGATGCCGCCTATGACGACGAGGTCTATGTCGACGACCGCACCATCGACAGCCACATCAAGCGGCTGCGCAAGAAGTTCAACCAGGTCGATGCCGAATTCGACATGATCGAGACCTTGTACGGCGTCGGCTACCGGTTCAAGGAAAGCTGAGCCGAGGGCGTTCGAGCGCGCGGCCTCGTCCGGAGGCCGCGTGACGCACGACGCCGCCAGACCGGACGGCAGGACAGCAGCGTTCCAGAGCCATGGCGACGATCGACGAGGAGCGCAGGGCGGAGGTCGGCGGCAGCGCAGGGCGACCGGCGCTGCAGCGGCGACTGGCCGCCTTCGCGCGGCGCAGCCTGCGGGCCATTTCGTCCGGCGCCGCCTCCAGCCTGACCCGGCGCATCGTCGTGCTCAATCTCGGCGGGCTGGTCGCGCTTTTGGTCGGGTTTCTCTATCTCAACCAGTTCCGCGAGAGCCTGATCGAATCGCGCGTCCAGAGCCTGCTCACCCAGGGCGAGATCATCGCGGGCGCGATCGCGGCGTCCGCCACCGTCGAGACCGACGCGATCACCATCGATCCCGACAGGCTGCTTCAGTTGCAGGCGGGCGAGAGCGCGGGGATCGCCGAGGATCCGCTCGATTTCTCGATCAATCCCGAAAAGGTCGCGCCGCTGCTGCGCCGGCTGGTCACGCCGACCAAGACACGGGCCCGCATCTATGACCGGGACGGGCTGCTGACGCTGGATTCGCGCAGCCTCTATTCGCGTGGCGACGTGCTGCGGCTCGACCTGCCGCGCGTCGGCGAAGCGGACGAGGCACCGCTGATGGAGCGGACCTGGAACCTGTTCCGCAACCGGCTCGGGCGCGCCGACGTGCCGGCCTATGACGATTTCGAGAACGCCAACGGCAAGTCCTATCCCGAGGTCGCCCGGGCGCTGAACGGCTCGCCGGCCAGCGTCGTGCGCGTCAACACGCGCGGGCAGACGATCGTCTCGGTCGCGGTCCCGGTCCAGCGTTTCCGGACGGTCAAGGGCGTGCTGCTGCTCTCGACACAGGGCGGCGACATCGATGCCGTGATCGTGTCCGAGCGCTACGCGATCTTCCAGGTCTTCGCGATTTCGGCAGCGGTGATGATCCTGCTCTCGGTCCTGCTGGCGGGCACCATCGCAGAGCCGATCCGCAAGCTCGCCGATGCCGCCCAGCGCGTGCGCCGTGGCGTAAAGTCGCGCGAGCAGATTCCCGATTTCAGCGGCCGGCACGACGAGATCGGCCATCTCTCCGGCTCGCTGCGCGACATGACGAAAGCTCTCTACAGCCGCATCGAGGCGATCGAGAGCTTCGCGGCCGACGTCGCGCACGAGCTCAAGAACCCGCTGACCTCGCTGCGCAGCGCCGTCGAGACCCTGCCGCGGGCGAAGTCTGAGGAGTCACGAGGCCGGCTCCTGGCGGTGATCCAGCACGATGTGCGCCGCCTCGACCGGCTGATCTCCGACATTTCCGACGCCTCGCGGCTCGATGCCGAACTCGCCCGCAACGATGCCGGGCCGGTCGATCTCGGCCAGATCCTCGAGACCGTGGTCTCGGCCCAGAACGAGACCCGCCGCGAGGGCCAGCCGAAGATCGAACTCGTCACCGAGCGGCGGGGCCAGCGCCCGGGCGGGCGCGACGGCTTCATCGTGCTCGGCCATGATTCCCGGCTGGGGCAGGTCCTCGTCAACCTGATCGACAACGCCCGCTCCTTCTCGCCGCCGAACCAGCCGGTGCGCGTCATGCTCTCCCGGGTCGGCGACGCGGTGCTCGTCACGGTCGAGGATGGCGGGCCCGGCATCGAGCCGCATGCGTTGGAGCGGATCTTCGAGCGCTTCTACACCGACCGCCCGAACGAGGGGTTCGGCCAGAATTCCGGTCTCGGCCTGTCGATCTCGCGCCAGATCGTCGAGGCGCATCGCGGCACGATCCGGGCGGAGAACCGCCTCGGCCCGGCCGGGGCCGACGGTCTGCAGCCCCGCCTGGGCGCCCGCTTCACCGTCTCTCTGCCCGCCCTGCCGCAGACGAACTGAGGCGGGCATGCCGGACACGCGCATTCACGCCACCACAGTCGCGATCGGCGAGGCCGGCGTGCTGATCCGCGGCGCCTCCGGCGCCGGCAAGTCGAGCCTCGGGCTGGCCCTGATCGACGCTGCGCGCCGGGAGGGCCGCTTCGCGCGGCTGGTCGCCGACGACCGGACCGCGCTGAGCGTGCGCGGCTCGCGCCTGCTGGCTCGGCCGGTCGCGCCGCTCGACGGCCTGATCGAGCGCCGCGGGCTGGGCCTGACGCCCGAGCCCCATCAGCCCGTCGTGGTCGTGAGGCTGATCGTCGACCTGGCCGGCAGCGAGCCGGCGCGCTTGCCGCAGCCGGAGGATCTGGTCGACAGGCTCGAAGGGATCGACCTGCCGCGGCTGACGGTCGCGGGGCGCGCCGGGGACGAGCGCCTGGTCCTGGCGGCCCTGCAGCTGTTCGGCGATGGCGGCTGATGCCGAAAATTTGACGAGTTCCAAGCGGACCGCTTGCCTATCCTTCGCACCTGCCGCATAAACCGCCACCTTGTCCGGGCGCCGAAAGCGCTCTCCGGTGCCATATTGAATGATCGGACTGGTCCTCGTGACGCATGGGCATCTGGCCACGGAGTTCCGTGCCGCGCTCGAACACGTCGTCGGCCCCCAACAGAACCTCGCCACCATCGCCATCGCCCCCGATGACGACATGGAAGGCCGTCGCCGCGACATCATCGCGGCGGTCGAGCAGGTCGAGACCGGCAAGGGCGTGATCGTCCTCACCGACATGTTCGGCGGGACGCCCTCCAACCTCGCCATCTCGGTGATGGAGCCCGGGCGCATCGACGTCGTCGCCGGCGTCAACCTGCCGATGCTGATCAAGCTCGCCAGCGTGCGCGAGGACAAGACCCTCGACGAGGCCGTGACCAGCGCGCAGGATGCCGGCCGCAAATACATCACCGTCGCCAGCCGCGTGCTGGCCGGGAAATAGAGGGCGCCCTCGTGGACGACAGGCAGGAGATCGAGGATTGCGATTGCCCTGAGGTCGAGATTCCCGCAGGCTCGCTCTATGGCGAGTTCCAGATCGTCAACAAGAAGGGGCTGCACGCCCGCGCCACGGCGAAATTCGTGCAATGCGCCTCTGCCTTCGACGCCGACATCACCGTCACCCGCTGCGGCGAGACGGTCGGCGCGACCTCGATCATGGGCATCCTGACGCTCGGCGCCGGCATCGGCTCGACGATCACGGTGGTGGCGAAGGGCCGCGAGGCCACCGAGGCGCTGAAGGCGCTGGAGACCCTCGTGGCGGACCGCTTCGGCGAGGGCGAGTAAGTCCGGGCCGGCTCGTCGGCTGCGGCACTCCGCCGAGTCTCCCTCCCGTCAATCCCACACACGAGCCCGCCATCGGGGCGCGCTTTGGCGGCGCGAAACATGACCAAACGTCACGAAAGCGACAGACCGCTCCCTTTCGACCGATCACATAAAGACATCTTTATATCTTTGATTGCCTTTGGGCGTGGGCGCTGCTATGGACCCGCCCATCATTCGAAGATCAGCTGGAGCACGCCCCGTGTCGAAGACCGATTACATCGTCAAGGACATCAGCCTCGCGGAATATGGCCGCAAGGAAATCAACATGGCCCAGGACGAGATGCCGGGCCTGATGGCCATCCGTGAGGAGCACAAGGGCAAGTTCCCGCTCAAGGGCGCCCGCGTCGCCGGCTGCCTGCACATGACCATCCAGACCGCCGTGCTGATCGAGACGCTGAAGGAACTCGGCGCCGATGTGCGCTGGTCGTCCTGCAACATCTTCTCGACCCAGGACCACGCCGCCGCCGCGATCGCCGCGACCGGCACCCCGGTCTTCGCCATCAAGGGCGAGACGCTGGAGGAGTACTGGGAGTACGTGCTGAAGACCGCGACCTGGGGCGACGGCGGCACGCCGAACATGATCCTCGACGATGGCGGCGACCTCACCATGCTGATCATCCTCGGCGCCGAGGCCGAGGCCGGCAAGACCGACTTCCTCGACAAGCCGGGCAACGAGGAAGAGACCATCTTCTTCGCGCTGATCAAGCGCGAGCTGAAGGCCAATCCGGGCTGGTTCACCAAGACCCGCGACGCGATCAAGGGCGTCTCGGAGGAGACCACTACCGGCGTCCACCGCCTCTATGAGCTCGCCAAGGCGGGCCGCCTGCCCTTCCCGGCGATCAACGTCAACGACTCCGTCACGAAGTCGAAGTTCGACAACCTCTATGGCTGCCGCGAGTCGCTCGTCGACGCCATCCGCCGCGGCACCGACGTGATGATGTCCGGCAAGGTCGCGGTCGTCGCCGGCTATGGCGACGTCGGCAAGGGCTCGGCCGCCTCGCTGCGCCAGGCCGGCTGCCGCGTCATGGTCACCGAGATCGACCCGATCTGCGCCCTGCAGGCGGCGATGGAGGGCTACGAGGTCGTGACGATGGAGGACGCCGCTCCGCGCGCCGACATCTTCGTGACCGCGACCGGCAATCTCGACGTCATCACCGTCGACCACATGCGCGCCATGAAGCACCGCGCCATCGTCTGCAACATCGGCCACTTCGACTCGGAGATTCAGGTCGCCGGGCTGAAGAACTTCAAGTGGGACAACGTCAAGCCGCAGGTCGACGAGGTCGAGTTCCCCAACGGCAAGCGCATCATCCTGCTGTCGGAAGGCCGCCTGGTGAACCTCGGCAACGCCACCGGCCACCCGTCCTTCGTGATGTCCTGCTCGTTCTCGAACCAGACGCTGGCCCAGGTCGAGCTCTGGAACCACCACGCCAAGTACGAGAACAAGGTCTACACGCTGCCCAAGCACCTGGACGAGAAGGTCGCCGCGCTGCACCTCGCCAAGGTCGGCGCCAAGCTGACCGTTTTGAACGACCAGCAGGCGAAATATATCGGCGTCGCGCAGACCGGCCCGTTCAAGCCCGAGCTGTACCGCTACTGACATCCGGCACCATCCGGACGGCAGGAGGCCCGGCATTCGCGCCGGGCCTTTTTCTTTGGCCCGCGGCCTGAGTCCTTTCCGCATCAGCCGCTACTAATAGAGTCGCTGACCGCCGGCGACCCCTACAGCTTGACGACTGTCCCGCCGCGCCCGGCCGCGGCCGGAAGCCGCCCGGTTTACCGTCCATTAAGCACTTCCTGCCGGACTCCACGGGTGATTAGAGTGGGGCTGATTCGGCTTCCGGCGCGCTGCGCGGGCCGGGTTGAGCCGCAAGTATCGGTGTGGTGGCAGGCGTGCGTCGGAGGCCTTTCGAGGCGGCTCAGGGGACGGCTCACTGCCGTTCGACGCCCCGCTCGGGCCTGACAGCGGAGGCGGCACGGTGCCGCCCATAGAGAAGACGGACGCAGGATGACAAGGTCGAGCCGACAGGAACGGAGCCGCGGCGGCTGGGGCCGACATGTGCTTCTGCCGGGGCTCGCGGCCAGCCAGCTTCCCTCATCCGCCCTCGCCCAGGGCGGCTGGCTGGCGCCCCTGAAACAGGAGGTCTTCAGCACCGGGGCGCTGTCGGTGGTGCTGGCGGGGCTCACGGTCTTCGCCGCGACGACCTCCCTGGTCTATGTCCGCGAGCGGGCGCGCTGGCATCGCCGCGAGACGGCGCTCGCCGGCGAGCTGGAGGCGACGCGCGGCCAGCATGACCGGCTGACGGCCCTGCTCGCGAGCGACCCCCAGGTCGTGGTGAGCTGGGCGGGCCGCCATACCGAACCCGTCTTCGAAGGCGACAGCGGCTTCCTCGGCGCGCCAGGCGCCACGCTGGCGCTCGCCTATGGCTCCTGGGCTCCCCCGGCGGATGCCAAGAAGCTCGAACTCGCCACCGATGCGCTGAAGGACCGGGGCGAGTCCTTCGGCATGACGCTGCGGAGCAAGACCGGCCCCTTCATCGACATCGAGGGCCGGCCCGTCGCGGGGCGCGCCGTCATCCGCTTTCGCGAGGTCACGGGCGAGCGCGCCCGGGTGATGGCGCTGCAGAACGATCTGGAGCGGCTGGGAACCGAGCACCAGGCCCTGGCCGGGCTGCTCGGCGGATTGCCGCAGCCGGCCTGGACCCGCAATCCCGAGGGCCGGCTCAGCTGGTGCAACGCCGCCTATGCACGCGCCGTCGAGGTCACCGACGGCAGCGAGGCCGTCAAGGGCGGGGTCGAGTTGCTCGATCGCAGCGAGCGCGAGGCCGCCGCCAAGGCGAGGCGCGAGGGGCGGACCTTCACAGCCCGCGCCCCGGCCGTGATCGCGGGACAGCGGCGAACCCTGGACATCCTGGAAATGGCGACGCCGACGGGCTTTGCCGGTTTCGCCACCGACATGAGCGAGCTGGAGGCGGTCCGGACCGATCTGCAGCGCCAGATGGACGCGCATGTCCGGACGCTCGATCGGCTCAAGACGGCGGTGGCGGTGTTCGACGCCTCGCAGCGGCTGGTCTACCGCAATGCCGGCTTCGAGAGCCTGTGGGCGCTCGATCCGGCCTTCCTCGACGGCCATCCCAGCGATGGCGAGATCCTCGACCGGCTGCGCTCGGAACGGCGCCTGCCGGAACTGGGCGATTATCGCAGCTGGAAGGCCGGCGTGCAGGCTGCCTACACCGCCACGCGGGCGAACGAGGACTGGTGGTACCTGCCGGACGGGCGGACGATCCACGTCGTCGCCAGCCCCAACCCGCAGGGTGGCGTGACCTATCTGCTCGACGACGTGACCGAGCGCTTCACGCTGGAATCGCGCTTCAACGCGCTGTCGCGCACCCAGCGCGAGACGCTGGATTCGCTGCGCGAGGGGGTCGCCGTGTTCGGTTCGGACGGGCGGCTGAAGCTCTCCAACCCGGCCTTCGCCCAATCCTGGCGGATCAAGCCCGATCTCGCCGCCGCCGCCCCGCATATTGACGAGGTGGTGCGGCTGTGCCGCCCGCTCTTCCCGCAGGACGAGATCTGGGGCGAGTTGCAGAGCGCCGTCACTGGCGTGCGCGATGCGCGCGAGGACTATGTCTGCCGGATGGAACGGCGCGACGGTACGGTGCTGGATTGCGCCGCAGCGCCGCTGCCGGACGGCGCGACGCTGATTTCCTTCGCCGACGTCACCGCCAGCGTGAATGTCGAGCGGGCTTTGACCGAAAAGAACGAGGCGCTGGAGAAGGTCTCCCGCCTGCGCGAGGACTTCGTCCACCATGTCTCCTACGAGCTGCGCTCGCCGCTGACCAACATCATCGGCTTCGCGCAGTTGCTCGGCACGGAAGCCGTCGGCGCCCTCAACGACAAGCAGCGCGACTACACCTCCCATATCGTGCGCTCGTCGGGCGCGCTGCTCGCCATCATCAACGACATTCTCGACCTCGCCACGATCGACAACGGCGCCCTGCAGCTCGCCCTCGGGGAGGTCGACGTCGCCGACACGATCTCGCAGGCGGCAGCGGGGCTGCATGACCGCCTCACCGATAGCAAGCTCGAGCTGAAGGTCGTGATCGCGCCCGAGGCCGGGCCCCTGCGCGCCGACGGCAAGCGGCTGCGGCAGGTGCTGTTCAACCTGATCTCCAACGCGATCGGCTTCTCCTCGCCCGGGCAGACGATCACCGTCAGTGCCGCGCGCAGCGAGGGCCATATCCGCATCACCGTCGCCGACCAGGGCCGCGGGATCCCCGCCGAGGTGAAGGAGAAGGTGTTCGACCGCTTCGAGAGCCACTCGCTCGGCTCCAGCCATCGCGGCGTCGGCCTGGGCCTCTCGATCGTCCGCTCGATCGTCGAGCTGCATGGCGGCCGTGTCGAGCTCGACTCGGCGCCGGGCCGCGGCACGCGCGTGACGGCGGTCTTCCCCGCGGCGGGGCTGCCGCTGTCGGATGCCGCCGAATGACGGACGAGGTTTCCCGGGCCGGCACGCACCGCCTGCAACTGGACGACGAGGCGGCGACGCTGCGCCTGGCCGCCGATCTCGCCGCCATCCTGAAGCCGGGCGACATCGTCGCCCTGTCGGGCCATCTCGGGGCGGGCAAGTCGATGCTGGCGCGGGCGATCCTGCGCGAACTCGCCGAAGACCCGACGCTCGAGGCGCCGAGCCCGACCTTCACCCTCGTGCAGAGCTACGAGACCCCGCGCGGGACCGTGCTCCATGCCGATCTCTACCGCGTCCGCTCGCCCGAGGAGCTCGACGACATCGGCCTCGTCGAGGAGCTCGACCGGCTGATCCTGCTGGTGGAATGGCCCGATCGCGCCGGTGCCCGCCTGCCCGGCGGACGCCGGCTCGACATCGTGCTCGACGTCGACCCGGACAATCCGGAAACCGGCCGCATCGCCGATCTCTCCGGCGGCGTGCTCTGGCGCCAGCGTCTCGCCATCGCCATCGCGACGCGCAGGCTGATCGACGAAGCCGGCTGGGACAATGCCCGGCGCGACCACTTGCAGGGCGATGCCTCCAGCCGCGCCTATGAGCGGCTGACCCGGCCCGACGGCAGCAGCGCCGTTCTGATGATCTCGCCGCCGCGCCCGGACGGGCCGGCGATCCGGCTCGGCAAACCCTACAGCGCGATCGCCCATCTCGCCGAAAATGTCGACGCCTTCGTCGCGATGGATCGCGGGCTGCATTCGCTCGGCTATTCGGCGCCGGAAATCTACGCGCAGGACCTGACGACCGGGCTGCTGCTGATCGAGGATCTCGGCAGCGAGGGCGTCGTCGATGCGCAGGGACCGATCCCGGAGCGCTACGAGGCGGCGGCCCGGCTGCTGGCGGACCTGCACCGTCACACCCTGCCGACGATCCTGCCCGTGGCCGAGGGGCGCGACCATGTGCTGCTCGATTATGACCGCGGGGCGCTGGCGATCGAGACCGAGCTGATCCTCGACTGGTACGCGCCGCATATCGCGGGCATGACGCTGCCGGCGGTGGCGCAGGCCGAGTTCGCGCGGATCTGGAACCGGCTCTTCGACGAGATCCTGACCGCGCCGGGCACCTGGACGCTGCGCGATTTCCACTCGCCCAATCTGATCTGGCTGCCGGGCCGGGACGGTCATGCCAAGCTCGGGCTGATCGACTTCCAGGACGCGGTGATCGGCCACCCGGCCTATGATCTCGCCTCGCTCGGGCAGGATGCGCGCATCGACGTGCCCGCTGCGCTGGAGCTGCGGCTGCTGGCGGCCTATGGCCAGGCGCGGCGGGCGCACGATCCCGATTTCGACCTCGCCGGCTTCGCCCGCGCCTATGCGATCCTCGGCACGCAGCGCAACACCAAGATCGCCGGCATCTTCGCGAGGCTCGACAAGCGCGACGGCAAGCCGGCCTATCTCAAGCACCTGCCGCGCATCGAGGCCTATCTGCGCCGCAACCTTGAGCACCCGGCGCTGGCCGAGCTCAAGGGCTGGTACCAGGCGCATCTGCCGAAGCTGTTCGAAGTGGGGTGAGATTTTCGCCCGCGCTGCCCACTCCCTCTGCCGTCATCCCGGACAAGCGGCGCAGCCGCGCCGATCCGGGATCCATGCCTGAACCGTTCCGGAATGGGTCCCGGGTCTCCCTCCGGTCGCCCGGGACGACCGCCGCGAATGTCTGATAGGTTCGCGC
>CALRYW010000051.1:0-29251 GCA_943372485.1 Allobosea thiooxidans
ATTGACTTCGCCGCCCCCATCCTGTTCTCACACCGCCATGACCGACATTCAGACCTCCGCCGCGACGGCCGGCGACGCCGCCCCGCATGCGCGCCGCCGCACCTTCGCGATCATCTCCCACCCCGACGCCGGCAAGACCACGCTGACCGAGAAGCTGCTCTATTTCGGTGGCGCGATTCAGCTCGCCGGCGAGGTGCGCGCCAAGCAGGGCCGACGCCAGACCTCCTCGGACTGGATGAAGATCGAGCGCCAGCGCGGCATCTCGGTCGTCACCTCGGTGATGACCTTCGAGTATGGCGGCCACGTCTTCAACCTGCTGGACACGCCGGGCCACGAGGACTTCTCGGAGGATACCTACCGAACCCTGACCGCCGTCGATTCCGCCGTGATGGTGATCGACGCCGCCAAGGGTATCGAGGCGCGCACCAAGAAGCTGTTCGAGGTCTGCCGGCTCAGAGACATCCCGATCGTCACCTTCATCAACAAGGTCGACCGCGAGACGCGCGACCTGTTCGACCTGATCAACGAGATCGAGACCACGCTCGCGCTCGACGTCGCGCCGATGACCTGGCCGGTCGGGCGCGGCCGCGAATTCGTCGGCACCTACGATCTCAAGGCCAACAGCTTCCGCCGCAACCAGAAGGGCGACGAGAGCGCCGAGGATCTCGCCGTCACGGGCCCCGACGACAAGCTCTTCGACGAACTCCTGCCCCACGGCGCGGCCGAGACCTGGCGCGAGGAGGTCTTCCTCGCCAGCGAAGGCCTGAAGCCCTTCGACCTCGAGGCCTTCCGCGAGGGCCATCTGACGCCGCTCTATTTCGGCGCGGCGCTGCGCGACTACGGCGTGCGCGACCTGATCGACGCGCTCGGCGCGCTGGCACCGAGCCCGCGCGCGCAGATCGCCGACAAGCGCACGATCCAGGCCGGCGAGCCGAAGATGACCGGCTTCGTCTTCAAGATCCAGGCGAACATGGACCCCAACCACCGCGACCGCATCGCCTTCATGCGCGTCTGCTCGGGCAAGCTCTCGCGCGGCATGAAGGCGAAGCTCGTGCGCACCGGCAAGCCGATGCCGCTCAACGCGCCACAGTTCTTCTTCGCCCGCGATCGCTCGATCGCCGAGGAGGCCTTCGCCGGCGACATCGTCGGCCTGCCCAACCACGGCACGCTGCGCATCGGCGACACGCTGACCGAGGGCGAGGATGTCGTCTTCAAGGGCGTGCCCTCCTTCGCGCCGGAAATCCTGCGTCGCGTGAAGCTCAAGGACGCGATGAAGGCCAAGAAACTGCGCGAGGCGCTGCAGCAGATGGCCGAGGAAGGCGTCGTCCAGATCTTCCTGCCCCATGACGGCGCGCCCGCCATCGTCGGCGTCGTCGGCGCGCTGCAGCTCGACGTGCTCAAGGAGCGCATGGACGTCGAGTATTCGCTGCCCGTCGATTTCGAGCCGTGCCAATATGCGATCGCGCGCTGGGTCTCCTCGGAGGACAAGGCGGCGCTGCAGAAATTCGTGTCATCGAAGCCCTCCTCCATGGCCGACGACCTCGACGGCGACCCTGTCTTCATGGCCTCCAGCCAGTTCACCCTGAAATACGACGCCGAGCGCGCACCCGACGTCACCTTCTCCGACATCAAGGACTACCAGAAGGTCGCCAAGGCCTGAGCCGCCTCCGCCCCTGTGACGTGAATGTCACAAGGGCGGGGCCGCGCATCCGGATTTGATCCCGGTCAAATCAATCGCGGCGGGATCGAGGCTGGTGGCAGGCATGAGCCGCGAGCGCACAGATGCGCCGCGCTCCGATCCTGGGGGCCTCCGCCATGTCACGCATTCTCCGTCTCGCCACCTGCGCCGCGCTGCTCGCCGGCACAGCCCTGACCTCTGCCGGGGCCGCCGATCTGCCGTCCGCCAAGACGGCCCCGCTTGCGCCGATCATGACGCAGTGGAGCCCGTGGATGATCCGCGGCCGCGCCCTCTTCGTCGTCCCGCAGGAAAGCGCCAAGCTGAAGCTCGGTGGCGCGCCGATCCTCGGCGGCGATGTCGACATCTCGAACTCGGTCGTGCCCGAGCTCGACATCAGCTATTTCTTCACCCGGAACATCGCCGTCGAGCTCGTTCTCGGCGTCACCCCGCACAATGTGAAGGGCGCGGGGACCCTGGCCGGTGCGCGCATCGGTTCGGCCTGGCTGCTGCCGCCGACCCTGATGCTGCAGTATCACTTCACCGATCTCGGCGCCTTCAAACCCTATGTCGGCGTCGGCGTGAACTACACCGTCTTCTTCAACGAGAAGGCCAAGGGCGGCTTCACCAGCTTCGATCTGAAGGACAGCTTCGGCCTCGCCCTGCAGGCCGGCTTCGACTACATGATCGACCGGCACTGGGGCATCAACTTCGATGTGAAGAAGATCTTCCTTGAGCCCAAGGTCAAGGTCAACAACGGCCTGATCTCCGGCAAGGTCAAGATCGATCCCTGGCTGATCGGCGCCGGCGTCACCTATCGGTTCTGAGATCCGCTCCCGTTCGGCTGGGGAGCCTCGGGAGGTCGGGGGAGGAAGGGAGCGGCTCGCCGCTCCCTTCTGTCGTTGGTGCCTCAGCCTTCGGGCAGCACGAAGCCGAGCGGGATCGCCGTCGTCGATTTCAGCTCCTCCATCGCAAACATCGAGGTCACGTCGTTGAGGTCGATGCGCGAGATCAGCTTCTTGTAGAGCGTGTCATAGGCGGCGATGTCCGGCACGCAGGCCTTGAGCAGATAGTCGATCTCGCCGCTCATCCGGTAGAAATCGACGATCTCCGGCAGGTCGCGCACCGCCGCGTGGAAGCGCTCCAGCCACTCCATCGAATGCCGCGCCGTCTTCACCGCGATGAAGACCGTGACGCCCGCCTGCAGCTTGCTGCGGTCGAGCAGCGCCACGCGCTTGCGGATATAGCCGGCGGCCTCCAGCTTCTGCACCCGCCGCCAGCACGGCGTCGCGGACAATCCGACCGCCTCAGACAACTCGGCCAGCGGCAGGCTTGCATCCTCCTGCAGGCAGGCGAGGATCCGCAGATCGAAGGCGTCGAGCTTGGCCATGGCACCCCCCGGGAAACGCAAAGGAATCGCCTTGTTGACGCCCCGCTCGCAAATCAAATCTCAGTTTGATGCCACAAGCGCCATCTGTTTCCAAGAACGCGGCATTCACTCGCAAGATAGCAAACCATTTCCCCGCCGCATCGCTATCCTGAGCGGGTGGACGGTGCGATGGGAGTTTGCGGATGCAGGGGTTCTTGAACGCGGAACGGCGCGGTGCGGTTCTCGCCAGCCTGCGGACGGATGAGGGCACGCTCTCGCGCGATTACCTCGCCGCCGCCCGCTCGGTCCTGCGCGAGCTCGTCGCGCTGCCCGATCTCGTCGCGCGCCTGCCGCTCGAGCGCAAACCCGGCGGCTACACCCGCAATTTGCTGGCTGGCGACGAGTCGGTCAGTGTCTGGGCCATCGTCTGGTCAGCTGGTGCGACCACCTGCATCCACGACCACCACTGCTCCTGCTGCTTTGGCGTCGTCAGCGGCACCGTCACCGAAACCTGGTATCGTGCCATCGATGCGCAGCGCGCCATCGCCACCGAGCAGCATGACCGCCGACCCGGCTACGTCGCCTGCATGCTGCCGACCGGCCCCAATATCCACCGCATGCGCAATCCCGGGACCGAAGACGCGATCTCGATCCACATCTACGGCTTCGACCACGAGGCCCACGACTCCTCGATCGAGACGCAATACAGCGCCGTCGAGGGCTGACGTTTCGTCGAAACGACCGCAGCCTGCATCCCTCGAGACGCCGCTGACGCGGCTCGTCAGGATCAGGGCTGCGGGGCTGATCGCCTTGGCGTCCCACCGGGGACAAGCCGCCCCGCCAATCCCCGGGCGCCTGCCTCCGGCGATGATGGCTCCTCATGACGAGGGAGCCCGCCATGGCGATGCGAGGATCAAGCGCAAGCGCTGCGCCGGTGCAGCGTGCAGCCCTGTCCGTCACCACCGAGCGCCTGCTGCGCCTCGCCCCCGTCGGGAAAAGCGAGATCCTTGTGAGCATCGCAGCCGATTTCGACAGGCTGGCCGCCACCGCCGGGATCACCACGCGCCTGCGACTCTGCCATCTGCTGGCCCAGGCGGCCCATGAGACCGACCGGTTCCGGACGCTGGAGGAATATGGCGGCCCGGCCAATTTCGCCCGCTATGATTGGCGCCGCGATCTCGGCAACACGAAAGCTGGCGACGGCGCGCGCTATCATGGCCGCGGCATCTTCCAGCTCACCGGCCGCGCCAGTTACCGCCGTTACGGCGCCCTGATCGGCCTCGATCTCGAGGGTTTTCCCGAACGGGCCAAGGAGCCGGCGGTCTCGCTGGCCATCGCCTTCGCCTATTGGCGCGACCGTGGCTGCAACGCGGCCGCCGATGCCGACGACGTCGTCGCGGTGACCCGGCTGATCAATGGCGGGCGCAACGGGCTTGCCGATCGCACGCTGCTGCTGGCGCTGGCGAAGACGATCTGGTGATGTCGCGACCTCAAATAGACGTGGAACGGCGTCCGCAGCGCCGTTATGTTTGAGCCTGTGCGAACCGGAGGGCGGACACAATGCTGAAGCCGTTCCGCCGATCGGCTGCCAAGAGCGGCGCTGCGAGGCGTTTCGCTACTCTGGCCAGCCGCGCCGGTGTGCTCGATCATCAGCCGCAGATGTATCTGCTTACGGGCACCCCTGCAGCGCAGGCGCGCCTCGGCGCCGAAGAACTCGCGCGCGAACGCAACACGCGCATCTACCACCTCGATCTGTCAAGGATCGCCAGCAAGTTCTCGGCCGAGACCGAGAAGAACCTCGATCGCGCACTGATCGACGCGAAATCGAGCGGCGCGATCCTGTTTTTCGACGAGGCCGATGCCCTGTTCGGCAAGCGCAGCGACGTGCGTGACTCCCATGATCGCTACGCCAATCAGGAGATCGGCTTTCTGCTGCAGCGGCTGGAGCGCTATTCCGGCACGGTGGTGATGGCCACCGCGTCCACGAAGCCGCCGCGCCTTCCTCTGAGCCGCATGCGCGTGATCACCACGCGCTGGCCGCCCTGAGGGGTCGCCGTCGCGACGTCAGCCGTGCCCGGCCTTGAGCGCCTGGTCGAGATCGGCATGGAGGTCGTCGAGATCCTCGATGCCGGTCGAGAGGCGCAGCAGATCCGGCGGGCAGGGCGAACCCGCGCCCTCGATCGAGGCGCGATGCTCGATCAGGCTCTCGACGCCGCCGAGCGATGTGGCGCGCTTGTACAGTTCGACATGCGCGGCCGCCTTCACCGCCGCCGCCTCGCCGCCGACCACCTGCACCGAAAGCATGTAGCCGAAGCCGCCTTCCATCTGGCGCGCGGCGACGTCGTGGCCGGGATGCTGCGGCAGGCCCGGATAGAGCACGCGCGCCACCAGCGGATGGGCCGAGAGCCTTTGCGCCAGCGCCATCGCCGAGGCGCTCTGGCGCTCCTGCCGGACATGCAGCGTGCGCATGCCGCGCATCAGCAGATAGGCCTCGAAGGGGCCGAGGATGCCGCCCTGGCCCTTGCGCACGGTCTTGATGCGGTTCCAGAACGCGTCGTCCTCGCGGGCACAGAGCGCGCCGGCGACCACATCGGAATGGCCGTTCAGGACCTTGGTCGCGGCATGCATGACGATGTCGGCGCCGAGCTGCAGCGGGCGCGTATGCACCGGCGAGGCGCAGGTCGAATCGACTGCGAGCTTGGCACCGGCCTTGTGGGCGATGTCGGCGGCGGCCGCGATGTCGGTGATCGTCCAGAGCGGATTGGACGGTGTCTCGGCCCAGACCAGCTTGGTCTTGCCCGGCTTCACCGCCGCCTGGAGCGCGGCGAGATCGTCGGTCTCGACGAAGTCGATGACGAGGCCCCAGCGCGTCGCCTCCGTCAAAAGCCAGGAGCGCAGCGCCCAGTACATCACCTTGGAGGCCACGACATGATCACCCGGCGAGAGCGCCTGGAAGACGGCGGTCGCCGCCGCCATCCCCGAGCCGAACAGCAGTGCGCCGGCCTTGGCCTGCTCCAGCATGGCGAGCACGCTCTCGGCCTCGCGCGTCGTCTCGTTGTCGGGCCGGCCGTAGATGAAGCCGCCGGAATAGCCGTTGTCCTCGTCGCGGATATAGGTCGTCGAGACATGGATCGGCGGCACCACGCCCTTGGTCAGCGGGTCGATCTTCCCCATCGCCTGCGCGGCGAGGGAGCGGGGGTGAAGCGGGCGCTGGGGCATGGGCAAATCCGAGACAGTTCCAAGAGGGACTAAAAAGGCATCTGGCGCAGGCAACGGCCCGGATGCAAGAGCCGCGACCTTGCCATGGGCGCAGGGCGCCTCCATGTCACGATCATGAGCATTTCTCCATCATCGTCGGCGGCCGCCCCGCGCCCACTCTGGATCGACGCGCTGATCGCGGTCCTCCCCGTCGTCGCCATCTCGCTGCTCGGCAACGCCGTCACCATCCCGCAGGTGCTGACCTGGTACCCGACGCTGGCCAAACCACCCTTCAACCCGCCCAACTGGGTCTTCGGTCCGGTCTGGACGACACTGTTCGCGCTGATGGCCTATGGGGTCTATCGCATCCTGCGCACGCCCTCCGGCACGCCGGGGAAAGCCCAGGCCCTGCTGGCCTACCACGTCCAGCTCGCACTCAATCTCGCTTGGTCCTGCGTCTTCTTCGGGCTCAACAGCCCGCTCGGCGGCCTGCTGGTGATCGTGCCCTTCCTGGCGATGATCCTCGTCACGATCGCGCTGTTTGGTCGCGTCGATCGGCTCGCGGCCAATCTGCAGTGGCCTTATGTCGCCTGGGTCTCCTTCGCGACGCTGCTCAACGTCTCGATCTGGTGGCTGAACCGCTAAACGCCGCTCAGCCGATCGAGCGCTCGATCACGTTCAGCACGGCGGTGCGCAGCTCGGCGATGGTGAAGGGCTTGGTCATCACCTCGGAAACGATCGCGTCGAGGCTGCGGGCCCGCTCGCGCTGCTCGGCATAACCCGTCATCAGCATGATCGGCAGGTCCGGAAAGGCCTGCTTGGCGGCCAGCGCCAACGCGATGCCGTCCATCAGCGGCATGCGGATATCGGTCAGCAGCAGGTCGAAATGCCCGCCTTCGGCCATCAGCGTGTCGAGCGCCTCGGCGCCGTCGGCGGCCGTCAGGCAGGAATGGCCGTCCATGGTCAGGCCGCGCGCCACCAGGGTCCGCAGCGGCTCCTCGTCATCGACCACCAGAATGCGCGACATGGCTCAGATCCCCGGCAGGCCGGCCTGGTCGGCCGTCTCGATGACGCCGACGAAAGGCAATTGCCGATAGGAATGGGCAACATCCATGCCATAGCCGACGACGAAATAGTCGGGGCATTCGAAGCCGACATGCTCGGCCACGATGTTGACGGCGCGCTTGCCCGGCTTTTCCAGCAACACGACGGAGGAGACCTTCGCGGCGCCGCGCGCCGCCAGCAGATCCTTGGCGAAGGCCAGCGTCCGGCCCGATTCGAGGATGTCGTCGACGAGCAGCACCTCGCGGCCGCGGACATCGCTCTGCACGTCCCTGAGAATCTCGACCTGGCCGGAGGAGACGGTGGCGGCGCGATAGCTCGACAGATGCACGAACTCGACCTGCGGCGCCATGCCGACGCGGTGCATCGCGCGAATCAGATCGGCCACGAACATGAAGCTGCCCTTCAGGACGGCGACGACGAGCAGATCGGCCGGCGCCGTGGCGGCGATGGCCTTCGCCATCTCCTCGTTGCGGCGGGCGATCGTCGCCTCGTCGTAAAGCACCCTGATGCGCCGTGGCTCCGACATGGTCTGGTCATCCTCTCGCATCGCGCCGGCGCACAGCGAGGCAGGCTCCTGCGGACGCATTTCATGGGGTCTGTTGTCAGAGGTTTAGAGCGGCCGGCGCGGACTGAACAGGCCCCCGCACGGAAAGCCGCCCGGAGGTCAGCGACGGGCCTCGCCGGCTTCAGCGGCAGCGGATGAGGCGAAGCGCACGAGGACGGTCTGTCCCGCCGCGGGCGGCGCCGCCAGCCGGGCCCGGAAGCGGATCAGCTCGGCCGGCTCGAGTTCCTGGCGGGGCGGATCGGTCTTCCAGCTGTAGAGCGTCTGTCCGGTGGCATCCTTGACCGCGACCTCGATCGGCGGAACCCGGGTCTGGCTGCTGGTGATGTTGGTGACGTCGCCCTCGACGACGAGGAAGCGGCCCGTCGCGTCCTCGACCAGGCCACTCTCGACGGCGCCCAGCGTCAGCCCGCGCACATTGATGGGATAGCCGAGCATCTCGAACACATCCGCCAGCTGCGGCGCGATCCGGGCGGCGAGTGTGCGCTGCCAGACCAGCCCGCCCAGCAGGACGAGGCCGAAGACGGACAGGGACGCGGCCACGACGACGGCGCGGGGCGGCTGCTTGCGGGTTTTCTGCCGCGTTTTGCGGACCGGCCTGGGGCCGCTGCGCTTGCGCGGCTCGGAATCGGCGGCGGGGTCGATGCCCTCGGCCATCTGCGCCGAGACCTGGGCGGCGATCGCGGCGGCCTGCTCCAGCTCCTCGGTCAGCAGCGCCTGTGTCTCCTCGGCGCTCGGCACCTCCGGAAGTTCCGGCTCGGGCGCGACATGCCAGAGCGTCTGGCAGCTGGCGCAGCGCACCTTGCGGCCGTCGGGGCCGAGCTTGGCGCCGTCGAGTTCATAGCGGCTGGCGCAGGAGGGGCAGACGATCAGCATGGCGGCGGCCGGCGGTTCCCTGCGGTTGGAGACCGCGCCCGTCTTCGCGGGGCGCCCAACCATTGGCGGCGGCCATGGTTAACGTCGCGTGAAGAACTCTCCACCATGCTCCCAGAGGGACGGCCTTCGGCACCATGCGGCAAGAGGTGTAGGATCGGCTGCAGAGATTCGCAGCCTGGCGCAGGGACATCGGGATTGGTTCGCTTCGAGAATGTCGGCCTGCGATACGGCATGGGCCCGGAGGTGCTGAAGGACATCAACTTCAGCATCGCGCCGCGTTCGTTCCAGTATCTCACCGGCCCCTCGGGTGCCGGCAAGACCACCCTGATGCGCCTCGTCCTGATGGCCCTGCAGCCGACGCGCGGCCTCGTGCACCTCTTCGACCACGACGTCTCGCGGCTCGATGCCGCGACGCTGACCGCCTTCCGGCGCCGCATGGGCGTCGTCTTCCAGGATTTCCGCCTGCTCGACCATCTCACCCTCTATGAGAACGTCGCGCTGCCACTGCGCGTTTTGGGCAAGGAGGAGGCGAGCTACCGCGCCGAAGTCGTCGAACTGCTGCGCTGGGTCGGGCTCGGCGAGCGCATGCACGCCGTCCCGCCCGTCCTCTCCGGCGGCGAGAAGCAGCGCGCGGCGATCGCGCGCGCGCTGATCGGCCGCCCGGAACTGGTGCTGGCGGACGAGCCGACGGGCAATGTCGATCCGGCGCTCGGGCGGCGGCTGCTGCGCCTGTTCATGGAGCTGCAGTCGCTCGGCACCGCCGTGGTGATCGCGACCCATGATCTCGGCCTGATGGAACTCTACGACGCGCCGCGCCTGGTCCTCGCCGACGGACATCTGCACGTCGATGCCTGACGCCGCCCATGACCTCGAGCGCGACGAGCGGCCGCTGCCGAGCAATCTGCGGCGCGACCAGCCGCTCGTACCGATCGACAATGTCGCCGGCCGGGCGCTGATGGCGGTGATCGCGATCCTGACCTTCCTCGCGGCGCTGAGCGCCGGCGCCGCCGTGCTCGCCGCGCGCGCCTCGGAGCAATGGCGCGGCGCCGTCGCCAACGAAATGACGATCCAGATCCGCCCTGATTCGCGGCGCGACATCGAGGCCGACATCGCCCGCGCCGCGACCATGGCGCGCACCGTCCCAGGCATCACCGCCGTGCAGCCGGTGCCGCGCAGCGAATCGGACAAGCTGCTGGAGCCCTGGCTCGGCACCGGGCTGGACCTGGTCGAGCTGCCCGTGCCGCGGCTGATCGTGCTGAAGCTGCAATCGGGCGCCGGCCCGGATCTGGCAGCCTTCCGCGAGGCGCTGCGGCGCGAGGTTCCCACCGCGATCCTCGACGACCACCGTCTCTGGATTCGCAGGCTCTCGACGATGGCGAGCACGATCATCCTCTCGGGCGCGGCCGTCGTCCTCCTCGTCCTGGCCGCCGCCGCCCTGGCGGTCGCCTTCGCCACCCGCGGCGCCATGGCCGGCAGCCGCGACAGCGTCGAGGTGCTGCATCTGGTCGGCGCCGATGACGACTTCATCGCGCGGGAGTTCCAGAGCCGCTTTGTCCGGCTGGGCCTGCGCGGCGGCACCATCGGCGGCATCGGGGCCATTCTCGTCATCGCGCTGCTCGGCTTCCTCTCGTCGCGCCTCAGCGCCGCGCCCGAGGCCGAACAGCTTCAGGCCATGTTCGGCGCCTTCGAGATCGGCTGGGCCGGCTATGGCGCGGTCATTCTCGTCGCCATGGTCGTCGCCGCGATCTCCGGCCTCGTCTCGCGCCTCACCGTCCGGCACCATCTGCGCGCCCTGGCGGGAGGCGCGCCGTGACGGCCGGGCGGCGCTGCGAGGGGCCGGGCCGCGCCATGCGCGGCGCTGCCGCGCTTATGCCCGATTGCCGCGATAGGCTTCCGTCACGATGGCGATGATCGGTCTCAGGCAGGACCCGGCGGCCCGTGCAGCGGGCTCGCGCGCGCCCCGCCCCGCTGGCAGGGGGGCGACGATCCGGCGCGTGATCGCCCTGGCGGCGCTGGCCCTGTGCCTCGCCGGCGCACTGGTGCTGCTGCTCGGCTATGTCCGCTTCGCCTCCGCCATCGCCAGTCATGAACCCGTCACGGTCCCGCGCACGGACGCCATCGTCGTGGTCACCGGTGGTTCGCAGCGCGTCGGCGATGCGATCGGCCTGCTCGGCGCCGAGCGCGGCGCGCGCCTGCTGATCAGCGGCGTCAACGAGAAGACCGGCCGCGAGGAGCTGGCCAAGCTCAACCCCTCCGCCCGCGAATTGCTGACCTGCTGCGTCGATCTCGACTATCGCGCCCGCAACACCATCGGCAACGCGATCGAGGCCCGCCGCTGGGTGCGCAGCCACGGCTTCCGCTCGCTGCTGGTGGTGACCTCGAACTACCACATGCCCCGGACCATCGCCGAGTTTTCCCATGCCATGCCGGGGCTCAGGCTGGTGCCGCACCCGGTCGTGACCGACCAGATCGACACCACCGGCTGGTGGCATCGCTGGAGCGCGATCCGCGTTCTCCTGCCCGAATATGCGAAATACCTGGCGGCGCGCCTGCGCAGCGCCGTCGAGACCGATCCGGAAACCTCGCGCCTCTCGGTGATCATCGGCGGCCGCAAGCCGGTCTCCTCCAAGCCCGCGGAGCTGATGGGCCCGGAGCATGAAAGACGCAGCCAGCTGAAAAACGGCCATCATGACGGCTGAAGGCAGCCGCCGCGCTTGACGGCGGCGGGGCTGCGGGCTCTTTGCGCGCCATGCTCGTCCTGCGCTCGCTCCTCTTCAACGTCCTCTTCTATCTGAACCTCGTCGTGTGGCTGATTGTCGCCGCGATGCCGGCCCTGCTGCTGCCGAAGCGGATGCTGCTCGCCGTCGCCGTGGCCTGGGCCCACAGCGCCCTCTGGCTGATGAAGGTCGTCGCCGGCACCGATTACGAGATCGTCGGGCGCGAGAACATTCCCTCCGGCGGCATGATCGTCGCCGCCAAGCACCAGTCCTTCCTCGAGACCTTCGCGCTCGTCACCGTCTTCCACGACCCGGTCTTCATCCTGAAGCGCGAGCTGACCTGGATTCCGCTGTTTGGCTGGTGCCTGATCAAGATGCGGATGATCCCGGTCGACAGGGGCGGGAAGGCCCGAGCGCTCGCCCAGGTGACGAAGCGCGCCAAGACGGAGCTGCGCGAGAACGGCCGCCAGCTCCTGATCTTCCCCGAGGGGACGCGCCGCCCGCCCGGCGCCCCCCCGGCCTACAAATTCGGCGTCGCCCATATCTATGGCGAGCTCGGGCTGCCCTGCGTGCCCGTCGCGCTCAATTCGGGGCTGTACTGGCCGCGGCGCAAGTTCCTGCGGCGGCCGGGCACCATCCGCATCGAGATCCTGCCGCCGATCGCGCCGGGCCTCGACAAGGCCGTCTTCCACGCCCTGCTGCAGGAGCGGATCGAAACCACCAGCGACCGGCTCCTGGCGCTCGGCCGGGCCGAGCTCGCCGCGCTCGGGCTCGATCCGCTGGCGACGACTGCTGACATCCAGCGGCAGCAGAGCTGATCCCCGCCCGCGGCACGGCTTGACTTAACGCCCCGTCGTTCTCATTTTGTTTTCAGAACAAAGGAGGAACAATATGGCCGCCCTCGCCCATCGCCCGCAGATCCAGCGTCAGCACCGCCCCCTCCCCGGCGGGCAGCGCCAGCGCGATCTGTTTCTCATCGACCTGATGGCGGAGGCCCGGCCCGAGATTGTCCGGGAGCTGCCGATGCGCAGTGCGGCCGCCCTCGGCGAGCGTCGCTTCACCGCCTGGCGCGGCCGCTCCAGCCGGCGCTACGTCGCCTCCGTCTTCGCGGTCGCCGACGAGCACGCACTCGGCTTCACCGATGCGGTGCTGCTGGCGATCTCACCCGACCGGCGCATCCTGGCGGCGCGCGAGAGCGGCCCCTTCGGCATCGAGGCGGCGCTGACCCGCTGGCGCGATGCCGTCGCCCTGGCCGGGGCGAGCGAGATTCATGTTCATCTGCTCGCCGAGGACGGGATCAGCCGCCGCGCCGCCCTGCTCGACCTGATGCCGGAGGTGTGAGAAAGAACCGCCGCCGTCATCCTGGGCGATCGAAGGTCGACCGGGATGACAGGGAGATTTTCGGCAGATAGCCGCCCCGGTCTACAGCTTCGGCCGTGGCGCCGCGCCCGGCGCCAGCGCCTGGGCGAGCCCGGCCAGCACGGGATCGAAGATGCCCATCTTGCGCAGATGCTCGTCGGTCAGGAGCACATAGTCGGGGTTCTCGCCCGAGCTGCCACGCCCGTGCCGGACGAGTTCGAGCTGCTGCTCGCGCGGCAGGCGCCCGGCATATTGCAGATGCTTGCGATCGGCGATGTAGACCAGCGCCATCACATGGCGCCCATCCCCCAGCCGCACCGGCAGCCGCCGCTCCAGATAGACCGCGGTGGCCTGCTCGCGGGCCCGCAGGTAGTCCACCGTCTCCTGCGCCCGCGCGGCCGCGACGCGGAAGGCGAGCCCCCGGCAAATGCCGCCGCGGTCGAGCCCGAGCACGAGGCCGGGGCGATCGGGCGTGCCGCGATGGACATGCGAGAAGATGCACAGCGAGCGGTGATAACCATGCAGCCGGGCGGGAACACTCTCCTCAAAGGCGAAGCCCGGCCGCCAGATCAGCGAGCCATAGCCGAAGACCCAGAGCTCCGTCTCTCCCAGCGCGGCTGTCATGCCCGTCCCAACCCTCTCTCGCCATCCCATAATTTGGCCGCGGCGGCCTGCTTGAAAGCCGCACCCGCGACCGATGCCGGCTGGCCTCCATCCACGGGCGGAGCTAACAATCCCGCCGCATCCGCGCAATGGACCGTTCCCGCATGACAGCCCCCGCTTCCAGCCGCAGCCGCCGCGCCTGGCTCTACGCCCCCTTCCTGCTGCTTCTCGTCCTCGCGCTGGGCTGGACCGCCTTCTGGTTCATCGTCCGCGGCCGTGTCATCGACGCCATCGACGCCGCGCTCGCCCGCGAGGCCGGGCTGGGCCGCAGCTGGAGCTGCGCGGACCGCTCGGTCACCGGCTTTCCCTTCCGCGTCGAGCTGCGCTGCAGCACCCTCGCGCTCGCCTCGGCCCGCTGGGGCGAGGCGATCCGCGTCCAGACCGGCCCGGCGGTGGCGGTCGGGCAGATCTACACCCCCAACCTGGTCATCGCGCAGATCACCGGACCGCTGCAGGCGAGCCTGCCCGAGGGCCGCAAGCTCGACCTCGGCTGGACGCGGCTGGAGGCCAGCCTGAGCCACGCCGCCGGCGGACCCGAGCGCGTCTCCCTCGTCGTCACCGCCCCCGACGCCCGCCTGAGCGCGCCGGGTCTCGCCCCCGAGACCTGGAAGGCCGCGAGCCTGGAGGCGCACCTGCGCCGCAACCCGTCCCGCCCCGCCACGGACCAGGCCGTCGATCTCGCCATCGCGGCCAAGGGCACGGCTCTGCCGGCGCTCGACGCGCTGCTGGGCACGACGGAGGCCGGCGACGTCGACATCCAGGCGACGCTGACGCAGTCAGAGGCCTTCAGGATCGGCCTCAACCCCGATGCGCTGGAGGCCTGGCGCATGGCCGGCGGCCGGATCGAGATGGCGAGGCTGGTGTCGGTCAAGGGGCCGGCCCGGATCGAGGCGACCGGCCAGTTCCTGATCGACCAGACCCATCGCCCGGCCGGCCAGCTCCAGGCCTCGCTGGCTGGCATCCGCCAGATCGCCGGCATTCCCGTCGGCGGGCTCGCCGCGGGCATCGGCGGCCTGCTCGGCGGGCGCCTCAGCGCGCAGCTGCCTGGCGCGGCGCCAGGCCTCACCGCCCTGCCGCCGATCGTGCTGCGCGAGGGCCGCGTCTATCTCGGCCCGATCCGCCTGCCCCTGCAGCCGCTACCCGTGCTGTACTGAGAGGCGGGCCATGAAAAAGGGGCGCGGAAAACGCGCCCCTGACATCGTCGCCGCTGTGAGGACCGCTCAGGCCGCCGGCAAGGCCGCGCGCGGCGCCTCGATCCGCACCAGCGCCTTCTTGACCGCGTCCTGCACCTTCTCGAAGGCGCGGACCTCGATCTGGCGCACGCGCTCGCGCGATACGCCGAACTCCTCGGACAACTGCTCCAGCGTGATCGGGTCGTCGACCAGCCGGCGCGCCTCGAAGATGCGCCGCTCGCGCGGGTTCAGCACCTCGAGCGCCTCGCGCAGCGCCGAATGGCGGTTGTCGGCCTCCTCGGCATCGACGAGGCGGCGCTCCTGGCTCTCGCTGTCGTCGACCAGCCAGTCCTGCCACTCGCCATCGCCATCCTCGCGCAACGGCGTGTTCAGCGACGCGTCGCCGCCGAGCCGGCGGTTCATGTCGATCACGTCCTGCTCGTTGACGCCGAGCTTGGTCGCGATGCTCTTCACCTGCTCGGGGCGCAGATCGCCCTCGCCCAGCGCCGAGATCTTGCTCTTGGCCTTGCGCAGGTTGAAGAACAGCTTCTTCTGATTGGCCGTAGTGCCCATCTTCACGAGCGACCAGGAACGCAGGATGTACTCCTGGATCGACGCCTTGATCCACCACATCGCATAGGTGGCGAGGCGGAAGCCCTTGTCGGGCTCGAAGCGCTTCACCGCCTGCATCAGGCCGACATTGCCCTCGGAGACGACCTCGCCGATCGGCAGGCCATAGCCGCGATAGCCCATGGCGATCTTGGCCACGAGTCGCAGATGCGAGGTCACGAGCTGGTGCGCCGCTTCACGGTCGCCATGCTCGCGCCAGCGCTTGGCCAGCATGAATTCCTGATTCGGTTCCAGCATCGGGAACTTGCGAATCTCGTCGAGATAACGGGAGAGCCCGCCCTCTGCGGACAGGACGGGAAGCGAGGCACTCGCCATGCGCGTTCTCCTTCTCGGGCCCCCGCTTCGCGGCAGACCCACCGCGCGATCAACCTTCGCGCAGGTTCGGATGTCGTGAACAGACCCAACATTTCACCCTTACGCAGGTTCGGTCGGGTCGGTTCATCTGCGGCGCCCCCTTGGCCATCCGCATCCATCGGCCAGTATATGCCAAGACAGCTTGGCGGAAAGTGGGCAACCGGACCCGATCGGCTCACAGAGCCGCGAGCGTATCTTGCAAATGCGCAAACTCGGCCGGCGGGTCGGACTCGAACAGGAGCTCCTCCCCGCTCGCCGGATGCTCGAAGCCGAGCACGGCCGCATGCAAGGCCTGGCGCCCCAGGGCGGTCAGCGCGTCACGCGCCGCTTCGGGCAGGCGCACAGCCTTGGTCGCAAAGCCCGAGCCGTAGAGCGCGTCGCCCAGCAGGGGGTGGCCGAGATGGCTCATGTGGACGCGGATCTGATGGGTCCGGCCCGTCTCGAGCCGGCATTCGACCAGGCTCGCCAGCGCCTCGGTCTCCTCGCTCCCCTTGAGCAGCGGCGGATAGCGCTCGATCACGGTATAGTGGGTGATCGCCTCGCGCCCGCGATCCTCGCCGACGACCATCATCTTCTCGCGGTTCTTGTTGGAACGCTCGATCTGCGTCGTGATCGTGCCATGCGCGCGGCGCGGCGCACCCCAGACAATCGCCAGATAGGCCCGCTGCAGAGGGCCGGTGCGGCCGTGATCGGCGAATTGCTTGGCGAGCTTCTGGTGCGCGCGATCATTCTTGGCGACGACGAGCAGCCCGCTGGTATCCTTGTCGAGCCGATGCACGATGCCGGGCCGCCGCACCCCGCCGATACCGGAGAGAGTCTCGCCGCAATGGGCGATCAGCGCGTTGACGAGCGTCCCGTCCTCATGCCCACCCGCCGGATGCACCACCAGCCCCGCCGGCTTGTCGATGACAATCAGGTGCTCGTCCTCGAAGACCACCTGCAGCGGGATGTCCTGCCCCACCGGATCGGGCGGCCGCGCCGCAGGGATCACCAGAGCGATCACGTCGCCCTCGGAGACCTTGCGCTTGCCGTCACCGGCGACGATGCCATTAAGGGTGACGCCGCCCTCCTTGATGACCTGCTGCAGTCGCGCCCGCGAGATCTCGCTGGCGAGCATGGCCAGCGCCTTGTCGAGGCGCTCGCCGGCTTGCTCGGGCCCGACATGAAGGGTGGTGCCGGCGCCCGCGGCTCCGGTTTCGTGCGTCGCATCTGAAGTCATGCCCGACGCTATAGGCCGGGCGGCGCCGCGCCGCACGCCTTTTCGCGCCTCAGGGCGATCAGCCGAACAGGCGGAACTTGCCCTTCTTGTCCTCCACCGGCGGCGCCTCGTCGGGTCCGGGATCATCCGGCGCATGGGCGACCGGGAAGATCACCGGCTTGAGCCGCGCATCGGCGGGGGACGTCACGGCCGGGGCCTCGGCCGGGCCGGCGGCTTTCGGTTCGGTCTTCGTCTCGGCGGCGGCCTCGACCTTCGGCGCTGGCTCGGGTGCGGGAGCAGCAGCAGGAGCCGGGGTAGGAGCAGGCTCGGGAACCGCGGCCGCCTTCGGCGCCTCGACCAGCTCCTGCATGACCGGAGCGGGCGCGGCCGGCGCAGGCACGACCGGCGACGGCGCGGGGGGCGCAGGCGGCGGTGGCGCGACCGCGATGGGTTCGGCTTCGACCGCCTGCGCCTTCGCCTCGATCAGCGGCGTCGGATGGTCGAGATCGCCCAGAACGTCGTCGAGCGCCGGCGCCTGGCTACCCAGCGTCGCCGGCGGCACGGTCCAGACGAAGGCGTCGAGCCGCCCGGAGATCGGCGAGACCGGCATCCAGTGGTCGGAGACCAGCCCGTCAGCGACCCAGGCGGCGTCGCGCGGGGCCCGCGTCGCCCGCGCCAGCCACTCGCGGACGCGACCGGCGGCGCCATGCTCGGCCTCCTCGAGTTCGGCCATCAGCAGGCACGCCCGCACCGAGGCCCCGCCCGCCAGCAGCGGCTTCAGCGTACTGCGGGCCTTGGCGAAGTCGCGGGCATGGATGGCCGCGCCCGCCAGCGCCAGGACGCCCTCCGGATCGGCCGGGCGCAGCTTCGCCAGCGTGGTGGCGCGCACGAGGCGGTCCTGCGCGCTGTCGCCGGGGCGGACATCGAGATAAGCGGCGGCGAGGTCGGGGTGCGAGACCTCCTTCCAGGCGGCCTCCAGCAGCTTGACCGCCTTGCGGACATCGCCACGCTCGGCGAGCATCCGCCCGGCCAGCGCCGCGGCTGGCGTCAGCCCCGGCGCGAGCTTCACGGCCTCGAGGGCCGCTGCGAGGGCCTTCTCCGGCGCGTTGCCCCGGGCTTCCAGCGCCTCGGCGGCGAGCAGCACGGCGCGCTGGCGCTTGGCGTCCGCCTTGTCGGCCAGACGCAGCGCGGCGCGGCGCTCGACAGCGGTGCGCGCCGCCTGCCAGTCGCCGGCGTTGGTGTGGAAATCGAGCAGCGCGTCATTGGCCCAGGCCAGCGAGGGCGAGCGCCGGACGGCGTCGTCCGCGAAGGCGCGCGCCGCCGCCATGTCGCCCCGGCGCTTGGCCTCGACGAAGAGCCCGCGCAGGCCGAGCACCCGTGTCTCGGGCTTGTCGAGCATGGCCTTGAAGGCGGCCTCCGCCCGGCCGCGATCGCCCGAGAGCTGTGCCGCCTGGGCTTCGAGCAGCAGGGTCAGGGGCTCGCTGCCGGCAAAGCGGCGGGCATCGACGGCGTGGCGGCCGGCGGCGACGGGATCCCCCGCGCCGATCGCGACCATGCCGCGGGAGACGGCCTCGAAGCCGCGTGCCCGGCGCCGCGCCCGCGAGGCGAAGCTGAAGGCGCTCGGCAGGCCCAGAAAGAAGCGCAGCAGGCCGAAGCCCAGCATCGTCAGCAGCGCGAGCATGACCACGGCGATCGCCGCCAGCGCGACGCTGGTGTCGATCCGCCAGCCCTGCCAGACGACCGAGACCTCGCCCGGCCGGTCGGCCAGCCAGACGGCACCGACGGCGAGCGCGGCGAAGACGGCGAGATAGAGCAGAACGCGAACCATGGACCCCTATCCTCCGTCAGCCGGCCACGCCGAGCGCGGCCACTGCATCCTGTGCGATGGTGGCGATCGCGGCATCCGCCGCCGCCCGCTTGCGCAGCGCCTCGCCGAAATCCGCACTGGCGCGGCGCGCCGGCTCGGGCAGCTGCGCCCAGGCGGCCGCCGCCGCGCCGTTGTCACCCCGGGCGAGGGCGTTTTCGAGCCGCGTCGGCAGCGTGGCGGGATCGTTCGCGCCGGTGTCACCGACGGGGCGGATGCTGATGACGCGGCTGGCGAGCGCGACAAGTCTGTCCTGCCAGCCGGCCGAGGCCGGCGTCAGCTCGCGGGCATACATCGCCCGGTGCGTGCGCAGCTGGGCCAGAAGCGCGTCCTTCGTCGGGGCGCCCGTGGCTGCGACGGCGTTCAGCGCCGCGATCTGCTCGGGCGAGCCGCCGCCCTTGGCCAGCGCGGTGACATCGGCGGCAAAGGGCCGGCCCGAGGCCAGCGCGCCTCTCACCCGCTCGGCCAGCACGATGCGCGCCGCGGCGAGCCCCTGCGGGCTCGGCCCCGCCGCGGCCTTGGCGAGCGTCTCGACGCTGCCGATGCGGGCGCTGGCGCGTTCGAGCTGCTGGCCGACGGCCGCAACCGCGGTCTCCGCCCGCTTCGCCTGGGCGTTCAGCTCGGCCAGCGCGGCGGCATCGGGGCCACGGGCGCCCGCGACCTCGTTGACCCGCGCCATCGCGCCCTGCGCCGCGGCACCGGCCTTGGCCGCGGCCTCGGAGGCGGCGGCAGCCTTCCTGTCCAGATCGGTGGCGGCGCTCTGCAGCGTGTCGAGACGGCTCTTCAGCTGCGCGACCTGCTCGGGCGACACCGCGGGCGTCATGCGCGTCTGGACGAGCAGCACCAGCCCGGCCCCGACGACGCCACCGACCAGCCCCGCCAGCAGCAGCGACGGCAGTCGCGACGGCGCGGCTGCGGGGGCCGCAGTGGCCGGAGCGGCGGCAGGTTGCGGTTCCGGGCGCAGGGCCTCCGCATGGGCCGCCGGCTCGGCGTTGGTGGCACCCGGGTATTCGCGCGGCAAGGCCTCGGTGGGCAGGACCGCCTCGGGCGGCACGTCGCGGCCCAACTCCGCGGCCTGTGGGGCGGGGTCGACGGCAGCCGGCATCTCATCGACGGGCGGGGTCGTCTCGACGGGCGCAGCCGGCTCAGGCGCCGGCGACGTCACCTCCGTTGCGGTCGTCTCGATCGTTGGCGGAGTCCGGCCGGAGCGCGGCCCGGACTTGCCTTTTCGCATGCCGGCGCTCTCCGGCTTCTCGTCCGAGGGGCCGACAGCCTGGCCGTCCGGCTTAACGGGATCGTTCATCGCGTCCTTGTCCGTCTCGACGCCCGACGGCGCAACATCGCCTTGTGTAGCATCCTCGCCGCGGCGATTGCGAGCGGACACTTGATCCAGCGCCGCCAGCAGCGCCGCTTCTTCGGGATGCTCGGCCACCAGCACGGTGCTGGCGCCGGCCGCGATCAGCGGGGCGGCGACGTCGACCGAGAGCACGACATGGGTGAGGTCGAGCAACGGCGCGAGCACGCCGGCCTCGCGGGCCAAAGCGAGGCAGGTGTGCGCGCCCCTCGCCGAGTAGTGCAGCGCGCCCTCGACGCCGCCCTCACGCAAAGCCGTCGCCGCCTGTTCCGGAAAGGCCGGCACCGCCTCGGCCGCATAGGCGACCCAGGTCGCCACCTCGCAACCGGCCCGAATCAGGCGCTCGCCGACATCCTCGTGCCGGTCGCGCCCGACGATCAGGAGGACCCGCGCGGGGACGGGCAGGGCGTCGCGGACGAGCGCGATCAGATCGTCGCGATTGCCGCCGGCGCTGCGCGAATCCGCGAACCCCGCCTCGCGCACCTTGCCGGCCGTGCGGCTTCCGACGCTGAACACCGGCAGCGACCGCATCGAGGCCGGCAGATCGGCCAGCGCGGCCACCGCATTGCCGCTGGTCAGGACGAGCGCGGAGAAAGGGCCCTCCGGCGCCGGCTCAGGCCGTCGCGACACGGCAAAGAGCGGCGCTGGAACCGGCTCGTGGCCATGGACGCGCAGCGCAGTGGCGGTGCGTTCGGCCTCGGCCGGCGGTCGGAACACGAAGATGCGCATGCGCTGTCCTTCTCGCTCGGGCCCACGTCGCCCGCCCTCGCCGCCATCCATCCCGCGCCGCGCCGCATCACGCAAGGCGCCGCCCCCTTGGCCTTCGGGCCGCTCGCGCACTATAGGTGGACACCACCGGCCCGCTCCTGCCGGACGAAAACCCGCCGGCTTCGCGCCCCTCGCCATCCCGTTGCCGAGACCCATCGATCGATCATGCGTGTTTTGGGCATAGAGACGACTTGTGACGAGACCGCGGCTGCGATCGTCTCGCTCGAGCGCTCCGGCGAGGTGAAGATCCTCTCCAACGAAGTGCTGAGCCAGATCGCCGCCCACGCTGCCTATGGCGGGGTCGTCCCGGAGATCGCCGCGCGCGCCCATGTCGACGCGATCGACCGCATCGTCGCCCGCGCCTTCGAGTCAGCCGGCCTCGAGCCCGGCGAGATCGACGCCGTCGCGGCGGCCGCCGGCCCCGGCCTCGTCGGCGGCGTCATGGTCGGCCTGACCACCGCCAAGGCGATCGCGCTGGTCACGGGCAAGCCCTTCATCGCCGTCAATCACCTCGAGGCGCATGCGCTAACGGCCCGGCTGACCGACAATCTCGCCTTTCCCTATCTGCTGCTGCTCGTCTCGGGCGGGCATACGCAGCTGCTGGCCGTGCGCGGCGTCGGCGAATATCTCAAGCTCGGCGGCACCATCGACGATGCCGTCGGCGAGGCCTTCGACAAGATCGCCAAGATGCTCGGCCTGCCCTATCCGGGCGGCCCCTCGGTCGAGCGCGAGGCGGCCAAGGGCGATCCCGAGCGCTTCGATTTTCCCCGCCCGATGCAGGGACGGCCCAACCCGGATTTCTCGCTCTCGGGTCTGAAGACGGCGGTGCGGCTCGTGGCCGAGCGGATCGCGCCGCTCTCCGACCGCGACGTCGCCGATCTCTGCGCCTCCTTCCAGGCGGCGATCGTCGACGTGCTGGTCGACCGGACGCGCGCGGGCATGCGGGCCTGCGCCGCGGCCGGCGTCAAGGCAAGCGCGCTGGTCGTCGCCGGCGGCGTGGCGGCCAACCAGCCGATCCGGCGCGGCCTGACACGGCTGGCTACCGAGGCCGGGCTGGCAATGGTCGCCCCGCCCTTGCATCTGTGCGGCGACAATGGCGCGATGATCGCCTGGGCCGGAATCGAGCGGCTGCGGCTTGGCCTCGTCGACGACATGAGCGCGCTCGCCCGTCCGCGCTGGCCGCTGGACGAGCTGAAGCCGGGCGGAGATGCAGCAGCGGCCACCGGCGCCACCGGATGAGCGGCGCCGAGAGCCTCCAGACGATCGGCATCGTCGGCGCCGGCGCCTATGGCGCGGCGCTCGCACTGGCCGCCGCCCGGGCTGGCCGCGACGTGCTGCTCTGGGCCCGCGACGCTACGGCGGTCGAGGCGATCTCGCGCACGCGGCAGGCCCCGCGCCTGCCGGGCGTGACGCTGCCCGACAGCGTCTGCGCCACGGCCTCCCTCTCCGATCTCCTCGCAGCGGACGCCCTGCTGCTGACCGTGCCAACCCAAAGCCTGCGGCAGGCCTGCGAGGCCCTGGCCCCGCTGCTGCCTGATGACAGGCCGGTGATCTCCGCCGCCAAGGGGATCGAGCAGCGGACGGGGCTGTTCACCACCCAGATCATCGCGCAGGCGCTGCCGGGCGCCCGGCCCGCCATCCTCTCCGGCCCGAGCTTCGCAGCCGATATCGGCAAGGGCCTGCCGACCGCGGTGACCCTCGCCGCCAGTGACGCGATGCTCGCGCAGGCCCTGGCCGAGGCGCTGAGTTCGCCGGCTTTCCGCATCTATCACAGCGCCGACCCCCGCGGCGTCGAGATCGGCGGCGCCGCCAAGAATGTGCTCGCCATCGCGGCGGGGATCGCAATCGGTCTCGGCTATGGCGAGAGCGCGCGTGCGGCGCTGGTCGCGCGCGGCTTCGCGGAGCTGCGCCGCTTCGGCCAGGCGCATGGCGCCCAAAGCGAGACGCTGATGGGTCTCTCGGGGCTCGGCGACGTCGTGCTGAGCTGCGCCTCGCCGCAATCGCGCAACTTCGCCTTCGGGCTCGCGCTCGGCCAGGGCCGCAGCGTGACCGAGGCGGCCGGCGGCACTCTGGCGGAAGGCGCCTTCACCGCCCAGATACTGGCGCAGATGGCGCAGGCCAGCGGGGTCGACATGCCGATCGCCGAAGCCGTCGCCGGCATCATCGACGGCACGATCGGCGTGCGCGAGGCGGTCACCGGGCTGCTCGCCCGGCCGCTGCGGGCCGAACGGGAACGGGAGAGCGAGTGATGGCGGGCGACTGGTCGGATCTGACGAAGCGGGTGGCGCGCGGCATCGCCGAGGTGCGCAAGACGACCGGCTCGGACCTCGTCGCCGAGAGCGAGCCCGTGCCGCTGGCGGGCCGCATCGCCCAGCCGGTGATCCAGCATCGCCGCCGCCGGGCGGAGGGCACACATCGCTTCGTGCTGATCCTGCCCTTCGGCGAGGCCGAGGTCCGTGTCGAGCTCGAGCCGCAGGACTACGCCGCGCTGACCCGCGAGATGGTGCGCTTCTGGAACGTGCAGGGGCCGGAAGCCTCGAAGCCGCCGGTGCCGCAGCCCGAAGAGGGGGAGTAGGCAATCGGCAGTAGGCAGTCGGGCCGGAGTTGGGTATCGACTGCCTATTGCCCCCTGCCTGTCGCCGAGATCCCCATGGCCCATTGGCTCGTCAAATCCGAACCCTCGAAATGGTCCTGGGACCAGCAGGTCGCCGCCGGCGCGGCCGGCACCCATTGGGACGGCGTCAAGAACCACACCGCCAAGCTCAACCTGATGGGCATGAAGCAGGGTGAGCAGGTGTTCTTCTACCATTCCAACGAGGGGCTCGAGGTCGTCGGCATCGTCGAGGTCATCAAGGAGGCCTATCTCTGGATCCCCGGCGAGCCCTGGGTGCTGGTCGATTTCAAGGCCGTGCAGACGCTGCCGAAGCCGGTGACGCTGGCGCAGGTCAAGGCCGAGCCGAAGCTCGCCGAGATGTCGCTGGTGAAATCCTTCCGCCTCTCGGTCCAGCCGGTCTCCGACGCGGAATGGGACATCGTCTGCAGGATGGGCGGGCTGTGAGCCCCCCGCACCAGCCGGGGTTTCCCGGAGCCGGCCTGCCCTAGGGGTAAAGATGGCCGTAGTCCGGATGCGTCCGCAACGCCTGCGGACGATAGGGCCGCTGCTCGTCGAGGATCGGCACGGCGGGCGCCTTGAAGCGGGGCGGCACCGTGTCGAACACGGGCCGTCCCGCCCGCGAGCGCCTGGGGGGGATGAAGGCCTCGCGCGTGCCGGGCGTGAACGGGATCCAGCCGCTCCTGAGCTGGTCGTGCTGCTTGCCGAGCGGATCGGGCGCCAGCGAGGCGGGCAGCGCCGGGTCGACGATCAGCGGCTGCGGGATCGCGGTCGCCTCGGTCAGCATCCAGTCCAGCGTGATGTCGGACAGGCCCATCTTCAGCCCGTAGCCGCCGCCGACATCGGTGTGGACGCCAGCGAACCAGACCTGCTTGATCCGGTCGGGATTCGCCGCATCCTCCTCCCAGAGCTCGGGTTTGAAGGTCTTGCGGTTCTCGTCGATGGCCAGCGCCTGGCGGCCATAGGGCACGCCCGGGTTCAGCCGGTTGTTGTTGAAGCTGTGCCGGCCGAGCGTGAAGCTGTTCAACCCCTTGACGCCGAGCGCCCGCACCGTGTCCCAGACGCCGACGAAGGTGGGCGGAAGCTCCTGCGAACCGTAGCGCCGCCGGAACGCCGCCGCGGCCTCGTGCCGCTTCGTCTCGTCGCGCTCCTGATAGACGCGCGTCACCGCCTCCTCGGCGATGGCGCGGACCTCATGCGCGAGGCTGCGCTGCAATTCGCTCCAGCCCGTGAGCTTCGGCAGGCCGGGCGGCACGCCGCACAGGCCGATGGCGCCGCCCAGGCTGCGGACGGTGTAAGCGCCCCGGCTGAAGCCGAAGAGGAAGACCTGATCGCCGGGCTGGTAGCTCAGCAGCAGCGCCGTGTAGCAGTCGACGATGTTGGTGGTGATGCCATAGCCCGTGGCCTGGGACAGGATGTTCAGCGCACGGCGGACGAGCCCTGGTTTCTCGCCATCGGGATGGGCGCCGAGCCCCGGATCGTAGAAGCAGGTCTGCCGCGCGGGATCGGCATCGCGCGTGAACTTGTAGAGCCGGTAGACATTCGTCCAGTTGATCGGGTTGTCGCCACCGGCCTGCCCCGTGCCGTCCGAAAAGATGCAGATGTTCCTGGCCATGATCGCCCCCAGCGCCGCGACGGGGAAACGCTAATGCATCCCCATAAAAACGCAATCATAGGTTGCAATCATAGGGGAGGGGACAAGCCTCTCTCCCCCGAAAGTGCGAGGCCGCGCGGCTTGCTGCGGCGTGCCATGGCCCTATGATGGCGGCAGCGAACAAGAGGCCCGGCCGCGGTCGCCCGCACCACCGCAAGGCCCAAGTCTATCGCAAGGCCCAAGCCTGGGGAGGCGCCTGCCATGACCGAGATCATCCATGACGTGCCGGCCGCCTGGTCGAAGAAGGCCTGGGCGAGCGACGCCAAGTACAAGAAGCTCTATGCCGCCTCGATCAAGGACCCGGACGCCTTCTGGGGCGAGCAGGGCAAGCGGATCGACTGGTTCAAGCCCTATAGCAAGGTGCGCAACGCCAGCTACAAGCCGGGCAAGGTCTCGATCAAATGGTACGAGGACGGCACCACCAACGTCGCCTATAACTGCGTCGACCGGCATCTGGCGACGCGGGCCAAGCAGACCGCGATCATCTGGGAGGGCGACGACCCGTCCGAATCCAAGAAGATCACCTACGGGCAACTCTACACCGAGGTCTGCACATTCGCGAACGTGCTGAAGGCGCAGGGCGTCAAGAAGGGCGATCGCGTCACCATCTACCTGCCGATGATCCCGGAAGCCGCCTACGCGATGCTGGCCTGCGCCCGCATCGGCGCGATCCATTCGGTGGTGTTCGGTGGCTTCTCGCCGGATTCGCTCGCCAGCCGCATCGAGGATTCCGATTCGAAGATCGTCATCACCGCCGATGAGGGGCTGCGCGGCGGCCGCTCCGTGCCGCTGAAGAAGAACGTCGACGCCGCCAGCGACAAGGTCAAGGGCGGCATCCCCACCGTCATCGTGGTCAGGCGCACCGGCGGCCATGTCACGATGCAGGAGGGCCGCGACCTCTGGTATCATGAGCAGGCGGCGAAAGCCTCCGGCCATTGCCCCCCGGCCGAGATGAAGGCGGAGGACCCGCTCTTCCTGCTCTACACCTCGGGCTCGACCGGCAAGCCCAAGGGCGTGCTGCACACCACCGCGGGCTATCTCGTCTACACCTCGATCACCCACCAGTACGTCTTCGACTACCATGACGGCGACGTCTATTGGTGCACGGCCGATGTCGGCTGGGTGACCGGCCACAGCTACATTCTCTACGGGCCGCTCGCCAATGGCGCGACGACCCTGATGTTCGAGGGCATTCCGACCTATCCGACGATCTCGCGCTTCTGGGAGGTCATCGACAAGCACAAGGTCAACACCTTCTACACCGCGCCGACCGCGATCCGCTCGCTGATGGGCGCCGGCGAGGAGCCGGTGAAGAAGACCAGGCGCAAATCGCTGCGCCTGCTCGGCTCGGTCGGCGAGCCGATCAATCCGGAAGCCTGGGAGTGGTATCACCGCGTCGTCGGCGACCGTCGCTGCCCGATCGTCGACACCTGGTGGCAGACCGAGACGGGCGGCATCCTGATCACGCCGCTGCCGGGCGCCACCCGCCTCAAGCCGGGCTCGGCCACGCGGCCCTTCTTCGGGGTGAGACCTGAGATCGTCGATGCCGAGGGCAAGGTGCTGCAGGGCGCCTGCGAGGGCAATCTGGTCATCGCCGAGAGCTGGCCCGGCCAGATGCGCACGGTCTATGGCGACCACAAGCGCTTCGAGGAAACCTATTTCGCGACCTATCCGAACAAGTACTTCACCGGCGACGGCTGCCGGCGCGACGCCGACGGCTATTACTGGATCACCGGCCGCGTCGACGACGTCATCAATGTGTCGGGCCACCGCATGGGCACGGCCGAGGTCGAATCGGCGCTGGTCGCGCACCCGTCGGTGTCGGAGGCCGCGGTCGTCGGCTATCCCCACGACATCAAGGGCCAGGGCATCTACGCCTATGTCACGCTGATGGCCGGCGAGACGCCGACCGAGGCGCTGCGCAAGGACCTCGTCGCCTATGTCCGCAAGGAGATCGGCCCGATCGCCTCGCCCGACCTGATCCAGTTCGCGCCCGGCCTGCCCAAGACCCGCTCCGGCAAGATCATGCGCCGCATCCTGCGCAAGATCGCCGAGGACGAGTTCGGCGCGCTCGGCGACACCTCGACGCTGGCCGACCCCGCCGTCGTCGACGACCTCATCGAGAACCGCCAGAACAAGCGCAAGGCGGGCTGAGGGGCTCTCGGCCCCACCCACTCATCGCGGGCTTGCCCCGGGATGAGTGGGTGGTTCCCGTGAAACCCGGGATGCCCTGATAAATGGGCATATTGCCCCCCTCTTATCCCCGCTGCGCAGAACCACAAGACAATGGCGCCTTTCCCCAGAGGAGGCCGCCATGTCGAATCCATCCGCGTCGTCCCGTCTGGCGGGAGCGGCCGCGATCACCCGCCTGCGCCGCAGCCTGATCCGGCTGCAGGACGAAACGCGGCTGCTGCGCCGTGATCTCCTGCGTCGCAAATACGACCCCTCCCAGCCGCGCGTCCCGGCCGGCAGCAGCGACGGTGGTCAGTGGACCAGCGGCGCGGGCGGCGGCGGTGGCAGCCTCCGCCCCATGCCCGGCTTCGGCCCGGAGGGCGGGCTGGCGGAAGCCGGCCCCGAAGACGGCTTCGTCGTCGACGAGACCGGCGCGGAATCCTGGGCCTTCTACGAGGAACGCCGCGACAAGGAGGGCGATGTCGCGGAACGCGCGATCGTCAACCGCGACGGCAGCACGATCCATTCCGAATACGCGGCCTCCCGCCAGGCCGGCTTCGACGAGCGCCACACCGTCACGACGCCCGAGGGCGACAAGGTCACCTTCGAGACGACCGAGCGCACCCAGACGATCCGCTTCGGCGGGCCTGGCGGCGACATCGTCGGCCGCACGGTCTGGACTCCCGGCGGGCCGGAGCCGGACGCGGAGATTGTTGAAGCGAGATGGCGTCGCGACCGCGGCTCAAGCGGCTCGGCGTGGTCGCAGGCCGGCGGAACGCTGTTCGGCTGGCTCAATGCTCTCGGGGAGGCGACCGGCCTCAGCACCGTCCTGGGTTTTCGGGCCAGTGATTATTCGCCGGGCACGACCGGCTCCTTGGAGGTATCGTTCGTCGGCCAGGTCGACCGGGGCGAGGTTGAACGCGCCTGCCCTCACATGCCGACGATTCAGGAAATTCTCGACTCGGCTGCTCGCGATGCAGGTCCGAGCAGCAACTTTGAATCGATGCAGCGCTACGGTACGGAGGTCCATCTTCGGCTGAAACGAGAAATCGACGCGTGGGGCAACCCCGATATCGTCGCGGAGCGATCCTACTTCAAGGAACGGCTGGTCATGGGCGAGCAACGCTACGGGACAGCAGGAACCGCACGGTTCGATGTCTTTGAGAGCGTTTCCGACGGGACGCGGTGCCTCTATGACATCAAGACGGGACGAGGTCTTTCGCGCTCGCAATCCGACATCCTTGCGGACGCTGCCATGCGGATCGAGGGCCCCGTCCGCAGGCTCATAGTCATCGAGCTGAGGCCGCGACGGTGACGACCCAAAGACAATTCACCAAGCTCCTGCGTCCCTACCGCGGTCGCGACGATCTTTTCGTCCGCGGCTATGAGGTCTACCTGGTGCCGATCGGCCATGTTGTTCGCGGTTTCAGCATCTATCGAACCGGCGAGGCTGACCGTTTCGACATCGCCACCTTTTTCGGTACGAGCTTCGATTCGACATCGCCGTTGCCTCGGGCCTTGTCGCGAGTCCACCGGTACGAAAACTGGCTTCCGCGATGGACGCAGCCGAATCTTCAGCAGGAGTTCGAACGGACCATCGGGGAATACATTCTGCCCCTGCTGAAGCGCGTCGATCTGGCGGCCTTTCTGCCAAGACCTGACAAAAACTGGCAAGGTCCGGAAGTGTCCCTCGCGGAGGCGCTTCATAGGCCATATGTGAGGGCACCTCTTTATGCAGCCTTTGGTGACTTCGACGCAGCCGAGGAACAGCTCGATGTGCTGGCGAGGATCCCGCGCGGTCACCGCGTGATGGAGCCCCTCCTCAAGACGCTTCTGGACGACCTCAGGCCGTTGATCCGCGCGGAAGACCGCGCCGGCGTGGCGGCCTTGCTGCACAGTTGGGAAGCTGAAGCGATGGCCCGCTGGCGGCTGGCGGATCATTGGCGGCCGACGCCATTTCCCCTCGAATGCGCGGTCACCGGACAGGGAA
>CALRYW010000052.1:0-27866 GCA_943372485.1 Allobosea thiooxidans
CGGCATCGTGCTGTTGCCGACCTTCATCGCCAGCGACGCCATTCGCGACGGCGCGCTCGAGCCGCTGCTCTGGGAGTTCCCGCTGCAGGAACACGGCCTCTTCGTTGTGAGGCCGCCGGGAGCCTATGTGCCGGGCAAGGTCCGCGTGCTGATCGACCTGCTGGTCGAGCGTTTCGGCGGCGCGCCCTATTGGGACCCCTGCCAGGCGGCGGCGCGCGAGCGCGGCGTCACGCTGGGGTTCAGACCGGGCTTCGAGACCGAAGCGCAGGAGGCGGACGAGGATCATCAGCCGCCGTGATCGGGCTCATCACCCGATTTCGCGTGGCTTCGCGCAGCCATCCCGGCACTGTGGCGATCTCATCTGATGGAGACCACCGATGCTGCTCGTGGGAATGCTCGATAGCCCCTATGTCCGCCGCGCCGCGGTCACAGGGACCTTGCTGGGGCTGGAATTCGAGCACCGCTCCGTCTCGGTCTTCCGGCACATGGACGAGTTCCGGTCGATCAACCCGCTGATCAAGGCGCCGAGCCTCGTGACGGACGACGGCACGGTGATCAGCGAATCGCTGCTCATCATCCAGCATTTCGAGGATCTCGCCGGCCGCTCCCTGCGCCCGGTCGAGGCGAGCGCCCGGATGCGGGACCTGTCGCTGACCGGCATCGGCATCGTCGCCGCCGACAAGGCGGTGGCGATCGAATACGAGCGCAAGCGGCCGGAAGCGCAGCGTTACGCCCCCTGGCAGGAGCGCATCGTGGCACAACTCCACACCGCACTGGACCTGCTCGATGAAGCAGCCCTGGCCGGCGAAAGCGCCGCCGGCCCCGAACTTCTGCCCAGCGACATCGCGGCCGCGATCGCCTGGGGCTTCTGCCGCTTCGTGATCCCCGAATTCGCGCCCGTCGAGCGCTGGCCGGCCCTGGCGGAGCAGGCGAGTGCCTGCGAAGCGCTCGACGTCTTCAAACTGTGGCCGATCGACCGGGAATAGCCTCTCAATCGACGAAATCGGCGGTTTCGCGTTCACCATGCCGAAAATTGCTGCACCGCAACAGCCCGCACCTCTTGCAATCGGACGCAGGCGGCGCATCTTGCAGGGCGAGTTAGGGAAGAATCGCCTCCTGGTCGGTCCCGCGCAGCCAGCGCTGACAACAGGAGATGACAATTGGCTCGTTCCAGAAAGGCCGGCACGACGACCGGCCATGGCGAAGTCCGCCGGCTCTGGCCCGCGGAACGCGACCTCTTCAAGGCCCATCTGTTGAGGCTCGACGAGGTGACCCGCCGCGAACGCTTCGGCACCGCGGTGAATGACGACTTTCTCGAGAACTACGCGGTCACCACCTTCGGTGTCGGCGGGCTCGTCTATGCCTATATCGAGGATGGCGCGGTCCGCGGCGCGGCCGAGTTGCGCGGGCTCGAGGACATCATGGCCCAGACCGGCGAGGCCGCCTTCAGCGTCGAGCGGGACTGGCGCCGGCGCGGCATCGGCGGCGTTCTCTTCGGCCGGCTGATCACCGCCGCGCGCAACCGCGGCATCCGCACGCTCTACATGACCTGCCTGCCCGACAACGCGGCGATGCGCCGTCTCGCGCGCAAGTTCGAGGCCGATCTGGCCGGCGGCTATGCCGATGTCGAGGGCGTGATCGCCACGGGCCGGCCGACGCCCTTCACCATCCTCGACGAGGCGCTCGACACCGCCCGCGGCTTCGCCGCGATGGCAATCTCGCTGCAGCGGCGCCTCTGGCGGCCGGCCCTGTTCGGCCGCTCGCCGGGCGCCTGACCGCTCAGCGGCTGAGCGACAGCGCGGCGCCGGACTTGGTCACGGCGCCATCCATCGCGCCACCGCCGCTGGTGCGCAGCCGCGCCACGACCGTGCCGCCCTGCTGGTAGAGATAGACCTCGCCGTCGCGATAATCCCAGGCCGTGACCTTCTGCAGGTCGCGGTTCGAGCAGCCCGAGGCATTGGCGCGGTAGAGGTCGAGCGCCGGCGCGCTCGAGAGCTGCACGCGGCAGGACCCGCCGGTCGCCTCGCGCGCCGTCCAGTTGCCGATCACGCCATCGCGTGAGGTCACGGCGGGTCGGGCGGTAGTGCTGCCCGCGCCGAGTGTCGCGATCGGCCCGCCGCCGCTGCGCAGTGTCGGCACGTCGCTTGTCTGCGGCGCGGCCGGGGGCGGCGTCTCCTGCGGCATGCCTGGAGCGGCCGGAGTGTAATAGGGGTCCTGCGGCGGCGGCAGCGCACCCGGCTGTCCGGCCGGGGGCGCGGATGCGACCGGGTATCCGCCGGGGGGCGGCAGCGGCTCGGAGACGACCGGCGCGGAGCTGATTGCCGGAGCCGGCGGCAGGCTGGGCTGGCCATAGGCCTGCGGCGCGGGACCGACGAAGCGCTGCGAGCCGGCGCAGGCGGTCAGCGCCAGCAGCGGCAGCAGGCCGGCGGCCTTCAGGGTCATGGCCATGGTCACGGTCTTCTTGGTCATGAGGTGTCGGTTCCGATCGATCGGGCAGTGCGGGCAGGCGAACGAGTGCAGGAAACGGTTGAATCCTAGAGCATTCCCGTGAACGTGACATGAGCATGATCGTGCCGGGCGTCCATAGCCCAGCCGATCTGGTTTGCGAACCCGCCGCGCGCGCTCCGGTTCCCGTTCGTCACCCGATCGGATCCCGCGGCCAGAGGAGAGACCGGATGACGTCACCAACCTCCCCGGCGCCGGGCGCGGCGCTCCTGCCCCTGCTGCCGGCCACGATCGCGCCACCCTTCGCGCGCTACAGCCATGGCATCGCCGTACCGGCCGGCCATCGGCTCGTCGCCTGCTCGGGCCAGCTGGGCATGGCGCGCGACGGCTCGATCCCCGAGGATGTCCGGGCGCAGGCCGATCTCTGCTTTTCCAACATCGCCGCAATCCTCGCCGAGGCCGGCATGACCCTGGCCGACATCGTGCGCCTCAACGCCTATGTTACCGACCGCGCCCACATGACGGGCTACATGGCCTCGCGCGACGCCCATATCGGCACGCCCCCGCCCGCCTCGACGCTGATGATCGTCTCGGGCTTCACCCTGCCGGCCTTCAAGGTCGAGATCGAGGTCCTGGCGGCGGCGGTCTAGCCGCCTGCGGGGCCTCAGCCCTTGCGGACCATCAGAACCGCCGCGAGGATCGCGATCCCGCCGAAGGCCTGCGGCGGGGAAGGCTGTTCGCCGAAAATGGCCCAGGCGGCGAGCACCGCGACCAGTGCCGGCCAGACCATGACCAGTGAGGCCGCGCTGGCGCCGTACTGACCGAGCGACAGTGTGATCAGGCCCTGGCCCAGCGCATGAGAGACGAGGCCGAGCGCGATCACGGCGAGCCAGCCCTCAAGGCTCGAGGGCAGGATCGCCTCGCCCAGCGCCAGCGCGGCGACGAGACAGAAGACCGCGCAGATCGCGCTCGCGATCAGGCTGATGCGACCGGCCTCGGCCCGATCCCGGGCGCGGCGCACAGCCATGATGTAGGCGGCATAGGACAGGGCGGCACCGACCGCCAGGCTGTCCCCGACCAGGCTGCCGGGGATGGCCGTCGCCGAGCCGAAGAGTTTCGGCAGGACCAGCATCAGCGCGCCGCCAATCGCCAGCGCCAGGGCGCCGAGGATGCGCCGGCTCGGCCGCTCGGCGAACAGCAGCCAGCCGCCCAGCACCACCGCGACCGGCGAGAGATTGCCGAGCAGCGAGGCATTGGCGATCGTCGTGAAGCCGAGCGCGGCATTATACAGGACGACGTCGATGCCGAAGGCGAGACCCGCGAGCGCGATCGGCAGCAGCGCAGCGGAGGCCGCGGCCGGCGGGCCGGGGCGACGCTGCTCCAGCCCCATCCAGAGCGCAAGCACCGGCAGGGCGAAGATCATCCGCCAGAAACCGGCTGCGGCGGGCCCGACATCGGCGAAGCGCACGAACACGCCCGAGAAACCGATGCAGGTCGCGCCCGTCAGCAGGGCGAGAAACATGGCGAGCGCAGGCGCGGTCGGGGCTGGCAGGGCGGTCGCCGGGGTGGACATGGGTGGGACCTGATTGACCGTTGCGAGCCCTCATCCTGAGGAGGCCGCCCTGGCGGCCGTCTCGAAGGATGGTCCAGGAGGCTCCGAAGATGACTGGAGCATCCTTCGAGACGCGGCCTTTCGGCCGCTCCTCAGGATGAGGGCTGAGGATGGTGCATGACCAGGACCGCTTTACCTCTCTTCTATCCATCGGAAAAACGGATTATTCTGATTTAACCATTCTTAAAACCGATCGCCTGAGGCGGCCCATGTCCACGCATTTCGATCTGGCGGCGCTCGACATGCTGGTGGCGGTGGTCGAGAGCGGCGGCTTCACCGCAGCCGGCGCGCGGCTCGGGCGCACGCAGTCGGCGATCTCGGTCCGCATCCAGGATCTCGAGAACCAGCTCGGCCACCGGCTCCTCGAGCGCTCGCGCCGCGGCGTGGTCCCGACGCCGGCCGGCGAGCGTCTGCTCGCCCATGCCAGGCGCCTGCTGGCGATCCAGCGCGAGGCGCTCGATGATCTCGGCGGCTCCAGCGCCTCGGGGCGGCTGCGGATCGGCATTCCCGACGATTATGTCGACGCCTTCCTGCGCCCGCTGATCGCGCGCTTCGCCGCCGAGCACCCCAAGGTCGAGCTGGAACTCCATTGCGACCTCTCGAAGCGGATCGAGCCGGCCGTCGCAGCCGGCGAGTTCGACCTCGCGGTGGTGACGCAGGACCCGCGGCGCCCTGTGGGCGAGGTCGTCAGGCGCGAGCCCGTCATCTGGATCGCCGCCCGCGGGCACCGGCCGGAACTGCAGGAGCCCCTGCCACTGGCGCTGTTCTCGGAGGGCTGCCGGGTCAGGCCGCGCCTGCTGGCGGCGCTGGCGGAGGCCGGGACCGACCATCGCCTCGTCTTTTCCTGTTCGCATACCTCCGGCATGCTGTCGGCGGTCGAGGCGGGCTTCTGCGTCACCGCCGTCACCGAGAGCGCCGTGCCGCCGAGCGCGCGGCGGCTCGGCCCGGCGGAGGGGCTGCCGGCGCTGTTCGAGCTCTCGGTCGGGCTGATCATGGGCCCGCAGCCGGGGCTGGCGGCGCGCCGCTTCGCCGATGCGCTGCGCGAGGAAATGGCGGCGCCGCGGCTGGCCGCGTGAGGCTGTTGCCGGCGCCGCATTGCCCTTTCCCCCCGCGAACACTACTGAGAGCCCATGAAATTCCTCGACCAGGCCAAGATCTATGTGAAGGCGGGAGACGGCGGCGCCGGCTGCGTCTCCTTCCGTCGCGAAAAATTCATCGAGTTCGGCGGACCCAATGGCGGTGACGGCGGGCGCGGCGGCGACATCGTGATCGAATGCGTGCAGGGCCTGAACACCCTGATCGACTTCCGCTTCCAGCAGCATTTCAAGGCGAAGATCGGCGGCCACGGCATGGGCGCCGACCGTCATGGCGCCAATGGCGAGACCAAGGTGCTCAAGGTCCCGCCGGGCACCCAGGTCTTCGACGAGGACGGCGAGACGCTGATCGCCGATCTGACCGAGCCCGGCCAGCGCTTCGTGCTGTGCAAGGGCGGCAATGGCGGCTTCGGCAACGCCTATTTCAAGACCTCGACCAACCAGGCGCCGCGCCATGCCAATCCGGGTCTCGTCGGCGAGGAGCGCTGGGTCTGGCTGCGGCTGAAGCTGATCGCCGATGCCGGGCTGATCGGCCTGCCCAATGCCGGCAAGTCGACCTTCCTGGCGACCGTGACCGCCGCCAAACCCAAGATCGCCGATTATCCCTTCACCACCCTGCATCCGGGGCTCGGCGTCGTGCGGGTCGACGGGCGCGAGATGGTGCTGGCCGATATTCCCGGCCTGATCGAGGGCGCCCATGAGGGCCATGGCCTCGGCGACCGTTTCCTCGGCCATGTCGAGCGCTGCCGCGTCCTGCTCCACCTCGTCGAGGGCACCAGCGAGCACGCCGGCAAGGCCTACAAGACCGTGCGCAACGAGCTGAGCCTCTATGGCGAGGGGCTCGACGAGAAGCCGGAGATCGTGGCGCTGTCGAAGGCCGATGCGCTCTCGCCGGAATTGCTGAAGGAGCAGGTGGCGCGGCTCAAGCGCGCCGCCAAGCGCATGCCGATCGTGCTGTCATCCGCCTCGGGCGAGGGCGTCGAGGCCGCGTTGCGCGCGCTCTTCGTCCATGTCGAGGAGGCACGCCGCGACGAGGACGCACAGAACGCCCCCGTCGAGGACACCGGCTGGCGACCCTAAAGGTCGCCAGCCTTGTCACTCAGCGGGTCGCGCGGCGCGTCTCGCGCACGACGGTCGGCGCCGTGATGGCTCCGGCCGCCCCACCCACGACGGCGCCGACCGGGCCCGCGACGAGGGCGCCCGTCCCGGCTCCCGCGGCCGCGCCGCCGATGCGCTGTTCAGTGGTGTTGCCGCAAGCCGCGAGCAGGACGGTCGCAGCGGCGACGAAGCCCAGGGTCGAAATCTTCATGGCGTTGGGTCCCCAGCGTGACGATGGGGCTGCAACGTGCCGCACGGCCCTCGGGTTCCACCCCTGGCGGCGGACGGGCCTGCGCCATCGCCGCCGCTGTGCGCTTTTCCTCAAGCCGGCGCAGCCTGCGGCCTTGCGATCTCCGCAGAAATCCGTATACAGCCGGCATCGCATCAGTCGTACCATTCGCGTGGTCGATGAGGGCCCGGTTCGGCCCACGTCGCTGATCTCGTTTTGACAGGTTCCGTTTTGACCGGTTCGCCCCTTCAAAAGAGCGGATCGATGGAGTTGAGATTATGAAGATCCGCAATTCGCTGAAGTCGCTGCGCGCCCGTCACCGCGACAACCAGCTCGTGCGCCGCAAGGGCCGCGTCTACATCATCAACAAGGTCCAGAAGCGCTTCAAGGCGCGCCAGGGCTGAGTCTGCGGCGGGCTTGCGCCCGCCCGGCCGCTCGGTGGACGACGACCAGGCGGGGCGCCCCGGGCGCACCCGCCTTTTTGCGTTAGCGGTCGCCGCTCCGTGAATTGACCTGCGCCCGTCCCCCGCTAGACTAAAGCGATGATGACCGTTCGCAAGCTGACGGCGGCTACCGTCTTCGCCGTTCTGGCGGCAGCCCCCTCGATCGCCGCCGCCCAGGCGCAGCCCCTGCCGCCCCAGCGCCCGGGCGCAGTCGCGCCGGCCGACAAGGACGACAATCCCGCCGCGGCGACGGCCCCCTCGCGCGGGCCGGCCGCGACGCTGGAGCGGCTCTTCGAGCGGCTCGCCGCGGCCAAGTCGCCAGAAGAGGCCAAGGGCATCGCCAATCTGATCCAGCGCCGCTGGGCCCGCTCCGGCTCGGCCACGGCCGATTTGCTGATGACGCGCGCCCAGACCGCGATGAAGGAGAAGCGCCTCGAACTCGCGATCGAGCTGCTCGACCGCGTCATCAGCCTCGATCCCGATTGGGCGGAGGGCTGGAACCAGCGTGCCAATGCGCTGTTCCTCGCCGGCGATTCGATTCGCTCCATGCTCGACATCGGCGAGACGCTGAAGCGCGAGCCGCGCCATTACGGCGCGATGATGGGACTGGGCACGATCCTGCGGCAGCAGGGCGACGACAAGCGCGCCATGGTCGCCTATCGCCGGGCTCTGGAGATCTACCCGCAGCTCGAGGCCGTCAAGAGTGCGGTCGATTCGCTCAAGATCGAGGTTGATGGCCGCGACGCCTGATCCGGCCGCAAATCCGGAACCGGTCTCGCCGCGTATCCGCGTCATGTTGACCCGCTCGCTCCTCGTTCTCGCCGCCCTCGCCGTCGCGGGGCTCTGGCTCTGGTCGGAATGGCTGGGCGCCCAGGTCGCCCGGCGCCATCCGCCCGCGGGCAGCTTCGTTTCCTTCGACCAGGGCCGGCTCCACTACCGCGAGCGCCGCGCGGAGGGGCAAGCGCGGGGCACCGTCGTCCTGATCCACGGCGCCTCGTCCAGCCATGCCGACATGCTGGCGACGCTCGGCCCCGAGCTCGCCCGCTATCGCATCATTGCCTTTGACCGCCCGGGCCATGGCTGGAGTGACCGTCTCGAGGGCGATGCGATGGCCGATCCGGCGCGCCAGGCCGCGGCACTGATGCGGGGCATCGATGCCGTCGTCCCCGAGCGCTTCGTTCTCGTCGCCCACTCGCTCGGCGGCGCCTCGGCGACCCGGATCGCGCTGGAGCGTCCCGACCGCCTGCACGGACTCGTCCTGCTCGGGGCCGTCACCCATCCCTGGCCGGGCGGCATTTCCTGGTATCATTACCCGACGACCTGGCCCCTGGTCGGCGCGCTCTTCACCCGGCTCGTTGGCGTCCCGGCCGCGAGCACCCTGCTGGACTCGGGCGCCGAGAGCGTCTTCGCGCCGCGGCCGGTGACCCCGGGCTACCTCGCCGCCGCGCAGATCGAACTGCTGCTGCGGCCAGAGACCTTCCGCGCGAACTCGCAGGACATCGCCGCGACGTTGGATTTCGTCACGGCCCAGGCGCCGCTCTATCGCGACATGAAGGTGCCCGTCATCGCCATCACCGGCGACAGCGACAGCATCGTCTCCCCGGTCATCCACTCGGCGACGATCGCCCGGCAGGCACCGCAGGGCCGCTTCGTCCTGCTGCCCGGCGTCGGCCACATGCCGCATCACGCTGCGCCTGAAATCGTCGCCGCCGCCGTCGATGAACTGGCGGGTCGTCGCTCGAATCTGGCGAGCCTCGCGGGCGCTGCCGCCCGGCGCGACTAAAGGTATAAGACTTTTGTCGCGCTTTCCGCGGGTGCGGGATTCCGCCACGTTACCCTGCGCTTTAGTTCAAACTTGACGTAACGACGCCAGCCCTTCGCCCACCGTGGCGCGGGGCCAGAGACGTATTGACACGTCACAAACGGGGGAACGTCCATGCCACCAGATGACAAGGTCAAGGCCCATTGGGCCGAGACCCAGCGCCTGACCTACATCATGCTCGGGATCTGGGCCTTTTTCGCATTCTTCATCCACATGTTCTCGCCCGCGCTCAACGGCGTGAAGATCGCCGGCTTCCCGATGGGCTTCTACATGGCCGCCCAAGGCTCCCTGATCGTATTCGTTGCCCAGCTGTTCTGGTTCGCCAAGGCCCAGGACAAGGTGGATCGCAAATACGGCATGGCCGAAGACGATTGAGGGGAACAGATCCATGTCCGCAGGAGCTCAAAAGAGCGACTTCACCTCGAATCTAGGCCGGATCTACGGCATCTATACGGGTGGTTTCGTCGCCTTCGTCGTCTTTATCGGCGTTCTCGAACGCGCTGGCGTTCCCAACCACATTCTCGGCTATCTCTTCGTCGCCTTCACCATCGGCGTCTATGCCGCGATCGGCATCATGTCGCGTACCATGCAGGTCGACGAATACTACGTCGCCGGCCGCAAGGTGCCGTCCTTCTACAACGGCATGGCCACGGCGGCGGACTGGATGTCGGCGGCCTCCTTCATCGGCATGGCCGGCACGCTCTACCTGCTCGGCTATGACGGCCTCGCCTTCATCCTCGGCTGGACCGGCGGTTATGTGCTGGTGGCGACGCTGATCGCGCCCTATCTGCGCAAGTTCGGCTGCTACACGGTGCCGGACTTCCTGGCCTTCCGCTTCGGCGGCAATGCCGCGCGCATCGCCGGCATCGTCGTGCTGATGAGTTGCTCCTTCACCTATGTGGTGGCGCAGATCGTCGGCACCGGGCTGATCGGCGCGCGCCTGCTCGGGATGAGCTTCGAGGTCGCCGTCTTCGTCGGCCTCGTCGGCATTCTCGTCTGCTCCATGCTCGGCGGCATGCGCGCCGTCACCTGGACGCAGGTCGCCCAGTACATCGTGCTGATCGTCGCCTATCTGATCCCGGTGATCATCCTTTCGACCCAGAAGTTCGGCATCCCGATCCCGCAGCTCACCTACGGCACGGTTCTCTCCGAGATCCAGATCAAGGAAGCGGCGCTCGGCGTCTCGGCGGCGGCCTCGCATGCCGTGCCCTTCGCCCGCTACGACCCCCTGAACTTCTTCGCCCTCGTGCTCTGCCTGATGGTCGGCACGGCCTCGCTGCCCCACGTCCTGATGCGCTACTTCACCACGCCCTCCGTGCGTGAAGCGCGCTCCTCCGTGGCCTGGACGCTGCTGTTCATCTTCATCCTCTACTTCACGGCGCCGGCCTATGCCGCCTTCGCGAAGCTCGAAGTGTTCACCAACGTCATCGGCAAGCCGCTGGGCGAACTGCCGGGCTGGCTTTACAGCTACGGCAAGATCGGTCTCATTCAGGTCTGCGGCACCAACGCCGTCGATCTGGCGACCATCACCGCCGCCTGCGGCAAGATCGCCGGCCATACCGGCATCCTGCAACTCGCCAACTTCACCATCCAGGCGGACGCGATCGTCATCGCGACGCCGGAAATCGCGGGCCTGCCCTATGTCGTCTCCGGCCTCGTCGCCGCCGGCGGCCTGGCGGCGGCGCTCTCGACCGCCGACGGCCTGCTGCTGGCGATCGCGAACGCGCTCTCGCATGACGTCTATGCCAGGATGATCAACAAGAACGCGCCGGTGGCGAGGAAACTCGTCATCGCCCGCGTCATCCTCATCATCGTCGCGCTGATCGCCGCCTGGGTCGCCTCGCAGCGCCCGGCCGACATCGTCGCGATGGTCGCCTGGGCCTTCTCCCTGGCCGCGGCGGGGCTGTTCCCGGCGCTGGTCATGGGCATCTGGTCGAAGAAGACCACCGCGGCCGCGGCCGTGGCGGGCATCTGGGCCGGTTTCCTGGCGACGCTGACCTATCTCGTCGTGACCCGCTACTTCCCGGGCTTCGGCGTGAACGTGCTCGGCATGTATTCGAACGTGCACCCGATCACCGGGGCCGCGCTCGTCGACATCGCCAAGCTCAAGGCCGAGCAGCCGCAGATCTTCCAGCAGGGCTGGGTGGCGATCAACCATCCGCTCGCCTCGCGGGTGGGTTACTTCAACGTCGCCAACATCTCGGCAGGCCTGTTCGGCATGCCGATCGGCTTCCTGACGATGTACATCGTCTCGAAGTTCACCACGGCGCCGAACCAGGAACTGCAGGACTTCATCGACCAGATCCGTCAGCCGCGCGGTGCGGCGGTGATGATCGAGAAGTGAGCCCGAGGCTGCGGGCGCTCGCGCCCGCAGCCTCTCCTCTTCGGGGGCGGACCATGGTCCGCCCCTTTTTTCATGACGGCGCGAAACGTACGCTTGCCTGCCCTGCCAATGTCGGGCACAGGCAGAGCCGATCTCGACACAGCAAGGACCCATCCTGAATGGCCGATGTCGACAGCCAGGGCCTGTTCTGGCTCTATCAGGCTCCCAATCTCGCGCTGGCAGCGCTGATGTACACGCTGCTGGGCCGCTTCCTGCTGTCGATCGTCTTTCCGCCCGACAGTGAGAAGGTGATCTGGAAGACCTTCCGGCAGATCACCCAGCCGGCCATCGAGGCCGTGCGGATCGTCACGCCGTTGGCGGTCCATGAGCGCATCGTCATCCTGCTCGCCTTCGTCTGGCTGCTCTTCATCCGCATGCTGCTCTTCATCGGCTTTGCCGCCGCGGGCTGGCTGCCGACGATCGTCGGGGTGCCCAAGCCATGACCGACGATCGCGAGGACATTCTCCGCCGGGACGGCATCACCATCGGCATCGCCGGGATGTCGCTGCTCAACGGCATGCATTTCTCGGCCTATTTCGATCCCGTCTTCATTCTGATGAAGCAGTTCGCCCCGGGCTTCTTCATCTCGTCGCCGCTGCTGATCTTCTATTTCACCTCGCTTTTCATCTCGGCCCTGACGCTCGCCATCGGCGGGATTCCCGCTGCGATCTACGAGCGCGGCAAGGGTCTGGAGACCAGCAACGCAACCTCGATGTGGATCTGGCTCGGCGGCATCCTGCTGCTGACGATCCCGACTTTGCTGCAGATGACGGCGCGCCCGGCCTGAACCGGCAGGGGCGCGCACCGCGCTCACACGATTTTGTGATTCTCGCCGGCCCCCGGCCGCTTTAGCCTTTTCCCAAACGGAAGGGCCCAGGCATGGATCCGGCGCGCGTGCACGAACTGGCACTGTTGTCCGTCTCTCGCGGCTGCGGTTTCGCCGGCCTCGCGATCATCTGTTTCATGGTCGGGCTGGCGGGTTATCCGCGCGTCGCAATGGAAAGCGGCGCCGTCCTGATGATGGCAACGGCCGCGCTTCTCCTGCTCAAGGGTGATGCCTCGACCAGCAAGCCCTATCAACGCACTGAGCTCTGGATCCTGCTGTCGGACGAGGAGCGGCCCCGAGCCGATTACGCGCAGCAGCTCATCGGCCGCACCCTGCAGCAGGTCTATCGCCGCTTCGCCGCCTATTTCTGGATCGGCGGCGTGCTCTGCTTCCTCGGCTCCTTCGTGTTACCGGGCTGACCGCTCACGCCTTCTCGACATGCTCCTTCGCCACGAAGGCGATGCGCACCATGTTCGTGGCACCCGGCGTCCCGAACGGCACGCCGGCGACGACGATGATGCGGTCGCCCAGCTTGGCGAACTTCTCGCGCACGGCGAATTTGCAGGCGCGCGAGGCCATGTCGTCGATGTCGCTGGCATCCTTCGTCACCACCGAATGCACACCCCAGACGAGGGTGAGCTGCCGCGCCGTGGCACGGTTGGGCGTGAGTGCGATGACGGTGGAATTCGGCCGCTCGCGCGCCAGACGGAAGGCGGTCGAGCCCGAGGAGGTCCAGGCGGCGATGACCTTGAGGTTGAGCGTGTCGGCGATCTCGTGCGAGGCCTTGGCGATGGCGTCCGCCCCTGTCGCCTCCGGCTCGGCGCGCTGCGCCTCGAGGATCGAACGATAGACCGATTCGCTCTCCACCTCCTCGGCGATGCGGTTCATCATCGTGACCGCCTCGATCGGGAACTGGCCCGCCGCGCTCTCGGCCGAGAGCATCACCGCATCGGCGCCCTCGAACACGGCGGTGGCGACGTCGGAGACCTCGGCGCGCGTCGGCACCGGGCTGGTGATCATGCTCTCCAGCATCTGCGTCGCGACGACCACGGGCTTGCCCATGCGCCGGCAGGTCCGCGTGATGCGCTTCTGCGTGCCCGGCACCTTCTCCAGCGGCATCTCGACGCCGAGATCGCCACGGGCGACCATGATCGCATCCGACGCGTCGATGATCTCCTCCAGCCGCAGCAGCGCCTGCGGCTTCTCGATCTTGGCCAGCGCCAGCGCCCGCCCGCGCACGATCTTGCGCAGATCGGCCATGTCCTCGGGCCGCTGCACGAAAGACAAAGCGATCCAGTCGACGCCGGCCTCGGCCGCGGCTTCCGCGTCGGAGCGGTCCTTGTCCGTCATCGCCGAGACGGCGATGGTGGTGTCAGGCAGGCTCACGCCCTTGCGCGAGGACAGCCGCCCGCCGACGACGACCCGCGTCACCGCCTGCTTCTCGCTCGCCTTCTCGACGACGAGGCGCAGCTTGCCGTCGTCGAGGATCAGCGTGTGCCCGGACTCGAGCGCGCTCAGGATCTCGGGATGGGGCAGATGAACGCGCTTCACCGTGCCGGGAGCGGGGTCGGAGTCGAGCGTGAAGCGGGCGCCGTTCTCCAGCGTCACCCCGCCATCGCCACCGAAGGCGCCAACGCGCAGCTTCGGCCCCTGGAGATCGGCGAGGATGCCGACCGGTCGGCGGAACTGGGTTTCCAGCGCGCGCAGCATCGCCACCTTCTCGGGCAAGGTCTCGCGCTGGGTATGGCTCATATTGATGCGGAAGACGTCGACACCGGCCTGGAACAGCTTCGCGCACATCTCAGGCGTCGACGATGCCGGCCCCAGCGTCGCGATGATCTTGATTCGGCGCTCGCGCTTCATGACTGGTTTCCTCAGGGCCGGGCGGGCGCGCCGCCGATGGTGTCGGTCAGCTGGATCGTCCAGCTCTTCTGTTCGCCGGTGTCGACCTCGAAGAAGCCGGCGCGCTCATAGCCGCGCGCCAGACAGTCTTCTATGCCGCGAATGGTGAATTCCTTGTTGCGGGTGCACATGACGGATTTGCCGGTCCACTCGCCGCCGCGGTCGTAATCGACCGCATGGACATAGTAGAACCGCGCCGCCAGCGTGCCGCGCAGCAGGGTTTCGCAGGCCCGCGGCGCGATGTTCCACCAGCCCTCCGTGGTCCAGCCCTGCGCGTCGCGATAACCGATCGCGACGCCGACACGGCTGCCCGTGGTGTTGCACATGCGCAGATCCGCCAGCGCGGGCGCAGAACCGGCGAGCAGGGCGCCGGCGACCAGGCCGAGGCGCAGGATCGATGTCGGGCTCCGGTTCATCGCTCAGGGCTCGATCAGGATGACGCGGCAGTCATTGACGTTGGTCAGGGTCGGTCCGGTCCGCAGCAGATCGCCCAACGGCTCGAAGAAGCCGGTGGAATCGTTCTCGGCGAGGGATCGGGCGGGATCAAGGCCGAGCGAGACGGCGCGCGCGAGCGTCGTCGCGTCGATGACCGCCCCGGCCGGGTCGCTCGCCTCGCCGCCGCCGCCATCGGTCCCGTCGGTGTCGCCGGACAGCGCGACGATGCCGGGCTCCCCGCCGAGCGCGATGGCCAGCGCCAGCGCATACTCTTGATTCGGCCCGCCGCGGCCCTGCCCGCGCAGCGTCACGGTGAGTTCGCCGCCGGAAAGGATGGCGGCGCGCTGTCCCGCGCGCTTCAGCGAGATCGCAAGCTCGGCATGACGCGTGGCGACGTCACGCGCCTCGCCCTCCAGATCAGCGCCGAGATCATGAACCTCGTAGCCAGCCGCGGCGGCCGCCGCATGGGTGGCGGCGATGGATCCGGCGGGCCGGGCGATGATACGGAATTCGCTGCGGGCGAAGGCGGGGTGGCCGGGCTTGGGCGTCTCGCTCGCCTCGTCGGCGAGCAGCGCCTGCGCCGCCGCCGGCAGGTCGAGGCGATAGCGCGCGACGATCGCCCGCGCCTGCGCCAGCGTCGTCGGATCGGGCACCGTCGGCCCCGAGGCGATCGCCGTCGGCTCGTCGGCCGGCACATCGGAGATGGCGAGCGTCAAAAGCCGCGCCGGTGCGGCCGCCAGCGCCAGCCGCCCGCCCTTGATCCGCGACAGCCGCTTGCGGACGATGTTCATCTCGCCGATCGGCGCGCCCGAGCGCAGCAGCGCCTTGTTGACCGCCTGCTTCTCGGCCAGCGTCAGGGCGCCGGCCGGCGCGACCCAGTTCGCCGAGCCGCCGCCCGAAAGCAGGACCAGCACCAAATCGTCGGCTGTGGCGGAGGATGCCAGGTTCAGCGCGCGGGCGGCGCTGTCGATGCTGCCCTGGTCGGGAACGGGGTGGCCGGCGGCGACCATCGGAATATGGCGGGTGGTGGTCTCGTAGCCGTGCCGCGCGACCGCGTGGCCGAGCAGGCGTTCCGGCGGAACGCCGCCATCGAGATAATGCGCCTCGGCCAGCGCGGTCATGCTGCCGGCCGCCTTGCCGGCCGCGAGCAGGATCAGCCGGCCCGTCGCGGGCATGGGCGGCAGATGCGCCGGCAGGCAGCCGGACGGGTGCGCCCGCGCCACCGCCGCGTCGAAGACCGCGCGTGCGATCGCGCGCATCCGCTCCAGTTGATCGCCGGCTCGCTGCAAGGCCCCCTCGTCTCCTCCCCGATCGCGCGCGCCGTGAGTCACAAGCCCGGCGTCGTTGCCGAGTCTTTTAAGTGCGAGGCGGGCCCTCGTCATCAGGGTTTTGCGGCAATAATCATACTTATCGATCGCGTCCGGAGCTTGCGCCGCGCCGGCGATCGCAAAGGGGCTGTTGAGAGCGGCCCGCGCCACGCCGCCGCCGGCTTGACGCCGGGGGGCGCGCGGTGCGAACCCTCCGGCCAAATCTCCCCATCACCGAGAAGGACATTCAGATGGACGATCCGATCGCGGGCGACCAGCTCAAGAGCATCGTGGAGCGCATCGAGCGTCTCGAGGAAGAGAAGAAGACCATCGCCGACGACATCAAGGAGGTCTATGCCGAGGCCAAGGGCAACGGCTACGACGTCAAGGTGCTCAGAAAGGTCATCGCCATCCGCAAGCGCGACGCCAATGAGCGCGCCGAGGAGGAGGCGATCCTCGACCTCTACCTCCAGGCCGTCGGCGAGAGCGCCTGAGCGACCAGCCGCCTCGACGAATCGAAACGCCCGCCCCGATCTCGCGGGGCGGGCGTTTTGCGTTTTGAAAGCTGGCGCGGATGCGAAAGGCTCAGCCCTTCGAGACCGCGACCTTGCGCAGGTAATCTGTCACGATGCGGGTGATGCCGCGCGAGAGCAGGTCGTCCAGCGCATTGATGAAGGTGTCGCAATCCTCGCGCGTCGCGATCAGCGGCGGCTCGAGGCGGATGACGTTGCGGTTGTATTCGGTGAAGGCGACGAGCACGTCGTAATCCTTCAGCAGCAGCGCCCCGATGAAGCCGCAGAGCGAGCCCTTCAGCTTGTCGTCGAGCAGCGCGACCATGTGCTTGAGCCCGAAGGGCATGGTCTCGCTGATGTCCTGGAACTCGACGCCGATCATCAGGCCGCGCCCGCGGATCTCCTTGAGCAGGCTCGGATATTTGGCGCGGAGCGCATTGAGCCGCTCGATCAGGTAGTCGCCCTGGCGCTGCGCGTTGCCCATGAGGTCTTCCTCATAGAGCACGTTCAGCGCCTCAATGGCCGAGACGCAGGCCTCGCCCATGCCGCCGAAGGTCGCCTGGGCATGGATCAGCGCGGTCTTCGGCTTGCCATAGGCCTTCATGTAGAGCTCGCGGCGGGCGATCATCGCACCCATCGCGGCCTTGGAGCCGCCCAGCGCCTTGGCGAGCGCGGTGACGTCCGGCACCACCCCGTCGCGCTCGAAAGCGAAGAACTGGCCGGTGCGCCCGAGACCGCACTGGACCTCGTCGGCGACCCAGAGCACGCCATGCTTGTCGCAGAGCGCGCGGAGTTCCCGCCAGAAACCCAAAGGCGCCTCGACGATGCCGCCGCCGCCTTGGATCGTCTCCATCACCACGATTCCGATCGACGGATCGCTCTCCAGCGCCTGGCGCACCGCCCCGATGTCGCCGAAGGGCACCTTGACCCGGTTCTCGACCAGCTTGAACTGCGACTGGTAGAGCGTCGAATCCGTGACCGAGAGCACGCCCTTGGTCTTGCCGTGGAAGGAATTCGCCGCGTGCAGGATCTTCGACTTGCCCGGCCCCTGCGCCTGCTCGGCGACCTTCAGCGCCGCTTCCATGGCTTCCGACCCGGTCGAGCCGAGGAAGACCATGTCGAGATCGCCGGGCGAGATCGCGGCGAGATTGGCCGCCAGCGCCGAGGCATATTGCGACATGAACGCCATGCAGATCTCATGGCGGTTCTCGTCCTGGAATGTCTTCCGGGCCGCGACGATGCGCGGATGGTTGTGGCCGAAGGCGACCGAGCAGAACCCGCCGAAGAAATCGAGGATCTTGCGGCCGTCCTTGGTGATGTAGTGCATGCCCTCGGCGCGATCGACGAGGATCTTGTCGAAGCCGAGCAGCTTGAGGAAATGCACCTGGCCCGGGTTGATATGGCTGGTGAAGAGCTCCTTCACCGTCTGCACGTCGAGCTGCTTGGCCTCCTCGACGCTGTAGAGTTTCGGGCGGGCCGGCATGGCCATGTCGTCGGTCTTGAAAGCGGGCATGCTCATGCGGCGACACTCCTGGGCGCGTGCTGGGAGGGCGCTTTGGCCCGGCGATATTCGGTGTAGGCGGCGAGCAGCATGTCCTCGTCGCGGTGCAGCGGCTTCCAGCCCAGCTCGCGCTTGGCCTTGGAGGTGTCGAGGATGCAGATCTCGTCGGCGATCATGTATTGCTCGGGGTCCATGATCGGCAGGTTGATTGCATCGAGCGCGTTCAGCGTCAGCTTGACCAGCGGCGCCGGGGTCGGCAGCAGGATCGACTTCGAGCCGGCATGTCGGATCAGGTCGCCGAGCAGCTTTTTCACCGGCGGCGGATCATCCGAGCCGAGATTGTAGGCCGAGTTCGGGAAGTCCGCCTTCCAGGCCGCGACGCAGGCGCTGGCGCAGTCGAACACCGAGATGAACTGATAGGGGTTCTTGCCCGAACCGATCATCGGCACCGGCAGGTTGAGGTCGATCAGCTTGAACAGCTTGACGAGGATGCCCAGCCGCCCGGGCCCGATGATCAGCCGCGGCCGGAAGATCGGGATCTGGAAGCCACGGTCGCGATAGGTCTGGGCCAGCGTTTCGGTCGCGAGCTTGCTCTCGCCATATTCGCCGAGCGGCTTGGCGGGATGCGTCTCGTCCTGCGGCACGGTCACCGAATGGCCGTAGATCATATCGGTGGTGAAGTGGACGAGCTTGTGGGCGCCCGCCTTCTCCATCCAGCTCAGGATGTTCTGCGTGCCGTGATAGTTCACCGGCCAGAAGAAATCGTGCCGCTCCGCGCGGGTCACGATCGGCGAGAGCATCTTGGCCGAGAGATTGTAGACGAGGTCGTCCTGGCGCAGCGGGATGCCGGCAACGCTCTGCGCATCCGTCACGTCGATGCGGTGGAAGGGCACCTTGGCGTAATGCGGATGCGGGCTCTTGACGATGTCGGCGACCAGCACCGCCTCGCCCATCGCCGCAAGATCGGCCGCCAGATGCGAGCCGACGAAGCCGTCGCCGCCGATGATGATGTGCTTCATGGGAACGCTCTCAGGCTCGGCGCGGCAGGCGCGGGCGCTGGGCGCGCACCGGCACGGGAACGGGAGCCGGCTGCGGTTCCAGCAGGGCGCCGAGGCGCATGAACAGGCGAACGATCAGATCCATGATGTCCCTCAGCTTTGAGCGATGAAGATGGTGCCGAGCACGATGAGACCGATGCCGGCGATGCGCGCGGGCCCGAGATCCTCGTGGAAGACGAAGAAGGCGTAGGCCGCGACCACGACATAGGCGAGGCTCAGGAAGGGGTAGGCGTAGGAGATCTGCACCTTCGAGAGCACGATGAGGTGCGAGGCCATGCTGATGACGAAGGTGCACAAGCCCGCGAAGACGAAGGGGTTGAAGACCACCCGGAAGACGGTCGCGATCAGCCCGTCACCGGCCACGTCGAGCGTCCCCACGCCGGTCATGCCGCGCTTCAGCATGAGCTGAGCCGCGGCGTTGGTCAGCACCGTAAACAGGATGAGAGGAAGAAAGGCGTTCATCGGCGCAGGAGCACTTTCTCGGTCATCCGCTGTTCCAAGGTCTTCGGGCGGCAGTGATGTCGTCGGGCCTCTGGATGACGTGGAAAATACTTCAAATGCGTTGCGCCGCAGGTCTTACCTCGCTGTAACGTTAAGACGATCCTGACGGGATCGCAGAAAGACGCCGGCTACCCGCCGGCACGCTCGGGCGCCAGCCTCGTCCCGCTGCGCGGCGCGATGCCCAGCGTCTTCATCCGCGAGGCCAGCGTGGTCGCGGGCACGCCGAGCAGGGCGGCGGCGCCCTGCGGTCCGCTGATCCGGCCCCGGCTCGTCTCCAGCGCGGCAAGGATGCTGGTCCGGTCGCGCTCGCGCCGCTCCGCCTCGGTGAGGATCGCGCCGGGCGCGGGCATCGGTGGCGTCGTCGCCTGGGCCTGGCGCCCGCCCTCCGGCAGGGCGATGAAGAGCCGCCCGTTGCGCGCGAGGATCGCCGCGCGCTCGATGACGTTCTGCAACTCGCGCACATTGCCCGGCCAGTCATAGGCGCGCAGCCGGGCGACGTCGCCCTCGCTCAGCTTCAGACTCTCGGTCTTCAGCTTGCGCTGCGCCCCGCCGAGGAAATGCAGCGCCAGGAGCGGAATGTCCTCCGGCCGCTCGCGCAGCGGCACGGAGACGATCGGGAAGACGTCGAGCCGGAAATAGAGATCCTCGCGGAAGCGGCCCTCGCGGACCTCGCGGCGCAAATCCTTGTTGGTCGCCGCGATGATGCGGACATTGACGTGCCGCGTGCGTTCCTCGCCGACGCGCTCGAACTGCCCCTCCTGTAGCACGCGCAGCAGCTTGCCCTGCAGCTCGAGCGGGATCTCGCCGACCTCGTCGAGGAAGAGCGTGCCGCCATCGGCGAGCTCGAAGCGGCCGATGCGGTCGCGCAGCGCCCCGGTGAAGGCGCCCCTCACATGGCCGAAGAACTCGCTCTCGAACAGCTCGCGCGGGATGGCGGCACAGTTGACCCGGATCAGCGGCCGCACATGGCGCTCGCTCGCCTCGTGGATCGCGCTGGCGATCAGCTCCTTGCCGGTGCCGGATTCGCCGGTGATCAGCACAGCGGCGTCCGTCCGCGCAACCAGTTCGACCTGGCTCAGGATCTTCTGGATCGCGCCCGAGCGCCCGACGACGCCGCGATGGTTGCGCTCCAGCCGCATCTCCTCCTGCAGATAGGCGTTCTCCTGCTGCAGCCGCTCGCGCAGGCTGTCGACCTCGGCCAGCGCTGCCCGCAGGCGCTCGTCCGCCTCGTGGCGCTGGCTGATGTCGCGAAAGATGATCACCGCCCCGACGAGGCGCCCCCGGTCGCGGATCGGCGTCGAGGTGTACTCGACCCAGAACCCCGTGCCGTCCTTACGGAAGAACATCTCGTTCTCGACATGGTGGACCGCCCCGTCGCGGAAGGCGGCATAGATCGGACATTCCTCATGCGGGTAATGCGTGCCGTCGGGCCGGTGGTGATGCACGCAGGCATGCATGTCCCGCCCGATCAGCTCGCCCGTCTCCCAGCCCAGCATCGCCTCGCCGGCCGGGTTGACGAAGGTGGTGCGGCCCTCCGCATTGACGCCGAAGATGCCTTCGCCCGCCGCGCGCAGGATCAGCTGGTTGCTGCGCTCGATCTCCTGGAACAGCCGCTCCGTACGGCGCCATTCGGTCAGCCCGGCGCGGACATGCTCCTGCGCGTCGGCGTCGAGATCGCGCCGGTGCCGCGCCTCGAGATCGTAGAGCGTCAGCAGGATCGACGGGTCGGGCTTGGTCAAAAGCCGCGCGCCGATGCATTCGGAATGGAGCGCCTCACCATCGGCCCGCTGCGGCGAAAGCGAACGTGTCCAGTAGCGGCCTTTGTGCAGCACCGCCTCGGTGAAGACCGTCAGCGCCGCCGCCTGGCCCGGAAACACCGAGAGCACCGAGGCGCCGACGAGGTCGCGCTCCGCAGGCGTCAGCAGTCGCCGCGCCTCCTCATTGGCCGCCAGGATCCGGCCCGTCGTCACATCGACCGCCAGCGCGGCGTCGACCATGCTCTCGAACAGCCAGGTCGTCTGCGGCGAAGCGATCATGGTAGCTCACGAATTTTCGTCATCGAGAGCACGAATTTTCGTGATTCACGAGAATTCGTCAAGCGCGATCCGGCGCTAAGCACCTGATGTTTCTGCCTTCATCACTGCCGACCCGGTTGGCCCGCCGCTTGCTAATGCCCTTGCAGCGACCAGCCGCCCAGTCGATCAGCCGGAGGACACGCGCATGGCCTTGTTCAAGAACCCGTTCGACGCCGACCGCCGCATCCGCCGCGGCTGCGATTGCGGCCGGCATGAGAGCCAATCGGCCCATGAGCGGGCGCTTCGGGCCGAAGCTGTCGAGGTATCAGCCAGCGAGGACGGGCGCTATCAGCGCGTCGTCGAGAACGCCGTGATGCGGGCGTTGTTTCCCCAGGATGCGCAGCGTCGCTTCTTCCTGAAGCAGGTCGGTGCCTCGACCGCTCTGGCGGCGATCTCGAGCCTCTTCCCGCTCGCGGCCGCCACCGAGGCCTTCGCCCAGGCGGTGCCGGAGAAGAAAGACCTCAAGGTCGGCTTCATCCCGATCACCTGCGCGACGCCGATCATCATGGCCTCGCCGATGGGCTTCTATGCCAAGCATGGCCTCAACGTCGAAGTCATCAAGACCGCCGGCTGGGCCGTGATCCGCGACAAGACGATCAACAAGGAATACGACGCCGCCCACATGCTCTCGCCGATGCCGCTGGCGATCTCGATCGGCGCGGGCTCGAACCCGATCCCCTATACGATGCCGGCGGTCGAGAACATCAACGGCCAGGCCATCACCCTGGCGATGAAGCACAAGGACAAGCGCGATCCCAAGTCCTGGAAGGGCTTCAAATTCGCCGTGCCCTTCGACTATTCGATGCACAATTACCTGCTGCGCTACTATCTCGCCGAGAACGGCATCGACCCCGACGCGGATGTCCAGATCCGCGCCGTGCCACCGCCGGAGATGGTCGCGAATCTGCGCGCCGACAACATCGACGGCTTCCTCGCGCCCGATCCGGTCAACCAGCGCGCGGTCTTCGACGGCGTCGGCTTCATCCACATGCTCTCCAAGGAGATCTGGGACGGCCATCCCTGCTGCGCCTTCGCAGCCTCCCGGGAGTTCGTGACGCAGACCCCCAACACCTATGCCGCGCTGCTGAAGGCGATCATCGACGCGACCGCCTTCGCCTCCAAGGCCGAGAACCGCAAACAGATCGCCGAGGCGATCGCGCCGGCAAACTACCTCAACCAGCCGGTCACCGTGGTCGAGCAGGTGCTGACCGGCACCTATGCGGACGGGCTCGGCAACATCAAGCGCGACCCCAAGCGGATCGATTTCGACCCCTTCCCTTGGGAGGGCTTCGCCGTCTGGATCCTCACCCAGATGAAGCGTTGGGGCCAGATCAAGGGCGATGTCGACTACGCCAAGGTGGCCAAGGAGGTCTTCCTCCAGACCGACACGGCGCGGCTGATGCAGGAGGTCGGCCTCACCCCGCCATCCGGCTCGAAGACGATCGTCGTGATGGGCAAGACCTTCGATGCCACCAAGCCGGAGGACTACATCAAGAGCTTCGCGATCAAGCGGACATGAGGCGAGCCGCCTTGTTCAAATGGCCCTTGACCCTCAGCACTCATCCTGAGGAGCGGAGGCAGTCCGCGTCTCGAAGGATGCTCCGGTGCACTCTGAACCATCCTGCGAGACGCCGCTGCGCGGCTCTTCAGGATGAGGGCTCGCATGGGCCGGGAGTGCGTGCATGACCCTCGCCCTCAACCTGCGCGCGCTGGTGCTCTCGCTGGCGATCCTCGTCGTCTTCCTCACCGCCTGGCATGTCGGCACCCAGTCCGGCGGGGCCGGGCCCGCCGCCAACATCGACCCCGAATATGCCAAGCTGATGGGCCAGCAGGTGACGCAGGGCAAATCGGCCATGCCGGGCCCGCTCGACGTCGCCGCAACGATCTGGGGCCATCTGCGCGACCCCTTCTACGACAAGGGTCCCAACGACAAGGGGCTCGGCATCCAGCTCGCCTATTCGCTCGGCCGCGTCCTGCTCGGCTATGCCTTCGCCGTGCTGCTGGCGGTCCCGCTCGGCTTCCTGATCGGCATGTCGCCGCTGATCTCGAAGGCGCTCGACCCGTTCATCCAGGTGCTGAAACCCATCTCCCCGCTCGCCTGGATGCCGCTCGCGCTCTACACGATCAAGGATTCCAGCGTCTCCGCGATCTTCGTGATCTTCATCTGCTCGGTCTGGCCGATGCTGCTGAACACGGCCTTCGGCGTCTCCGCCGTGCGCAAGGAATGGCTCAACGTCGCCCGCACGCTTGAGGTCGGCCCGATCAGGCGCGCCTTCACCATCATCCTGCCGGCGGCCGCGCCGACGATCCTGACCGGCATGCGCATCTCGATCGGCATCGCCTGGCTGGTGATCGTCGCCGCAGAGATGCTCGTGGGCGGCACTGGCATCGGCTACTTCGTCTGGAACGAGTGGAACAACCTCTCGATCACCAATGTCATCGTCGCCATCACCGTCATCGGCGTGATGGGCATGATCCTGGACCAGACGCTCGCCCGCCTGCAACGCGCCGTCACCTATCCGGATTGAGGCGATGAGCGACCGTTACATCTCGATCGAAGGCATCGCCCGCCGCTACCCGAAGCCCGGCGGCGGCACCACCACCGTCTTCGAGGACCTCTGGTTCTCGATGAAGAAGGGCGAGTTCGTCTGTGTCATCGGCCATTCCGGCTGCGGCAAGACGACCGTGCTCAACATTCTCAACGGGCTCGACGCGCCCGATGACGGCGCGGCCATCGTCGATGGCAAGGCGATTCAAGGCCCCTCGCTTGACCGCGCCGTGATCTTCCAGGGCCATTCGCTGCTGCCCTGGCGCAGCGTGCTCGGCAATGTCGCCTATGCGGTCGCCGCCAGGCACCGCGACTGGCCGAGAGCGAAGGTCACGGCGCATGCCATGGCCTTCATCGAGAAGGTCGGCCTCAAGGGCTCGGAGCTGAAGAAGCCCTCCGAGCTTTCCGGCGGCATGAAGCAGCGCGTCGGCATCGCCCGCGCGCTCTCGATCGAACCCAAGATGATGCTGATGGACGAGCCCTTCTCGGCGCTCGACGCGCTGACCCGCGGCACGCTGCAGGACGAGGTCCGCCGCATCTGCCTGGAGACCGGCCAGACCGCCTTCATGATCACCCATGACGTCGACGAGGCGATCTATCTCGCTGACCGCATCGTGCTGATGACCAACGGGCCGCAGGCGATGATCGCCGAGATCGTCGAGAACCCGCTGCCGCGCGAGCGCATCCGCACGCAGGTCCACCACCACCGCGACTATTACGCCATCCGCAACCACCTGATCGACTTCCTCGTGGTGCGCTCGAAGAGCTTCAGGGACGACATCCCCGAGGGCTACGACCGCCGCCACCCGCCGGTCGTGCGACCCAGCGCCGACGGGCCCGGCCCCGACGCCGGCCGCAAGGCGGCCTGACGACCACCAACTCAAGAAACTGACACGCCAAGGAGACCGACCCCATGAAGCGCGAAGAGCTCACCGAGAAGATCCTCGACATCAAGCGCGAGAAGGGCTGGAGCTGGAAATACATCACCGAGGAAATCGGCGGCATGTCCGAGGTGCTGATCGTCGGCGCTCTGCTCGGCCAGATGAAGCTGGTCAAGCCGCTCGCCGAGAAGGCCGCCGCCCTCTTCGGCCTGACCGAGAATGAGAAGCGCATGCTCAACGAGGTGCCCTATCGCGGCACCGGCACGCCGATGCCGCCGACTGACCCGCTGATCTACCGCTTCTACGAGATGGTGATGGTCAACGGCCCGGCCTGGAAGGCACTGATCGAGGAGGAGTTCGGCGACGGCATCATGTCGGCGATCGACTTCAACATCGAGTTCGAGCGCGAGCCCAACCCGAAGGGCGACCGCGTCAAAATCGGCATGTCCGGCAAGTTCCTGCCCTACAAATACTACGGCAACGAGCAGGGCATCCCCGATTACGGCTTCAAGGAAGCCTGAGCCCGGTGCCGGGGGCGCTCAGCCCTCGCCATGGCCGCGGCGGATGCGCCGCACCGCGGCCCAGACGCCCAGCAGCGCGACCGGCACGAACAGCGCCGTCGCGAGGCCGGGCTCGACCTTGAGCCAGCCCGAATCCTTGGCCCCCTTGGCGAGATAGCCGAACAGGCTGACGATGTAATAGGCGATCGCCGCGACCGAGAGCCCCTCGACCGTCTGCTGCAGCCGCAATTGCAGCCGCGTGCGCTCGTTCATCGCCGCCAGCAGGTCACGGTTCTGCTGTTCGAGCGCGACGTCGACGCGCGTGCGCAGCAGATTGGCGGCGCGCGCCAGCTTGGTCGCGAGATCGGCCTGGCGCTCCTGCAGCATCTGGCAGGTGCGCATCGCCGGCGCCATCCGCCTCGCCAAAAAGGCCTGGATCGTCGGCCAGCCGCCATGGCCCTGCTCGCCGATGGCGACGAGCCGCTGCTGGACGATGTTGTCATAGGCGCGGCTCGCCCCGAAGCGGTAGTTCGAGGAGGCGGCTTCCGCCTCCAGCCGCGAGGCCAGCGCCGTCATCTCGTCGAGCAGCGCATGGTCGGCCGCCAGACCGTCCGTCTGCGTCATCGTGCCGGCGATGCGCACCAGCGTCTCCTCGGCGCTGCGCACGGAGGGGCCGATGCGCTGCGATTCCGGCATGCCGAGCAGGGCGAGCGTGCGATAGGTCTCGATCTCGAGCAGGCGCTGCGCCAGCGCCCCCGCGCGGGCCGGAGTCAGTTCGCGGTCGAGCACGAGGATGCGCACGAAACCGTCCGCCCCCGCCCGAAAATCCGTCGCTGCGACCGCCCCGCCATTGTCGACCAGCGAGGCGGCGAGGCTCGCGGGATCGAACAACGCCCCGAGATCGGGCTCGGCCGCGGCCGGCATCAGGTGCAGATCGGCGGAGACCAGATGCGGCCCGGGCTGCGCCAGGCCGCGCATGCCATGCGGCAGCGCGCCGGTCGGCGGCAGGAAGGGCGTCGCCTCCGTGCCCGGCAGCTCCCAGCTATAGGTGGTGAACTCGCTGTGCTGCTCCCAGCGCAGGCTCGTCTCGCCGAAGCGGGCGCGGTGATGCTTGGCCTCGTCCAGCGGCCCCGGCACGCCGCGTTCGGCGCAGAACCGGCCGAGCGCAGCACGGTCGGCCGCCGCCTGCCGGGAATCGGTCATGAAGGCGAAATGTAAAAGCCGCCGCGGCGTCTCCAGCGGCGCGAAGGGCCGGGCATGCACCTCCGCCAGGATGGCGCCGCGCTCCGGATGCGGAACGAGCGACGCCGGATCGTCGAAACTGCTGGCCGCCATGCCCCACCCCTCCGGAGCGGGCCTGTGTCCCTCTCCCACCGGAAGCTTGCGTCATCGCGGGGCGGCTTGCCAACCCCACCCGCCGCCGCAGCCCGATGCGAAGCCTCCTGTCGCGATCGGGCGGGGCTAGCCTTAGGATAGAGCCACGCACAAGGAGAGCCCCATGCCCCTGCCCAGTCGCGTCGCGCCCGATGGCAGCCTGCTCGCCGTGCCGGCCCGCGGCCTGCTCATGGGCAATCGCGGCGGGCGCTTCCATGATCCGCAGACCCGCGCCTTGCCGCGCCGCATCCAGGCGAGCCGGCAATGGATCTGCTGTGTCCTGTCTTTCAAGAACCGCCGTCGGCCGGTCTGGAGCCGGGGCTACACCGAGCTGTTCTTCTGCGACGAGGTCACCGCGCTCGCCGCGGGCCACCGCCCCTGCATGGAATGCCGACGCGCGGATGCGCTGGCCTACCGAGCCGCGCTCGTCGAGGGTCTGCGCTGGAGCGAGACACCGCTCTTTCCCGAGATCGACCGGCTGCTGGACGACGAACGCCGCGACGGCCGGGCGAAACGCCTGCATCGGCTGCCGGCCGAAACCCTGCCGGACGGCGCGATGATCGCCGACGAGGGCCGCTTCCTGGCGTTGCGCGCCGATGCGGCGCTGCCCTGGTCGCCCGCGGGCTATGTCGGCCAGCAAACCCGGCCGACGGGAATGGTCTCGGTGCTAACCCCGCCAGCCTCGCTCGCCGCCCTGGCACGGGGCTATCGGCCGCTCTGGCATCCGAGCGCGCACCCCGCACCCTGACCATTTTCGGCAGGCGGACGCTTCGCCGTTGATTTCGGGCCGAATCTGCCCATTCTGCGCGGCGTTGCGGGACGGACCGCAGGACCACAGGGGGGATTTGCGATGAAAAGACTTTTCGGTGCACTGGCACTGGTGGCCACTCTCGCCGGCCCGGCCGCGATCGGCGCGGCCATGGCGGGCGCGGTCGCCATCACCGCGGCCGAGCCCGTCGCGGTGGTCACGATTCCCGACAGCTGGGCCCAGTCGAAGATCGACCGCGGGGTCCAGATCAAGACGCCCGACGAGGAGATCTATGTCTGGTTCGAGCTGGTTCCGGCCGACCAGCTCGACGCGCTGCAGAAGGAGCATGACGCCTATTTCGCGCGGGAGGGCGTCAAGTTCACCGGCGCGACCGAAACCCTGACGCGCGAGATCAATGGGCGGCCCTGGTCCTTCACCGAGCTGAAGGCGACGAGCAGCGACGGCCCCTCCATCGTCCGCTACCTCGCCATCAACCCCAAGGTCGCCAGCGGCAAGATCATCATGATGACCTACTGGGCCTCCGAAGAGGGCCATGTCGCGCATGACAAGGC
>CALRYW010000053.1:0-27276 GCA_943372485.1 Allobosea thiooxidans
CCCAACGCGACGGATGCTCGGCCTCGTGATCCAGCACCATCCGCACCGCGCGGGCGCGCACTTCAGGCGAGAATTTGTTCGTCGTCTTGCTCGTCATAAGCCCCATCCTCTCAGGAGTTGGGGCCTCCGGCAAAGCCGGGGCGGTTCAGCCTTTTTCTGGTCGATAGAGCAGTAGTTGACGCCGGGGTGGATGCCGAATTGTCTGGATTTTGGGTGCCATGGCGCTATGATCGACAGCCTCGGCAGTTCACATTTTCCTTTCACACAGCAACCAAAGCGGAAGTCGAAAAAGTCTTTATAATTCAGTAGTTAGGTAGCCCTACTGGAGGTTCGAGTCCTCTCCTGGGCACCACTTTTCTTCCTGTTTGATCGCAGGGAGTTAAGTGAAAACGAGGGTTTCCGTGAGATTCACTCTCACTCAGGAAGCTCACTCAATGGCTCTACGTATGGCCAGACCGATCAAGCGGGGATCCAGCGCCAACTGGCTCCTCAAAGTCCGCGTCCCCTCAGACATCATCGATAAGGTGCGCGGACACGTCGTCCTGCCCATCGGTGGCAAGCGAACGCCGGTCGCGATCAGCGCCGGCTACGTTGAGGTTAGCCTCCGCACTTCCGATCCCGATGATGCGGCCCTGCGCTACACAGAGGCCCATGAGGCCCTCCTCGAGCACTGGAAGGCAGTCAGAGAGGGGCCCAAGCCCATCTCGAAGCGCCAGGCTGTGGCCCTCTCCGCCGACGCCTACCGTCAGCGAATCAGCGAGATCGACGATCCCTCGGTCGTGACCTCGCGCGAGGCAATGAACGCCCAGTTCGACCGGTTTCTCGCAGAATACCCCCATCTCAGTCCCGACGATCAACAGACAGCCCTCGTAGGCTGGCTGGAAAGCCTTATTGATGAACAGGGGGTCGATTTTATCGCGATTCTGGCAACCGTGGTTCCGGGCGTCTTTTCGGCTGAGAAGGAAGCGATGGCTCTCGAGAGCCGCTATGGTGCCCGCGTCGATGCGGCCCTGGCTCTCAAGGGTGTTCAGCCGGACGACGCCAGCCGTCCGCACCTCATCTGGGAGTTTCGGCGAGCGGAGCTGGCCGGCAGCAAGGCGCTTGGTCGCATGCTCGAGGGCGATTTCAGCGACGAGGAAAAGCCGGCCTACTTCCCATCATTCGAGCCCCCTCATTCTCCGATGGCGGCGTCATGTGCCACGCAGCCCCCGGCCTCCCATGGTGATGGCGCCATGAGCCTCGCGCAGCTTTTCGAGGCGATGCGCGAAGCGATGCTGGAGTTCGTCAAGCCGTCGACGCTGCGTCGCTACCAGTCGACGATCGAAAAGCTGTCTGCCTTCGCTGACCATGCCGACTTCCGCACGCTGACCAAAGAGCGCGTCAACGCGTGGATCAAGCACCGAACGACCCAGGAGGGCATCAGCAAGAAGACGGTCAGGAACAACGACCTCGTCGCCGTCCAGTCGGTATTGAACTTCGCGATGACGGAGGAAGGCGGCGCGCGGATCAAGGAAAATCCGATCCACGGCCTCAAGATCAAATTGCCCAGGGCCGCGAAGACGAAGCACGAGAGGCGCTTCCATGATGCCGAAATCGTTTCAATCCTCATGGCCGCAAATGCGGTCGAGATGGGAGGGCGATATCCGAAATCCGCCGCGGGCAACCGCTGGACGCCTTGGCTCGCGGCTTACTCGGGTGCTCGCATCCAAGAACTCGTCAGCCTCGAGGCGGAGCATATTCGCAAGGAGGGCAGCACGTGGGTGATGGATCTCTTCAAGACCAAGACTGACGAGGACCGAACCGTTCCGATTCACGAGCACGTCATCGAGATCGGCTTCCTCGACTACGTCCGCAGCGTCGGCAAGGGGCCCCTCTTCATCGATCCACCCGAGGTGTCTGGTCGCACCGAAACCGCATCGCGAGATGCTTCCGAGGTTCGGGCTTCGGGCGTCGCCGTCTTTATCCGCGCCAAAGCCACCCTACGGAAAGAGGTCGATCCGAACCACGGCTGGCGCGGCACCTGGAAGTCGATCGCGGCGAGCTTCGGCATCGAGGAACGATACCGTGATGCGATCACCGGGCACACGCCAGGATCGGTCGGACGCAAGTACGAAAGGCCGACCACCGCCGAGTTGGCCAAGGCGATAAAGAAGTTTCGCCGCTACACCCTATAGCGTAGCGATGACGGCGTCGGCCGCTCATGTCGTTGGCTGACGACAGATCGCATGACCGGGGCGGCGCCACGCGCCTTCCCGGAAAGATCGAAAGCCCGCTTTATTCCCTCTGGAAAGCCGACCGTGCCCCAGCGTGGTGGGCCCGTTGCTGGCCACCTCGCACCACCCGTCGCCTTCATTGAAAGGCTCTTTACGGACTTGAGCCGTCAGAAGGCCCTTTCCTTCTCGATGCCCTGCCCGCGCGACAGAAAGCTCACATTCGCGACGGCAGTCCCGAGCGTGACGTGCCGATGGATGATGACCTCGATGATCCTGATCAGGCGATCGACATCGTCGGTCTTCGGCCGGAAGAAGTAGATCTCGTTTGCGACCGAGCGACGCCAGGTCGCGTTGAAGCCATAGGCCGAGTAGCGCCGCAGCGTCCGGCGGTCGATGTCGGCCATCTTGCAATGGGCGATGCCGTCAGGCGATTCGAGCCAGGCGCCGAGCGAGCAGTCCCGCATCAGGTCGTGCATGCGCTTCTCGAACTCTTCGCTGCCGAGGTCATGGGGCAGGCGCACCGACAGGCCACGCTCCTGAACGGTCACGGGCGATCCCTCGAGCGGCCTGCCGACTGGAAGCAGGACCTGGAATGTCCAGGTGTTGAAGCCGAGCTCGCTGCACAGAAGACCCTCCTCGGTCATCGCGAGCGCGCCATAGCGACCGCGGTTCAGCTCCCGAAGCCGCGTCGTCGGGTCGGACTGCGTCGTCGCCGACAGCTTGTGCAGGGGAGCGTTCAGCCGCCGGGCGATCCCGAACAGGCCCTGCGCCGCGGGGTTGTGCGGGTGATAGCCGCACCCGGCCGCGTAGGCGAAGGTGAGGAAGCCTGGCCGGTAACGCGAGAGGAACGTGTCCGTCAGGAACGCGTCGGCCGGCAGGGGAAGGAGCTTCTTGCCGCCGATCCGCGGCCACTGCGTCGGGTACCAGCGCCGGACAGCGCCGGCCGAGCCGTCGGGCAGGAGCGCGCTGCCGATCTCTCGCTTCGCGGAGGGCTTCCCGCTGGGGTCGTTGGTCTTGGTCGTCATGATCTGATCCATTCGTCTTGGGCTTCCCGGGGGCATTCCCGATCTCACCTCACTCCCGATCTGCTTCTGTCTCCTTCCTCGGGCGGATGAACCCGATTGATGGACCAGCGGCTTGCGCCGATGCGATGGCATCAGCAGCCGTCACGTCGGCGGGGACAAGCATGTCGCGGCCTTGAGCGGCGGCAAAGCCCAGCGCCAGGCGCAGGACGCGCGCGATCCGGCGAGGATTTTGTCTGGCAAGCGCTGCCAGCACCGTGTCGCCCGGCATTGGCAGCCCGAGCTGTGTAATGATCTTGGCTGCGATCTGCCGCGTGAGCGCGATCAGGTCGGCGCCCGTCGGCGCGACGACCGCAACAATCAGGAACCGATCCCGGATGAAGTCTGGCAGCGCGGAGACGTCGTTTGCGGTCGCAACGATGCAGGCGCGCGAAACGTCGAACCGGACCCGCAGATACTCGTCGAGCAGGGCTTCGGCGTTCTCGGACTCGAGCACGTTCAGCAGGATATTGTAGGGCTGCTCGTCGCGATGCGTCACGAACTTGTCGATCTCGTCGAGCAGCACGACCGGGCTCGCCGAGCCTGAGGTGACGATCGCCTCGGTCAGCAGGCCCATCCTTGCGCCGCGCCAGGACGTCGGGTGGCCGGTGATCAGCTGCATGGCGTCGGAGTTGGTGGCGCAGGACCACGCGTGAACCGGCACCCCGAACACCGCCGCGAGCGATTTCGCGAAGTGCGTCTTGCCGACCCCCGGTGGACCGGCGAGCAGCAGAGGCGGCAGGCTGAGCGGCGTGCCGGTCATGATCGACAGGGCGACCGCCCGATCGACGAGGTCGGTCACGGCGACGAAGCCGGGACAGCGCACTCTCAGCCCGCTCAGCTGCTCGCGCATCGGCGCGGTGCCGAACAGAACCGGGCTCCTCGCGCTCTGCCTGGAGAGCCAGCGCAGCTTCTCAAAACGTGTCGTGTCCTCGCTGGACAGATGCGCCGTTTCTTCATCGTCTCCGGCTGCAAGGAGCCGCATTTGCTCGCAGACTTCGCCGGGATCGAAGATCTGCGCGCTATGGCGCCTCCAGATGGCGTCTAAGGTGACACCGCACGGGTCATCGCCGAGTTCGACGCCGCCGATGCGGTCAGCCGAGCCAGGCCTTGTGAGGCGTCGATCGGGGCGCCGTTGGGCCGGGTCGTCCGGCAAGGCTGCGGCGTGGGCATGGTCCTGAGCGGCTCCAGCCGGTTCATCGTCGTCGAATTGGGTCATCATCGCGTTCCGCGGTTCCGCGAGACATTCTGCCTTCCGCGGGGTCGGCCATCCCGGCCTTCCGCCCGCGCCCATCCCAACACGAAAGGCGGCGCCGGGTGGCGCCGCCTCGCACTGGCCTGATCGATGTCGATGACGCGCTGCGGTCAGACGATCTCGATCCAGTCGGGCGTGAACAGCGCGGGCTCGCTCAGTCCAAGCCGACGGTGAACCCAGATCGCCTCGTCGACGATGTGCCGCACGGCCGCCTGCTGGTGCAGGGGATCGGGGCGGCAGGCGCGATCGTTGATGATCCGCGCGACGTCACGCTTCACATCAAGGTCGGCCTTCGAGCGCGCCGGCCAGACCATGGCCTGGCACGCGGTGAGATAGGCCAGGATCAGGGCACCCTCGGCGGCGAGCCGCAGTTCGCGGCTCTTGCCGTCCTCGTTGGCGCGGGCGAGGTCGAACAGCCGCTCGGCGGTCGCCAGCATCCTGATGATCCGGTCTCGCAAGCCGCCGAAGTCAGGACCACTGCGCGCGAATGCAATCCAGCTCTCCGGTGCGATGGTGAGAACCGGCTGGCCGCCGCGCACCGGCAGGAGGTCGCGCAGATCGTAGCGCAGCCGCGGCCACGCCGCGAGGTTGCGGTCGTCGAGCGAGGGCGCGGGCGGCGCCGGCGGAACGGTCAGTTCGCCCACGTGGAACGCCGCTCGCATCACACGGATCCGGCGCGCCGTCGCGGGTTCGAGCGACGCGACGTAGTCCGCCTCTTGGTCGGTGCCGAAAGGCCCCCGAGCGTGCGCGAGGGCGAGCTTTGCGTCGACCTCGTCCAGGCTATCGGCCGGCCAGACGCAGACCAGGCTGTCGAAGAGAAGCGCTGCGAGTCCCAGACCGGCTGCGACGGTGTTCGCCTGCGGGTGCCGATCGACGGCATAGGCGACACGATGCGCCTCGTTGTTGAACTGCCGCGACATCCGCGCCGCCTCCTTGAGGTCGGGCCGGCTCTGCCGGAAGGCGATGAGGTCGCCGAGCGCCGGGTCATCGCCGAGGCCCGAGGTCAGCGCCTCGATCGGATCGGGGAAGCTCTCCCCCTCGCGAAGCGCAGGGGTGGTGTTCTGGGGCGGCGGCAGCCTGCCCTGATCGTCGTTCTTGGACATGATGTGTTTTTCCGTGGGTGACAGCCATCTCGACTGCATCCCCTCCCGCTCTCTGGACTCACGAAGGGGCGCCCGCGGGGACGCCCCTTCTTCTCCTGCAGGGTCTTGGACCTCAGCGGCCGCGCACGGCCGCCGAGATCGTGCGAGCCGTCCTGCCGAGCTCGCCGATGACCTCGCCCGTCATCGTGGCGAAGGCGACGATGCTGCGCAGTCTCGGCTCGTGGAGGCGCGAGGCGAGAGCCATCGCACGATCCTTTGTGGCCGCCCCGTCATCGACGAGGTCGGCGTAGAGGCAGGCGCGTGCGAGGTCGACTGTCGCCAGCAGGGCAGCCCCGTGCCGGGCTCGTTCGAGCCGCTCCAGCGCCTCGGGCCCGATATCGCCGTCGGCGATCTCACGCGCGTGGCGTTCCGCATCGTCGAGCTGGAGCGCAGCGCGCTCGACCAGCGCCGCGACCTGCGGAAGATCCCGCATGAAGGCCGTGAGGCTCAGGCCCTGCTCGAGAGCGACCATGGCGGGCTCGCCCGACCGCGCATTCTTCACCGAGGATGGGACAGCGCTCGCCAGCATGAAGGTCCGGCGCTGGCGCTCGCCGATGGTGATCGGCAAGGGGCCGATCTCGAAAGCGAGCGCTGCAGCCTCGACCATGGCGGGATCGCCGGTCAGGCGGAGCTTGGAATCGACGCTTTCGGCGATGAACGCGCGCGCCAGCACATCCTCGCCGGTTTTCGGCGGCATGATCGCCAGCGCGATGACGCTGGCCGAGTTGAGGAGCGTCAGCGCCGTCAGCATGTCGAGGCAGGCGGCGACCTGCGGTTTGGGCGAGGTCTCGGCCAGCGCGAGAAAGCGTTCGGTCTCTTCCGCGAAGCCGAGCGCACGGCCGGCCGCGGCGCTGATGAGGAAGCGCTCGCCGATGAATGCGGCATAGGCCGTGTCGCGATCGCCGGAGTGTGGAAGCCTGCGCGCGATCCCGTCGAGATCGTCGGTGACGGGGCGGATCGTCGCTTCGAGGTCGATGTCCTCAAGCGAGGTGGTCGGGATGTTGGTCTTCATGTTGGATCCAGAAGTTTTTGGGGGTTACTGCCTCGTGGCAGCGCCTCTCCGTTTCCTTCCGGAATGGCCGGCGCTTCGGGCGCCGGCCTCTCATCCTTCACGCCGCCATCTGCTGGCGGTCGCTGCGCTCGCGCAGCCAGCGCTCGATCGCATCGAGATGGGCGCGGCGATGCGCATCCTGCGGATCAAGCGAGGCGCGCAGTTCCGCGACCTCCCTGATCGCCTTGGGCAAAGTCAGCCATGGCACGTCCGTCTCCGTCGTCAGCCGCTCACGCAGCCAGTCGCGGCCCTTGCGCCAGGCTTCCGGCGCGAGGCACTCAGGCGCCTCCAGGAACATTTGCCTGTTGGCGAAGGCCTGGAGCCGGACGTCGCCCAGGTGCTTGACCAGGGCGCCACGCTGATCCCAGGGCAGCTCATGCCAGCGCGCGCAAATGCGCATGTCGGCATCCGAGAGGAAGCCTCCGGAATAGAGCGTCGCCTCCGGATAGGGCGACGGCTCGCGATCGGCGAAGCGGTTCTTCAGCGCTGTAGTGAGATGGCGCTGGAAGGTCGGATGCCTGCGCACCTGGCTGGCGCGGTCGTTGTAGAGCGCGTCATCGAGCCGATCGGCCGGCAAGGCGTGCTGAGCATCTTCCCAGGCCAGCACGATCGGCTGGGCATTGGTCTTCACCATCCGCACCGGTCGTGGGCCCGGCCGGGTGAGCAACCCGGCGATGTCTTTGGCGGAGCCGTCGAGATAGCTCGCAGGGTCGATCGAGAGATCGAGCGCGGCCCAGGACGTCGCGTTGTCGGGGTTGGCCATGACGCCGACCGCCGGGACCAGTGCCGACTGGCCGCCGAGGCAGATGAGGTCACCGCGGGAGAGGAGACGGATCGGTCCCGACTTGTGCGCGTTGGCGAGCATCAACTCGATGCTGCGCGGGGCGCGCTCGCGCAGCAGCCGAAACAGCGCCAGCGTGGCGCGGGCATCGAACAGCGCGTCATGCGCCTCGTGCTCAGCGAGGGCGATCCCATTGGCGCGGCAAACGGCGCCGAGCCTGAGCGAGCGCTTGCCGTTGCCGTCGACGGGAACCGTGATCGCGCCGGGCTCGATCAGCATCGCGGCGCGAAGCATCACAAGGGTATCGGCCCGCTTCAGCCCGGTGGCCTGCGTGGCATAGGGTGGCAACAGGTGGGTGAAGGAGTTGAAGCGGAGGACCTCCTCGTCGAACCGGAGCACATTGTGGCCCAGAATCGTCGCAGGCGTCCACGCCCGCAGCGCCCGGCCGATCTGGCCGAGCAGCTCGAGGCTCGACATCGGCGCCTGATTCAACTGGTCCGGGCGAACACCCGTGGTCAGCAAGGCCCCCGGCGACGGCACGATATGGGCCGGCAGGCGACACCGCAGCGAGAGCTCGCTGAGCGGGCGCAACTCGTCGTCTGTGTGGATCAGGGCTGCCTGGAGCGGGACGTTCCAGACCGGGTCCAGTCCGCTGGTTTCGAGATCGTACACGATGAAGGGCATCGGCGCGCTCCTACTGCACGCCGCCGGAGCCGGTCGCGACCGGCTCCTTGCGCAGCTTGATGCCGAGCGCGCTGGCATCGGCATGCATGGCGATCTCCACCATGTAAGCCGTGTGCGAGCGTTCCATCTCGCCCGGCAGGAAGTTCATCGTCTCGTAGATCTCGATCTTCTGCTCGAACTCCTGCTCGTTGCGGGCCGGAGCCTCGGCGATCAGCAGCGCGAAGGTCCGCGCCATCGCGCGCGCGCCTTCAGCCAGCTGCCGGCCATTTAGGTTGCCCTGGTCCGCATGGACCGCGTCTCCGTCATGGTCGAGCAGCAGCGCATGGGCCAGCGCCGACTGCCACATCGGGAACATCCGGGCATGCTCGGTGCTGAGCCGATAGGCCCGCGCATAGCGCGCGAGATCGCCAGCCGTCGGGCGCGCCTCATCCTCGGCCCGCGAGGCGCCGTCATTGATAGTCGTCATCGGAAATCCGTTCCGGCTCGAGAGCCCGGGACGGCTTCACCTGCTCATTCCCCGGGGGTTCCCTCCAATGGGTTCCGAACTGCTTTCTCCCTCGGGGTGCCGGCCAAGGCGCCGCAGCCGAACCGTCTTGCCTCGACCGTTGATACGGGCATTTTTGGCCCTTTGCTGACGTTTGGGGCGTCCGTTTTCGGGCCTTCAAGTGGCCTCAAGCTCGCGACGGATGAAGGTGGCCCATAGAGCGTGTCGTCGTGATCGGTTTCGGACATGGTTGAGGCCTAAGGACCGGGCGGCGAATTCCCGCGGGTTTCCTGCAGGTAAGGGCGCTCAGGCCGCCCCGCCGCCGTCCGCCGGCGGCCACCACGGGCTCTCGCGCAGGCCGTTCGCGACCTCCCAGGCCGCCGTCAGCGCCCGCCGTCCGCCGGCGGACAGGCTGCGCGATCCCGGCAAGCCGTCCCTGCTATGGTGTGCCCACAGCGCCAGCGCCGCGGCCAATCCCTTCCCGCGATGTTCCGGATGCACGATCAAAGAGTTCGAGGTGTAGAACCCGGCCTCGTCGCCGGCGGCGTCGACCGCCGCGACGTCTCCCTCGCCCAGGTCGACGATCCGGTAGCCGTCCGCCTCGGCCAGCACGTCCTTTCCATTCCCGGTCCCCGGCGGAACGATCATCCCGCGAGGCATGTTGGTCGCCGTCCCGCCATGGTCGTCCGGGCCGGCGGCCAGGAAGTCATCGAGCTCGATTTTCGTCAGATCCATCCAAATCCCCGCGCCGTCGGGTATATCCTAACCGGACCGGGAGGGGCGGGTCACGCGGCCCTTGAAGGGCGACACGATAGTGCGTATATACTCGGTAATGAGTATGAACTCGGAAAACGGAATGACCCTGCCGGAGACGTCGATCGAGGCGGTCGGAAGCCTGCGCGCGGTGCTCGGCGCGGTCCCGCACGGGCTCGGTCTGGGCCCGCTGGGAGCGCTGCTGGCCGTCGCGTCGGAGCCGGGGCTGTCTGTCAACGACCTGGCGGACAGGCTCGGCGTGCCGCAGCAGACCGCGAGCCGGCACGTCTCGCAACTGATGGGACGATACCAGGAGAGCGCCGCGGAAGAGCCGCCGGCCCCGCTTCTGGAACAGCGCGTCAGCGTCGAGGACCCGCGCAGGCGGGCGCTCTTCCTCACCCCAGACGGCTTCGCGGCTGTCGAGATTCTCGTCGCCGCCGGCCGGCGGGCCTGAACCCGGAGAAGATCGGATGTCGGCCTCGGAAAGACTCGCAGGACTGGACCTGGATAAGGGATGGCGCGTCGTGCGCATGCTCGATCGCGACCCGAACGGGACGGGAGGCAACTTCTCGAACAGCTATCTCGTCGAGCGGCCCAAGCCGGGCGCAGCGGACGGCGAGATCGAGCGCGGCTTCCTGAAGGCCTTCGACTTCCGGCGGGCGTTCGAGGACGGCGTCGACACCATCAAGAAACTTCAGGACCTGACCAACGCCTACGAGTACGAGCGCGCGATCCTGGAGCATATCCGCGAGCGGCGCCTGTCCCACGCCGTCACGGCGATCGACCATGGCACTGTCCAGGTCGAAGGGTTGGACCGCATGGAGGGCAGGGTCTTCTATCTCGTCTTCCATCTCGCGGAGGGCGACGTGCGGGTCCAGATGGACATGGCGACCTCCAAGGACGCACTCTGGTGCATGATGGCGCTGCGCGACGTCACGCTCGGGCTCGACCAGGTCCATCGCGAGTTCATCGCCCACCAGGACGCGAAGCCCTCCAACGTGCTCGCCTATCCTGGGCCTCGATTCCGCATCGCCGACTTCGGTCGTTCCTCCATGCGCGGACGGGCCGCTCCCCACGATGAACTTCGCGTCGCGGGGGACCGCACCTATGCCCCGCCCGAGCGGCTTTATGGCCAGGACGAGCCCGATTTCGCGCGCAGGCGCCTCGCCTGCGACATCTACATGCTCGGCAACTTGGCGGGGTTCCTCTTCTCTGGCGTCAACGTATCCGTCGAGCTGATCGCTAGGCTCGCGCCGGAGCATCACCCGAACGCCTGGGCCGGCAACTACGCCGAGGTCCTGCCATATGTGCAGACCGCCTTCCGCTCGGTGGTCGCCGACCTGGAGCCGCGCATCGACGAGCGCGTCCGCGCGGATGTCGTCGCCATCGTCAAGGAGCTGTGTGAGCCGGACGTCGCCCGCCGCGGCCATCCCCGGGGCATTGGTAGGCACGCGCAGTTCTCGTTGGAGCGCTACGTCTCGTCGCTGACGCGGATCGTGAAGGAGTTGGAGGTCCGCATGCGGATCGAACGGGCGCGCGCGGCATGAACACGTCAGGATGGATCGAGCTGCGCCTGCTCGTCCCGCGCTGGCGAACATTCTCGCGGACGCAGGCATCGGGCGAGCTCGCGTCCCACCGCAAGGTCGGACGTCGCGGTGACGCCGACGTGTCCGCTACGGCCGACAGGATCGCGCGCTGGCGGGAAAGCCCTGGCCTGCTGACCGCCGCCGAGGTCGTCGAGGCCGCCCTGAGCGATGCCCGCGAGGACGCGGCGGTCGGCGCGGCCCGGGCGATCCTGCGGGACCATCTCACGGCGGCGCCGATGCTGCGCAATCAAGCCGTCGCCCTGCTTCGCCGGGCCGGGTTCGAGGACGAGGCGGCGGAGTACGAGATCCCTTTGGGGCCCGGTTCGGCGAGGGAGTGGCGGGCGTCACTGCGGGTCTATCCGCACGATGCGATCGGCTGGACCGAGCTCGCCTTCCACCAGGTCATCCGGGGCCATCCGGACGCCGCCCTCCGCTCGATGTCCGTCGCGCTGGGGCTGGCTCCGCACAATCGGCACGTCGTCCGCTCAGCGGCCCGTCTGTTCCTGCACCGGAACGAACGCGATCGCGCGCACGACCTGGTGTTGCGAAACCCCGCCTCGCGCTCCGATCCCTGGCTCGTCGCCGCCGAGATCGCGCTCGCCGGCGCTGCGGATCGTTCGCCGCGCTTCCTGAAGATCGGCGAGGGATTTATGGGTGCCGGGGATCACTCGACCTTCGACCTCAGCGAGCTCGCCGGCGCGATCGGAACCGTCCACGTGCTCGACGGCCACCGGAAGGGCGCACGCAAGATGTTCGTCCGCAGCATGGAAGATCCGACCGCCAACGCACTCGCGCAGGGAGAGTGGGCGAGTGGGAAGATCGGCGGGGAGCTGGTTTCCGACGAACGCATCGAGAGGGTTCCGGAGGCGTTCGAGGCCATGGCCTTCCACCGTTACCGCGAGTTCCGGTTCGCGGAGATCCCCGACATCTGCGAGGATTGGGCCAGGGTCGAATGCTTCTCGGTGCGCCCCTACGAGTTCGGGTCGGCGGCCGCCGCGCACGCACTCGATTTCCGACGGGCCGCCGACTTGGCGCGGAAGGGTCTCGAACGTCGGCCGAACGGGTCCGTACTCCTGAATGCCCTGGCCTTCTCGCTCGGGTCCATGGGGGACGTCGAAGGAGCGCAGGCCGCCCTGAAGCGGCTCGCGCCCGAGAAGCTCGACGAGCGCGGACGTCACGTTCGCACCGCCAACGTCGGCCTATGCGCATTCAGGGCGGGTCAAGTCGTCGACGGCATCGCCGCCTACCGCGTCGCGATCGAGGGGCTGGCCCGTATGAAGGCTCCAGCGGAGAGCGCCGCGGCCCGAGCGTATCTAGCCCGCGAAGCGGCCCTCGCCGGTCTCCCCGATGCGGCGAAGCTGCTGCACGACGCGGAAAAGGCCCTCAAGCCGTTCAAGAACTCGGAGGCGCACCTGATCCTTAGACGCCTTCGCGGCGAGGACGTCGACACCCAGTTGGCCGATGCCAAGCAGGCGCAGGAGCAGGCGAAGAAGCTGGCAAGGCTGCGGGCCGCGACCTGGACGACGCCCGGACTGCCAGGGCAGGAAGGCGTCGTCCATCGGCTCAAGCTGTAGCACTGTCCGGCCGGGGCTCAGCGGCCGTCGCCCTGGCGCCCCGATTTGAACCAGGTTTGGGAGGCGGCATAACGATAGGGCGCGACAAAATAGGGTGAGTTGTTCCCCAATCACATTTGCATGCTCAGGCACAGTGGTTAGAGGCGGCCATGCTCACGCGTGGGCGAGATCATCGAGCTGGCCGCTTTGTTGAGTTCATCAACGCATCCGCTGATTTCCGCTTCTCGGCGTTGAGCGAATGTCTGCTGATGTGAAGGGTTTCGGATGCCTGCCCGTACGTTCGGGTTCGGACCGGGCTGAGGGCCGGCGTCCGAAAGCCTCCAGGGGAGGAAGCCGCGGCCCGGGGCCGTGCGCTATGGGGATTTCACGGCGCGGCTTGGCCGGCGTGATCGTGCGAGACGCGGGACGGCAGCGCGATGCTCCGACCTTGATGCCCGGGAGCCGGCGGTTGAGTACCCACAAGATGGATCCGGGACGGCCACGATCTCTATTTCCGCCATCGGCGCGAACGGGATCGCCCGCTCTCTGGCCGAGACCGGTCGTGGTTTCTCTGGGTCTCGCTGCTTCACCATCGTCATGAGGTGTCGATCCTGACGGCGAGGATGGTGCGCGGCGCTGTGCCCGGGGCGAAGCGCTCGACGAGGATCATGCGGCCACCGCAGCAGGGGCAAGGTGGCCTCCGCTCATCGACCGGATCGGATTGTTCGACCGAGATCTCTGCTTCACGATCTGCTGTCGTTGTGGCCGGCGTTGCCGCCGCCATGATCTGCCTGATGCGGGCGATGATATCGGCGCGCCGGCTGGAGGCGAGCAGTCCGTAGTGGCGGATGCGGTGGAATCCGTCGGGCAGGACGTGGAGCAGGAAGCGGCGGATGAACTCGGGGGCCGTCAGCGTCATGGTCTTGCGCCAGGCCTTGCCGGCGGAGCGGGCGCGATAGTCCTTCCAGCGGAACGTGACCCCCTGCCGATCCATGGCAATGATGCGGCTGTTGGCGATGGCGACGCGGTGGGTGTAGCGGGCGAGATAAGCCAGGACAGCCTCAGGGCCACCGAAGGGACGCTTGGCGTAGACGACCCAGTCGGCCCGTCGCAGCGGCGCCAGCAGGGCGGCGAAGGCATCGGCCCCAATCAGATCGGCGAGATCGCCCTGGAAGGTAAGCCGCCCGGCCGCGTGCAGGGCTGCGAGCCCTTCGAGGAAGAGCCTGCGGAACAACCGCGAGAGCACGCGCACGGGCAGGAAGAAGCCTGGCCTGCACGCGATCCAGCGCGAGCCATCCGGAGACAATCCGCCGCCGGGCGCGATGATGTGGAGATGGGGATGGTGCGTCATCGCCGATCCCCATGTGTGCAGCACGCTGGTGAAGCCGATGCGGGCGCCGAGATGCCGGGGATCGCTCGCGATGGTGGCGAGCGTCTCGGCCGCGGCCCTGAACAACAGACCATAGACCTCGGCCTTGTTCTGGAAGGCCATAGTCGCGATCGGCGCCGGCAGTGTGAAGACGAGATGGTAGTAGGCCACGGGCAGGAGATCGGCCTGCCGGTCGGCGAGCCAGTCCTTCGCCGCTGCGCCCTGGCATCGCGGGCAGTGCCGGTTGCGGCAGGAGTTGTAGGCGATGGCCGCGTGATCGCAGTCGCCGCAGGCCATGACATGGCCGCCGAGCGCAGCCGTGCGGCAGGCCCGGATCGCACCCATCACCTTGAGCTGGCCGCGGCTGAGCCGATGACGCGCGAGATAAGTCTCGCCATGCCGGTTCAGGATGTCCGCGACCTCCAGCGAAGGCCGCGCCATGATCGGCGCAGGACCGCTATGGCGGTAGCGGCGGCGCCAGCAGCGCGAGCGGGCTCGTCACCTCTCGCAGCGTCTTGAGCGCGACGCGGGTGTAGACGGCGGTGGTGTCGAGCTTCCGGTGCCCGAGCAGCACCTGGATCACTCGGATATCGGTCTTCCGCTCCAGCAGATGCGTGGCGAAGCTGTGCCTGAGCGTCTGCATCGACACGCGCCTGTCGAGTTTGGCGGCCTCGGCCGCGGCATGGCAGGCCCGGTTGAGCTGGCGCGTCGTGATTGGCTGGCCCGGCTGCTGGCCGGGGAAGAGCCAGCCACGTGGCTGCTTCACCGCCACCATTGCCGCAGGAGGTCGAGGAGGTCGGGCGCGAGCATGACGTAGCGGTCCTTGCGGCCCTTGCCCTGCTCGACCCGGATCAGCATGCGCGCGCTGTCGATGTCGGCGACCTTGAGGTTGGTGATCTCGGAGACCCGCAGGCCGCAGCCATAGGCGATGCTCAGCGCGGCGCGATCCTTCAGGCTCCGAGCATGCGCCAGCAGCAGCGCCACCTCCTGCGTGTCCAGCACCACCGGCAGGCGATCGGGCGTCGGGATCCGCGCCATGCGGTCACCGAAACCGGTCCGGCCCAACGTGACGTGGAAGAAGAACCGCAGCGCCGTGCAGGCCAGGTTCATCCGCGCGTAGCTGGCGCCGAGCGAGGCCAGGTGAAGCTGGTAGCGCCGCAGATCCTCGGGCTCGGCCCGGTCCGGCGGCAACCCAAGGAAGGCCGGAATTCACGCACCTGCCGGACATAGTCGCGCTGCGTATGCTCGCCGAACCGGCGGATGGTCATGTCCTCGATCATCCCTCGCCACGCAGCCGCCAACGGCGGCGCGACTCACATGGTGAGACGCGCGGGGCCCATGCCTACATTACCGGCGACGGACGGGGATGTAGTCCTAACATTTACCGACCAGACTTGGTCGGAGCGAAAGTGAGCGGCTTGGTTACACCCATGCCGTCACCTTTCGCGGTACCGTGCTATATTTTTCAAAGGGGTGTATTCTTGGATCAGGCGGCCGCGACGAGGCCGTCTGGCTTGAACTTCCGCCCGAATTCCGTTGGCTGGATCTGTCAGATCGAGCAGGATCTGAATGAGGGCGGTACTTACACCCCATTTGAATGGGGTGTAAGCTTTCTGTCGCTGGTGTAATAGCGCAAGAATCCCGGAGATGATGTCATTTCCGGAGAATCTTACGAATGCGCATATCGACCAGTGGCTTAGCCGTATGAATCGGCTTGCTGGATAGCAGGTTTGGGGGCGCTCGGGGTGTAGCCGCGTTGAGCGGTTCGCGCCGCGGGGGGACCGGGGTGAGCGGGTGCAAGGCGGAACATGTCGAAGAGGGCTCGGGATACCATCGCCAACGCCAATGAACGACGGATCTCGGAGCGCGATGCCGCGCTGAGAGATCCGCATTTCAGCCTCCTGGCGGACTACGATCGTCTGACCGAGATCGTGCGTAGCCTTCTCGGTCAGCATCCCGCCAAGAGCAGGCGTCAACCGCACCCGCCGCTCTTTCGCCTGTCGACGATGGCGCCTTTGGCACATGCGGTACGCGACGCGCTTGGCGCGGTCGTTGCGGGCCCCGAGTTCGAGGCCGCGCTGGAAAGCGCAACGCGACAGTGCCTCGAAGCGGTGGAGGAGAATTTGCGACCGCGTTGGAAGGCCAGCGCACAGGACGCCGCCATGCTTGCGGCCCGCGACGCTATCCTGGCGGGCGTGGATCGCTTTCTGGTCGAGCTGGCCGCAGCGCGACCGGTCAAAGCCAACGTCGTGCCCAAACCCCTGCCGAGGCGGACCCGGAGGGACGATGCGTACCGCGATGAATATTGGCTGACAAGGCGGGCGCCCCCGAAGGCAACGCCGCCCACGAAGGCGACCGTGGCAAAGCTCACGTGCCCCCAACCGAGCGCGTTCTCGATCGCCGATGAAGCCTATTGGCTGCTGGTTCTGGTGCAGCAGATGGGCTGGCCGCTGCCGGTCTGCTTCAGCGAGCTGTATCCCGAAACTGTCCTTCGTCGGGCCTTCTCGGTTGATCAAGTCCGCTACCTGATCCGCCGAGATTGGAGCTGGACGGCTTTGCACTGCGCCCGAGCCGGTGTGCTGATAGACAACCTCGATCCCAGCGAAGCTGCGATCGTCCTCGCGCGCCACGAAGCGCAAGGCGAAGCGCCGCAGCAGCACGAGCTATTCGGGCGTTGGCCCGAGCCCACCCCGGAAGCCCAGGACGCATGGGAGGAACAGAAAAGGAAATATTTCGACGAGCTGGTGGTCAAGGAGGAGTTGTCGCCTGCCGATACGGCCTTTGCCCTGGCGCTCGTTGTGGCACAATGCGGCTGGCCCGTACCGGCACTTGTCACTCGCCTGTTTCCAGCCGATTGGGTTACAAGACGGCTGCCCGCCCGGCTCGTTGCAGCTGCACTGCGCCGATCCGAAGGTTTCAACCTGCTTGATGCGGCCATGGCCGGAACGCAGGTCTGGGAGCTCAGCCTCTCGGGCATCTCGGCGTTCACCCAAAGGCAATCTGACCGGGATCGTCGGGCGGTCGAGGGGCATCTCGATCCCAGTGCGCGCATCGGCTGGCTGCGACAATTCTTTGGCGCTCAAGGTCGCGGCCCCGTTGCCTTACGCGACCGGCTAGAGATCCTGATGCGGAGCGCGATCAATGGCGCAGACCGGAAACCGGAAGACCGGATCACGCTTCAAGCCTTCGCCCAGGCAAAGGCGATCATCTCGCCAAACAGAGCACAAAAAGGGCCTCTTGAATCATCTCCCGTCGGATCGCGGAAAAAAGAAGCAAGCGCGGCGAGAAATGACGAGGTTGCTGCCAAACAGAACGCCCCCGGTGAAACGCCGAGGGGGCCCAGCGAGCCCGCAGACAAAGGGCTCGAAAGCGGCCTTGAGCCGGCGGCGCACGCCCATCCTGCGTTGGAAGGGGACGATCAAAGAGAAACGCATGACACCGCAATAGCGCATGAATCCCCCTTTCTGCCGCCGGACAACGCGACCGAGGCAGAAAATCGAGCGGATGCCGAGGAGGAGACGAATATCCTCCATGGTGAGATCGAGAACCGGCACTTGCCGGCCAGACCACCCTGGAGGGTGAAAGCGCAACCGAGCTACACGGCCCTTGAGCATGAGCACATCATCAAAGCTAGATTGTCGCTGCCCAGAAAGGAGTCTTTCAAGTTACCCTCAGGATGGGAACAATATCAGCCCAGCGAAGAGCAGATCCTCGATTTTCTCGGCTATAGAAGGCCAATCAACCTTCCCTTCGCATTGAGTGTATTTGGGCACGCCGAATTGACTCTTCATCGAAGGCTTTCGCAAAATTCAGACATCGATACAGGCGTCATTCGGAAATGGGTCACCCAAATCGATGAAGTTCAGCGCCAAACAATCAGCCCGAATATCGATCTCTCCGGAGTTTCATTTTTAAGCCCCATTGAAAAATGGATAAAGAGCGCGTATCTTGACAAACGGATAAGTAATATTGTTGCAATCTTTCTTGAAAGACGACGATTTGCTGCATTTGGCTTTATAAGCGAAGGATTCGTGGAAAATTTCTCACAAATCGATTATTTTTATCCGGATCCGTATCTAAATATTGATTATAATGTGTATCGTTTTATTATCGATTCAATTTCCGCTCTCGATGGAGCTATTTTATATATTGATGGATATGATATCAGCGCACCCATTGAAAGCAAAAAAGTGAGTCGCGCCTACCAAGCGTTCAAGGCAGATGGCGCTACCAGCCAAGAAACGATCTCGAAATGCCTCAAATATATATTAAAAGCATATCAATCGCTGCCATCTGAATCAATCGATCGTATCAATCTAAAATATCCACAAAAGATTGACCTCGATGAACGTATCTCACTGGAGAAAAACATGCCGCAATTCGATGACTATTGAGTCCATTTTGGTCAGCTACATGCCGTTAATATTGTGCTTTACAACTCCGGGGAAATTGCTCTGCAGCTCCCATCCGGTAGGTACAACTTATGCATTATGCCCCAAGCCCGCGCAGTGATAGCTGTGGGCAAGACTTGCAAAGCCGACAGAGAGCTGCCGAACGCATCTCCGGGGCTCGGGAGTGGCGTCATTCCACGTCTCGGGCCGAGGAAGGCGAAGACGCTGCAAGACGCCGGGTTCGGGTCTCGCCGACGTCGTCGCCCGCATTGTCGCCGGTCATCCCCAGAGCCAACGCGATGACCTGCTGCCCTGAGCTTACAACGCGACGCAGCTCAACGACGTGACCTAAGAACAGCGCTCACGATGCTCATGGCGTCATATGTCGACGATGAGACAGGGGTCAATGGCCCGCTTCTCGATCCCAGGCAACATGCCCTCGGGCGACCGAGACGGCCCATAGCCCTTGGGGTTGGAGACGACGCGCGTGCGGCCGGTTCGGTAGTCGTTCGCGTGGTGGACGGCCCGTGGACCAAGAGCTCAGGTTGCTGATCAGCGCCTGGTTGAGTAGGTGGCAGACATCTCCAATCGACCAAATGCTGCCAGGCTTACGCAACGAGATGGGGGCACCAATCGAGTCCTCGACGTGACGGGGCGGCCCGCCTGCCTCACACCCCCTTGAGGCTCGTCGCCACACCCCGAAACCGCTCCAGCGCGGCCTCCAGGCTCTCCACGACCTCCGCGGCGACCTCGTCGGGCGGCGGCAGGAGGTCAGGGTCGTCGAGCGTATCGTCCTTGAGCCAGAAGACGTCCAGGTTGACCTTGTCGCGCGCGAGCAGGGTCTCCAGCGGGTATCGCCGGAAGCGCTCAGCCTCCTGGCGCTCGAAGCGTCGCCCCGAGCGATAGCAGGCGGTGAAGTCGTCGAGGTCGGCCTTGACCATGGGCCGCTCCTTCAGGGTGAAGCGCTTGTTCGTCCGCAGGTCGTAGACCCAGAGCTCCTTGGTCGACGCCTCCTCCGAAGGCGGTTTCTTGTCGAAGAAGAGGACGTTGGCCTTCACCCCCTGCTTGTAGAAGATGCCCGTCGGCAGGCGCAGCAGGGTGTGGAAGTCGAAATTCTGCAAGAGACGCCGCCTGATCGTCTCGCCGGCGCCGCCCTCGAAGAGGACGTTGTCGGGCAGCACCACGGCCGCCTCCCCGTTGGGCGCCAGGACGGTCATGATGTGCTGCAGGAAGTTCAGCTGCTTGTTCGAGGTCGTGACGAAGAAGTCCGAGCGGTCATAGTCGTCTCGCTCGCTGTCGGTCTCGCCGCCCTCCCGGATGATGCGGTAGCTCTGCTTGCGGCCGAAGGGCGGGTTCGTCAGCACGATGTCGTAGGCGCGAGGGCTCGGCGTCAGCAGCGCGTCCTTGGCCTCGACGATTGAATCCGCGCCAGTGATGCCGTGCAGGTAGAGGTTCATCGCTGCGAGGCGGACGACCTCGGGCACGATGTCGACGCCGGAGAACTTGTTGCGCAGCTCGGTGTAGATGCGCCGGTCGCGTGCGGATGGCTTGGCCTTCATCCACTCCCAGGCGGCGAGCAGGAACCCGGCCGTTCCGCAGGCGGGGTCGTGCACGGTCTGGTGCGGCTCAGGGTCGATGACGGCGACGATCGTCTCGATCACGGACCGGGGCGTGAAGTACTGGCCTGCGCCGGATTTGACGTCCTCGGCATTGCGGGCGAGCAGGCCCTCATAGATGTCGCCCTTCACGTCGACGGGCAGGCCCAGCCAGGTCTCGCTGTCGATCAGGCCGACGAGACGGCGCAGCTTGGCAGGGTCCTGGATCTCGTTCTGGGCCTTCAGGAAGATGGCGCCGATGATGCCGCCATGACGCGACAGCGTCTCCAGCACCTTGGCGTATTTCGCCTGCAGGGCCTCACCCGTCAGGTCACGGATGTCGGGCCAGCGTGACCCGTCCGGCAGCAGCGAGGCCTCGCCGATCTGGGTGACTCGCTCCTCGTCCATCTTGAGGAAGAGCAGATAGGAGATCTGCGAGATGTAGGCCTGGTAGGAGACGCCCTGGTCGCGCAGCACATGCGCGAAGTTCCAGACCTTGGCGACGAGGGTTTGGGCGTTCATGTCGGATTCCGGCAGGCAAAGGGTTTTCGCCGACGCGTCTCCGCGTCGGCGGCATGGGTCTCTCAGGGGTCAAGCGTGATCTCGTATTCGAACGCGTCGCGAGGCTGGCCCGGCTGCCAGCCTCCGGACCGGCTTTCATCGTGATAGACGACCGTCCAGGCAGGCAGCTCGCGTTTGATCATGCGGGCGATACACAGGCCGAAGATGGCGTGCGCCGCGACATCGAAGACCTCGGCGCCCGCTGCGTCCGACATGTCGCTCAGCTCATACCAGGCCTGCCAGCCGCGGATCATGGTCTGCAGGCCCACCGATAGCGGCAGGCCATCGAGCGATCCGGCCGCGCCGTTACGATGCCACACGCCCTCGGCGCTGAAGTCGCACATGATGCGGACCCAGCGCTCCTCCACGAAGGGCCTCTCCATGTCCTCGCTCATGGGGTCACGGCCCTCGGCCGTCCGCGGCGTGGACGTGGCGCCTCCGCCTGCGACGCCGCGATCCGCGCCAGCATCATGGCCGCAGGCTCGTCGCCCTCATCCTGCGGCACGAGCCGACCCTCGAAGGCGGCCTTGAGGACGGACTGGCGCAGACGCTGGACGTCCGAGGCCTCGGCGTCGAGGACATGCTGTGTGTCGGCGATAGCAGACAGCCCGTCCCCGACGCGGCGGAGGATCTCATCAAGTTCGGCATCACTAGGCAAAGGAACCTCCAGCTCGGCCAGGGAGGATTGGCTGACGTTGTACTGGCCCGCCGAGCTAGCGATCTGTCCCATCATCCACTGACGTACAGCGGGCGACTCGAAAAAAAGGGATACCCAACGCCATACCGCTTCCCCCCCGCAAAGGCGGAATCGGATCAGATAGGAAGCAAAGTAGGCTGGCTCAGCGAGAGCATTCACTAGTACTCCAGCTCGACCGATGAGGTCCTTGCTGCCGTTGGTCCGAACAATGAGAAGGTCGCCAGGAGATACCCAATCGGAGGCGGACAAGCCGATATTGCTCGAAGCATATTTCAAGTTTTTATTTACGATTTGTCCTTCCCGTATATTCGGTATCCGGAAAACCGAGACGCCGTCCCCGTCGTGGGTACACTTCATCGACGTCCCGTAAGAACTGGCCCATGCTAGCTGGCTCAGGCTCGAAGAAGCCCACCCCAGAGGCAACCCGGCATGGTTGCCTGGGTCACCACCAGCCGACTTCTTTGAGCGTTGGCGCACTTTGATGGGCGTTCTGCGATCCTTTTCTTCGAGGAATCGGTCGAGAAGATCCTGTCCGGTTCCCTCGCGCGGTGTTCGTTCACGCCAATCGGCCGTCAGTTCGCCGTTGAACGCCGCTTTCAACAGAGCGCGACGATACGTTTCGAGGTCTTTGCGCGCCGCATCCAAGGCTCTCTCGCCCTCGGCGATCTCCTCGAACAGGGCGTCGATCCGGGCGACGATGCGGCGCTGCTCGGCAAGGGGCGGAACTGGCACGCGGAAGCGGCCGAGAGACTTTGCATCGATGCTGTTGACCGTGGTTCCGTCCTTGGAGCAGGCATCCAGAACGGCTCGCGCCGACCGAGCCAAGTACCGGGCAAGATAGCTCGAATCGAGCGCGGCGATGGGCGTCAGCGCTCGCAAGTCCTGGTTCAGGGTCACGGGCCGATCGGTCCGGGCCACAGGGAATGAGTGCCGCAGGATTCCCGACCGCATAACCATCAGCACCGAGCCGGCGGGCACGAGCTTCGTGGCCGAGCGGTCCAACGCTTCTTCAGTGATCAGATCCTCCGTCGTGCCGATCACATCGAGCTTCATGTCCTTGGGGGAAACCCAAGGGATCGTGCCATCTGTCCAGAATGACGGCACGGTCTTTGAGGGGGTCCCGCCCCCCGTCCAATGGCCAAGGTCGTCGAGCGAGACCCAAGTCCAACCAGCAGGCAAGGGCCATGGCGTATGCTTACGGTCTTGCCCCCGCTCATTGGTGTACACCACCGCCTGAACGTTCATTCCGACCAATCCAGCACGTTGAGGTCCGGCACGCGCCCGAATGCCTCCTTGTTCAAGGTCGCCAACGTGGCACCGTGACGGAGGGCCTGCGCGGCAACCAGGCCGTCATAAGTGTCCATAGGAGCAGAGTATACGTCCATCGCGGCGCGGATCTCGGCGGCGTGGAGGGCATCGTCCGCCTCGAAGGGCAGGATGGCGATCCCCAGGCTCAGGAACTTCTCGAAGCGTCGCTCGTCCACCTCGCGCTGTGGGCTCTTGGTGAAACCGTAGCGAAGCTCGTGCAGCGCGACGACCGGCAGGGCGATCGGCGTTCCGGCCTGCAGCGCGTCGCCGAGGCGCCGCCGGGGCTTGGCGCTGCGCATGTTCACGATGGCGATCGCCACGCTGGCATCCAGACAGATCATGCGCTGTCACCCCTCAACGGACCGGAGTCAGTAGGGGTGGACTCGGAGGAGCCCTCGGGCAAGATGTCTTCGGTCCCGATCGCGTCGAGCTCCTCCCAGAACCGGTCAAGGTCAATCGGCCCCTTCTCCATCGGCTCGAGGATTACTTGATTGCCGTTGCGCCTGACGCGGACCTCCGTGCCCTCGAAGCGAAATTCCTTCGGCAGGCGCACAGCCTGGCTGCGGCTGTGCATGAAGAGCTTCGCGGTGGATCGCTCGGGGGGCGCCGACATCGCATCAACCTCTCGGTGTACACCAGCGATGCCTACCGCATCTCGCCATTGAGCGGAAGCCAAAACTGATCCACCAGCGGTGGACATCAAGACAAGTGCCGCGGTCAGCTCGTCGAGCAGCGCCGGCCGGCGTGTTCCGAACAAGGTCTGCGCTCTCGGCCGATGAATCCCCGCGACGAGAACTCCGGCGCGCCGGTTTGGTATCCACCATTGGTGGATATCAGGCAACAAGCGCCTCGGTCAGTTCGTCCAGCAGCGCCGGCAGGCGTGTCCCGAACAAGGCCCGCGCCCGGACGATGCCTCCCCGCGACGAAAACTCCGGCGCGTCCATCATGTCTTCGGTCCGGATCTCGATGTTCACCGCGAGATGGTCGCGGATCGCGGTGAGCCAAGCCCGCTGGTCGTCGGTATAGGCGCGCCCCGCCTTCTCCTCTCGCCCGAGCCAGAGGTTGAACCGGCCGGCGACGATCGACGGCAGAGGCTCCAGGGTGTCGGCCTGTCCGAGGGCGTAGCGCACGAGGACGACGATGTCGGCGAGCGTGTTCGACGGGTTGCCTCGCACCCTGTCGCTGGCGAGCCGCTTGTAGGCCCGCCAGATGTCGATCGGCTCCAGAAGCCAGGGCGGGCGCCGGAGCGCCTCGCGCAAATCGTCCACGGCCTCGTAGCTCAGCCGACGCTGGGCATAGGGCAGGCGATACAGGATCTGCAGCGCGACCAGTTCGTCGCGGCGCGCCTCAATGAAGGCCTCGAAGCGCTCGACGGTGTCGGTCGCCTTGCCCTCGTCCCAGCCCGACGAGACGACCGCATCCACCGAGACGGTGTCGATGCGGATATCGGTCGAGGCCTTCACCTCCTTGAGCAGGCGGCGCAGCGCCGGGTCGTCGAACAGGGCAGCGGCGGTGTCCTTCACCGCCTCGCGGGCCTTGCGCTGCTCTGGCTCCGGCGCGTCGGCAGGAACGCGCATGGCAAGCGCGTCGGGGTCGATCGCATCGAGCAGTCGGCGCGCCATGCCTGCGAGATCGACGCCGCCTGTCGCCTTGACGATCGCCGCGCGGTCGCGATCGCCAATGCGCCGGTCGAGTGCTGCCAGCCGCGCGGCCAAGGTCGCAAAGGCGTCGTCGTCGCGACGGCCTGCGGCGACCTCATCGACGAGCTTGTCGAAGGAGATGGCGCGCTCCCGGTCGAGCGGCTGCGAGATCGACTTCAGGCTCTCGGTGACGCCGACCGCGTCGATCAGGACGAAGCGTGTCTTGGCCTCTGCATCGGGCGTCACCTCCTGCAGCTTCTCGGGCGCGATCGTGCGCGCGCCACGGCCCTTCATCTGCTCGAAATAGAGCTCCGATTTCACGTCGCGCAGGAAGATCAGCACCTCGAGCGGCTTGATGTCCGTGCCCGTCGCGATCATATCGACGGTGACGGCGATGCGCGGGTTGTAGTCGTTCCGGAAGGCGCGGATCAGGGCCTCGGGATCGGCCCCATCGATGCGGTAGGTGATCTTGCGGGCGAAGTCGTTGCCCTTGCCGAACACCTCGCGGACCATGCCGACGATCTCTTCGGCGTGGTGATCGTCCTTGGCGAAGATCAGGGTCTTGGGGACTTCGCGGCGGCCGGGGAAAAGCTCCGTGAAGAGCGTGTCGCGATACGTCTCCAGCACCGTCCTGATCTGGTTGGGCACGAGGACCGACCGATCGATCTGGTCGGGCGTGTAGCTGAAATCCTCGGTCAGGTTCTCGTAGCGCTGAACGCGTGTGCGCTTGTCGCGCACCGGCAGGTCGTAGCCCGCGCTCACGGTCGATCCTCGCTCGCCGATTTCGGTGCGGATCCGGAAGACCTCGAAGCCGACATTCACCCCATCGACGACGGAGCGCTCGTACGGGTATTGGGCGACGAGGTTCTTGCCGAAGAAGCCCAGAGTGTGCAGCGACGGCGTCGCCGTCAGCCCGACCACGAAAGCGTCGAAATACTCGAGGACCTGACGCCACGTGCCATAGATCGAGCGGTGGCACTCATCGGTGACTACCAGGTCGAAGCTCTCGATCGGAACCGCCGGGTTGTAGGCGACGAGCCTCTCTGTCTCGGCGCGCGACATCTCGAAAGACGATTGCTCCTCGTCGTCCTCGTCGAGATGCTTGCCTGTCAGCACCGAATAGACCCGCTGGATCGTCGCAACGACGATCTGGGCGTCCTTGTCGATGCCGGCCGAGCCGAGCTTCTGGACGTTGTAGATCTCGGAGAACGAGCGCCCCGTGCCGGGGGGCCGATAGGCCAGGTACTCGTCGCGGGTCTGCCGCACGAGATTGGCCCGGTCGGCCAGGAAGAGGATGCGCTTGAAGCCGGCATGGGCGAGGAGCCGGTAGCTCAGCGTGCAGGCCGTGAAGGTCTTTCCCGCACCGGTGGCGAGCTGGACGAGGGCGCGGGGGCGGTTCTGCGCCATCGAGACCTCGAGAGCCGATACCGCGTCGATCTGGCATTCGCGGAGTCCGTCGGTGATTACGGGCGGCATCTGGCCCAGGCGACCGCGAAGCGTGACAGCCTCACCGAGCCAGCGCCCCAGGGTGTCGGGCCGGTGGAAGGCGAAGACGCTGCGAGAGGTCGGGTTCGGATCGGCATGGTCGCGAAAAAGGGTTTCGCTGCCCGACGCCACATATTCGAACCGCACCTGGCCTTCCTCGCGCACGAGGTTCCTGGGGAGGTCGGCGATGTAGCGCGCGGCCTGGTCGGAGAAGCCCGAGAGGGTGACGCCCGCCGACTTCGCCTCGATCACGCCGCACAGGCGCCGGCCGACGAACAGCGCGTAGTCGACGGGGCCGGACGCCGTCTGGAATTCACGTATGGCGACGCCCAGACCAGCGCCCAAGTTCATGTCACCACGGGATTGGACCACCCAGCCGCAAAGCGCCAGCCGCCGGTCGATCGCCGACCGCGCCACATCCTCCGGGTGAAACGCGGACTCGTTCATCATGGCAATCTACGCGTGTGGATGCCGCTTTGAGAAGATCAAGGCTTGGGCATCCGGAGTAGCTCATGGCACTGCGGGTCGGCGGCCAGAGGCAAGGCATCCCGCCGAACGCCTCATCATTCGACAGAGGGTTGCTCTGCGCACTTTCGACGAAGCGGCGTCCGACGATCGAGCTGGCGCGTCGCCGCCGCCCCCTCGCGTGCCGCGGTGGCGATGTCCTCGAAAAGATCGGACAGTTCCAGATAAATCGAGGAATCGGCTTCGTTCCAGCCGATCTCGTCGAGGTCGGCGAGCAGTGCCATGAGTGCGCCGATACGGTGCCGGTGGTTCCGGGCTTGGACTAGCGCATGATGGGCTTGGCGGGTGTCCTCAAGCGTCTCGAAGCGGGCGATCGCGTCGCGAACCCGGCTTCGGCACTCACAGTTGAGGTCGATCTCTGTCAGGACATTGGAGATGCGAGCGATCAAATTGGCAGACTCGGCGAGAGCGGACATGGCGGGGCGATCCATCGGTCAGAGATACGCGTCAAGGCCATGTCGCAGGCTCGGGCCGATGAGCCAGGCGTGGCCGTAGAGGACGAACCAGGCGTAGATGACGGCAGCTGCGGCTGCCTGGACGGCGAGCACCCGGCCGGCACCGGGCACGGCCCGGCCGGCCAGTATGGCGGCGAGGGGCAGGATCGAGGTCTTGCCTGCGGCCTCTGACCAGCGCTCCGGCCCCATTCTGAGCCTCGCCTTGGCGTCGAGCCGGTGGAAGCCCATGGCGGCGAGTGCCGCCATCGCACCGAAGAGCAGGACCGGGATCAGCCGGCCATTCGGCGGCAGATGCGCGAGAGCCCACAGCACCAGCCCCCACAGCACCGGATGGCGCGTAACGGCTGCGATGGCCGGCAAGTCGGCGCCGGTCCGGAGGCTTAGCGAAAGTGGTGTGGCCTGAACCAGTCCCGCGATGATGAGGAAGAACGCGAAAGGCATCACGATGAAGGGGGTCAGGTAGTGCCAGCGGGCGGTGTCCCACAGGACGATGTCCTCTGCCTCGCGCGCCGCCACCACGACCCAGGCCAGCAGGACAAGCGAGAGGATGGAATAGGTCGTGAGGTAGCCGCTGCGGCCCATCTTCGCGACGAGTCGACCGCGGATCGCCGGGGCGGCCGGCAAGAGATGGAACAGCAGGAAGGCCGAGAGCGCGGTCAGAAACGAAGGCATGGCAACCCGCCCCTT
>CALRYW010000054.1:0-26695 GCA_943372485.1 Allobosea thiooxidans
GCGATGCGCACACCCGGGGCATCGACATCGGCGATCTCGGTCAGTGCCGAGCCCGCCGGCACCAGATAGGTCGCCTCGATTTCGACATAGGCCGGCGTGAAGGCGATGGTCTCAGCCCGCTGGGGCTCGGCGCCGATCAGGCCGATGTCCCATTCGTCGTGCTGGGCCGCATCGGCCAGCAGAGCGGGCGAAGCATAGGGGACGAGACGCAGATCGACGCCGAGCCTGTCTGCGATCGCGCGCGCCAGGTCGGGCGAGACGCCGGCCGGGCCGCCATCGGCGGAGCGTGCGGAGACGAGGAGGAAATTGGAGAGGTTGATGCCCGCTCTCAGGACGCCGCCTGGAGCGAGCCGCTCGCGCAGGGCCGCAGAAACCGGCCCGGGATCGCCTTCGAACCTCATGATGCTCTCCGTCACACGCCGTTCAGGCCGCGGCGAAGGGCGAAAACAGCGTCGCGACCTCGCGGTAGACACCCTGCTTGAAGGGGATGATCAGGGCTGGGGTCCGTTCCAGCCGCTCCCAGCGCCAGGCGTCGAACTCGGCCTTGTGGCCGCCGGCCGGCGTCGCGATGTCGATCTCGCTGTCGGGACCTGTCAGCCGGAAGGCGAACCATTTCTGGGCCTGGCCCCGCCAGCGGCCCTTCCAGGCCTGCTGGCCGATCTCCACCGGCAGGTCATAGGCGAGCCAGCCAGGGCTCTCCGCGAGCAGCGAGACAGAGGTGACATTGGTCTCCTCCTGCAGTTCCCGGGTCGCGGCCTGAAGCGGGGTCTCGCCAGAATCGATGCCGCCCTGCGGCATCTGCCATTCATGGCCGGGGGCGACATGCTCGCGCAGCGACTTGTTCGCGCGGCGCCCGACGAAGACCAGCCCGTCCGCATTGAAGAGGGCGAGCCCAACGCAGGGGCGGTAGCCGTCCGGCGGCCTGTCGCTGATCATCTGAGGGATCCGGTGGTCTTCGGGCTGCGCAGTCCGCGGGCGGCGCTGATCGGGACGAGAACGATGCCCTTGGCCTCGAGCGTCTGAATCCAGCGGGCGATCCGCTCGATCGAGACCGGGAGGGCGCTGGCGCTGATCACCGCGACGCCCTGGTCGCGGGCCATCGCCTCGATCGCCGCCAGTTCCTTGTCGATGGCCTCCGGCCGGGCGACGTTGTCGACGACGCGGTCGATCTTCAGCGCCGGGATCTGCGCACGCGCCGCCGAAGAGGCGAGCAGGCTGCGGGCCGAGGAGCCGTCATCGACGACCATGAGGCCGCGCCCGGCGAGTTCGCGCAGGATCGGCGTGAGCGCCGTCTCGTCGGAGGTCAGGCGACCGCCGAGAAAATTGACGATGCCGACATAGCCGGTGAAGCGACCGAGCGCCCAGTGCAGGCGCTCGACATTGTCCGCCGATTTCGGCCCGGTCAGCAGGGTATGCGGGCCTGGATCGCTGTCGGGATAGTCGAAGGGCTCCATCGGCAGCTGCAGAAACACCTCGTGGCCCTCGCCGCGGGCGCGCTGCACGGTGCGATCGAGTTCGGCGCCATAGGGCGCGAAAGCGAGCGAGACCTGACCCGGCAGCTTCGCGATGGCGTCGCCCGTTCCGGTCGGGCTGATGCCGAGGCCGCCAACGAGGATGGCGACGCGTCCGTTGACCTTGCCGGCGGGGGGCGGTCCGGCCGGGCGGGCGTAGACCTGCGCCGGCGTCGCGCCATCCAGACCGATCTTCGGCAGCAGCCCGAAGCGCGAGCGCTCGACGAGCCGGCTGTCGGGCGCGGTGGCGAGCTTCACCGCGGCCGGGTTGTCGGGAATCGTGATCACGATGGCGCCGGGAACGTCGGACCCGGGACGCACCACGGTGACGCCGGCTTCGCTCTCGAGCTGCCTTGCGCTCGATTGCGGGCGTGCGGTCGCGGCGGGGTCGGTCTGGGAGGCGACGGGGAGCCCCGAGGGCAGCGCGGAGGCCGGAGCGGCCCGCTGCTCGATCCGGGCCGTCGCCATGGGTTCGCCGCCGTCGGGATCGCGCCGGATCGCGACGAGGAGCAGGATCGACACCCAGACGAGGCCCACGAGCCCCGCGCAGCCGAAGGCGATCCAGCGTCCCCAGGGCTTGCCCTTCGACGCGGTCAGGCCCTGGCCGAGCGGCTTGTTGAGCTCAGTGAGCGGCGTTCCGGCCAAACGAAGCCGTCCTCAAGCTTGCGACGGGGGCCCGAATCAGTGGCCCGCAAGGCGGGAGTCTGTCAGATTCCGACCCGATCAGACAGCGCCTCGCGCAGCTCTTCGTATCGTCCCCCGGCTCAGTTGGGTTTGGTCGCTGGAACCTGCGGCGCCGCGGCGTCCTTCTTGACGCCACGGATCTGGTTCAGGGCGGCGATCAGCTGCGTGTCCTTGGTCGGATCGTTGGGAACATAAGAGGCCGAGCCGGACTGCTCGTCCTTGCCGTCGCCGGCCTTGAGGTGACCTTTCAGAGCCGCCTCGCCCTTGTTTTCGGCGAGCTTGTCCTTCAGCTCGGGCGGGATGTCCTGCACGACCTCGATATCCGGCGAGATGCCCTTGGCCTGGATCGAGTTGCCCGAAGGTGTGTAGTAGCGGGCCGTGGTCAGGCGCAGGCCGCCATTGCCGGCCAGCGGGATCACGGTCTGGACCGAGCCCTTGCCGAAGGAACGCGTGCCCATGACGGTGGCGCGCTTGTGGTCCTGCAGGGCGCCGGCGACGATCTCGGCCGCCGAGGCCGAGGAGCCGTTGATCAGCACGACGACCGGCTTGCCCTTGGTGAGGTCGCCCGCCTTCGCGTTGAAGACCTGCGTCTCCTCGGCGTTGCGGCCGCGGGTCGAGACGATCTTGCCACGCTCCAGGAAAGCGTCCGAGACCAGCACGGACTGGTCGAGGCGGCCGCCGCGGTTGTTGCGGAGGTCGATCACATAGCCCTTGATCTTGTCGACGCCGATGTCGGCATTGACCTTGTCGATCGCCTTGCGCAGGCCCTCATAGGTCTGCTCGCTGAAGGTGCCGATGCGGATATAGCCGATATCGCCCTCGACGCGTTCCTCGACGGCCGGGACCACGATGGTCGTGCGCGTCAGGGTGAATTCGAGCGGTTCGGGCTTGCCCGGGCGATCGACCTTGAGCTTGACCTGGGTGTTGATGATGCCGCGCATCTTCTCCACCGCCTGGGTCAGGGAGAGGCCTTTGACCTCCTGCCCGTCGATCTGGCTGATGATGTCGTTGGCCAGAATGCCGGCCTTGAAGGCGGGCGTGTCGCGGATCGGCTTGGCGACCTTGAGGACGCCGTCCTCCATCGTCACCTCGATGCCGAGACCGCCGAACTGCCCGCGCATGTCGGTGTCCATGTCGCGGAACGACTTGGCGTCGAGATAGGAGGAGTGCGGGTCGAGCGAGGAGACCATGCCGTTGATGGCGGCCTCGATCAGCTTCTGCTCGTCGGGCTTCTCGACATAGTCGGTGCGGATCTTCTCGAAGATGTCACCGAAGAGGTTCAGGCTGCGATAAACCTCGGCGGAGGCCGCGACCGCGCTGGTGGAGGTCAGCAGGCGCGTCTGCGTGACCATGCCGGTCAGCCCCGCTCCGAGCACGGCTCCGGCGAAAACGAGAGAAACCTTGCGCATCATCCGCGAACCTTTTCGCCAAGCGGTTTCGTCCACCACGGCGCCGGATCGACCGACATGCCGTCTTTTCTGAACTCGATATACAGAACCGGCTGGCCGGTTCCCGAACCCACGATCGTCGCTGCAGCTTCCGACGTTTCGCCCATCACCGCAACCGGTTCTCCCGCGAGGACGAACTGGTTCAGCGCCACATCGATCCGTTGCATCCCGGCGAGCAACAGATAGTACCCTCCGCCTGCGTTCAGGATCAAGAGTTGCCCGAACGAGCGGAAGGGACCCGCATAAACGACCCAAGCGTCCGAAGGCGCCGAAACTAGGGCGCCGGGTCGGGTTTCCAGCGAAATGCCGCGTGTCGTGCCGCCGGCACCGTCCGCATCGCCAAATCCACGCAATTGTGATCCCGCCACCGGCAGCGGCAGCAGGCCGCGCGCTTCGGCGAAGGCGATCTTGGGGCTGAGGCGGGCGGGATCCCGGAAGGCCAGCGCGGCCATGCGCTGGCGCTGCTCGCGTGTTTCGGCCTCCAGCGCCTGGCGCGCGGCCTCGGCCGCGCGGTTGGCGACGGAAATTTCCTTTTCCATGCGCTCGACGAAGTCGCGCAGGGTGCGGGCCTTGGCGGCGAGTTCGCCGTCCTGCCCCCGCTGCGCCTCGGCGTCGCGCGACGCGCTGGCCTCGCGCATGCGCCGGGCCTCGACCAGCGAGGCGAGGCGCTGGCGCTCGCCGGCGAGCTGCTCGAGCTCCCCGGAGATGGCCTTGCGCTCCCTCGCAATGCCCTCCCGCAGGCGGACGAGCTCGGCGAGATCGGTGCCGAGGACCTCGATTTCCTGGCGCAGATCGGGCACGACGGCGCCCAGCAGCATGGAGGCGCGCACTGCCTCGAGGATGTCCTCCGGTCGCACCAGCACGGCAGGTGGCGGGCGCCGCCCGATCCGCTGCAGCGCCGCCAGCACCTCGGCGATGAGGCCGCGCCGCCCTTCCAGCGAGCGACGGATGGCCGCCTCGCTGGACTGCGACAGCGACAGCCGCTGTTCGAGCCCGCTGACACGCTGCTCGGCCGCCTGGGCGCGGGCTGTGGTGTCGAGCAAAGCCTTGTTGAGGGCGGCGCGGTCGGCGCGAATGCCGACGATCTCCGACTCAAGCCGGGCCCGTGCCTCGGCATTGCCGGCGAGCCGCTCCTCGATCGTCTTGAGTTCGGCCTCCCGCGTCTGTTTCTCGACCAGCTTCTGGATGGCCTCGCGGGCCAGGACGTCGGGATCGGGCGTCTGAGCACGGGCGGCGGTCGGCGCCGCGGCGACCGCAAGCGCCAACAGCAGCGCGCGCAGCAGCGGCGGGAAGCCGGTGGGTCTGCGAATCAGGGGCCGGGCGGCGCTCATGCGCGATGATAGGGGTGCCCGGCCAGGATCGTCATCGTCCGATAGAGCTGTTCGAGGACGAGGATGCGGACGAGCTGATGCGGGATCGTCAGGGCGCCGAAGGCGAGCGTCAGCCCCGCAGCCGTGCGCAGCTCGGCCGCCAGCCCGTCCGCCCCGCCGATGACGAGGTTGACGGAGGCGGTTCCGGCGTCGCGGGCGGCGCCGATCCGCGCCGCGAAGGCATCACTGCCGAGGCTGCCACCGCGCTCGTCGAGCGCGATGACGAGGCCGGGAGACAGCTTCGCCGTGATCGCGGCCGCCTCCTCGCGCTTGCGCTCCTCGGCCCTGCGGCCGCGGCTTTCGGCAATTTCGACGATGTCGGGACCGGTCAGTCCCAATCCGCGCCCCAAGGTCGCGGCGCGCTCGCGGTAACGCTCGCAAAGCTCCCGTTCCGGCCCGTCCTTGAGACGGCCGACGGTGATCACGGCGAGGCGCATCGGCTGGGCCGCCCGTCAGCCGACCAGACGCTCGTTGGGCCTGTCGGCGCCCCACATCTTCTCGAGATTATAGAATTGGCGCACTTCCGGGCGGAAGACATGGACGATGATGTCGCCGGTGTCGATCAGCACCCAGTCGCAGGCGGGCATGCCCTCGACCTTCGGCGCCGGCAGTCCGGAGCCCTTGATCGCCTCGACCAGCGCATCGGCGATGGAGGCGACATGGCGGTTCACGCGGCCGGTGGCGATGATCATCGCATCGGCCAGCGAGGTCTTGCCGACGAGGTCGATGACGGTGACGTCTTCGGCCTTCATGTCTTCGAGAACATGCCTTGCAAGGGCGATGCTGTCGGCGGAGGGGTTCTCCGGCACAGCGGCCTGGGGAAGCGGCTTGGGCTCGGCTTCGCCACGGGTTGAACGGGTCAGATCCGTATCCTCACGGGTTCGTGCGCTCTTGGCGCGATGCGAAGCAAAATACGCCGTGTCGGCCTGAAATTCAATCGCGTTCGGCCTGCTGGCGCAGCATCGTCGAGGAGAGCTCCGAGCGGCGGCCGTGCAGGAAGACCCAGGCGGGCGGCTTCGTCAGCGCGAGCGCGGCCCCCTGGCTTTCCGAAATCCGCCAGCGCGAGAGCCAGTTGGCGGCCGGAGAGGCCACGGCGCTATGGGTCGATCCGGGGCGGTCGATCACCGCCATCGGCATCATCCGGGCGATGGTGCGCCACTCGTTCCAGCGGTGGAAGCTGGCGAGATTGTCGGAGCCCATGATCCAGACGAAGTTCACGCCGGGGCAGCGGCGCTTCAGCGCGCGCAGCGTATCGGCGGTGTAGCGGGTGCGCAGCATCGCCTCGATGCCGGTGACGTGGATCTTGGCATGGTCGGCGAGCTTGCGGCCGAAGCGGATGCGCTGCGCCAGCGAGGGCAGCGCCGTGTTGTCCTTCAGCGGGTTGCCGGGGGTCACCAGCCACCAGATCCGGTCGAGCTGGAGCCGGCGCAAGGCGGTCAGGCTCGCCATGCGGTGCCCGTCATGGGCCGGGTTGAAGGTGCCACCGAACAGGCCGATGCGCAGGCCGGGCGCATGCGGCGGCAGGCGCAGGTGTTCCATCGTCTCGTGGGGGCGTGGCGCCGCGGGATCGGTGGTCACGGGCGGATCTGGCCGTTGCCGTGGACGCGGTACTTGAAGGAGCAGAGCTGCTCGACTCCGACCGGGCCGCGGGCGTGCATGCGGCCGGTGGCGATGCCGATCTCCGCGCCGAAGCCGAATTCCCCGCCGTCGGCGAACTGGGTCGAGGCGTTGTGCAGCACGATGGCCGAGTCGATCTCGGCGAGGAAGCGGCCGGCGGCACATGCATCGGCGGTGACGATGGCGTCGGTGTGGTGCGAGCCATAGCGCTCGATATGGGCGATGGCTTCGTCGAGCCCGGCCACGACCTTCACCGCGATGATGCGGTCGAGATACTCGGTCGCCCAGTCCGCCTCGCTCGCCGCCTCGGCCCGGGCCGCCGCCGCCTGGGTGCGGGCATCGCCGCGCACCGCACAGCCGGCCTCGATCAGCTCCGTCACCAGCGGCTCCAGATGCGTCGCCGCGCAGGCCTCGTCGACCAGCAGCGTCTCGGCGGCGCCGCAGACGCCGATGCGCCGGAGCTTGGCGTTGAGCACGATCTCGCGGGCCATGGCGAGCTCGGCCGCGGCATGGACATAGACATGGCAGTTGCCGTCGAGATGGGCGAAGACGGGAACGCGCGCATCGCTCTGGACGCGGGCCACCAGGCTCTTGCCGCCGCGCGGCACGACGACGTCGACGCTGCCGTCGAGGCCCTTGAGAATCGCGCCGACCGCGTCGCGGTCGCGCGTCGGCACGAGCTGTATCGCATCGCCGGGCAGGCCGGCCGCCTCCAGGCCGTCGCGCAGCGCGGCCGCGATCTCGGTCGCGGTGCGGAAGCTGTCCGAGCCCGCGCGCAGGATCGCGGCATTGCCGCTCTTCAGGCAGAGCGCGCCGGCATCGGCCGTGACGTTGGGGCGGCTTTCGAAGATCACCGCGATGACGCCGAGCGGCGTCGCGACGCGCTCGAAGCGCAGGCCGTTGGGCTGCGTCCAGGTCGCGAGCACGCGCCCGAGCGGATCGGGCAGGGTGGCGACGCTGGCGACGCCCTCGGCCACCGCTGACAGGCGGCCGGGATCGAGCAGCAGGCGGTCGATGAAGGCCGCGGTCTGGCCGGCGGCCCGGGCCTCAGCGAGGTCGAGCGCATTGGCCGCGAGAATCGAAGCCTGACGGGCCCGCAGCGTCGCGGCCATGGCGACCAGCGCATCATTGCGCTGCGAGGTTGGGGCGAGCGCGATCACGCGCGATGCGGCGCGGGCGCGCCGTCCAAGCGCACCCATCAGAGCGGCCAGATCCGGCACCCGTCCGTCCTCGTCGGCTGGCCTCTCGCTCGAGACCACGCGGAGCGCCGCTTCGCTCGTCATTTCCACCCTGCCCGACGCCATCTTGCCGCAACCTTAGACCACACCGAGCGCCATGTCGTCCCGGTGGATCATCTCGGCCCGTCCCGGATAGCCCAGGATGGCCCCGATGTCGCGCGAGGCCTTGCCGAGGACGAGCGCCGCTTCGCCGGCATCATAGGCCACGAGGCCGCGCCCGAGCAGCCGGCCGTCGGGGTCGCGGATCAGCACGGCGTCGCCGCGGGCGAAGTCGCCTTCGATCCGGCTCACGCCGACAGGCAGGAGGCTCGCGCCGCCGGCCAGCGCGCGCGCCGCGCCGGCATCGACATGCAGCGTGCCGCGGGGCTCCAGCGAGCCGGCGATCCAGGTCTTGCGCGCGGTGGCGGGGGTCGAGGCGGTCAGGAACCAGGTGCAGCGCGCCCCGGCAGCGATGGCGGCGAGCGGGTTCTTCGCCCGCCCGTCGGCGATGAGCATATGCGTGCCGCCGCTGGCGGCGATCTTGCCGGCCTCGATCTTGGTGCGCATGCCGCCGCGCGAGAGCTCGGAGGCGGCGCCTCCCGCCATCGCATCGATCTCCGGGGTGATGCGCTCGACCAGCGGGATGTGACGCGCCGCCGGGTCTCGTGCAGGCGGGGCGGTGTAGAGGCCGTCGATGTCAGAGAACAGCACCAGCAGATCGGCGCCGGCCATCGTGGCGACGCGGGCGGCGAGGCGGTCATTGTCGCCATAGCGGATCTCGGTCGTGGCGACGGTGTCGTTCTCGTTGATCACCGGCACGGCGCGCAGATCGAGCAGGCGGCCGAGGGTGGCCCGGGCGTTGAGATAGCGCCGACGCTCCTCGGTATCGGCCAGGGTCAGCAGAATCTGGCCGGCCGTGAGGCCATGATGGCCGAGCGCCTCGGCCCAGGTGCGGGCGAGCGCGATCTGGCCGACAGCCGCCGCGGCCTGGCTCTCCTCGAGGCGCAGCGGCCCGGAGGGCAGGGCGAGCACGGTTCGTCCCAGCGCGATCGCGCCGGAGGACACGACGAGCACGTCCGCACCGCGCTGGTGCAGCTCGGAGAGGTCTTCCGCCAGCGCTGCCAGCCAGGCCTGGCGCAGGCGGCCGCGCTCGCGATCGACGAGCAGGCTCGAGCCGACCTTGACCACGATACGGCGGAACTGATGGAGCGACGGCGTCTTCACGGACAGGGGAACCCGCGGGGTTGGCGATTGCGCTGCCTGCCTCTTGGCGAAAAGCGCGTCATTGTAAAGCGCGTGGCCCGGAGGGCAGGGGCGTGGCCTGCGCATTCGCGCGGCAGTTGCATTGACATTGCCTGTTCGAGCGTCCATATGGGGCCTGTCGATATTTAGGCCGAACGACTTGGCCCCGCGCATTCCTTGCGCACGCTGACGACCTTCCCGCTAAAACTTCGAAAAACGGCGCGCGAAATCCGTCTCGCGCCATCAATAATACCGTGAAAGGGTTCGTCATGAGCGCCGGTACAGTCAAGTGGTTCAATTCGACCAAGGGTTTTGGTTTCATCCAGCCGGATGACGGCGGGCAGGACGTGTTCGTCCACATCAGCGCCGTCGAGCGCGCTGGCATGCGTGATCTCCAGGAAGGTCAGAAGATCTCCTACGAGCTCACCCAGGACAAGCGTTCGGGCAAGATGTCGGCGGATCAGCTCCGCGCCGAGTGAGACGATCGCCGCAGCGGCCGGCCAGGACAGCAGGAGGGCGACCACGGATGTACTGGCGCCCCCGTTTCCCGGTCTGAGGCATAGCGGCGTGACGAAGGGTCGGTCCTTGTGCCCGGCCCTTTTTTCCATTCTCGAACCGCAGGAGTGACAGATGCAGGTTCTCGTTCGCGACAACAATGTCGATCAGGCCCTCCGGGTCCTGAAGAAGAAGATGCAGCGCGAAGGCGTCTTTCGCGAGATGAAGCGCCGTTCGGCCTATGAAAAGCCGTCCGAAAAGCGCGTCCGCGAGAAGGCCGATGCGATCCGGCGCGCCCGCAAGGTCGCCCGCAAGCAGATGCAGCGCGAAGGCCTGATCGCCGCGCCGAAGCCCAAGCCGCGCCCGGTGCGCGCTGGAAGCGCACCCGCGCCGCGCTGATTTTGATACCATTCGGGCGCATTTTGGATTATTGCGCCCTCGCGGGCCGGAATGCGCCCGTCACAACCCGAGAGAAGGCCAGCCTTGAAGAACCCGAACGACCGCAGCTTCACTGATCGTCAGGCCAATTCCGCGGCCGCCAAGAAAGCGCTCCTGGAGCGGTTCAAGGCGAGGCCGGGTCCGGATGACCCGATCATGCAGCAGCGACGCGCGGAACGCGAAGCCGTCGCCGCCGCCCGCGCCGAGCGCGAGGCCGAGAAGGCCGCCATCCGCGCCGAGCAGGAGCGTCTCGCCGAGATCGAGCGCCTGCGCCTCGAAGAGGAAGAGCGCATCGCCGAGATCGCCCGTGAGGCCGCCCGCAAGGCCGAACAGGCGAAGCGCGACGCGGAGCGCCCGCGCAAGGTGCTGCTCGAGGCCGTGCAATACGCGCAGATGCGCGCTGCCGGCAAGGGCGGTCGCCGCTGACGGCCCCCCGCATCGGGCACGGCCCGGTGATGCTGAAGGGTCTCTCGCGGCCGTGTCGCGGCTGAGGGCTCCGCAGTCCAGGTCCGGCGGGATTCCCGAGCGAATCCCGCAGCCATGACATGCCGCCCAATGGGGCGGGTCGATCCGCGCCGCCCGGCCGGATCGTGAACCCGCCTCCCGCCGCCGACACGGGAGTGAGCCGCCATGGCGACGCGAGGCCTTTCATCCGACGAGATCAAGCTGCGTGCGCAGCGCGCCTTCGAGAAGGCCGATGCCCGCAAGCAGGAGGCCTCACGCGCCATGGAGGCCGAGCAGGTCGAGCGCGAGGCGGTGCTGCAGAAGACGGTCCGCCTGAGGGCGCTGCGTCTCGCCAAGGAGGCCGCCGATGCCGAGACGGCGGCCATCGTCGCCGCTGAGCAGGCGCGCATCAAGACCGAGGCCGCCGATGCCAAGGCCGCCGCTAAGGCCCTGAAGGCCGTCGAGACCGCCAAGCGCACGACCAAGAGCCGGGCCAAGGCCTGATCACCGCCTTCGGCCGCCCATTCGGCGGCTCGTGCCGGCCGGCAACCGTTCGCCCCTGCGACGTCGTCACGCCGTGTCCGGAGCAGCCGGTGGCGGCAGGCACCGTCGCCCATGCATCGCGCAGCACATGCATGGGCCGAGCCCCGCGATGATGGCTTCCAGTTGACCCGCGCCCTCATTACCGTATGAAAAATTGTCGCAGGCAGATTTATCTCGCCGGCGATTGAACCTTCTCCACGCTCGCTGCGACCAACCCTCGCGAGCCGGATGTCAGGCCTCGAGGTCAATGCATACGGAATCCGACGAAGACCTCGTCAAGCGGATCGCCGGTGGCGACCGACTCGCGATGAAGGTGCTGTTCTCGCGGCACCAGACACGGGTTTATCGTTTCGCCCAGCGCCTGCTGCGCGACGAGACGATGGCGGAGGATGTGACCGGTGACGTCTTCATGGACCTCTGGCGTCAGGCGGACCGGTTCGAGGCACGTTCCTCGGTCACGACCTGGCTGCTCACCATCGCCCGCAACAAATCCTACTCGGCCTTGCGCAAGCGGCGCGATGCCGGGCTGGACGACGATTTCGCCGCCAACATCGAGGACGAGTCCGACGATCCCGAGGTCGTGGTGCAGAAGCAGGACAAGAGCCTGGCGATCCGCGCCTGTCTCGCCAAGCTGTCCCGCGACCATGCCGAAGTCATCGACCTCGTCTATTATCACGAGAGCTCGGTTGAGGAGGTCGCCAGGATCGTCGGCATCCCCGAGAACACGGTCAAAACACGCCTGTTCCACGCCCGCAAGAAGCTGGGCGAGCTGCTCAAGGCCGCCGGCGTCGACCGGGGCTGGCCCTGAGAGGGGGCCGCGGACGCGGCTTTCGCAGACCGAATTGCCGATGCCTTCCACCCTTCATCCGCTCCGGCTGCGTCCCTCGAGCGATCCTGGAGTCCAGTCATGACCGACGCCATCGCGACCGATCCCAAGCGCGCCGAACTCGAGCTGCTGCTGCCGTTCTATGCCACTGGCCGGATCTCGGCGGCCGACAGGGCGCGGGTCGAGGCGGCCCTGGCCACGGATGCCGAACTGGCGCTGCGGCTCGACATCATCCGCGACGATATGGCGGAGACGACGCTGCTGAACGAGAGCCTCGGCGCTCCCTCGCCGCGTGTTCTCGACCGCCTCATGGCGGGCGTGGAGGCCGAGCCGCGCCGGCAGGGCCTGCTCGCCAGCGCCAAGGGCGGGTTCATGACCTGGCTTGGCCAGCTCCTGGCGACCCAGCCGCCGCGCCGGCTGGCCTATGCGGGGGCTGCGGCCTGTGCCCTGATCGCCCTACAGGGCGTCGCGCTGACGGGAATCCTGCTGCGCGAGCAGACCGGTTTCGAGACCGCCTCCACCGCCCCGCAATCCTCCGAGCGCTATGTCCTGCTCAGCTTCGCGACGGATGCGCGCGCCGGCGACATCGCCTCCTTCTTCAAGCGCTACGAGGCGTCGGTCGTGGATGGGCCGCGCGCCAACGGCTATTTCAAGGTGCGTGTCGGCGACGCGTCGCTGACGCAGGCCCAGGTCGATGCCATCGCCACCCGGATGAAGGCCGAGGCGGCGATCGTGCGCTTCGTCGCGCCGGCGCCCTGAGGCGGCGGGGCGGTGACGGGTTGGCCTGCTTCTGATATGCCGTCGCTGCATCGGAGCGCATCGGGAGAGCGCATCATGACGTTGCCCCGTTTCCTGCTGACACGCGCCGTCTCAGCCCTTCGGCTGGCCGCAGGCGGCGGTTTCGCGCTGATGTTCGCGCTGGCCGCCGGGCCGGCCGGCGCGCAGCAGCCGGCGCCGGGCGCGACCCCGCCCGCAGGGGGCGCGGCCAGCCCGCCGACGCGGGCGATCACGGTGCCGCCCCCGGCCTGGCGGGTGCCGAACATCTTCGGTGGGCAGGCGCCCTCGCGCACCGTCGTGCCGGCGGCGGACGAAACCCGCTTCGTGCCGGGCGAGATCCTGTTCGAGCTCGCGCCCAATGTTCAGGCGGAGACCGTGCTGCGCCGCTACGGCGCCACGCTGATCACCAGCCGGCGTGTCGAACTCGCCGGCACGACGATCATCCGCGCGCGCCTGGCCGAGGGGCGTGACCTGCGGGCCGTGCTGACGCAGATGGCGAGCGACAACGCCATCGCCGGCGCGCAGCCGAACTTCACCTTCGAGCTGCAGCAGGACCTGGCCCAGCCCGTCAGCACGACGGCCTCGGGCGGGCGCTCAGACATCCCGACGCTGCGCCTGTCGGACCCCGCCGCCGTCCGGCCGACCCCCGCGCCGCGCCGCGAGCTGCCGCCGCAATACGTCACCGACAAGCTCCGGCTCGGGGAGGTCCACAAGCTCGCCCGCGGTGCGACGATCCGGGTCGCCGTGATCGACTCGGGCGTCGATGTCGCCCATCCCGAGCTGCGCGGCGGCATCGCCGGGCTGTTTGACGCGCTGGGCGAGGACTATCTGCCGCATGCCCATGGCACCGCCATGGCGGCGGCGATCGTAGCGCAAGGGCAGCTGCAGGGCGTCGCGCCCGGCGCGCGGCTGCTGGTCGGCCGGGCCTTTTCAGGCCGTGCCGGTTCCGGCTCCGCCAATGGCACGAGCCTTCAGATCATGTCCGCGGTCGAGTGGGCCGTGAACCAGGGCGCGCGCGTGATCAATCTCAGCTTCGCCGGCCCGGAAGATCGCCTCCTCTCGCGCGGGCTCGCCGGCGTGGCGGCGAAGGGCGTGGTCGCCGTCGCCGCGGCGGGCAATGCCGGGCCCAACGCCGCGCCGCTTTATCCCGGCGCCGATCCCAACGTCATCGCTGTCACGGCCACCGATGCCGACGACCGCATCTTCCGTCAGGCCAATCGTGGCGCCTACATCGCCGTGGCGGCGCCGGGCGTCGACGTGATCGCGGCGGAGCCGAACGGGCGCTACGCCTTCTCGTCGGGAACCTCGATCGCGGCCGCGCATGTCTCGGGCCTCGTCGCACTGATGCTGGAGAAGCGGCCGGATCTCGACCCCGCCGGGGTCCGTCGCCTGCTCAGCGAGAGCGCGGTCGATCTCGGCTCGAAGGGGCGCGATCCCGTCTTTGGCGCCGGTCGCGTCGATGCGGCGGCCGCGCTGTCTCGCGTCGCGCCGCTCACCGCGTCACGTCCCTGAGACGGCGGCGAGGCGCGGCGCCGGCTCGTATTGCTGTTCCAGCCGGTTGGCATGGCGATGGAGCAGGCGCCAGCCGCCCTCCTCGAAGCGGAAGACATGGGTCACCCGGTTGGTCCAGCGTGTCGGTCCCTCCGCCCCCGGCAACAGCACCTCGAACACTTCGATGTCGGTGACGAGCGCGAGCTCCGCTCCCACGATGGTGGTGACGTTCTCATGGCTGACCGTGCCGCCGCGGAATTGCCGGGCCGCCCAGTCCCAGCGTTGCGAGATCGCAGCCCAGCCCTTCTCGTACCCGCCCCAGCCATACATGCTGGTGGCATCGTCGGCATGGGAATAGAGCGCCTTGATCGGACCGACATCGCCGTTGGCGACATGGCCCAGAGCCGAGCGCAGGCTGGCCATTGCGTCGGGAAAGGCCTTCGCAGCCGGTGTTTGCAGGCTCTCGTGCATCGTCGTCTCCCGTTGCAGCGCAGCCTAGCATGGCCGCGGGCTCCCTGTTCAAGCGCCGGGACCAGGTTTGTGCTGCAAGGCACCGCTTGACCTTCGGCCCGGCATCGGACTGATGTCCGGCCATGGCCCGACCCAGACTTCTCTTCGTCGCGACCGAAGACTGGTTCTTTGCGTCGCATTTCCTGCCGATGGCGCGGGCGGCGCGCGAACTGGACTTCGACGTCGCCGTGATCGCGCGCGAACGCAACCACCGGCGCGTCATCGAGGCGGCGGGCGTCCGGCTCATCGCGCTCGAGGCCGAGCGCCGCAGCCTCGATCCGCGGGCGCTTTATCGCCAGGTCAAGGCGCTGCGGGCGCTGATTGAGCGAGAGAGGCCCGACATCCTGCATTGCATCGCGCTCAAGCCGATCGCGCTCGCCGGCCTGGCCGGCCGTCTGGCCGGGGTGCAGCGGCGGGTCTATGCGCTGACGGGGCTGGGCTTCCTCGGCGCCAAGGAGGGGCTGGCGGCGGCCGCGGCTCGGATGGCGGTGATCGCCTGGCTGCGCGGCGCCATCGACGGCCCGCAGGTGCGCTTCCTGTTCGAGAACCCGGACGATCCCGTCACCCTCGGGCTCGATCCCGCGGACGCGGCCAAGGTCGCGATCGTCGGCGGCGCCGGGGTCGATCCGCTGATCCTGATGCCGGAGCCGATGCCGCCGGCGCCGCCGCTGAAGGTCGCGCTGGTGGCGCGGCTGCTCTGGTCGAAGGGGGTCGATCTGGCGGTCGAGGCGATCAGTTTGGCGCGGGCGCAGGGGGCACGGGTCGAGCTGACGCTGCATGGCGCGCCTGATCCCTCGAACCCCAAGGCCATTCCCGAGGAGACGCTGAAGCAATGGGCGGCGCGGCCGGGGATCGACTGGGCCGGCCCGACCCGCGACATCGAGGGCGTCTGGCGGCAGCACCATCTCTGCATCCTGCCGTCGCGCGGCGGCGAAGGCCTGCCGCGCACGATCCTAGAGGCGGCGGCCTGCGGCAGGCCGATCCTGACCACGGATGTGCCGGGTTGCCGCAGCTTCGTGCGTGACGGGCAGGACGGCATGGTGGTGCCCGCCAACGACGCCGCCGCCCTGGCTCAGGCGCTGATCATCCTGTCGCGTGCACCGGCGCTGGCCGAGCGCATGGGCGCGAGCGCGCGGGCCCGGCTGATCGACGGACACACCGAGCGCGACGTCATGAACGCCGTCAAGGCGCTGTATCGCAGCCTGCTCGCCCGCCCGACGATGGACATCGTGGCGTGAGCGGGCCGGCGCTCGACCGGCGCGGCTTCATCCTCCAGCACACCCGTCTGTTGCCCGTGCCGCATGCGCCCGAGATCGTGCTCCATGTCGCCGACGAAGCGACCGAGCTCTGGCAGAAGACGGAGGACGAGCTGGCGACGATCGGGCTGCCGCCGCCGTTCTGGGCTTTCGCCTGGGCAGGGGGCCAGGCGCTGGCGCGCCATCTGCTGGACGACCCCGCAATCGTGCGCGGGCGGCGGGTGCTCGACTTCGCCAGCGGCTCGGGGCTGGTGGCCATCGCGGCCGCCCGCTCCGGGGCGGCGAGCGTAGAGGCCTGCGACATCGACGCCTTCGCGGCGGAGGCGATCGCGCTCAATGCGGCGGCGAACGATGTCGCGGTCTCCGTCTGCCTCAAGGACCTGGTGGGCCACGACGAGGGCTGGGACGTCGTTTGTGCCGGCGACGTCTGCTATGAGCGGGCGATGGCCGAGAGCGTCGTCGCCTGGCTGGCGCGGCTGTCGGCGCGCGGAGCGGTGGTCCTGATCGGCGATCCCGGCCGCAGCTATCTGCCGAAGGACCGGCTTGAGGCGCTGGCGCGTTACGCCGTGCCGGTCTCGCGCTCGCTCGAGGATGCCGACATCAAGCACTCCACCGTCTGGCGTTTGAAGGGATAGGCCGGCGCCGAGGCGCCGGCCGCTGGTGCTCAGGCGGCCCGACGGCGCGACGGGTGCAGCGCCACGACCTGCCCGTCCTGCGAGGTCCGGAAGCTCGCGATCAGCCGGTTGAGCTGTTCGATCTGGTCGAGCAGCGTCTTGGATGAGGCGGCGCTCTGCTCTGCGAGCGCTGCGTTCTGCTGGGTGATCTCGTCCATGTGGCTGACCGTCTGGCTCATCTCCTCGATGCCGTTGGCCTGCTCGCCCGAGGCGCTGGCGATCTCCTGCACGGTCGAGGAGACGGCGGCCGCGGCTTCGACGATCTGCTCCAGCGTGCCGCCGGCGAGCCGCACCAGCTTCACGCCCTCCGTCACCTCGGCGTCCGAGGAGGCGATCAGGCCGGTGATGTCCTTTGCTGCGTCGGAGGAGCGCTGGGCCAGGGCACGGACCTCCGCAGCGACGACGGCGAAGCCGCGCCCGGCATCGCCGGCGCGGGCGGCTTCCACCGCCGCGTTGAGGGCCAGCAGATTGGTCTGGAAGGCGATCCCGTCGATGACGCTGGTGATCTCGGAGATCCTCTTCGAGGCGTCCTCGATGCGTGACATCGCGTCGGTGGCGTTCTTGACGATGTCGCCGCCGGTTCGGGCAATCTTGGTGGCGTCATCGGCGAGCGCGACCGAGCGCTTGGAGGCCTGCGACGAGGTCTTCACCGAGGCGGCGAGTTCCTCGGTCGTGGCGGCGCTTTGCTCGAGGGCCGAGGCCTGCTGCTCGGTCCGCATCGACAGGTCCGAGGCGCCGGAGTTGATCTCCTGCGAGGAGGCGGCGATGGCGGCCGAGTTCGTCTTGATGGTGCTCACCACCTGCTCGAGCCGTGCGACGGCCTCGTTGAAGTTGTCGCGGATGGCGCCGTACTCCTCGGGGATGTTCTGGCCGATGCGGAAGGTGAGATCGCCATTGGCCAGCGCGGCCATGGCTTCGCTGACCGAGGCGACCGCCTTTTCGCGTTCAGCGGCCAGAACGCGCTCGGCGGCCTTGGCCTGTTCCTCGACCTTGAGACGGGCCGCCTCCGACGCCTCCAGGTAGATGGAGATGGCATAGTCCATGTCGAGCAGGGCGGCCTTGACCAGCGCGCTGACTTCCGCGGCCCGATCGGTGGCGCCGGCGACCTTGCCGCCGAAGCGCGTTTTCGGCCAGCGCGCGACCAGGACATCGGTGATGATCTTCTCGAGGATCAGGGCATAGCCGCCGATGTACCAGCGCGGTTCGAGGCCGATCCGGGCGTGAATCTCGCCGACCTTGGTGACGGCCGCGACGTAGTTCTGGTCGAACTGGCCCTTGGCGATCCGGTCCCAGTGCGTGGACTGGCGCTGCTGGGCGCCCTCGATCTGCTTCTCGCTGGAGAAGAAGCGCTGCGTCTCCGGATAGCTGCGAAGCTGCTTGTAGAAGGTTTCGAGCGCGCCCGGCAGAGCGGCGACGATGTCGTCATGCATCCCCTTGATCCGGTCGCGGGCGCGGCCATCGAGCTGCATGAAGGAAAGGCGGCTGGCGAGGTGATCAGACGACATGGGGAGCTCCTGCGACCCGCAACACCATGTGCTGGTGCTCCACCATATGGAACGCTCCTTTAGTTAACGAAGGATCAATGCTGCAGCCAGTTTTTGAGCAAGTCTCGCGGAACGGTCGTGTTTCTCTGCGCCCTTCGTCTAAGGACTAGGCAGATCAGGCACTCCCGGCCTCGTAACGGTCGAGGAACGCCTCGACCGACAGGGCGCGGAAATCGGCAAGTGCCTCACGAAGGCGCAGATGATCCCAGTCCCACCAGGCCAGCGCCATCAGCCGCTCTGACAGGGCTTCGGGGAAGCGGCGGCGGATCGGACGGGCCGGATTTCCCGCGACGATGGTGTAGGGTGCGACGTCCTTGGTGACGATCGCACCGCCGGCGACGACGGCGCCCGTCCCGATGCTGCGGCCGGGCAGGATGATGGCGCCATGCCCGATCCAGACATCGTGGCCGATGGTCACCGGCGTCGAGCGGCGCCAGTCGAAGAAGGCGGCATCATCCTCCGCATCCTCGAAATAGGCGCTGGCGCGATAGCTGAAATGCGACTGGCTGGCGCGCTGCATCGGGTGGTTGCCGGGGTTGATCCGGGTCATCGCGGCGATCGAGCAGAACTTGCCGATGGTGGTGTAGATGATGTTGGAATCATTCACGACATAGGAGTAGTCGCCCATCGTCGACTCGACGAATGAGGTCCGCGCGCCGATCTCGGTGTAGCGCCCCAGCGTCGCCTCCCGAACGACCGCCGTCTCATGGATCACGGGGTCGAGCCCGAGCTTCTTGGCGGCCATGGGGTTCTCCGTCCTGTGGGGATCGCCGGCCCGGTCGTCAGCGGCCGAGCGGGAAAGTGTCGATGATGCGGAAGCACCCGGCCCTGTCGTCCTGCCGGAACAGAGCGAGGCGGTCGATGGCGACCGGGCTGGTGGGGACGGCATGCGCATAGGCCTCCGCCAGCGCCGCCGCGACGGTGGGCGCCTCATCCGGCGGGAGCGCTCCGGTCAGCGTCATGTGGAAGCGGAAGGCATCGCCGACATAGGGATAGCCATAGGCTTCGAGATAGGCGCGCTCGGCCGGGGTCAGCGGGCTGGCGAGGCGCCGCCCCAGGTCCGCCGCGCTTAGTGGAGCGCGAAACGGCTCGAAGGCCTGGACGATGTCGAAGGCCAGAGCCTGCAGCGCCGGGCTCGGCTCGCCCGGCGTCAGCGCGACGAAACGGCCGAGCGAGGTGACCTTGAGGCTGGCGAGAGGAACGGCACCGCGGCCGACGGCGATCTGCTGGGCGAAGGCCCGCAACTGACCCTCGCTGCGGCCGTTGGCCAGCCCGAACGGCGCCTTCAGCGTCGCGTGGAAGCCATAGCGGCGCGGCTCTGCGGTACGCTGCGGCCAGCTTGGCACGTCGCAGCCGGGCGGGACAGCGAAGGCGATCTCCTCGCCCGTGAAGGCGTCGTAGCCCAGCGTCGCGCAGCCGAAGCGCCACAGGGCGCTGTCGACTGCGGGCGCGTAATAGAGGGCGTAGCGCGGGCCGCTCAAAACGCGCGCTCGCCCTTCGACCAGACAGCCGCGATCACCGGCGTTGGTCCCAGCGCCCTGAAGCGGACGAGATCGGCCCGCAGCCCGGTCTTGAGATGGCCGCGATCCTTCAGGCCGAGGATGTCGGCGACCTTCCAGGTGACCATGCCCATGGCGTCGGGCAAGCCAAGGCCATGGTCGTTGTGCAGCTTCAGCACCGCCTGGATCAGGCTGGCGGGCACATAGTCGGAGGAGAGTCCGTCAAGCAGTCCTTTCTCCGCCAGTTCGGAGACCGACACGCCGCCGGAATGGGAGCCGCCGCGCACGACATTCGGCGCGCCGGCGATCGTGGCGAGCCCGCGCTGCTTGGCGGCGGCGGCGGCCTCGACGGTGGTCGGGAATTCCGAGATCACCGCACCCGAAGCGAGGCCCTCCTCGACATGCTCGACGGTGGTGTCGTCATGGGTCGCGATCGGGATGCCGCGGGCGCTGAACAGCTCGACCACCGCCTGCCAGTTGCGCCCCACATTGGCGGCGCCCTCCTGCTGGCGGGTGGCGACGTCCTCCTCGAACTCGGCCTCGGTCTTGCCGCTACCGATGGCATAGGTCCGCAGATGCTCGATGTTGCGCCACTGGCGCTGGCCCGGCGTGTGGTCCATCAGCGAGACGAGCTGGACGAGCGCGTCGTCCTGATAGGGCTCGATGTCCCTGAGCAGATCGGGGCTCGTCAGCTCGCAGCGCATGTGGATGCGGTGGTCGATGCGGAAGACGCCCTCGGCTTGGCCCTGCGCGAGCGAGGCCATCACATCGGCGAAGATGTCCTTGCGGTAGTCCTTGGCCGAGAAGGGCGTGCCCGCGCAGATCGCGTCATAGACGGTGGTGACGCCGGCGGCCGCCATCTGCGCGTCATGGACCAGCGCGGCGGCGAGCCCGTTCGGCCAGAAGACCTTGGGCCGCGGCATGAAGTGCTTTTCCATGTTGTCGGTGTGCATCTCGACGAGGCCGGGCGCGACATAGTCGCCGCCCGCATCGACGGCGCCCGGCAGCGAGGAGAGGCCCTGGTCGACGGCCGTGATAACGCCGTCCTCGAAGGCGATCGTGCCCGTGACGATCTCGTCCTCGAGGATCAGGCGGGCATTGGTCAGAACGGTCTGCATCAGGCGGCCTTCCGGAAAGCGGTGATGTCGAGATAGCGCGTCGCGACCTTCTCGCGCACGGCCTCGTCGTGGAAGATCCCGACGATGGCGGAGCCCCTGGCCCGGGCTTCCGCGATCAGTTCGACCACGACGTCGCGGTTGGCGGCGTCGAGCGAGGCGGTCGGCTCGTCGATCAGCATGATGGCGGAGGGGTCGACAAAGGAGCGGGCGATGTTGACGCGCTGCTGCTCGCCGCCAGAGAAGGTCGCGGGCGCGAGCGCCCACAGGCGCTCCGGCAGGTTGAGCCGGGCGAGCATCGCCTTGGCCCGCTCGCTCGCCTGGTCCGGCGAGACGCCGCGCGCCAGCAGCGGGTCGCGCACGATGTCGAGCGCGCTGACGCGCGGGATCACCCGCAGGAACTGCGAGACGAAGCCGAGCGTGCGGCGGCGGATGTCCAGAACCGTTCGCGGAACGGCGGTAACGATGTCGACCGGCCGGCCCGCATGAGTGATGTGGATATGGCCGGCGCTCGGCAGGTAGTTGCCGTAGAGGATGCGCAGCAGGCTCGACTTGCCGGCGCCGGACGCGCCCGCGAGGACGAGAGCCTCGCCGGCCTCGACGCTGAAGTTGACGTCGTCGAAGACAGGCAGCCGGACGCCGCCCTGATTGTGCAGGGTGAAGGCCTTGGTGACGTTCTCGACGCGAATCATCGTGGTCATGGGATCAGGCCTTGGAGGGTGGCGGTGACGCCGGCGTGACGGGCGTGGGTTCGGTGGTCGAGCTGTTCGGCGGCGGGACGGCCTTGGCCGGTCGGCCCAGCGGGTTCGGTTCGATATCCGGCCCGCTCGGCTGCCGGTCCGCCTCGCCGGAGACGGGGCTTTGGACGGCCTGAGGGCCGAAACCCGACCATTGGGGCTGGATGAAGCCGCTCATACGGTCAGCACCGCCGAGGTGAGGAGCTGCGTGTAGGCGTGGTGCGGGTCGTCGAGAACCTGATCCGTCAGGCCCTGCTCGACGACATGGCCGTCCTTCATCACCATCAGCCGGTCGGTGAGCAGCCGCGCCACGGCGAGGTCATGCGTGACGATGATCGCTGCCAGGCCGAGATCGCGCACCAGCACGCGCAGCAGATCGAGCAGGCGGGCCTGGACCGAGACATCGAGTCCGCCGGTCGGCTCGTCCATGAAGACGAGGCGCGGTTCCGAGACCAGGACCCGGGCGATCTGCAGGCGCTGCTGCATGCCGCCGGAGAACTGGCGCGGCCGGTCGTCGATGCGCGCACCCGCTATCTCCACCCGCGAGAGCCAGTCGAGCGCGCGCTCGCGGATCTGGCCGTAATGGCGGTCGCCGCGGTCCATCAGGCGCTCGCCGACATTGCCGCCGGCCGAGACGTCCATGCGCAGGCCGTCGCGTGGGTTCTGGTGGACGATGCCCCAGGCGGTCCGCATCAGGCGGCGGCGCTCTTGCTCGGGCACCGAATAGATGTCGAGCGGTTCGCTGCCGCCGCGGAACAGCACCTCGCCCTCGTCTGGACGGTCGATGCCGGCGAGGCAGCGCAGCAGGGTCGATTTGCCGGAGCCGGATTCGCCGACGATACCGAGCACCTCGCCCGGCCAGAGGTCGAAGGAGACGCCCTCACAGCCAATGCGCTCGCCATAGAAGCGCGAGACGCCGGCGACGGAGAGCAGCGGGGCGGGTTCGAGGGTGGTCTCGGCAGGAGAGACGTGGAGGGTCATGATCCGGTCTCCTCGCTGGCGACCAGCCCGCTCGCCGCCGCATCGCCGAGCATCGCGCCGCGATGGCCGGCCGCGCGGCGCGTCTCGCAATGGTGGCTGTCCGAACAGACGAACATGCGGCTGCCCTGGTCGTCGATCACGACCTCGTCGAGATAGCTGTCGGTCGCGGCGCAGAGCGCGCAGGGCTCGTTCCAGCTCTGGATGCGGAAGGGGTGGTCTTCGAAATCGAGGCTGCGCACGCTGGTGTGGGGCGGCAGCGCGTAGATGCGCTTCTCGCGGCCCGCGCCGAAGAGTTGCAGTGCCGGCGACATGTGCATCTTCGGGTTGTCGAATTTGGGGATGGGCGAGGGTGCCATGATGTAGCGGCCGTTGATCATGACCGGATAATCATAGGTCGTCGTCACCTCGCCGAAGCGGGCGATGTTCTCGTAGAGCTTCACCTGCATCAGCCCGTATTCGGCCCAGGCGTGCATCTTGCGCGTCTCGGCCTCGCGCGGCTCGAGCTTGCGCAGCGGCTCCGGCTGAGGGACCTGGTAGACGACGATCTGCCCGGCCTGGAGCGGCGCCTCGGGAATGCGGTGGCGGGTCTGGATGATCGTCGCCTCAGTCGTTGCTTCCGTCGTGCGCGCGTCGGCTGTTTTCTCAAAGAAGCGGCGGATCGAGACGGCATTGGTGGTGTCGTCGGCGCCCTGGTCGATGACCTTCAGCGTGTCGGCGCGGCCGATGATCGCCGCCGTGACCTGGATGCCGCCAGTGCCCCAGCCACGGGCGAGCGGCATCTCGCGCGAGCCGAAGGGCACCTGGTAGCCCGGCACGGCCACGGCCTTGAGCAGGGCGCGGCGGATCATGCGCTTCGTCTGCTCGTCGAGATAGGCGTAGTTGTAGGCGGGGTTCGCCTCGTCGCCCGGCAGGGTCTGGTGAACAGTCATTCCGCGGCCTCCGGCAGCGTCTCGGGTTCGGCTGCGAGGCGCGCCTCGCGCTCGCGGCGGATGCGACGGATCAGTTCGAGCTCGCCCTGGAAATCGACATAGTGCGGCAGCTTCAGATGCTCGACGAAGCCCGCCGCCTCGACATTGTCGGAGTGATAGAGGACGAACTCGTCCTGCTGCGCCGGGTATTCGGCGGCCTCGCCGAATTCGCGTGCCTTGAGGGCGCGGTCGACGAGCGACATCGACATGGCCTTGCGCTCGCTATGGCCGAAGGCCAGGCCGTAGCCGCGGGTGAACTGCGGCGGAACGTCCTTTGAGCCGGCAAATTGGTTGACCATCTGGCACTCGGTCAGGGTGATCTCGCCGAGATCAACCGCGAAGCCGAGTTCCTCGGGCACGAACTCGACCGAGACCTCGCCGACGCGGATCTCGCCGACGAAGGGATGGTTGCCGCCGAAGCCGCGCTGGACGGAATAGCCGAGCCCGAGCAGGAAACCCTCGTCCCCACGTGCCATCGCCTGCAGGCGGACATCGCGGTCGGCCGGAAAGGAGACCGGCTCCCGGGTGAGGTCGAAGGGGCGCGGATCGCCCTCGGGCGCGGTCTCCGGCTCCATCAAGCCCTCGGCGCCGAGGATGTCGGGCACGCGGGGCATATGGGGATCCAGAGGCTCGACGCGGCGGTCTCCCTCCCCCCGCTTGCGGTGGGGAGGGTTGGGGTGGGGGGCCGCAAAGCCGGAGCGCTGATCTGGATCGGCTTGCCGAGCGGCACTGCCCCCCATCCCTAACCCTTCCCCACCGCAAGCGGGGGGAAGGGGATCTCTCGCGCTGCCCGCTCCCTCATCCATCAGCGCGAAATCGAACAGCCGGTGCGTGTAGTCGTAGGTCGGCCCCAGCACCTGCCCGCCGGGGAGATCCTTGTAGGTTGCCGAGACGCGGCGGCGGATCGCCATCTTCGCGGTGTCCACCGGCTCCGACGAGCCGAAACGGGGCAGGGTGGTGCGATAGGCACGCATCAGGAAGGCGCCCTCGATGACGTCGCCCTGCGCCTGCTTCAGCGCCAGTGCCGCGAGGTCGGCATCATAGAGCGAGCCCTCGTTCATCACGCGCGCGCAGGCCAGCGCCTGCTGCTCGCGGATCTGGGCGACGCTGATCTCGGGAACGGCGGCGTCGCCGCGGCGCGCTTCCGCGACGCGCTCATGGGTGGCGAGGATGGCGGCTTCGCCGCCTTTGACCGCGACATACATCAGGCCACCCCTCCGATTTGCGTGGAGCGCGGCAGGCCGATGACGCCGTCGGCATGGGCCAGCAGCAGATCGACGCCGAGCGGGTAGGCGGCGTTGTTGACCGCGACCTCGGCCCAGAAGCCCGGGCGCAGTCCCGCCAGGGCGATGACGTGCTTGGTTGCAATGCCGGGGCCCGAAAGGGTCACCGCCTCGCCGCCGTGGAAGGCGGCGCATTGCACGATGATCGTCGTCGACCGATCGGGGAACTGGTCATTGCCCGGATCGAAATCCGTCAGCAGCGGCGCCGTCGCGGTGCCGTCGATGACGGCGAAGGCGGCCCGGCCCGGCTCCTCGACGAGGGCTGCTCCGCAATGGAAGCGCAGCCAGGCGCCGGCCGGGCCGTCGCGCAGCGCAGTCGGCAGCCAGATCGGCGTCTCGTAATCGGCGAGCGTCAGCAGGGCGGTCGCGGTCGCCGCGTGCAGACCCGCGGGGGGCGCGATGCCGCCACCGACGGTCTGCGGCGTGCCGGGCTCCGACAGGGCACCGAGCAAGGCGCGGAAGGCGGCCTGGGACTGGAAGACGGGGTCTGTGAAGCCCGCGCCGATGAGGATGTCGGTCGCCATCACGCGCCCCTGACGAGAGTGAAGAAATCGACCTTGGTCGCGGCGGCCTTGCGCGAGGCGAGTTCGCGGGCCGCGCCCTGGCGGGCGGCGAGGTCGTCGATGGCCCGGTGCAGGGGCGAGGTCGCCTCCTCGCGCTGGAGCCTGGCGTCGAGGATGGCGGCGAGCCGCGCCTTGCGGGCGTCGCGACCCAGCGCATAGGAGAAGCCCATCGGTCCGTCGGAGAGCCTCACGACGCAGCGGGTCACGGTCGCCTCGCCGAGGTTGAAGCGGCGGCCGGCGCCACCGGCGCGGCCCTCGACCATCACCGTGCCGGTCTCGGGCGCCTTGAGCACTTCGTGGCGGGGCAAGTCCGGCCCGACCAGTTCGGCGATCTCTGCCCGGCTGGCGCGGGCGAGGACCGCCATCCAGCGCTGCCTGTCGATGGTCGGTGCCGTCATGATCGCCTGCTGTCTGGCTGTTCGTAAATGTCTAGACTATGATAGGGTGTCTGTCTGGAAAGGTCTATACATTTTGAATGACAGTTTTTTGACCGAACATCCGGGCGCCGACGCCGGTGCCGCTGACAGCGGGACCGCCTGGCGCCGGATCGCCGACGACCTGTCCGCCGCGATCGCCCGCGGCGACCATGCCACCGGCGACACGCTGCCGGCGGCCACGACGCTCGCGGAGCGCTATGGCGTGCACCGCCACACGGTGCGCCACGCTTTTCGGCATCTGGCCGAGCAGGGGCTGGTCACGGTGTCGCGGGGGCGCGGCACGCAGGTGAGCCCACGGCGCGTCGCCTACCCGCTCGGCCGGCGCGTCAGCATGCGGGCCAATCTCGGCCGGCTCGGGCTCGTCGGCTCGAGCCGGCTGCTGTCGGCCGCGCAGGTCGAGGGGGAGGCGGACATCTGCGCGACGCTCGGGCTCGATGGGCGCGCACGGCTGTGGCGCGTCGAGGGGTTGAGTCTCGCCGACGGCACGCCGATGGGCACGGGCACGCACTGGCTGTCGGTCGCGCGCTTTCCGGATTTCGACGCGGCCTTCCGGGAGGGTGGGGCCTCGATGACGGCGGCGTTGAAGGCCTATGGGATCGCCGATTATGTCCGCCTGTCGACGCGGCTGATGGCCCGGCTGGCGGATGAGCGCGAGGCCGAACTGCTGCAGATCGAACCGGGAGCGCCCGTGATGGTGTCACTGGCGGTCGATGCGCTGCCGGACCTGACGCCGATTCATCTGGTCAGCAGCGTCTTCGCCGGCGAGCGCATGGAGATGGTGGTCGAACCCTTCGCGGAGTGAGCAAGAGGCGTATTGCGCCTCCTGTCATTGCGCGGCGGCCCTCTGGGCCGAACCCGGACTCCACGACCCGGTTGAACGTCACGATGGGACGTTCGCCATGTCGGAGCGCCAACCCGGACGATCTCACCCCGTCATGGGTTCCGGGGTCTTTGCTTTGCAAAGCCCCCGGAATGACACGCCTTGGCTTCAGGTCGCGCGCTTGCCGATGATGGCGAAGCGCAGC
>CALRYW010000055.1:0-26561 GCA_943372485.1 Allobosea thiooxidans
TTTATACGTTCTGATTGAGACAATTTTAAACCGACAGCGCTAGGACGGCTGCAGCAGGCGGCTGGCTGTCCCCGGACGGCGCCCGCCAGGAGCCTGCCGGCCGGCGACCCGCGGCCCCGATGGACTCAGGGTCCGCGAGGCGACCGACCGCGCGCTCGGGGGCAGACATATGAAGATCATGATCGTCGACGACAACCGCACCTATCTGACGGTGTTGCGCGGCGTCGTGAACAACATCGGCGGCCACCACATCTCCGTTTTTTCCAACCCGCTCGACGCGCTCGAGGCGGCAGGGAGCATCGAATTCGACCTCGTGCTGGTCGATTACCTGATGCCGGAGATGGACGGCGTCAGCTTCATCCGCGCGCTCCGGCAGCTGCCGAGCCATCGCGACCAGCCCATCGTCATGGTCACCACCACCGAGCAGCGCGAGACGCGGATTGCCGCCCTCGATGCAGGCGCGACCGATTTCCTGCGCAAGCCGATCGAGCCCGTCGAACTGCGCGTGCGCGTCCAGAACCTGCTCGGCCTGCGCGAGGCCCAGACGGCGATGCGCGACAAGGCGGCCTGGCTCGCCAAGGAGGTCCGCCAGGCGACGCAGGATCTGGTCGACAGCCAGCGCGACATGGCGCGGCGGCTGTCCCGGGCGATCGACTGCCGCGACGGCCACACCGGCGATCATGTCGCGCGCATGGCTGCGCTCTGCCGCATCATCGCCGAGGGGCTCGGCCTCGATGCCGAGCAGTGCGAGACCATCCATGCCGCCGCCCCGATGCACGACGTCGGCAAGATCGGTATTCCCGACTTCATTCTGCAGAAGCCCGGTCGCCTCTCCGACGAGGAGATGGCGGTGATGCGCACCCATGTCACGATCGGCGAGGCCGTCCTTACCGATGGCCGCTCGGCCCTGATGCGATGCGCCGAGCGCATCGCCAGCACGCATCACGAGCGCTGGGACGGCAAGGGCTATCCCCGCGGCCTCGCCGGAGAGGACATCCCGATCGAGGGGCGGATCGCCGCCGTGGCGGATGTCTTCGAGGCGCTTTGCGCCAACCGCGTCTACAGGCCCGGCCGGCCGCCGGAAGACGCCCGCCAGTTCATCCTCGCAGGATCCGGCCGCCATTTCGACCCGGCCTGCGTCGCCGCCTTCGAAGCGCGCTGGAACCAGATTCTCGCTCTGATCAACGCCACATCCGATCCGCTGGCACCGCCGATCGCGCTCGCCAGCTGACCCCTCAACCATCGGCAGGAGCCCATCATGCTGACTCGTTTCGCCCTCCTCTGCATCGCCTGGCTCGGATTGGCCGGCTTCGCCACCGCCGCCGAGATCGCCGCGCCCAAGGGGCCGGTCATCCTCACCGTCTCCGGCAAGATCGCCAACCGCAACGCGCCCGACGGCGCCACCTTCGACGCCGCCATGCTGGAGGCCCTGCCCAAGCGCACGACCACGGCGAGCACGCCCTGGTATCCCCAGAAGACGCAGTTCGAAGGGCCGCTCGGCGCGGCGCTGCTGGATCTGGTCGGCGCGAACGGCACCGTTCTCAAGGTGACGGCGCTCAACGACTATGCGGTGGAGATCCCCCTCGCCGACCTCCGCAAATGGCCGGTGATCCTCGCCACCAAGATCAACGGCAAGCCGATCTCGGTGCGCGAGAAGGGGCCGATCTTCGTGATCTATCCCTTTGACGAAGAGCCCTCGCTCTACAATGAGCTCTATTTCGGTCGCTCCGCCTGGCAGGTCAAGACGATCGAAGTGCGCTGAAACGCAGGCAGGAGCGAAGCGCACCGGCATGGAGAAACGCCTCAACCCGAACCGGCTGAACACGCTCGGGATATTGGCTCTGCTGGGCGTCAGCCTTCTGCTCGGCGCCGTCGTCATGGCGACCTTCTCGGCGCTCGGCAGCCGTCACCGGGCGACCGAGGAGAGCGTCCGTGAGGACGTCGTCTGGGCGGCCTATCAGCTCGACCGCGAGGTCAAGAAGCTCGGCACCATCGCGCGTGACCTGAAGGACGGGTTCACGGCGGAGCTGCGCGCCGATGTCACGCTGCGCTATGACATCCTCTACAGCCGCACGACGGTGCTCACCAGCGACCATTTCCGGACGAAGTTCGGCCAGGACGCCGACATCCTCGCGCTGGCACAGGACGCACGCCAGCGCATCCTGCAGATAGGCTCCCTGGTCGATGCGCTGGACGGGTCCGACCAGCCGACGGAGCGCGCCGACACCTTGCTGGGCGAGCTCGCGCCGCTGGCGCAGGTCACCGAGCGGCTGCTCAACACCACCAACCTCGCGCAGTCCCGTATCCGGGTCCAGGATCGCGCCGAGCTGTCGGCTGCCTACCAAAAGCTGGGCGGCGCGATGACGGCCCTGATCGCCTCGCTCGCGCTGATCGTGGTCTATCTCGGCGTCCAGCTCTACCACATCCGGATCGCCCGGCGCCGCTTCGAGCGGCTCAGCATCGAGAACGCCAAAGCGGCCGAGCGCGCCGAGGCCGGCGCCCGCGCCAAGTCGATCTTCCTGGCAACGATGAGCCATGAGATCCGCTCGCCGCTGAACGGCATCATCGGCATGGTCGACATCATGCGGGAATCGGCCATGGACCCGACCCAGCGCAAAAGGCTCGGCGTCATCGGCGACTGCAGCGACACACTGCTGGCGCTGATCGACGACATCCTCGACTATTCCAGGCTGGAATCCGGCTCGGTCGATTTCGAGATCCGGCCGTTCGATCTCGGCGAGGTCTGCTCCGCCGTCGCCAATGTGATGGGCCGGCGCGCCGAGGACAAAGGCATCACGCTGCAGGTCGAGCACCCATCCGCCGTGATCACGACGGACCCGACGCGCCTGCGCCAGCTTCTGTTCAACCTTGTCGGCAATGCCGTGAAGTTCACCGACACCGGCTGGGTGAGGATGGTCTGCAGCCTCGAAGCGGGCGACCGGCTGCGCGTCGAGGTCGAGGACACCGGCATCGGCATCCCCGAAGAGGCGCGCGACCGCCTGTTCCGGGATTTCAGCCAGCTCGACGTCACCATCAACCGCCGCTTCGGCGGCAGCGGCCTCGGCCTGGCCATCTGCCGGCGGCTGATCGTGTCGCTGGGCGGCGAGATCGGCGTGGCCTCGCGCAACGAGCGCGGCACGCGCTTCTGGTTCACCCTGCCCGTCGGGCCCGTCTCCGATCCGAAAGCGCCCTCGGAGTTCGCTCCGGCCGCCGCCGCGCCGAATCGCTTCGCCGGCCGCGTGCTCGTCGCCGAAGACAACCCGATCAACTATGCGGTCGCCAGCGAACTGCTGCAGCGCCTCGGACTGAAGGTTGATCATGCGCCGGACGGCCGGATGGCTGCCCATCTGGCGGCAGCGACGCCCTATGATCTCATCCTGATGGACATGCAGATGCCGCTGATGAGCGGGCTCGAAGCCACCCGCGCCATCCGTCAGCAGGGGCTGCACGATCTCCCGATCGTCGGGCTGACCGCCAACGCCTTCGCCAGCGACCGGGAGGCCTGCCTGGAAGCGGGCATGAGCGACTTCGTCGCCAAGCCGATCAACCGCACGAAGATGACGGGCATCCTCGCAAAATGGCTGCCGCAGAGCGGGGAGCCCGTCGCGAGGCACACCGTCACAACAGACCCGGAGCATGCCTCTGTCGACGACGGCCTCGTGCTCGTCGACGAGAGCGTGCGGGCCGAGCTGGCGCGCGAGATCGGTGCCGATCTGCTCGACGAACTGACGCGCCAGTTCTGGCCCGATGCGACCCGCTCGACAGCCGAGGCGGTCCGGGCGTTGCAAGCCGGCGAACCCGACCTCGCCCTGCGCGAACTGCATACGCTGAAGGGCATCGCCGGCACGCTTGGCTTCAGCGCCTTCGAGGCGGACTCGAGAGCAGCCGAAGCCGCGATCCGCTCGGGCCGTGATGCCGACCTGACGGGCCTGCAGACCGCACTGCTGCGCACCATGCTGGCGCTCGGGACCCGTGATCCGGGTGAGGCGGCGACGCCGGGCGGCGAGGCGATGCGGGCGGCCGGCTGAGCCCGATCCCCGCGCGCCCCGCCGAAGACCGCTCAGAGAGCCACGTCCTTCTGCCTCTGCGCATATTCCGCCATCAGCGGCTCATGCGCGGACCAGAAGCGCCGCGGGGCCTGCCCCAGCAGCTGATCCTCGAGCAAGCCGAGATGCAGGTGCCAGCCGCTGGAGACGATCGCCGTAACCCTTGCCGTCAGCCTGCGTCTGCATCACGCCTCCTCGCCCGGATCGGGCTTTCGTAGCGCGGCCTCGAGGGCCGCCAGCCTGTCGGGCCAGAAGGCGCGCACGCGCCGGACCCACTGCTCGAAGCCGTCGATGCCGTCGGGATCCAGCGCATAGATGCGCCGCTGGCCTGCAACCGTGACCCGGACCAGCCCGGCCTCGCGCAGCGCCTTGAGATGCTGCGAGATCGCCGGTGCCGACAGCGTGAACCGCTCCCCGATCTCCCCGGCCGACAGGTCCTCTTCCGCCAGCATCTCGACGATGCGGCGGCGGGTCGGGTCGGCAAGCGCGGTGAAGGCGTCCATGAGCTAATGATTCCGTAGTTACTTAATTAAGTCAATACAAAATTATTGTGCGGCGCTTCGGGTCTGCCCCCTGCGCGGCCCCGGCGCTTGCCCGCAGCCTCCGCCTCGGTCATTCGGGAGGCCCGAATCGAGGTGAACCGCCCCGCATGCCGATCCGCAACGCGACCCTTGCCGGTATCGGCATGATGCTTCTGGGCATCCTGATGTTTTCCCTCAACGACGTCATGGGGAAATGGCTCGTCGCGACCTACACGGTCGGCCAGGTGCTGCTGCTGCGCAGCGCCGCCGGCCTGGCCGTGCTTGCGCCCTTCGTCATCCGCCAGGGCCTGATGCGGACGCTGCGGCCCGAGCGTCCCGGCCTTCAGCTCCTGCGCGTGGCGCTCGGCTCGGGCGAGGTCGCGCTGTTCTACCTCGCCGTCTCCTATCTGCCGCTCGCCGACACGATGACGCTTTGGCTCGCCGCACCCGTCTGGTCGGCGCTTCTGGCCGTGCTGCTGCTGGGCGAGCGTGTCGATGCCGGGCGCTGGTTGGCCATTGCGGCGGGCTTTCTCGGCGTCGCGATCGCGCTCAATCCCACGGGCGCCAGCCTGTCGATGCCGGCGCTTCTGGCACTGCTGGGCAGCGTCCTCTTCGCGGGCATGATGATCGCCGGACGCTATCTGCGCGGCACGCCCGACGTGACCCTCGTCGCCTGGCAGACGCTGGGCGCCCTGCTGATGGGCCTCGTGCTGCTGCCCTTCGGCTGGGTCACGCCGAGCTGGGCCGATGCTGCGATGCTCGGCCTGCTCGGCATCGTCGCCATGGTGGCGCATCTGTGCGTGACGCGCTCCCTCAAGCTGGCGGAAGCCTCGGTCGTCGTGCCCTACCAGTACACGCTGATCGTCTGGGCGCTGATCTTCGGCTGGCTCGTCTTCGACGACTGGCCGACGCCCGCGATGCTGGCGGGCGCGATGCTGATCGTGGCGGCCGGGCTCGCTCTGATTCTGCTCGAACGCCGGGCGAGCCCGGCCCGACCCGTGCTCGATACGCCCTGACCGGGGCACCCTGTCTTCACGCGAAAGGCGAAGGATCCTCCTATGGCCCTGATCACCTACCTCACCACCGTCAAGTTCGGCTATGGCGAGATCGACGGCATCGCGGCCGATCTCGCGGGCCTCGGCGTCGCCAGGCCACTGATCATCGCCGATAAGGGCATCGTCGCGGCCGGCCTCGTCGCGAAGGTCCAGGCCCTGGCCCCGGCGCTGGCCGGCGCCCCAGTGTTCGACGGCACGCCGACCAACCCGACCGAGGAGGCAGTCGAGGCCGCGCTCGGGCTCTATCGCGAGCACGCTTGCGACGGGCTCGTCGCGATCGGCGGCGGCTCGCCGATCGACCTCGCCAAGGGCGTCGCGCTGCTCGCCACCCATGACGGTCCGCTCGAGACCTATGCTGCCATTCTTGGCGGCATCCCGAAGGTCACCGCCGCCGTCGCCCCCGTCATCGCCATTCCCACGACCTCGGGCACCGGCAGCGAGGTCGGCCGCGCCGCGCTGATCACGCTGAAGGATGGCCGCAAGCTCGGCTTCATCTCGCCGCATCTCATCCCGCGGCTGGCGATCTGCGACCCCGAACTGACGCTGGGCCTGCCGGCCTGGCTCACAGCGGCCACCGGCATGGACGCCGTGACCCACTGCATCGAGACCTATCTCAGTCCGCGCGAGAACCCGCCGGCCGAGGCGATCGCGCTGGACGGCCTCAGGCGCGCCGTCGGCTTCATCGAGCGCGCGGTCAGGGACGGGGGCGATCGCGAGGCCCGCAAGGAGATGATGATGGCTGCGCTCCAGGGCGGCCTGACCTTCCAGAAGGGACTCGGCGCCGTGCATGCGCTGTCCCACCCGCTCGGCGGGCTCAAGGAGGTCTCGCTGCATCACGGCACGCTCAACGCCGTGCTGCTGCCGGCCGTGCTGCGCTTCAACGCGCCGGACGCCCAGGCGAAATATGCCGACATCCGCAAGGTCCTTGGCCTCGCGCCCGAAACGGATCTCGCCGACTGGATCGCCGGTCTCGTCGCCCGCCTCGGCATGCCCGCCAGCCTCTCGGCCATGGGCCTGCCGCGCGGCGTCATTCCCGCGATCGCCGAGGCCGCAACCAAGGACCACTCCAGCGCGACCAACCCGCGCGCGGCGACAGCGGCGGACTACGCCGCAATGCTGGAGGCCTCGTTCTGAAGGCGCGGCCGGGTTCTCAGTACAGCCGCGTCCGGTAGGCCTCTTCGAGATTGGCCTCCGCCTCCGCCACGCCAACGGCCTTCGTCTGCTCTGCCATGATACGGCCGAGCGAAGGGAAGCGGCTGCGCTCGACCCGGCTCGCCGGGTCCCAGAGCTTCGAGCGGATCAGCGCCTTGCCACAGTGGAAGAAGGCCTCCTCGATGGCGACCAGCAGGCCGAGCGTCGGCGTCCGCTCCTGCACGGTCGCCGGCTCGAGCAGCGCCGCGTCGCGGGTCAGCCGTGCGCGGCCATTGACCCTCAGCGTCTCGGCGATGCCCGGTACCATGAAGATCAGCCCGACGCCGGGCGAGACCAGCACATTGCCGAAGCTGTCGACCCGGTTGTTGCCGCGCCGGTCAGGAATGAACAGCGTCCGCTCGTCGAGCACCTCGACGAAGCCCGGCGCATCCCCGCGCGGGCTGGCGTCCGCCCGCCCCTCGCCGTCCGAGGTCGCCAGCACGAGGAAGGGCGAGAGCGCGATGAAGTCGCGGCAATGCCCGTCGAGCCGGTCGAGCACCTTGCGCTCGGCCAGCGGGTTGACCGGGCCCATATGCGCCCGCAGAGCGCCGGGCTCGGCGATGATCGTCTCCTCGGCCTCGCTGTCCGTTGTCATCGCATCCTCCTGCTCCGTCTCGCCATCACTGTTCCCGATCCGCGAAACTCAGGCCAGCGCCCCGGTCGCGTGGCAGCCATTCCCCTGCGTCCAGCGACGGATCGAAAAGCCACAGCCCACGCCGGGATGGCCCGCCCATGCGGCGGCGCCTTGACCCTGCGAACGGCGCCCGCCATCGTGCGCCTCCAATTCCGCCCCTCGACGAGGCTGACCTCCATGCGCCGCGCCCTGCTGCGAACCACCCTCGCATCCCTCGCCGTCCTGACGGCCGCCGCCTCCGCCCAGGCCTCGGGCGGTCGCATCGTCCATCCGGCCGACCGCGCCGAAAATCGCACCGTGCCGCTGACGGGTGCGCTGCCCGCCTGCGACGACCCGGCGGTTCTCGGCCAGATCACCAGTTGGTTCAATTCGCGCGAGGCCAAGTTCTGGGGGCCCCTGCAGGCCGTCGCCTATGACCGGATCAGGCCGATCGGCTTCCGCCCCTTGGGCGATGACTTCATTCCCCGCCGCTTCTGCACCGGCCGGATGGCCCTGAACGACGGCACGCTGCATCGCGTCGACTACTCCGTGCGCGAGAATCTCGGCCTCTTCGGCTGGACCTGGAACGTCAACTGGTGCGTCAGCGGGCTCGACCGCCACCGCACCTATGCCCCCGACTGCAAGATGGCGCGGCCCTGAAGCGGGCATCGCCGCCGATGAGCCTCCTGCGATTCGCACTCGCGCTGCCGCTGCTGGCGGGTCTGCTCGGCCAGGCCGTGGCGCAGCCGCGCAATGACAGGGGCGGCCAACCGGGCGATTTCGATTTCTACGTCCTCGCCATGTCCTGGTCGCCCGGCTTCTGCGAGCTCGACGGCGATCGCGATCGCAACCGCGAGCAATGTGCCGAAGGGGCGGGCCTCGGTTTCGTTGTGCATGGCCTCTGGCCGCAGAACGAGCGCGGCTTTCCGAGCGAATGCGGCCCGGCCGGGCGCACGCCGTCGCGCATCGCGCTCGACCAGGCGAAGGGGCTGTTTCCGAGCGAAGGGCTCGCCCGCCACCAGTGGCGCAAGCACGGCACCTGTTCCGGCTCCAGCCCGAGCGGCTATTTCGCCGATACGCGCCGGGCCCGCGAGAAGATCGCGATTCCCGCGGCCCTGGCCAAGGCCGGGCGCGAGCAGACCTGGACCGCGATCGACATCGAGCGCGCCTTCGTCGATGCGAATCCGGGCTTGCGCACCGACATGATGTCGGTCGCCTGCCGGCGCGGCGTGCTGCAGGAGGTCCGCATCTGCCTCAGCAAGGACCTGCGGAGCTTCCGCATGTGCGAGGAGGTCGATCGCTCCGGCTGCCGCACGCGCGACATCACCGTGCCGGCGCCGCGCTGACAGCGGCCGCAAAGCCGCGTATGAGCGCGGCATGAATTACCGCCACGGCTTCCATGCCGGCAACTTCGCCGATGTTCTCAAGCATGTCGTACTGATGCGCGTCCTGACGCATCTGAACGCCAAGGACACGCCCTACCGCATCGTCGACACCCATGCCGGCGCCGGCCGCTATGATCTCGGCTCCGAAGAGGCCTTGCGGACCCATGAGTGGAAGGACGGCGTCGCGCGGCTCGACCAGGCCCCGCTCGCCGGCCCTGTCGAAGCCCTACTCAAGCCCTGGCGCGACGCGGTCGCCGGCGCGCGCGCGCTCTATGGGCCCAACGCCTATCCCGGCTCGCCCTGGCTCTCCCGGCAGGCGATGCGTCGCGACGACCGGCTGATCGCGGCCGAACTCCACCCCCAGACGCACAAGAAGCTCATCGCCGCGATCGGGCGCGACGAGCGCTGCAAGGCGCTGGCGATCGACGGCTGGAACGCGCTGCGCGGCAATATCCCGCCCAAGGAGCGGCGCGGGCTGGTCCTGATCGACCCGCCCTTCGAGGAGAAGGACGAGTTCGAGACGCTGGCGGCAGAGGTCGTCGCCGCGCATCGCAAATGGTCGACGGGCATCTACGCGCTCTGGTACCCGGTCAAGGATCGCCGGGCTGCAACAGGCCTGGTCGATGCGATCCTGGATGCGGGCATCGGCCGGCTGCTGCGGCTCGAGATCGATGTCGACCGGCCCGAGGCGGCCGGCGGCCTCAGTGCCACGGGGATGCTGCTGGTCAATCCTCCCTGGCGGCTCGCCGAGGAGGCGCAGATCCTGCTGCCGGCCCTGACGGAACGCCTCGCCCAGGGACCGCAGCCGCGCTATCTATGCGAGCCGATCCGTCCGGACGGCTGACACGCCCGCATTTCCGAGGCCTCGCCGATGCTCGTTCTCCGCTCCTCCCCCGCCTCCCCCTTCGGCCGCAAGGTCAAGATGGCCGCCGCCGAACTCGGGCTGAGCGACCGCATCGAGATCGTCGTCGCCGACACCAACGACCCGGCCGAGCCGCTGCGCCAGCAGAACCCGCTCGGCAAGATCCCGACGCTGGTCCTGGAAGATGGAATGACGCTGTTCGATTCGCGCGTCATCGTCGACTATCTCGACCATCTCGCCGGCGGCAATCGGCTGATCCCAGCCGGCGAGGCACGCTTCGCGCAGCTGCGCCTGCAGGCGCTGGCCGACGGCCTCTGCGACGCCGCTCTGCTCCAGGTCTACGAGACGCGCTTCCGCCCGGAAGAAGGCCGCAACGCCGCCTGGGTCGCCAACCAGGCCGGCAAGGTATCGCGCGCGCTGGCGGCGCTCGAAGCCGCCCCGCCTGTCTATCCCGACCGCCCGCGCATCGGCGAGATCGCGCTGGCCTGCGCGCTCGGCTATCTCGACCTGCGCTTCGCCGGCAGCTGGCGGGCCGATCACCCCCGGCTCGTCGCCTGGCTCGACGCCTTCGCCACGACGGTCCCGTCTTTCGAGGCGACCCGCTTCAAGGGTTGACGCCCGGACGGCCGGCCGGCCGGTCTCGCGACAGGGACCGGCCGGCGCCGACACCGCACTCCCGGCTCGGCTCCGGGTTGCAACGATCACGCGAAACAACAAAAAACCCGGTGGCCGAAGCCACCGGGTTCTTTTTGTCCCCGTGAGGGGACGCAGACTAGAACTTGTAGTTCAGGCCGGCGCGGACCACCGAGAAATCGGTGCCAACCTTGACGCCGGTGTTGAAGAAGCTCTTCTCGCCCAGGTCGACATAGAGATACTCGACCTTGGCGGTCAGGTTGTTGGTGAAGGCGTACTCGAGACCGGCGCCGACAGCGTAGCCGCCGGTGTGGCTGGTGTCCGAGGAGCCGATGCCGGCGATGCTGGTCTTCACGTTGCCGTAGGCCCAGCCACCGGTGATGTAGGGCATGAACCGGTCGAAGGCGACGCCCACACGACCACGAACCGTGCCGAAGTACTCGGTCTTGATGCGGTCACCGAAGCCGTTGCTGGCCTTCAGGTCAGCGCCCTGGATGTCCGCTTCGACGCCGAGCACGATCTGGCCGATCTGGTAGTTGTAGCCGATCTGTCCACCGCCGACGAAGCCGTCGATGTCGCCGATCGAAACCGTACGCGCCAGGGCGAAGGTGCCGGCGTTCACATTGCCGAAGCCGTAGCCGGCGTTAACGCCGACGTAGAAGCCGGTCCAGGTGAAGACGGGGGCGTAGACCGGAGCGACGACCGGGCCCTTGCGGGACGGCAGGTCGGCGGCGGAGGCAGCGCCGCCAGCAACGAGGCCGATCGCCGCAACGCTCGAGAGCAGGAACTTCTTCATGGCAGTACTCCTAGTCGTCGCTTTGCCGGTTTCCCCGGCGGGTGATGTCGATGGGATGGTTATAAGACCTGTCGAGGCTTTTGTCTGTTGCGTCGGAAGCACATGTGCCCTGCAGACCACGGCGAAAATGCGGCACGATTGGGATAACTGCGACGATTGTATGAACGCATGTTAACGTCTGTTAAAGCATGCCTAATGCTGAACCGAATACTAACGATTTCGTGAGGCCTCACCTCGATGCACGCAGGAAACGCGCGCTCTCACCCGAGGTTCCCAATCTCGCCACGATTTTGTCCGCTGCGCTTGCGGCCCCCCGTGACGCGTGCTTAAGCCGAACCAGTGAGCCAGAACGGAATCCGGGTGCCGCACCTCTCCATCTTCATCATCACGCGCGACGAGGCAGACCGGATCGAGCGGACGATCACGGCGGTGCGCAGCCTCAGCGACGATATCGTGCTGGTCGATTCGGGCTCGACGGACGGCACGCAGGAGATCGCGGCGCGCCTGGGAGCCCGCGTAATCTTCAACAACTGGCCGGGCTACGGCCAGCAGAAGCGCTTCGCCGAGGATCAGTGCCGCCACGACTGGCTGCTCAACATCGACGCCGACGAGGTCGTCCCGCCCGATCTCGCCGCCGAGATCGCAGCCCTGTTCACAGGCCCGGGCCCGGCCGCTGACGCCTACAAGATTCGCATCGCGGAGATCTTCCCGGGCGAGCCGGCGCCGCATCGTTTCGCCTATGCGCTCGCCCCAGTCCGGCTCTACCGGAAGGACAAGGGCCGCTACTCACCCTCCCCCGTGCATGACCGCGTCGACCTCGCGCCCGCCACGCGCGTCGCCCGGCTGAAAGGCACGGTCCATCACTACTCGGTGCGCTCGCTCGGGGAGCAGATGACCAAGCTCAACAGCTACAGCGATGCCCAGGCCGACGATCTCGACCGGCGCGGCCAGTCGCTCTCGGTGTTCCGGCTCGCCGTCGAGTTCCCCGCCAACTTCATCAAGGCCTATATCGGCCGGCGCCACGCCCTGCGCGGCGTCTACGGCTTCATGACGGCGATGAACTATGCCTTCTATCGCTACTTGCGGGTGGCGAAGCACTGGGAGCGGCGGCTCCAGCGGCGCTCGACCGAGGCACCCGCCCAGACACAGACAGATGCACAGGAACGACGGAATGGCTGAGGTCGCACTGGTGACGGGCGGCGCGCGCCGCATCGGCCGCGCCATCGTCGAGCGCCTCGCGGCGAACGGCTATGCCGTCGCGATCCATTGCGGCCGAGCGCGCGACGAGGCCGATGCGCTGGCGGCGGGCATCGTCGCGAATGGGGGCCGCGCCGCCGTTCTCGTCGCCGATCTCGTCGATCCCGACGCGGTCGCCGGTCTGCTGCCGGCGGCGGAGGCCGCGCTCGGCCCCGTCACGCTGCTCGTCAACAATGCCTCGAGCTTCCTCGTCGACGACGTCACGGCCATCGACGTGCCGACCTGGAATCGTCAGTTCTCGATCAATCTGCGCGCCCCGTCGGTGCTGGCCGGAGCGCTGGCGAACCGGCTCCCGGAGGGGCGCAGGGGCGCCATCGTCAACATCATCGACCAGCGCGTCTGGAAGCTGACACCGCAATACTATTCCTACACCCTGACCAAGGCCGCGCTGCTGACGGCGACGACGACGATGGCGCAGGCCCTGGCGCCGCACATCCGCGTCAACGCGGTCGGGCCCGGCCCGACCCTGCCCAACCCCCATGACGGCCCCGAGGCGATGGAGCAGGAGGCGGCCGGAACGCTGCTGCGCCATAAGATCGATGCGAGCGAGATCGCGGAGGCGGTGCTCTACCTCGCCCGCGCCCGCTCGGTCACCGGGCAGATGATCGCCGTCGATGCCGGCCAGCATCTCGGCTGGCGCACGCCCGACATCGTCGGCTGACGCCGGCGATCAGGCGGCCGGGTCCGGCCGATAGGGCGCGCGGCCGCTGGCGAGCGCGCTGTCGAGGAGTTCGAGCCGATCCTGCCCCCAGAACACCTCGCCGTCGAGCACATAGCTCGGCGCGCCGAAAACCCCGGCCGCAATCGCCGCCGCGATGGTGCCCTGATAGCTTTGCACCACCGCTTCGCTGTCAGCCGCCAGCGCCAGAGCCTGCGCGTCGAAGCCGCAGGACTGGGCCACCCTGGCCACGGCCCCGGGCTGCGTCATGTCTTCGTCGCGGGACCAGACGCCGGCCATGATCTCCCCCATGAACAGGCCGGGATCCCCGCCCGCGGCGACGATCGCGATCAGGACACGGTCGGCGAGCGAGGGATCGAAGGGGAAATGCTTCGGCTGCAGCACGAGTTTCAGGCCGCGCCGCTCGCGCCAGCGCTGCAGATCCATCAACCGGTAGCGCTGGCGCACGGGATGGCGCTTCGGCAGCGGCAGGCCACCCGTCTCGTCGAACACCGCCCGCAGCGGCACGGGCCGATAGGCGATCCGGCCACCATGCCGCGCCACGATGTCGAGGAAGGTCGCATGGCCGAGATAGGTCCAGGGCGAATGCAGCGAGAAATAGTAGTCGATGGTGCGAGGCATGGGCTTCTCCTCAATCAAGCGTAATCGCCGAGATCAGCCGCCCGTAATCCGGCTCGCCGCGATGGGTCGTGCGGCGATAGCTGAAGAAGCGCTGTTCGTCGCCATAGGTGCACAGCGACAGGTCGAGGAAGCGCCCGATGCCGGCCTCCTGCGCCCGCAGCGCAATGAAGGCCGGCAGGTCGAACATCGCATGGGCCGCCCGCTCGGAGGCCGTGAAGAAGCGGGCATAGGTCGCGTTCTCGGATTTGAAACGCTCGACGAATTCGGGCCCGACCTCATAGGCCTCCGCACTGATCGTCGGCCCGAGCACGGCAATGATGCGCTCGCGCCGCGCACCGAGCTTCTCCATCGCCGTCACGGTCGAGGCCACGATGCCCCCGAAAGCCCCTTTCCAGCCCGAATGGGCCGCGCCGACGACCCGCGCCTCACTGTCGGCGAACAGGATCGGCCCGCAATCGGCGCTGGAGACGCCGAGCGCCACGCCCGACGCCGCCGTCACCACGGCGTCGGCCTTGGGCCGCTCCCCCGGCCAGGGCCCCGTCACCACCGCCGCATCGGCGGAATGCACCTGATAGAGGCTGACCAGATGCGTCGGCTCGACCGCCAGATGCGCCGCCATGCGCCGGCGGTTCTCGGCGATGGCCGCCGGGTCGTCGGCGGAACCCAGCCCACCATTGAGCGAGGCGTAGATGCCGGTGGACACACCGCCCTCCCGCGTGAAGAAGGCGTGGCGGATGCCGGGCTCGGCGGCGAGATCGGGGGAGGTGATGATCATCGTATCGTCCGGTTTCAGTGAGCGGTGCCGCTCATGTCAGCCCTGCTCTGGCAGGCGATGAAGGTCAAATCCGGGCAAGGGCGGCCAGCCCGGATGGGAGACGGCCAGAACCTTGAACAGATCGCCCATGCCGGTGGCGCCCCTCTCGGTCAGCCGGTCGAAGGCTGCGCCGATCGACGCCGCTTGCTCCGGCGTCGCCTTGGCCGACAGGGCTTGCGCCCGCTCGGCCAGGCCGAGCGCCAGCAGGAAATCCGCCTGCCGGACGGGTCCGTGGGTCGCGGCGCCGGCCCGCAGCGCCGCCTGCGCCATCCGGGCGAAATCGACATGCACGGTCAGATCCGCCTCGCCCGGCTCCTCCAGCGGATCGACGAAACCGTGCCGGCGCAGCGCCTGCAGCGTATCGCCGAAGCCTGATTGCAGCGAGCCATAGTCGATCAAGAGCGCCCCGCCACCATGACGCGCGACATGCGATGCGACGGTCGACACCAGCGACAGGGCCGCCAGCGGCTGCTCCAGGATCGCGCCGGGCGGCGCCGTCGCGGGCCCCGCCCCGTCGGACGCGGTCGCGGCCAGCCCGCAGGCGAGGCGCCCCTCGCCGTCGAGCCCGACGAGCCGCTCGCGCCAGCCCTCTTCCGTCATGACGAACTGGTCGAGCGGCAGCGCATCGAGCAGTTCGTTGGCGATGATGATCGCGGGCCCCTCCAGCGCGGTCTCGACGCGTTCATGCCAGCTCGGCTCGGCCATGCCGACGAGTGTCGCGGCCTGGATCTCGCGCAGCACCGGGCTGGTTTCGACCAGATGCACCGCCGCCGCGTCCCGGAAGCCCGGCAGGATCCGCGTGGCGCGCAGCATGTCCGCCATCAGCGTGCCGCGTCCGGGACCGATCTCGATCAGGGCGACGCGCGAAGGCTGGCCCATCGCCTGCCAGAGATGGGCCGCCCAGAGCCCGATCATCTCACCGAACATCTGGCTGATCTCGGGCGCGGTGGTGAAATCGCCCTGCGCGCCGAAGGGATCGCGCGTCATGTAATAGCCATGCCGCGGGTGGCCGAGGCACAGCGCCATGAAGCGCGAGATGGGAAGCGGCCCCTCTTCCGCGATCAGGCGGATCAGTTCCGCCTTCAGCGCGCTCACGCAGGGCCCCGCCGGGCGCGCAACACGAGAACGAGCCCGGCCGCGAACAGCGGCAGCGACAGCAGCATGCCCATGGTGATGCCGCCCGAGAGCGCATCGACCGACGTCCCGAACAGGAAGCCGAGCTGCGGATCGGGCTCGCGGAAGAACTCGCAGACAATGCGGGCGACCGCGTAGCCCATGCCGAACACGCCGGCGACGAGGCCGGGCCGCTTCAGCCCGCCGGCCCGCACCAGCAGCGCCAGCAGGATGAAGAGCAGAAGCCCTTCGGAGAAGGCCTCGTAGAGCTGACTCGGATGGCGCGGCAACGGCCCGCCGCCGGGAAACACCATCGCCCAGGGCACATCCGGCGCGGGGCGCCCCCAGAGTTCGGCATTGATGAAATTGGCGATGCGTCCGAGAAACAGCCCGATCGGCACGACGGCGGCGGCAATGTCGAACACCGTCAGGGCTGGGTAGCCGCGCCGCCGCGCGAACAGCCACAGCCCCAGCGTCGCGCCGATCAGCCCGCCATGGAAGGACATGCCGCCCTGCCAGATCGCCAGGATGTCCTGCGGGCGTTCGAGATAGCGCGCCAGATCGTAGAACAGCACGAATCCGAGCCGCCCGCCGAGCACGACGCCGAGCGCGACGAAGAGCAGCATGTCGTCGAGTTCGTCGGCCTTCGGTCGCGCCCGGCCCGCCCAGAGCGGCTCGGACGAGACCAGCCGGCGCGCATACCACCAGCCGCCGAGCAGGCCGACGACATAGGCCAGCCCGTACCATTTGACCGAAAGCGGCCCGAACTGCAGCGCGACCGGATCGATCACCGGGAAGGCGATGGCGAATGTGGGCATGGGCAGTGTCCGGTTGACGGGCGGGTGGTGATGGTCACTGCAATGCGACGAGGTCAAGAGGGGTGGCCGCGCACCGCTCATCACGATTGATGGCAACGCCATCATGCTGATATCATTCGCAGCCAAAAGTGGAGGCTCGCCATGCCATCAGTCACCGTACGCAAGCTGTCCGACGAGACGCATCGGGCGCTCAAGATCCGGGCCGCGCGCCACGGTCGCAGCACCGAAGCCGAGATCCGTCATATCCTCGACGCCGCGGTCAATCCGGCGCCGCGCATCAAGCTCGGCTCGTTGCTCGCCGAGATCGGCCGCGAAACCGGGGGCTTTGATACCGAGGGCCTGCGTGACAAGACGATCTCAGAGCCGGTGAGCTTCGAATGATCCTGCTCGACACAAACGTCGTGTCGGAAGCCTCGAAGCCAGGCGGACACCCGAATGTGAAAGCCTGGCTCGATCGACAGCCGACGGACAGTCTCTATCTGTCCGCGGTGACCGTGGCCGAACTGCTCTGGGGCATCGCAGTCCTGCCGAACGGCCGGCGCAAGACTTCTCTCGAAGACGTTCTTCGCAGCCGCGTCCTGCCGGTTTTCGAAGGTCGCATCCTGCCCTTCGACACGGCCGCCGCCGAGGCCTATGCGCAGCTCCGGGCGCATGGCCGCGCGACCGGCAAAGCCATCGCGACGGTCGACGGCTACATCGCCGCCATCGCGCTCGCCCATAGCCTCACCGTGGCGACACGCGACACCGCTCCCTTCGCGGCGGCGGGCCTGGCAGTGATCAACCCCTGGACCGCCTAGCCACGCTTGGCCTTTCCCCCCATCGGCCTTTCGCCTTGCGCCAGCCTCGCGAAAGCAGAGGGGGCCTGACGCGCCTGCCACGCGGCGATGACTATCTCGACGTTGTCTTTCGCCGGGCGCGTTCCATCGACCTCGACATCGTAGAGGCAGTAGTCGTGGATCCGGAAGAAGTCGCGCCGGGCATCGCCGATCGGGCGGTCGCCGCGCGCCAACTCGCGCCGCTCCAACTCGGCCAGATCACAATGCACGCCGACGAAGAAGACGTCCTGTCCCGCCAGAATGTCGACGAGCCGGTGCAGCCAGGCCTCGCTCTCCATGATGTGCTCGACGATCAGGTTGTTACCTGCGCGCAGATAGGCCAGCAGCGACGTCTCGAAACCGATGAAGAACGGTTCGCGCATCGCGCGCCAGGCGAACTCGCCGCTCCTGATCCGGGCCGAGGGCAGCACGCCGGAATCACGCAGATGATCGATCGAGATGTGCCAGAAGGGCCTGTCGATCACCGCCTGCACCGCTCTCGCGAGCGACGACTTGCCGCTCGACGACGCGCCGTTGAGCAGGATCATCTGTCCGGCGGGCACCCCATTCTCAGCCGACATGCCCCCATCCCTCCCATCTCGACCACGGGGATACGCTCCTGACATGACGAAACGCCTCGCGCATCCTACATGCGAGCGATGAATCGCGAACCGACCCAGCCCCCGCCCGAAGAGGACCTGCCGGACACCGGGCCCGTCGTCGAACCCGAGGCCGAGGAGGCGCTGCCGACGCCTGCGCTTGATCTCGGTGAGACCGCACCGGGCGCGCTCAAGGCCGGCATCGAGGTCATCGCCGGCTTCGCCAAGCATCTGCCGGGCAAGCCCGGCGTCTACCGGATGTTCGATAGCGCCGGCGAGGTTCTCTATGTCGGCAAGGCCAAGAACCTGAAGAACCGGGTCACGGCCTATGCGCGCGGCATGGCCCACACCAATGCGGTCGCGCGCATGATCGCCGAGACGGCGAATATGGAGTTCGTCACCACGGGGACGGAAACCGAGGCGCTACTGCTCGAATCCAACCTGATCAAGCAGCTCCGGCCCCGCTACAACGTGCTGCTGCGCGACGACAAGAGCTTCCCCTACATCCTGCTGAGCGGCGACCACGAGGCGCCTCAAATCGCGAAGCACAGGGGCTCGCGCCAGCGCAAGGGCGATTATTTCGGCCCCTTCGCCTCGGTCTGGGCGGTGGAGCGGACGATCGACGCGCTGCAGAAGGCCTTTCTGCTGCGCTCCTGCACCGATTCCTTCTACGAGAACCGCACCCGCCCCTGCCTGCTCTTCCAGATCAAGCGCTGCGCCGGCCCCTGCACCGGCGAAATCGCGATCCCCGACTATCAGGCGCTGGCCTCCCAGGCGCGCGATTTCCTCTCGGGCCGCTCTTCCAACGTGAAGCAGTTGCTCTCGACCCGGATGCAGGAGGCGGCCGAGGAGCTCGAATTCGAGAAGGCGGCGCGCTATCGCGACCGGCTGGCGGCGCTCTCGGCCGTGCAGGCCGGGCAGGACATCAACACCCAGGGCGTCGAGGAGGCGGATGTTTTCGCCATCGACGAGCAGGCCGGGCAGTTCTGCGTCGAGATCTTCTTCTTCCGCAACAAGCAGAACTGGGGCAACCGCGCGATCTTCCCGCGCGCCGACCGCAGCCTGACGCCGGAGGAGGTGCTGGCCTCGGTCGTCACCCAGTTCTATGACGACAAGCCGCCGCCGCGCCTCGTGCTGCTCTCGCACGAGCTGGCGGAGATGGACCTGATCACGCAGGCACTCTCCGCCCGCGCCGGCCGCAAGGTCGAGGTCGCCAACCCGAAGCGCGGCGAGCGTGTCGATCTGATTGAGATGGCGCGCAAGAACGCCCGCGAGGCGCTCTCGCGCAAGCTCGCCGACAATGCCGGCCAGAGCTCGCTCCTGGCCGCGCTCGGCGCCGTCTTCGGTCTGGCCAAGCCGCCTCGCCGCGTCGAGGTCTACGACAACTCCCACATCATGGGCACCAACGCCGTCGGCGGCATGGTCGTCGCCGGCCGGGACGGCTTCATGAAGAGCCATTACCGCACCTTCAACATCTCGACCGACACCATCGCCGGCGACGACTTCGGCATGATGCGCGAGGTGCTGCAGCGGCGGTTCGCGCGGCTGGCGAAGGACGCGGGCGCGCTACCCTCCAGCCCTCATCCTGAGGAGGCCGCGTCAGCGGCCGTCTCGCAGGATGTTCCAGCCGGCGAGGGAGCCTCGACCGGTCCCCTTCCCCCCGCTTCAGCCATGTCGGATGGATCCGACATGGCCCAGCCGTTGCCGAAGTCGGAAACATCCGACTTCGGTGGGGAAGGGTTAGGGATGGGGGGGCGTGCAGGAGAAGCCACCCCGGTCGAGCCAAGCGGAACTGGCCCCCACCCAACCCTCCCCACCGCAAGCGGGGGGAGGGCTGGCGCCCCGCCTGCAGTCGACAATCCACACGACGACAGTTTCCCCTCCAGGCCCGATCTCGTCATCGTCGATGGCGGCAAGGGACAGTTCGAAGTGGCGCGTCGGATCATGGCCGAACTCGGGGCCGCCGACATTCCGCTCGTCGCCATCGCCAAGGGCGAGGACCGCAACGCCATGCGCGAGACCTTCCATATGGCCGGTCGCGAGCCCTTCAAGCTGCCGCCGCGCGACCCGGCGCTCTATTTCATCCAGCGTCTGCGCGACGAGGCGCATCGCTTCGCCATCGGTACGCACCGGGCGCGGCGGAAGAAAGACACGATGAAGAACCCGCTCGACGAGATTCCCGGCATCGGGCCGTCGCGCAAGCGGGCTCTGCTTTTGCATTTCGGAACGGTCAAGGCGATCAAGCGCGCCAAGCTCGACGATCTGATGCGGACGCCGGGCGTCAACGCGGCCACGGCCAGGGCCGTGCATGATTATTTTCACGATGGCTGACGAACACTGGCATTGTCGCCGCATTGCGTGTTGACGCTGTCACAACCCCGCTGCTTTGGTGATTTCCGTGACGATTCTTCCAGATGCCATGCGGCGGCGCGGACCCTGGTCCCTGCCGAACCTGCTCACCTACGGCCGGATCCTGGCGATCCCGGCGCTGGTCGGGCTGTTGTTCTGGCCGAAGGACGACTGGGTCCGCTGGATCGCGCTCGCGGTCTATGTCGCCGCCGCCGTCACCGATTATCTCGATGGCTGGATCGCGCGGGCCTGGAGCCAGCAATCGGCCATCGGCCGCATGCTCGATCCGATCGCCGACAAGCTGCTGGTCTGCGCGCTCCTGCTGATGCTCGTCCACACCGAGACGATCAAGGGCTGGGCAATCTGGGCGGCCATCGTCATCCTCTGCCGCGAGATCCTGGTCTCGGGCCTGCGCGAGTTCCTGGCCGATCTGAAGGTCAGCGTCCCCGTCAGCAAGGTCGCCAAGTGGAAGACGACGGCGCAGCTGCTCGCGCTCGGCTTTCTCGTGGCCGGGCCGGCGGGCGACACCGTCCTGCCCTACAACACGCAGATCGGCATCGTCATGCTGTGGGTCGCCGCCGCCCTGACGATCTACACCGGCTGGGATTATTTCAACGCCGGCATCCGCCACATGGTCGACGAGGACCTGCGCGGCTCATGACGCAGTCTCCCGACACGACGGCGCCCGCCGTGCAGACACGGACCGTCAGGCTGATCTATTTCGCCTGGGTGCGCGAGCGCGTCGGCCAGGCCGAGGAGCAGATCGCCTTGCCGGACGACGTCGCCACCGTGCTCGACCTCGTGCGCTGGCTGAAGACCCGCGACGAGGGCTACGCCGCCGCCTTCGCCGACGAGACGCTGGTGCGCGCCGCCGTCAACCAGACCCATGTCAAGCCGGGCGCGCGCCTGGACGGCGCCCGCGAGATCGCCTTCTTCCCGCCGATGACGGGCGGCTGAGATGACGGCCCCACTGTCATTCCGGGGCACGCCGAAGGCGGGAACCCGGACCCCACGACCGGGTGCAGCAGCTGGGATGGCGCCCTTGTCGCTCACCCGGTCATGGGTTCCGGGTTCCGCGCTGCGCGTGGCCCCGGAAAGACAGAGGCAGGCATGACCCCAATCGTGCGCATTCAGCGGGAGGATTTCGACCTCGCGGCCGAGATCGCGACGCTCTCCGCCGGCCGGCGCGACATCGGCGCCGTCGTCAGCTTCACCGGCCTCTGCCGTGACGAGGGCGGCACGCTCGCGGCGCTCGAGCTCGAGCATTATCCCGGCATGGCCGAAGCCGAGATCGCCCGCGTCGCCGAGCGGGCGGCCGCACGCTGGCCTCTGCTGGGCCTGCTCGCCATCCACCGCTATGGCCGCGTTGCGCCCGGCGAGCAGATCGTGCTGGTGATCGCCACTTCCGCCCATCGCCGCGCCGCCTTCGAGGCGGCGGATTTCATGATGGACTACCTGAAGACCCGCGCCCCGTTCTGGAAGCGCGAGCATCTCGCCGACGGCACGACCGGCGGCTGGGTCGAGGCGAAGGAAGAAGATGACGATGCGGCGCGGCGCTGGGAGTAAGCGTGCGCTGGCGGCGCTCGGGCTGATGTTCGCCCTGGCGACCCCGGCCCAGGCGCAGATCGGCCCGATCAAGACCTTCCGCGACTGGGTCGCGGGTTGCGACAACACGAAATCCTGCACGGCGTTGTCGCTTCCCGTTGGGACCGAGGACGAGATCGCCTTCCTGCGGCTCGACCGCCCGGCCGGCCCCGAGGGCGCTCCGACCCTGGCGCTGAAGCTGCGGGCGCAGAAGCTGAAACCGAGCTTCACCATCACGCTGGCCCTGGATGGCGCGCCCTTCCCGGCCGCCGGGCGGCCGCTTCAGGCGACCAGCATCGACGGCGAGGTTGCCGAGATCGCGATCCCGCGCGCGGAGGCCGAGGCCCTGATCACGGCGGCCCGCAAGGCGACGATTTTGACGGCCCAGATCGAAACGGAGAGCTTCAAGGTCTCCCTCGCGGGCTCGGTCGCGGCCATGCTCTGGATCGACGAGCAGCAGGGCCGGCTGAACACGCCGACCGCGCTGATCCGCAAGGGCGCGACCGGCACCGTACCGGCCGCCCCTGCCCTGCCGGTCGTGGCAAGCCGGCCCGCCTCCGGCAAGGCCCTCGCCAAGGCCGAGGCGTCGGCGCTGGTCACGGCGATGCGGGCCGAAATCAATCGCCGCGAACCCGATTCCTGCGAGGACATGCCCGACGGCTTCACCGACACCGATGGCGCCTGGGCTCTGGACACCACGCTCCGGCTCGTTGCCGTCGCCTGCTCGCGCGGTGCCTACAATGTCTCGAGCCAGTTCTGGTTGGTCGGCGGGCGCGACGTCGCCAAGGCGAGACCGGCACCCTTCGAGGGGGCCTCGGGCACGGCGGCCAGCGAGCTGGTCAATGCCGATTTCGACGCGAAAACGGGCCAGATCAGCTTCTACGCCAAGGCCCGCGGCCTCGGCGATTGCGGCAGTTCGGGCTCCTATGGCTGGGACGGCAAGCGCTTCGCCGTCCTGCAATGGAGCGAGATGAGCGAGTGCCGCCTTATCCCCGGCGACGACTGGATCACGCTGTTTCGGAGCAAGGGCAGCGCGGCCAACTGACGGCCGTCATGCCCCGGGCGAGCCCGGGCATGACGGCCTGTGCTCAGGCAGCCCTGGGCTTGCCCCGCACCGCGTCGGAGTAATCCTCCATGATCACCTTGCCCATATTGCCGGTGAGGAAGGAGTAGGGGCCGATCTCGGAGACCAGCGTCACCTCGGCCGCCGAGCCGGTGATGAAGCACTCGCTGAAGCTTTCCAGCTCCTCCGGCTTGATCCGGCGCTCGACCACCTCGAAGCCGCGCTGGCGGCAGAGATCGATCACCGACTGGCGGGTGATGCCGTTCAGGAAGCGGTCGGCCAGCGGGGTATGGATCACGCCGTCCTTGATGAAGAAGATGTTGGCGCCGGTGCATTCGGCGACGTTGCCTTCCCAGTCCAGCATCATCGCATCGGCATAGCCGGCGCGCTCCGCCTTGTGCTTGGAGAGCGAGCAGATCATGTAGAGTCCCGCCGCCTTGGCATGAACCGGCGCGCAGGCCGGGTCCGGCCGGCGATAGGCGGCCACATCGAGGCGCACGCCCTTCAGCTTCTGCGCCATGTCGAACATGCTCGGCCACTCCCAGACCGCGATGGCGGTGTGGATCGTGTTGTTGATGCCGGAGACCGCCATCATCTCCGAGCCGCGCCAGGCGACCGGGCGGAGATAGGCGTCCTTCAGCCCGTTCTCCTTGAGGCAGAGTTCCTTGGCGGCGTCGAGCTCGGCGACCGACCAGGGGATCGTGAAATCCATGATCTCGGCCGATTTGTGGAAGCGCTGCGAGTGCTCGGTGCCCTTGTAGATCACGCCGTCATAGGCGCGCTCGCCCTCGAACACGCAGGAACCGTAATGCAGCCCATGAGTCAGTACGTGGATCTTCGCGTCCTTCCACGGCACGAGCTTGCCGTCGAACCAGATGACTCCGTCGCGCTGGTCGAAAGGAATGACTGACATGGGGTGCTCCTCTTGGCACGTCCGGTCCGGTTGATCCGCTGGCGCCCGAGCACCGTCACCATGGCGGGCCGGGCGAAGACCGGAATGATACTGCGCTGCAACATCGTCTTGCGACATATTCCGTCGTCAGGCGCGCTTGACCGGTAATCTTCCGTCTGAGATATGTCAACATCACTGACGTAATTCGCAGGACGGATTCGATGCCGCAGACGCAGGCCCGGTCCACGCCCGCCGCCCCTCCCGCAGCGGATGCGACGGTCCCCTACGACCTGATCGAACTGCTCTTCTTCGCCTATCGCGACTTCGTCGGCGGCCCCGACCTGATCCTCGCCGAATACGGCTTCGGCCGGGCCCATCACCGCGTGCTGCATTTCGTCCTGCGCCGGCCGGGGCTGACCATCGCCGAACTGCTCGACATCCTGAAGATCACCAAGCAGAGCCTCAACCGCGTCCTCAAGGAACTGGTCGAGACCGGCTTCGTCGAGCAGCGCACCGGCGTGCAGGACAAGCGCCAGCGTCATCTCCACGCCACGGCCGCAGGGCAGGATCTCGCCTTACGGCTCGTCAGGCTGCAGGCCCAGCGTATCCAGGCGGCGCTGGCCGATCTCGCGCCGGAGGCGGCCGAGACCGTCGCGCAATATCTCGCGGGGTTGATCGATCCCTCCGAACGCCACAAGGTGCAGGGCTTCCTCGCCGCGCCGCGGTGAGGCCCACGGCATCAGCCCAAGGCGCAAGAGACAATCAAGGCGGACAAGACATGGCCGCACAGCCGGCGCGAAAACCCCTCCCCGACGAGGCCCCCCACATCCTCGTGGTCGATGACGATCGCCGCCTGCGCGACCTGCTGGCGCGCTTCCTCGGCGACAACGGCTACCGCGTCACCACCGCGGCCAATGCCGGCGAGGCCGACCAGCGCCTGGCCCGCCTCGTCTTCGACGCGATCGTGCTCGACATCATGATGCCCGGCGAGAACGGCTTCGACTTCGCCCGCCGCTTCCGCACCGACTCAGCCGTACCGATCCTGATGCTGACCGCCCGCGCCGATGGCAAGGACCGCATCAACGGCCTCGAGATCGGCGTCGACGACTACCTCGCAAAGCCCTTCGAGCCGCGCGAACTGCTGCTGCGCCTCGGCAACATCCTCAAGCGCACCATGGCCGCCGAGCCGGCGCAGGCGGCCAGGCCCGATTTCGTCCGCTTCGGCCCCTTCCTCTACGGGCTTTCCCGCGGCGAGCTGCGCAAGGGCGAGGAGCCCGTCCGCCTGACCGAGCGCGAGCGCGAGATCCTGACCGCCCTGGCGGAGCGCGCCGGCGAGGTCGTGCCGCGCGAGGAACTGGCCGCCCAGGGCACCGCCGCCAATGACCGCACCGTCGACGTCCAGATGAACCGGCTGCGCCGCAAGATCGAGCGCGACCCGGCCGATCCGCTCTATCTCCAGACCGTGCGCGGCGTCGGCTATCGCCTCGTGACCGACCGGACGTGACGCCCGTCCAGCCCGGCAGGCGTCGCAGGGGCGTGGCGCAGATCATGGCAGCGAGCTGGGCGCGCCTGGGAACGGCGATCGCGCGCGCGCGGACCGGCGCCAACAACTGGCTGAAGCCCTGGCTCAAGATCGCCGGCCGGCCGCTGCACGCCATCGCCCGCTATGCCCCCAAGGGCCTCTATCCGCGCGCGCTCGTCATCGTCATCGCCCCCGTCGTGCTGCTGCAGTCGGTCATCGCCTATGTCTTCATGGAGCGGCACTGGCAGACTGTGACGCAGCGCCTGTCCTCGGCCGTTTCCGCCGACATCGCCGCGATGATCGATGTCTATGAGAGCTATCCGCAGGATGCCGACACCAGCGTGCTCTCGCGCATCGCCGCCGAGCGGCTCGGCATGGACATCGACATCATCCCCGATTCCGACCTGCCGCCGCCGGGTCCGCGCCCCTTCTTCTCGCTGCTCGACAGCGCGCTCTCGGCCGAGCTCGCCCAGCAGGTCGCCCGCCCCTTCTGGCTCGATACGGTCGGCCGCTCCAGCCTGATCGAGATCCGCATCAAGCTCGACAAGGATGTGATGCGCATCCTGACGAGGCGGAACTCAGCTTATGCCAGCAACAGCCACATCTTCCTGCTCTGGATGCTCGGCACCTCGCTGATCCTGCTGACCATCGCGGTTCTGTTCCTGCGCAACCAGATCCACCCGATCCTCAAGCTCGCCGATGCGGCCGAGGCCTTCGGCAAGGGCCGCGACGCCGAGTTCCGCCCGCGCGGCGCCCGCGAGGTCCGCCGCGCCGGCAACGCCTTCATCGAGATGAAGCGCCGCGTCGAGCGCGCGGTCGGCGAGCGCACCACCATGCTCAACGGCGTCAGCCACGACCTGCGCACCATCCTGACCCGCTTCAAGCTCTCGCTCGCCTTGCTCGAGCGCTCCTCCGAGATCGAGGCGCTGGAGAAGGATGTCGACGAGATGGCCCGCATGCTCGAGGACTATCTCGCCTTCGCGCGCGGCGATGCCGGCGAGACGGCGGTCGAGACCGATATCCGCGGCCTGCTCGAGGAGCTGAAATCGGACGCTGAGCGCCAGGGCCACCAGACCGAGCTGACCGTGGTCGGCGATCCGCTGGTCGTGGTCCGGCCCGACGCCTTCCGCCGCCTGTTGACGAACCTCGTCTCCAACGCCGCCCGCTATGGCGACCGCATCGCCATCCGCGCCACCCATGACGCGCGCTACCTGATCGTGATGATCGACGATGACGGCCCCGGCATCCCGCCTGACCAGCGCGAGGACGTCTTCCGCCCCTTCTTCCGCCTCGACGAGGCCCGCAACGTCGACTCGGGCGGCACGGGCTTGGG
>CALRYW010000056.1:0-25692 GCA_943372485.1 Allobosea thiooxidans
GCCAACGTCCATCGCGGGCTGCACTATCTCGCCAACGCCTCGACCGAAGCCTATGAGGCGGCTCGCGAAAGCGCGCGCCGCTTCCTCAACGCCGCCCATCTCGAGGAGATCGTGTTCACGCGCTCCTCGACCGGCGCGCTCAACACCATCGCCGCCTCGCTCGGCCGCCATCTGCAGCTCGGCGAGGGCGACGAGATCATCCTCTCGATCCTGGAGCACCACTCCAACATCGTGCCCTGGCACTATTGGCGGGAGCGCCATGGCGCCGTGATCAAATGGGCGCCGGTCGACGAGGACGGCAACTTCCTGATCGAGGACTTCGAGAAGCTGATTTCGCCGCGGACCAAGGTGGTCTCGCTGACGCATATGTCGAACGCGATCGGCACCATCCTGCCGATTCCGGAAATCGCCGCGATCTGCCGGTCGCACGGGCTTCCGCTCGTCGTCGATGGCAGCCAGGGGGCTGTGCATCTGCCCGTCGACGTCCAGGCGCTGGGCTGCGATTTCTACTGCTTCACCGGCCACAAGACCTATGGGCCGACCGGCTCCGGCATCCTCTGGGGCAAGCGCGAATGGCTGGAGAAGCTGCCGCCCTATGAAGGCGGCGGCGAGATGATCGTCACCGTCACCGAAGACACGGTGACCTATAACGATCCGCCGCATCGCTTCGAGGCCGGCACGCCGGCGATCATCGAGGCGGTCGGCCTCGGCGCTGCGCTCGACTACATGATGGCGCTCGGCGCTGAGAACATCGCGGCCCATGAGGCGCGGCTCGGCACTTATGCCATGCAGCGGCTGGGCGAGATGAACGCGATCCGCATCTTCGGCAAGGCGAAGAACAAGGGCGCAATCGTCGCCTTTGAGATGAAGGGCGCCCATGCCCATGACGTGGCGACGGTGATCGACCGCGCCGGCGTCGCGGTGCGCGCCGGCACCCATTGCACCATGCCGCTGATGGCCCGATATGGTGTGACGTCGACCTGCCGGGCCTCGTTTGGCCTCTACAACACGATGGACGAGGTCGACAGGCTCGTCGAAGCCCTGCAAAAGGCCGAAAGCCTGTTTGCCTGAGTAGGATTGCGCTCATGACCGACACCGTCGCAGACGACATCAAGCCGAACGCGCCGACCATGGGCGCCGGCACGGCCCTGCCGCCGGAGGAGATCGACCGTCTGACCGACGACATCATCGCGGCGCTGAAGACGGTCTACGATCCCGAAATCCCCTCCGACATCTACGAGCTCGGGCTGATCTACCGCGTCGACATCGCCGATGACCGTCATGTCGCCATCGACATGACGCTGACCGCCCCTGGCTGCCCCGTCGCCGGCGAGATGCCGGGCTGGGTCGAGAACGCGGTCGCGACCGTCAACGGCGTCTCCGGCGTCAGCGTCAACATGACCTTCGATCCGCCCTGGGACCAGTCGCGCATGTCCGACGAGGCGAGGGTCGCGCTCGACATGTGGTGAGGCTGGACGGCCTCACTCCTGCTTCGTCGCCGACCCATCCCGGTCGCGGCCATGGCCGTTGCAGCTGGTCGCGTCGCCATCGCCCGACAGGACGACCGGGTTCGCGCTGCTGAGCCCATCCTTGTTAGGATCGGGTTTCCCTTCGCCAGACTGCCCCGCGGCATCCTGGCGGATGCGCTGCGCGACCGCGCCGGCATCGGAATCATAGGGCGCGTGCGGCCCCGTCTGATGGGGCGAATCCGGGCTCGGTCCCGGACGGTGCTGGTCCTGCTCGCCGGGCTGGCCCGGACGCCGCGGCGTATCGGGGCCGGGATGGTGTTGGGTCTTCGCGTGGTTGGTCCGGTCGTGATCGCTCATGGCGCTGGTCCTTGTCTCTGTCGGAAGAGCAACCGGCGGGCGAGGGGCCTGTTCCCCCGAGATAATCAGCGGCGGTGATCGAACGCATCTGCGAGCTTGATTATCCCTGCGCCGCGATCGGTGGCATCAAGCGCGCCAGGGCCGCGTCTCTCGCGGCGGGGAGACAAGCATGCGCCGCTATGCCTATGAGACCGTCGATGTCTTCACGGAAACCCGCTTCGGCGGCAACCAGCTCGCGGTCTTCACCGATGCGCGCGGGCTGAGCGACGCCGAGATGCAGTCGCTCGCGGCCGAGATGAACTACAGCGAGACGACCTTCGTGCTGCCCCCGGCGGACCCCGCCAACACGGCGCGCGTGCGCATCTTCACCCGCACCCATGAGATGCCCTTCGCCGGCCATCCCAATGTCGGCACAGCCTTCGTGCTCGCCCGCCATGGCCGCGACAGCGGCGGCGTGCTGCGCTTCGAGGAGATCGCCGGCCTCGTCACGGTGAAGGTCGCCAGTGACGCCGCCGGCGAGATCGCCGGGGCCACCATCGCCGCGCCGCAGCCGCTTTCGACGGGTGTCGAGCTGTCGACCGAGGCGATCGCGGCCTGCGCCGGGCTGAAAGCCGAGGACGTGCTCACCGGCCGGCACAAGCCGATCCGCGCCTCGGTCGGCGTCTTCTTCGTGCTGGCGGAGGTGGCGTCCGAGGCGCTGGCGCGCGCCACGCCCGACCTGACCGCGTTCCGCGCCCTGCGCGACGCCACGCCCGGTCTGGAGGGGCGGCTCTCGCTCTTCCTCTATGTCCGCGACGGCCAGTCGATCCGCGCCCGCATGTTCGCGCCGATCAGCGGCACCTGGGAGGACCCGGCCACCGGCAGCGCCAGCGCGACGCTGGCGGCCCTGCTGCTCTCGCTGGACGGCGGCGACAATGCGAGCTTCACCCTGACCCAGGGCGTCGAGATGGGCCGGCCGAGCCTGCTGCAGCTGACGGCGCGTCGCGACGCCGACGGCATCCGCGCCACCGTCGGCGGCTCCTGCGTGCCGGTGTTCCGGGGTGAGGCGCTGCTGTAACCCCGCACGCCAGGCGTCCAACGGAGTGCGGTCATCCCGGATCGGCGCCGCTGCGCGGCTTGTCCGGGATGACCCGCGCCAGGGCTTACGCTCGACGGGAGCGGGTCGGGACATCGAGCCCCAGCTCCGCCCGCGCCCGCTTCGTCAGCCCCGCCGCGACCAGCCGGTGGCTCGCGCGCAGATAGTCCTGCAGCGCCTCGTCCGGCATGGCCTCGTCGGTCAGGCGCTGGATCCAGCTCATGCCGCGCGAGGCGAGATAGGGGGCGGGGCGCAGGCCCGGCTGCTCCTTCAGGATGTCGTAGCTCGCCCAGGAGCATTTGAAGGTCACCGAGAGCGCCACGCCGTCATCGGTGCGGGCGATCGCGAAGACCTTGCCCCCGACCTTCCAGACATGGGCACCGCCCCATTGCACGACGCTGCTGGTGGCCGGCAGGCCGCTGCAGAAGGCGTTGTAGCCGTCGAGCGTCATCGTTAGCCCGTTTCGTCAGTAGAGCTCGGCGTCGATCCCATGCGCCGCGGCAGCGGCCCGGATCTGCGACCAGGTCTCGTCGTCGAGCGGGATTCCGGCCGCACCGCGTTCGATCCGCATGGCACGTTCCTTCTCGCCCGGCGTCAGCACCGGATCGGCCGCGTCCTGCGGCTTCGCCGCCCGGACGAAGGCGAGGTAGCTCTCGATCCGTTCGCGCCGCAGCGCCTCGTCGGGCTCCAGCCTCGCTGGATCGATCAGGATGCCGAAGAGCGAATTGATGATCCAGCTCTTCGCCGGCTTCTGGTCGATGCGGGCGGCGCCGATCAGCCCGGCCGAGAGCAGCTCGGCGATCAGCGATAGGCCTGCGCCCTTGTGGTCGCCGAAGGGCAGCAGGGCCCCGAGTGCCTCGCCCTGCGCGAGCGCATGCGGGAAGACGTGGCGGGGCTCCGTCGTCGGGCGCCCCTCACCGTCGATGATGAAGCCGGGCGGCACGGCGACGCCCTTGTTGAGCGCGACGCGCGCCTTGCCATGCGCCATCCGGCTGGTCGCGAAATCCAGGATGATCGGCTCGGCCCCCGGGACGGGAATGCCGATCGCATGGGGATTGGTGCCGAAGCGCGCTTGCTTCGCACCATGCGGCGCGACGATCGGCGGGCGCCCGGCGACATTGACCCAGAACAGCGAGATCAGCCCCTGCGCGGCGGCAGCCTCGGCATAATGGCCGATGCGGCCGATATGGTGAGCGTCGAGCAGGTTCAGGATCGCGACACCGCCGGTCTTCGCCATCGCGGCCGCCTGCTCGACCGCGTTGCGGGCTGTCGGTTGGCCGAGCGCCACCGCGCCGTCGATGATCAGGAACGGCGCCGCGTCGAGGCGCGCCTGTGGCCGTGAGGTCGGCGACAGGTTCCCGTCCGCGAGCGACTGGAAATAGAGCGGCAGCATGCCAATGCCGTGGCTGTCATGCCCGCTGAGATTGGCCAGCACCAGATGCTCAGCCGTCTCGGCCGCGGCCTCCGCGCTCCAGCCGGCCGCGACGATCATGTCCTGGACGAGGGCGCGCAGCGATTGCGGGCTGTGGGTGCGGTAAGCCATGGGGGATGTCGCCGGGTGGATGCGGAGGGAGGAGGCGTCACAGTGCATGGCGGGGCGGGGCTTGCAACATCCCGGCTGCGACGGCGCCCTGCATCGGGACACCTCGACCTTTGCTTCGGCAATCCTTATGTAAGGCGGTGCAATCTTGCTTCATCGGGCCTTGAACCCGACTGGGGAGGGACGACAGATGTTTTCGATACCCGGCCTGAAGGTCGTTTCGCTGACGGATGCCGCTGCGGCGCGGATTCGCGAGATCATGGCGCAGTCGGACGCTGCAGAGCCGGCGCTCGGCCTGCGCGTCGGCGTCAAGAAGGGCGGTTGCGCCGGGATGGAATACACCTTCGAGGTCGCGCGCGAGGCGGCCAAGGGCGACGAGGTCGTCACCGAGAAGGGCGCGACCGTCATCGTCGACGGCAAGGCCGTGCTGTTCCTGCTCGGCACCGAACTGGACTTCCGCACGGACCGGTTCTCGTCGACCTTCGTCTTCAACAACCCCAACCAGGTCTCGGCCTGCGGCTGCGGCGAATCGGTCGAGATCAAGCCGCGCGCGGATGCCGCCGGCGCCCATTGAGCGGCTGCGCCGGGCCGTCAGGCGACGCGACTCGCGGCCTCGACGGCATCCTCGGTCACGGTGCGGTTGCGGCCGCTGCGTTTGGCCGCCATCAGCGCCTGGTCGGCCCGCTCGGTCAGAGACGCCGCCGTGTCTCCGCGGGCATAGCTCGCCACGCCCAGCGAGATCGTGATGCGCCCGAGATTCTCGTTGGTCGAGCGCTTCACCAATTCGCGTGTCAGCAGGGCCTGGCGCACCGTCTCGGCCCCGAACTTGCCGGCGATCAGGTCGGCATCGGGGAGGATGACGGCGAACTCCTCGCCGCCGAAGCGGGTGATGATCGCCTTGTCCTTGAACTTGTCCTTCATGGTGCGGGCGACGAGACGCAACACCTGGTCACCGGTGAGGTGGCCATGGGCGTCGTTGAACTGCTTGAAGAAGTCGATATCGGCCATCACCAGCGCGAAGGGCTCGCGCCGCAGCGTCGCCTGATCGATCGACTTCTGCAGCATCTCCTCGAAATGGCGGCGATTGGCGAGGCCCGTCAGCGGATCGGTGAGGGCTTCCGCCCGCGTCGACTCCAGCGCCTCGCGCAGATTGCGGATCTCGTTGGAGCTGTCGCGCAGCTGCGCCTCGAGCTTGGTCTTGCGCGTGACCTCTTCGCGGGTCGACATCACCAGCGCCTCGACCCATTCGCGCAGCTTCTGGCGGTCGGCGGGCGCGGGCACGTCCTCGGACATGGCGCAGAGACGCCCATGATAGCGCTCGCTCGAATCCAGCGCCTTGTCGACGAGCGCCATCAGCCCGTCGATCTCGCCGAGCACCTGCAGGCTGGTCCGCTCGGCATGGCGCGCCAGCCGCTCGGTGCCGATGAAGCGGTCATAGAGCTGGTCGATGTCGGCGACGCCGACCTTGCCGTCGCTGCCGGTGATGATGGCGTGCATGGCCATGCTGATCGCTGGCATTTCGCCGCTGAGATGGGCGTACCAGACTTCGAAGGCGCGCGGATAGGTTGGCGAACCATGCTCGCGCATCGCGGCGACGACACGTTCGGCGAGGTCGTCCGATGCAGGGAGGGGCAGTGCGTGGTCGCTCATGCCATCGACAATCCGAACGCGGAGCCCGCGCGCGGCCGAAGCCACGGCAGCCTCGATTGAGAATCGAAGCGGGACATCCTGTCCGTCTCAACGGCGGCATGCGCCCGTCCGTGATTGCGACCTTGGCCGCCTCCACGACTTGACCTTAGGCGAGGCAGGTTAAAATGCCGTTGACCCGGGGCGCCTTAGCCGACCCGAACGGGCCGCATCAGGAACGCTGGAACATGGTCGCCCAAGCCCTTGACCTTCGGGCCGTCATCGTCGTCGCGGCGGCGCGGTTCGGGGCGCGGAGACCGGCCCTCGGCAGCCTTGACCGGCTTGGTGGCGACGCTCTCCGGCGCGCGCTCGGGGCGCGCGGCCGTGACGGCCGCGTCACCGCGAGCTTTGCCGCGGGCCGGTGCCTCGGCCGCACCGTCGCCGCGGATTTTCGTCCGTGTCGGGCCGTCGCTGGCGCCACGCCGGCGCGGTGCCACAGCATCGTCCTCCGCGGCCGTGCGCTCGACCCGGATCGGGCGAGGGGCCGCTTCCGGCTCTGCACGCGGGCCGCGCTCGGGACGGCCGCGTCCACGCTCGCCTCCGCGCCCGCGCCGCTCGTCGCCCCGGCCACCGCGGCCCGGCCGATCCTCGCGCGGCGCGCCTGGCGGCAGCGCGTCGAGACCGCGGCCTTCCTCCCAGGAGATCGCCTGGCCCATCAACTTCTCGATCGCAGCGACGAGCTTCTCGTCATGCTTCGTCACGATGGTGAAGGAGGCACCCTCGCGCCCGGCGCGGCCGGTGCGGCCGATGCGGTGAACATAATCCTCCGCATGGGTCGGGACGTCGTAGTTGAAGACGTGGCTGACGGCGGGGATGTCCAGCCCGCGCGCGGCGACATCGCTCGCGACGAGGATCGGCATCTCGCCGGTGCGGAAGGATTCGAGCGCCGCCATGCGGGCATACTGGTCCATGTCGCCATGCAGCGAGACGGCCGGAAAGCCGTGCTTCTGCAACGACTTGTGCAGCGTTGCGACATCGCGCTTGCGGTTGCAGAAGACGATCGCGTTCTGCAGGTCCTTGGCTTCGTTGATGAGCTTGCGCAGCGTCTCGCGCTTCTCGAAATCCTGGCCGTTCGAGGCAATCAGCCGCTGCGTGATCGTGGTCGCCGCAGTCGCCGGCCGCGAAACCTCGACGCGCACCGGGTTGTGCAGGAACTGCTCGCTGATGCGGGTGATCTCGGGCGGCATCGTCGCGGTGAAGAACAGCGTCTGCCGGGTGAACGGCACCAGCTTGCAGACGCGCTCGATGTCGGGAATGAAGCCCATGTCGAGCATGCGGTCGGCCTCGTCGATGACGAGCAGCTCGACGCCGGTGAGCAGCAGCTTGCCGCGCTCGACATGGTCGAGCAGGCGGCCGGGCGTCGCGATCAGCACGTCGACGCCGCGCGTGATCTTGGCGTCCTGGTCGCCGAAGGAGACGCCGCCAATCAGCAGCGCGACCGAGAGCTTCTGGTTGACGCCGTAGCGGGTGAAGTTTTCCTCGACCTGGGCGGCGAGCTCGCGCGTCGGCTCCAGGATCAGCGTGCGCGGCATCCGGGCGCGGGCCCGGCCGTTCTCGAGGATCGTCAGCATCGGCAGGGTGAAGGCGGCGGTCTTGCCGGTGCCAGTCTGGGCGATGCCGAGCACGTCACGGCGGGCCAGCACATGCGGGATGGCCTGAGCCTGGATCGGAGTGGGGGAATTGTAGCCTGCGGTCGTGACGGCAGTCAGAACCTTTTCACTCAGGCCGAGTTCGGCGAATGACATCGATGGTTGCGCTTCTTCAAGGGTCGGTGACACGTGGCGGGATGACCGACTCGACCGCGACGGTGGCGCGACTTCTTGTTCCAGCGCGCCTTCGGACCCGTGTGCAATGCAGAAAAAGCACGGCAAAGTCAACAATCTAGCGCCTCAGGAGGCTGATGACCGATGATCGAACCGCTCGTGCTGATCCCGGGGCTGAGTTGCGATGCCCGCCTCTATGCGCCGCAATGGCCCGCATTGGCGCCGGGGCGCCCGATTCTGGTCGCGCAGCATGATTGCGACGAAAGCCTCGGCGACATCGCCGAGCGGCTTCTCGCGGTCGCGCCCGCGCGCTTTGCCCTCTGTGGCCTGTCAATGGGCGGCTATGCCGCTTTCGAGGTGATACGCCGCGCCCCGGAACGCGTGACGCGGCTGGCGCTGCTCGACACCAGCGCCAAGCCGGCCACGCCCGAAACCAACGCGCCGCGCGAGCAGATGATTGCGCTGGCGCAGAAGGGCGCCTTCGACAATGTCACGACCCTGCTCTGGCAGCGGTTGGTCGCACCCGCGCGCCTCTCGGACGAGGCCCTGCGCCTCGAGGTCCGGGCCATGGCCGAGGCGGTCGGTGCGGATGGTTTCGTGCGCCAGCAGCGCGCGATCATGGGCCGACCGGATTCCCGTCCGGGTCTGGGGTCGATCCACGTTCCGACGCTGGTTCTCGTCGGTGAAGAGGACCTGATCACGCCGCCGTCGGAAGCCCGGGAAATCGCGGCGGGCATCGGCGCCGCCGCGCGCCTCGTCACACTGCCCGGCTGCGGGCATCTCGCGACGCTGGAGCAGCCAGAAGCCGTCACGCGTGCCTTGCAGGCCTGGCTGAGCTGATCCTCAGCGCGGCAGAACGCAGGGGTCGAGCTTCGTTTCCGAGGCGGCCTTGCGCAGGGAGCCGGTCGTCATCGGGTCGGCTGCCCGCCCGCCCGACGCCGCTGCCGCGACCTGGGCCAGGCGCTCGCGGTCGAAATGAGCGGTCTGGGTCGAGATGACGTTGGCGGCGATGACCGACAGGAAGGCGATCGCCGCGCCGGCCTTGGCGAGGTCGGCGACCAGCGTGCCGCGCTCGTTGCGCCAGAACAGTTTGATGAGCCGCATGCAGGCCTCCCCAGCGCCGGCGCTGCCCCGAGGCCGACGGCGGTCACTCTGCGACAGCAGCCGTAAAAAGACGGTTAGCGAAACGTTGGCGCGATGGGGCGCATATGCGGCATCGCTCTGGCCCCGGCAGGGGATTCCCCCGATCGCGGTGGAGCGGGAGGAGGGCGATCGGATCAGCAGACAGTCGTGGAGAGGGGCATCGCTCGGACACTGGCAAGAGATCTGCCGGCGATCTTCGGGTCGATGCGCGGCCGGCGGAGCGCTTTCGCGCAGGCCGCGGCGATCACAGGTCGATCAGCTCCCCGGCGAAGGCCGCGCGCTCCTGGATGAAGAGGAAGCGCGCTTCCGGCTTGTTGCCCATCAGCCGCTCGACCGTGTCGGAGGTCTCCTCGCGGGCCTCGTGATCGACCATGACCTTGAGCAGGATGCGCTTGGCCGGGTCCATCGTGGTTTCCTTGAGCTCGGCCGGCATCATCTCGCCGAGACCCTTGAAGCGCCCAATCTCGGGCTTCTTGCCCTTGAAGACGCTGGCGATCAGCTCGTCCTTGTGGGCATCGTCGCGGGCATAGACCGATTTGCCGCCATGGCGCAGGCGATAGAGCGGCGGGATCGAGAGGTAGAGATGCCCCTTCTCGATCAGCCGCGGCATCTGGCGCCAGAAGAAGGTCACCAGCAGCGAAGCGATATGCGCGCCATCGACATCGGCGTCGGTCATCACGATGACCTTCTCATAGCGCAGGTCGTCCTCGCGGAACTGGCTACCGATGCCGCAGCCCAGCGCCAGGATCAGGTCGGCGAGCTGCTGATTCGCATTCAGCTTCTCGCGCGTCGCATTGGCGACGTTGAGGATCTTGCCACGCAGCGGCAGGATCGCCTGGGTCGCGCGGTTGCGCGCCTGCTTGGCCGAGCCGCCGGCCGAATCGCCCTCGACGATGAAGAGCTCCGAGCCCGCCGCGCCCGCATTCGAGCAGTCGGCGAGCTTGCCGGGCAGCCTGAGCTTGCGGGTCGCAGTCTTGCGCGAGACCTCCTTCTCCAGCCGGCGGCGCAGGCGTTCCTCGGCCCGGTCGACCGACCAGTCGAGCAGCTTCAGCGCCTGCTGCGGCGCCTGGGCGAGCCAGTGGTCGAAGGCGTCGCGCACGGCGTTCTCGACGATGCGCGCGGCCTCCAGCGTCGCCAGCTTGTCCTTGGTCTGGCCCTGGAACTCCGGCTCGCGGATGAAGACGGAGAGCATGGCCGCACAGGTTGCCATCACATCGTCGGCGGTGACCTGCGCCATGCGTTTGGACTGGCCGATGCGCTCGGCATGGTCGCGCAGGCCGCGCAGCAGCGCGATGCGCAGGCCGGATTCATGCGTGCCGCCCTCGGGAGTCGGGATCGTGTTGCAATAGGAGGAGGAGAAGCCGTCCTCGCCGGTCGCCAGCCAGGCGATCGCCCATTCGAGCGAACCATGGCTGCCTTCCTTGGTGATCTTGCCGGAGAAAATCGGCTCGGCCACGAGGTCCTTGCCCTCGATCTCCCGGGCGAGATAGTCGCGCAGCCCCCCGGGGAACTTGAAGACGGCCTCGGCGGCGACGTCACCCTCCGGCTTGAGCAGGCTGGGCGCGCAACGCCAGCGGATCTCGACGCCGCCGAACAGATAGGCCTTCGAGCGGGCCATGCGGAACAGCCGCGCCGGCACGAACTGGGCGCCTTCGCCGAAGATCTGCGCGTCGGGGTGGAAGCGCACCCGCGTGCCGCGCCGGTTCGCCACTGCGCCGACCGTCTCCAGAGGCCCTTGCGGCAGGCCGCGCGAGAAGAGCTGGCGGTAGAGCATCTTGCCACGCGCGACCTCGACCTCGAGCCGGTCGGAGAGCGCGTTGACCACGGAGACGCCGACGCCATGCAGGCCACCGGAGGTCTCATAGGCCTTGGAATCGAATTTTCCGCCCGCATGCAGCGTGGTCATGATGACCTCGAGCGCCGATTTGCCGGGAAATTTCGGATGAGGATCGACCGGGATGCCGCGGCCATTGTCGGTCACCGCGATCGAGCCATCCTCCAGCAACTCGACATCGATGAAGCTGGCATGGCCGGCGACCGCCTCGTCCATGGCGTTGTCGATCACCTCGGCGAAGAGGTGATGCAGCGCGCGCTCGTCTGTGCCGCCGATATACATGCCCGGCCGGCGGCGCACGGGCTCGAGACCCTCCAGCACCTCGATGGCGGAGGCGTCATAGCCGGCCTCCGACAGGGTGCCATTGCGCGGCGGTGCCGCCGCGGCCGGCTGCTGGCGCACGGGAGCGGCTGTGGGCGCAGCGGCTGCGGCCCCCGGCCGCGCGACGGGCGGGACGGCCACAGGCAGGGCGGGCGCCGCCGGGGGAGTGCCGCCGAAAAGATCGCCATTATCCGCCATGGTCCGCCTGATCATCCCCGATTCGCGACGGTCGATCATAGCCCAGATGGGCCCCGAACGCGTCTGGCCCCTGTCCTACAGCGATGCCATCGTGCTGGGAACCGGCCCGTTCAAGCCGCGTTAAGGCAGCGTGCGGCACGATCGCCGCAATGACGACAGGCGGTCCGCTTCGAGCGGCCCCGACGCTGGCGCCGAAGCGAGGGGAAACGGCATGGCCCACAGGGCAGCGCGCATCACGATCGCGGGGCTCGAGCGGGCGGCGCGCTGCGCCGGCGAAGCCTTCGGCCATGACGAGATCGCCGGCTCTGGCGACGCGGGCTTCCCGGCCGGCTGGCGCGCGCGCCTCACCGCCGGATTCGCGGCGATGCTCGGTTGTCTGGTGGTCGGCCCCCGCTAAGCGCCGGCCGGGCCCGACCGCGCCGCTGCGGAACCACGGCAAAACATCAACCTTTTCGCCCTAGGCTCTGAGCGGGGAAGGTGTCTTGCCAATGCGTTGCGTCATCATCAGCGATTTCGGCGCCGTCAATGGCGGCGCGGCCAAGGTGGCCATCGAGAGCGCGCGCGGTCTGGCCGAGGCCGGCATCGATGTCGTCTTCGCCTGCGCGATCGGCCCGGTCTCGCCGCGGCTCGACCATCCCCGCATCGACGTCCAGCGCTTCGAGGGCGAGGAGATCTGGAAGGTGGGGGGGCGCATCGCCGCCGCCCGGCAGGGCATCTGGAACGCCGCTGCCCACGCCTTCCTGACGGCGCTGCTGACGCGCCAGCCGCCCGGGACGATCGTCCATCTGCATCAGTGGACCAAGGCCTTCAGCCCGGCCGCCATCGCGGCCGCGGGCGAGAGCGGGCTGCCGGTGGCGATCACCCTGCACGACTATTTCTCGTTCTGCCCCACTGGCGGCTATTTCGACTTCAAGGCGGGCGCGCCCTGCGCGCGAAGGCCGATGTCGGGCGGCTGCATGGCGGCGAATTGCGACCGCGAGAGCTACGCTCACAAGCTCGTCCGCGTCGCCCGGCAATGGCGCTCCGACGAGGCGCTGCGGGCGCTCGCCCAGCCGCTCTTCATCCATGTCAGCGATTTCGCCAGGGATGTGGCAAATCCGTTCCTGCCGCGCCACGCTCGCCATGTGGTGGTCGAGAACATGATGGAGGCCCAGAAGCGGCCGCCCGCCGAGGTCGCCGGCAACCGCCATGCGCTCTTCCTCGGGCGCTTCACCCAGGAGAAGGCCGGCGACGTCCTGGCCAGGGCGGCGCACGAGGCGGGGATGCCGGTGCGCTTCGTCGGCGAGGGTCCGCTGCGCGCCGAGATCCTCAGGGCCAATCCCGCCGCTGATATCGGCGACTGGCTCCCCGCCGAGCGTGTCTTCGAGGAGATCGAGCGCGCCCGCTGCCTCGTTCTGCCCTCGCTCTGGTACGAGCCCGGGCCGCTGGTCGTGGCCGAGGCCCGCTCGCGCGGCGTGCCGGTCGTGCTGGCCCGCACGACCGGGCCGGCCGGCTGGATCCGGGATGAGCAGGACGGACTGCTGGTCGATGGCGGCGATGTCGCGGGGCTGGCGGCCGCGCTCGCCCAGCTTCGGGACGACGATACGGCGCGTCGGATGGGAGAGGCCGCCTATCGGCACTACTGGGCCGACCCGCTGACGGTCGAACGCCATGTCGCGCGCACCATCTCCGCCTATAAGACGCTGGCGCGGACACCTCATTCCGCCCACGCCGCGGGCTGAGCGCCGGATGTCCGACTCGACGGCCGGCACGGCGCCGGCCGGAGTCAAAAAACAGCCGGGGTGTCGCCACCCCGGCTGCAAAGGTGGACCGCGCGAACCGCGGTCGGGAGGAAGCTCGCGGCCGGCCGCGCGGGCCAGCCGAAATCCTCAATAGGAGTAGTACATCGCGAACTCGACCGGGTGCGGCGTCATCTCGAAGCGCGCCACGTCCTGCATCTTGAGTTCGATGTAGCTCTCGATGAAGTCGTCGTTGAAGACGCCGCCGGCCTTGAGATAGGCGTTGTCCTTCTTGAGCGACTCCAGCGCCTCGCGCAGCGAGCCGCAGACCGTCGGGATCTTCTTCAGCTCGCGCGGCGGCAGATCGTACAGATCCTTGTCCATGGCCGGGCCCGGATCGATCTTGTTCACGATGCCGTCGATGCCGGCCATCAGCATGGCCGCGAAGGCGAGATAGGGGTTCGCCATCGGATCGGGGAAGCGGACCTCGACGCGCTTGGCCTTCGGCGAGGTCGTCCACGGAATACGGCAGGAGGCCGAGCGGTTGCGGGCCGAATAGGCCAGCAGCACCGGCGCCTCATAGCCCGGGACCAGACGCTTGTAGGAGTTGGTCGACGGGTTGGTGAAGGCGTTCAGGGACTTGGCATGTTTGATGATGCCGCCGATGTACCAGAGGCACTCCTGCGACAGATCGGCATATTTGTTGCCGGCCATGATCGGCTTGCCGTTCTTCCAGATCGACTGGTGGACGTGCATGCCCGAGCCGTTGTCGCCATAGATCGGCTTCGGCATGAAGGTCGCGGTCTTGCCGTAGCTCTGCGCGACGTTGTGGATCGCGTACTTATAGACCTGCATCTGGTCGGCCATATGGGTCAGCGTGTCGAACTTCATGCCGAGTTCGTGCTGCGCCGAGGCGACCTCATGGTGGTGCTTCTCGACCTTGACGCCCATGGCCGCCATGGCCGCCAGCATCTCGCCGCGCATGTCTTGCGCCGAATCCTGCGGCGGGACGGGGAAGTAGCCGCCCTTGGTGGCGATGCGGTGGCCGAGATTGCCGCCTTCGTATTCGGTCATGCCGTTGATCGGCAGCTCGACGTTGTCGAGCTTGAAGCCCGTGTTGTACGGGTCGGCGGCGATCTTGACGTCGTCGAAGACGAAGAACTCGGCCTCGGGGCCGACATAGATCGTGTCGCCGATGCCGGTCGACTTGAGATAGGCCTCGGCCTTCTTGGCCATGCCGCGCGGGTCGCGGCCATAGGGCTCGCCGGTGGCCGGCTCAAGCACGTCGCAGGTGATGACCATCGTGGCCGCCGAAAAGAACGGATCCATGCAGGCGGTGGTCGGATCGGGCATCAGCAGCATGTCGGATTCGTTGATCGCCTTCCAGCCGGCGATCGAGGAGCCGTCGAACATCGTGCCTTCGGCGAAGATGTCCTCGTCGATCATCGTGACGTCGAACGTCACATGCTGCCACTTGCCGCGCGGGTCGGTGAAGCGGAAGTCGACATATTTGACGTCGTTGTCCTTGATCGCCTTGAGGACATCCTTGGCGTTCTTCATTTCAGCATTCCTCTTGTGGTCGTTTCTCAACTCATTCGGCCGATAGGTCGCTCAGACCTCCGGGCCACCGAACGCGCGGGTCGGGATGAGCCCTCAGATCGCATCCGCGCCGGTTTCCCCGGTGCGGATGCGGATCGCCCCCTCCACCGTCGATACAAAAATCTTGCCATCGCCGATGCGGCCGGTCTGGGCCGCCTTCATGATGGCCTCGATGGCGCCGTCGACCATCTCGTCGGCCAGCACGATCTCGATTTTGACCTTGGGCAGGAAGTCGACGACATATTCGGCGCCGCGGTAGAGTTCGGTGTGGCCCTTCTGCCGTCCGAAGCCCTTGGCCTCGAGAACGGTGATGCCTTGCAGGCCGACCTCCTGAAGCGCCTCCTTCACCTCGTCCAGCTTGAACGGCTTGATGATCGCTTCGATCTTCTTCATGCGCGGACCGGCCTCCCTTGCGCCGAACTTCGCCCCGGCAGAACGCCGGAACCGTCTGCTCCCGTCGTCCGGCCCGCCACGGCTGGCCCGGGCCGGCAGGCACGGACTGGCTCGGCGGGGCCGACGGCAACACCCTCATCTCTGCTCATAGCATCGGCGCCGGTCTCTCGCTACGCGAAGCCCTCCTGACCGATGCGCGATCATGGGGCAGAAAACAGATGATAAATTAAGCAAATGATCAAGACGTGATCATTTGGCCTCGAAGGCCTCGCCCTTGCCGCCATCCCTGTGCTGCCGGATGATGCGCCGATGACGCACGCCGCTCGCCATGCCCTCGCTCTGCTCGACGTCGCCGGGATGGCGGCGGCCGACGCCAGCGCCATCGCGGCCGGCACGCCCGGCGCGGTCCTGATGGAGCGCGCCGGCAAGGCGGTCGCCGACGCCGTCGATCGCCGGACGCCGCCTGGCGCGCGCATTCTGGTGCTGTGCGGGCCTGGCAATAATGGCGGCGACGGCTTCGTGGCGGCGCGCCTGCTCGCGCGGCGCGGGCGGCCCGTGACGCTGGCGCTGCTGGGACAGAGGGACCGGCTCGCCGGTGATGCCGCCGCCATGGCGGCGGCCTGGAGCGGTCCGGTCGAGCCGATCGAGGGGGTCCAGCCGCAGGCGTATGGCCTGATCGTCGATGCCCTGTTCGGCGCCGGGCTCAATCGCCCGCTCGACGGACCGGCGGCGGCGCTGGTCGCGGCGATCAATGCGGCGCAGCGGCCGGTCGTGGCGGTCGATGTGCCCAGCGGCCTCTCCGGCGACACGGGATGCGCGATCGGCCCCGTCGTCGCGGCGACGGAGACCGTCACCTTCTTTCGGCTGAAGCCCGGCCATCTGCTCTGGCCGGGCCGCCGCCTCTGCGGCACCGTCACGCTGGCCGACATCGGCATCGACCCGGCGCCGGTCTTCACCCCGGAGACGCCGCCCGTCCTGTTCGCCAATGCGCCGCCGCTCTGGCGCGAAGCCTGGCCGCGTCACGCATGCGACACGCATAAATACCGCCGCGGCGCCGTTCTCGTGATCGCCGGCGGTCTCGCCGGCGTCGGCGCGCCGCGCCTGGGGGCAGGCGCTGCGCTGCGGGTCGGAGCGGGCTTGGTGACGATCGCCTGCCACCCCGAGGCGCTGGCGGCTCACGCCGCCCGGGGGCCCGACGCGCTGATGCAGCGCGCGGTCGACGACGCCGAGTCGTTGGCGGCGCTCCTCGCCGAGCGCAGGCTCGCGGCCGTGCTCGTCGGTCCGGCGCTGGGGCTCGATGCCGCCGCCCGGAACGCCGTCATGGCGGTGCTGCGCAGCAGCGTCCCCTGCGTGCTCGATGCGGATGCACTCACCCTGCTGGTTCCGTCCGGGGCGCGGCTGCCGCATCTCCTGGGCCGGCGGGGCGGCGCCTGCGTGCTGACCCCGCATGAGGGCGAGTTTCAGCGGCTGTTTTCCGGGATCGCCGGCATCATGGACGCGCCGTCCAAGCTCGAGCGGGCGAGGCGGGCCGCCGCCCATGCGCGGGCGGTCGTTGTACTCAAGGGCATCGATACGGTCGTCGCCGGGCCGGATGGTCGCGCCGCCATCAACGCCACCGGCGATCCGGCCCTGGCGACGGCGGGGTCGGGCGATGTGCTCGGCGGCGCGATCGCAGGGCTGCTGGCGCAGGGCATGCCCGCCTTCGAGGCGGCCTGCGCGGCCGTCTGGCTGCATGGCAAGGCCGGCGAGGCGCTCGGCCGCGGCCTGATCGCCGATGATCTGCCTGCCGCGCTCGGCCGCCTCGCAGGCGAATGCGACCGGGACGAGACGTGAAAACGCCCGCCGTCCAACCGGATGGCGGGCGCCTTTGGCTCAGACGGGATCAGCTGTTGGAGTAGGTCACGGCCGGGGCGGCCTTCAGCTGGTCCTTGGTCAGGGTGATCTTGCCATGGTCCGGATACATCGGGTTCATCGGCGCCGTCGCGGCGGTGCCGGTGGCGCGCGGCGCGGTCGTGGCCGTGCCCGCGGCGGTCCTGCCCGCCGCATTGGTGCCGGTCGCGGCAGTGCCGGTCGCGGTGGCCGCCATCGGCTGCATGCTCCAGTTCACCTCCTCGAACTTGATCGCCACGTCCTTGCTGCCGAGGCCGAGGAAGCCGCCGACGCCGACGGTGACGCCGGTGATCTTGCCCGCACTGTCAATCAGCACTTCGGTGACGTCGCCGACCTTCTCGTTGTCGGGGCCGTAGATGTCGACGCCCATCAGCTTCGAGGCGCGCCAGTTGCCGCGCATCGCCTGATTCTGCGGCGCCAGCGTGGCCGACGTGCCGGAGGCGGCGGGAGCGGCCGTTGAGGGCGCGGAGCCGGCGTTCGGCGCGGCGCTGGGCGCGCTCGGGGCGGGCGCGGTGGTCTGGGCGATGGCGGTGGCGCTCATCAGCATGAGAGCGAGCGAGGTCGCGGTCAGGGGATGTTTGAACATGATGTCCTCCTTCAGTCCGGTCGAGGGGCGTCCGCCTTGCGACGGGCTGCCTCATCAACCCGCGCGGGCGGCGATTGTTCACGCCTCGGTCGGATTTTTGGCCTGCGAGCCGCCGGGCTGCCGGCCCGACGGTCGAAGACGACCGCCGCTTAAGCCTTCCTCAAAAGGTCTCGTAGCCTGATGGGGCGACGAGCGGCCCGCGGCCGCCGGGGGCGGGGCAGGGAGTTGCCATGATACGACCATTCGCGGCCGCAGCCGTCCTTGCCGTCATCGGCTCCGGGCTCGGCGTTCTCCCGGTGCAGGCCTTCTGGGCGCGCGGGCAGGTCTCGATGTGCGCCGATGCGACCACCGAGCGCGAGCGTGTCCGCCATCGCTGCGACGAACTCGGCGCCTATGCCGATCCGGGCTGGCCGGCGCTGGGCGTGAACCAGTCGGGCGGGTGGGGCTCTCGCGGCAAAGCACCGGCGACGCAGCAGCACGCACCTGCCGCGCGCCCGCCGGTCCGGCGGCTGGGGTGACGCAGGATGAGTGCCTCAGGGATGCGGGGGGGTCAGCGAGCGACCGTGGTGAGCGGGGAGGGGATCGAACCCTCGACCACATGATTAAAAGTCACGTGCTCTACCACTGAGCTACCCGCCCTCACGGGCGCTGACATACGGATGCCCCGGCTGCGGGTCAACATTGTTCCGGCCTGCCTTTCCATGCCAGAAGCGCGGCAATGCAGCGCGGTGGCCGGTGGCTGCCGCATCTGGACGGGCGGATTCGGGGCGACGACGGAATGAACGGTGCGGAGCGATCGCAGGCGACGGCCGCCTGGACACGCTGGACGATCGGGTTCTTCGGCACCGCCGTGGCGACGCTGCTCGTCCTGTGGGGATTCGCCGCCGCGCTCGATCCCTTCGGCCTGCGGGTCGCCAGCGGGCAGGCGCCGCGCCCGATCATGGATATCAATCAGCGCTTCATGTACCCGCAGCTCGTCCGCTCCGGGCGCTTCGATTCGGCCGTCTTCGGCACCTCGACCATGCGCCTGCTCGATCCCGCCGCGCTGTCGGACGGCATCGGCGGTCGCTTCGTCAATCTCGGCATGAACGCCGCGACGCCCTGGGAACAGGTCCAGATGGCGGAGCTGTTCGCAGGCCAGGTGGCCGCGCCCCGCGCCGTGCTCTGGGGGATCGATTCGACCTGGTGCGAAGCCGATGCGACCGACCCGGCCAAGCGGCTGACGCCGCGGCCGTTTCCGCCCTGGCTCTATGATGGCGTCGGCTGGCGCGACTGGCCTCAGCTGATGAACCTGACCACGCTCGAGATCGCCGGGCGCCTGCTCGCGCACCGCCTCGGCCTGATGCCCGAGCGCATCCGCGGCGACGGCTACGAGGTCTTCACCCCGCCCGAGCCGCTCTATGATCTCGCCCGCGCCCGGATGCATCTCTACGCCGACCGCGGCGGCGTCGCGCCCGACCCGGCGCCGATCGTCCCGCCCGAGCCCGTCCCGGCCGAGGCGCGGGCGCAGTGGCGCTTCCCGGCGCTGGACTGGCTCGACCAGGCGCTCTCCCGCCTGCCGCCGCAGACGCGGGTCCTGCTGGTGCTGCCGCCGGCCCACTACGCGATGATGCCGCGCGAGGGCTCGGCCGGCGGGCAGCGCTACGACGCCTGCAAGCAGCGCCTCGCCGCCGTGGCCGCCCGCCGGGGCGCGACCGTGATCGACTATGCGCTGACCTCGCCGATCACGCGGCGCGACGACAACTACTGGGACCGGGTGCATTACCGCCTGCCGATCGCCCGCCGGATGGAGGCCGATCTCGCGACTGTGGCGAACGGCCGGCCCCTGCAGGCCGACGGAGCGGCCGTCGTCATATTGCCGCGTTAACCGGTCGGAAACCAAGTCGCCCTAACGCTGGTGCCATGGTCATCCGCCGCGGCGTCAGATCGGTTTTCATCACACTCGCGCTCTACCTCGTGTCGGGCGCGGTGGTGAGCTATTTCATGTTCCATGCGCAGCATGGCTCGCGCGGCCTCGACGCCCGCGATACCTTGAAGGGTTCGCTGCGCGAGATGGAGACGGAACTCGCCACGCTGAACACTGAGCGGAAGCTCTGGGAGCACCGGCTGTCGCTGGTGCGCGATGAGTCCGTCGATCGCGACGTGCTCGAGGAGCGGGCCCGCGACAGCCTCGGCCGCATCCACAAGAACGACGTCATCCTGATGGGTCGCTGAGGGTGGCCGTCGACGCCGGCAAATAGTCCCGGACGTATCGATTAACTGGAATGCGGTTACATTAGTAAATTCTCGTAAAATCATGGGCTTGGCTCATGCTGCAATGCGAGATAGCTGCCTCGCCAAGGGTTTTGCGATCCTCTACAACCAAGGTCGAGTGATCTTGGAGGACCGCCGATGGCCGTTGCCGCGCGCAAGACGAAAGCTGCCGCCCCCGTCAAATCCGCCGCCAAGCCGGCCAAGGCGCGAACGGCCAAGGCCGGCGCCGACAAGGCGTCCGCCGCCGCGCCCAGCAACATGGCGGTCTTCACAAGGGAGGAAGACCTCCACGCCTATCGCGAGATGCTGCTGATCCGCCGTTTCGAGGAGAAGGCCGGCCAGATGTATGGCATGGGCCTGATCGGCGGCTTCTGCCATCTCTATATCGGGCAGGAAGCGGTCGTCGTCGGCATGCAGATGGCGTCCAAGGAGGGCGACCAGGTCATCACCGGCTATCGCGATCATGGCCATATGCTGGCCTGCGGCATGGAATCGCGCGGCGTGATGGCCGAGCTGACCGGGCGGCGCGGCGGTTACTCGCGCGGCAAGGGCGGCTCGATGCACATGTTCTCCCGCGAGAAGAACTTCTATGGCGGCCACGGCATCGTCGGCGCCCAGGTCTCGCTCGGCACGGGGCTCGGCTTCGCCAACTGGTATCGCGAGGACGGGCGCGTCTCGCTCGCCTATTTCGGCGATGGCGCGGCCAATCAGGGCCAGGTCTATGAGAGCTTCAACATGGCCCAGCTCTGGAAGCTGCCGGTCGTGTTCATCATCGAGAACAACCGCTACGCCATGGGCACGGCGGTGAGCCGCGCCTCGGCCCAGACCGATTTCTCCCGCCGCGGCGTCTCCTTCGGCATTCCCGGTGAGCAGGTCGACGGCATGGATGTGCGCGCGGTGCGCGACGCCGCCACCCGCGCCATCGAGCATGCCCGCTCGGGCCAGGGGCCCTACATCCTGGAGATGCAGACCTACCGCTATCGCGGCCACTCGATGTCGGACCCGGCGAAGTACCGTTCCAAGGACGAGGTCCAGCGCATGCGCGAGGAGCATGATCCGATCGAGCAGGTGCGAGGCCGTCTCACCCGCGAGTTCAAGGTCGGCGAGGACGAGCTGAAGGCGATCGACGCCAAGGTCCGCGAGATCGTCAACGACGCGGCCGAGTTCGCCACGCATGACCCCGAGCCCGATGTCTCGGAGCTGTTCACGGACATCCTGCTGGAGCCGGCCAAGGCCTGAGGGCCTTCGCCGCGCCGCCTTTCCCTTTCGCCTCGTCCAATCATTCCGGGTGCGTTCATGCCGATCGACATTCTCATGCCTGCCCTTTCGCCCACCATGGAGCAGGGCAAGCTCGCCAAGTGGCTGAAGGCCGAGGGCGACAGCGTCAAGGCTGGCGACATCATCGCCGAGATCGAGACCGACAAGGCGACGATGGAGGTCGAGGCCGTCGACGAGGGCATCCTCGCCAAGATCCTCGTCGCCGACGGAACCGAGAACGTGGCGGTCAACACGCCGATCGGCATCATCGCCGCCGAGGGCGAGGATGCGAAGGCGGCCGCAGCGCCCGCACCGGCCGCCAAGCCGGCGGCCGAGCCCGCAGCCCCCGCGGCAGCGGCGCCCGCCGTCGCGGCGCCGGCGACCGTGCCGGCCCAGGCGAAGTCCTACGACGCCTCGTCGGAATTCCCGGCCGGCGCCGAGATCGTCAGCATGACCGTCCGCGAGGCGCTGCGCGATGCCATGGCCGAGGAGATGCGCCGCGACGGCGATGTCTTCGTCATGGGCGAGGAGGTCGCCGAGTACCAGGGTGCCTATAAGGTGACCCAGGGGCTGCTGCAGGAGTTCGGCGCCAAGCGCGTCATCGACACGCCGATCACCGAGCACGGCTTCGCCGGCCTGGGTGTCGGTGCCGCGTTCGGCGGACTGAAGCCGATCGTCGAGTTCATGACCTTCAACTTCGCCATGCAGGCGATCGACCAGATCATCAACTCCGCCGCCAAGACGCTCTACATGTCCGGCGGCCAGATGGGCTGCCCGATCGTGTTTCGCGGGCCCAACGGCGCGGCCGCCCGCGTCGGCGCCCAGCACAGCCATGACTACGCCGCCTGGTACTCCAACGTGCCCGGCCTCAAGGTGGTGATGCCCTACAGCGCCTCCGACGCCAAGGGCCTGCTCAAGAGCGCCATCCGCGACCCCAACCCGATCATCTTCCTTGAGAACGAGATCCTCTATGGCCGCTCCTTCGACGTGCCCAAGGGCGATGACGTCCTGATCCCGATCGGCAAGGCCAAGGTCGCCCGCCCGGGCACCGACGTCACCATCGTCTCCTTCGGCATCGGCATGACCTATGCGCTCGGCGCCGCCGAGGCGCTGGCCAAGGAGGGCATCGAGGCCGAGGTCATCGACCTCCGCACGATCCGTCCGATGGACATCGAGACCGTCATCGCCTCCGTGCAGAAGACGCATCGCTGCGTCGCGGTCGAGGAGGGCTTCCCGCAGTCGGGCGTCACCGCCGAGATCGGCATGAGGATCATGGAAGCCGCCTTCGACTATCTCGACGCGCCCGTCGCCCGCGTCACCGGCAAGGACGTGCCGATGCCCTACGCGGCGAACCTCGAGAAGCTCGCTTTGCCGAATGTCGGCGAGGTCATCGCGGCGGCCAAAGCCGTCTGCTACCGCTGAGAGGCCGACCGATGGCAACCAACATCCTGATGCCCGCGCTCTCTCCGACCATGGAGAAGGGCAATCTCGCCAAATGGCTGAAGAAGGAAGGCGATACGATCAAGTCCGGCGACATCATCGCCGAGATCGAGACCGACAAGGCCACGATGGAAGTCGAGGCCGTCGATGAGGGCATCCTCGCGAAGATCGTCGTGCCGGAGGGCACGGCCGATGTCGCGGTCAACGAGATCATCGGCGTGATCGCGGCCGAGGGCGAGGACGTGAAGGCGGCCGCCGCACCGGCCAAGGCCGAGGCTCCCAAAGCGGCCGAAGCCCCCAAGGCCGAGGCTCCCAAGGCTGAAGTCGCCAAGGCCCAAGCGCCGGCACCGGCCGCTGTTGCTCCTGCCGCGGCGGCGCCGGTTGCGTCCTCCGGCGAGCGGCCCTTCGCCTCGCCGCTGGCGCGCCGGCTCGCCAAGGAGGCCGGGCTGGACCTGTCGAAGGTCCAGGGCTCCGGTCCCCATGGTCGCATCGTCGAGAAGGATGTCGAAGCGGCGAAGGTCGGCGGCGGCGCCAAGGCTGCGCCGGCTGCCGCGCCTGCGATGGCGGCTCCGGCTTCTGCGCCGAAGCCCGCGGCTGCGCCGTTGGCGACCGCCCCCTCCGATGAGCAGGTCAAGAAGCTGTTCGCAGCCAATTCTTATGAGGAGGTGCCGCATGACGGCATGCGCAAGACGATCGCGCGCCGCCTGCTCGAGGCCAAGCAGACCGTCCCGCATTTCTACGTCACGGTCGATTGCGAGCTCGACGCCCTGCTCAAGCTGCGCGGCGAGCTGAACGCGGCCGCGCCGGAGAAGGACGGCAAGCCGGCCTACAAGCTCTCGGTCAACGACATGGTGATCAAGGCCCTGGCGCTGGCGCTGAAGGCCGTGCCGGACGCCAATGTGAGCTGGACCGAGAACGCCATGCTCAAGCACAAGCATGCCGATGTCGGCGTCGCCGTCTCGATTCCCGGCGGGCTGATCACGCCGATCATCCGCGACGCCTGTCACAAGACGCTGAGCCAGATCTCTAACGAGATGAAGGATATGGCGGCCCGCGCCAAGGCCCGCAAGCTCAAGCCCGAGGAGTATCAGGGCGGCACCACGGCGGTCTCCAATCTCGGCATGTTCGGGGTCAAGGACTTCGCCGCGATCGTCAACCCGCCGCATGCGACCATCCTGGCGGTCGGCGCCGGCGAACAGCGCGCCGTGGTCAAGGGCGGCCAGCTCGCGGTCGCCACCGTGATGTCGGTGACGCTCTCGACCGACCACCGCGCCGTCGACGGCGCGCTCGGCGCCGAGCTGCTGGCGGCCTTCAAGGGCTATATCGAGAAGCCGATGGCGATGCTGGTGTGAGGTCGCCATATAGCAGAGGTTGATCGAGATCGGAGACGACGCCATGGCCGAGCCGAAAGATATGGTCATTCCGATGCTGAAGGAGCTGCGCGACGAGATGCGGCTTGGCTTTGCCGCCGTCGACAGGCGTTTCGACGAACTGGATCAGCGCGTCAACACGCGGTTCGACCGGATCGAGAAGCGCCAAGACGCGCAGAAAGATGCGTTCGCGGGCGAGAGCATTCTCGGGCGCTATGCGATCAAGGAAGTCGACGAGCGCCTCGCCGCGCTGGAGCGCGATGTCGCCGAATTGCGGGCTCGCTCCTGACGGCCCGACATTCGACATCAATGCCCTCAAGAAACACCGCTCCATTGCGGAGCCGAGCTGAGGCTTTCCATGGCTGACTACGACATCATCATCATCGGCTCCGGCCCCGGCGGCTATGTCGCGGCGATCCGGGCGGCGCAGCTCGGCTACAAGACGGCGATCGTCGAGCGCGAGCATCTCGCCGGCATCTGCTCGAACTGGGGCTGCATCCCGACCAAGGCGCTGCTGCGCTCGGCCGAGATTCTGCATTACGGCCAGCATGCCAAGGATTACGGGCTGGTGCTGGAAGGCAGCTTCAAGGCCGATCTTGAGGCGGTGGTGAAGCGCTCGCGCGGCATTGCGGCGCGGATGAACAACGGCGTCCAGTTCCTGATGAAGAAGAACAAGGTCGACGTGATCTGGGGCGAGGCCACCCTGACCAAGCCAGGCACGATTGCGGTCGTGCCGACCAAGAAGCCGCCGGTACAGCCGCAGGTGCCGCCGCCGAAGAACACCAAGGGCGAGGGCACCTACACCGCCGACCACATCATCGTCGCGACCGGCGCCCGCCCGCGCGCGCTGCCCGGCATCGAGCCGGACGGCAAGCTGATCTGGACCTATTTCGAGGCGATGGTGCCGGCCAAGCTGCCGAAATCCCTGCTCGTCATGGGCTCGGGCGCCATCGGCATCGAGTTCGCCTCCTTCTACCGCACCATGGGCGTCGAGGTGACGGTGGTCGAGGTCATGCCGCAGGTCGTCCCCGTCGAGGATGCCGAGATCGGCGCCTTCGCCCGCAAGGCCTTCGAGAAGCAGGGCATCAAGATCCTGACCTCGGCCAAGGTCACCAAGGTCGAGAAGGGGGCCGACAGCGTCACCGCCCATGTCGAGGACGAGAAGGGCGGCAAGCAGACGATCACCGCCGACCGCATGATCTCGGCCGTCGGCGTCGTCGGCAACATCGAAAACCTCGGCCTCGAGGCGCTCGGCGTCAAGACCGACCGCGGCTGCATCGTCATCGACGGGCTCTGCCGCACCAATGTGAAGGGGCTCTACGCCATCGGCGATGTCGCCGGCCCGCCGATGCTCGCGCACAAGGCCGAGCACGAGGGCGTGATCTGCGTCGAGGCGATCAAGGGCCTGCACCCGCACCCGATGGACAAACTGATGATCCCGGGCTGCACCTATTGCCACCCGCAGATCGCCAGCGTCGGCCTGACCGAGGCCAAGGCCAAGGCTGCCGGCCACGAGATCAAGGTCGGTCGCTTCCCCTTCGTCGCCAATGGCAAGGCGGTCGCGCTCGGCGAGGATTCAGGCCTCGCCAAGACGATCTTCGACGCGAAGACCGGCAAGCTGCTCGGCGCGCACCTGGTCGGGCCCGAGGTCACCGAGCTGATCCAGGGCTTCGTCGTAGCGATGAACCTCGAGACCACCGAAGAAGAGCTGATGCACACCGTCTTCCCGCATCCGACGATCTCGGAGGTGATGAAGGAGAGCGTGCTCGACGCCTATGGCAAGGCGCTGAACGCGTAAGG
>CALRYW010000057.1:0-25239 GCA_943372485.1 Allobosea thiooxidans
CCACCGGCTCGTCGAGATCGCCGATCAGCCCGTCCTGCACGGCGAGCCCCGCCAGCACGCAGAGATAGCTCTTGGCGATTGAAAACGTCATGTCGGTGCGGGCGGTGTCACCCCATTCGGCGACGATCCGCCCGCCCTTGAGCACGAGGCCGGCCGGGCCGCCGCGCCCGCGTACCGGCCCGACGATCTCGCTCCACGGGCCGGTCTCGTTCCACTCGACATTCCCGACATAGCGCCCGTCGGGATAGAAGAGACTCTTCGGCCAGGGGCTCTCATGGGCCTGCGCGAAGGCGATTGCCCCAGCCAGCCGGGCAGCGTCGAACCCGGCCTCGGCCGGCGCGATCATGCTCCAGGTCGCGCCATGAGCGGCGGGAACGGCGGAGGCGGACATGGGCAGGCTCCTCGCGGCAGGCAGGCGGCGGCATGATCGCCGAAACCAAGGCGTAGCGGCGTTTTGCCGGTGCCGCCATCGGGTCAACCGCATGGTGACAACATCGGCGTGCGGCTTGCGCCAAACCCGACTCGCGCCTAAACACCCCACTTCAAATGACATCGCCAGCCCCGCTCTATCCGCACCGGCATCTCCTCGGGATCGAGGGGTTGAACCATTTGGACATCGAGGCGCTGCTGGACCGGGCGGACGCCTATGTCGCGCTCTCCCGCCAGGTCGAGAAGAAGACGGCCACCCTGCGCGGCCGCACCCAGATCAACCTGTTTTTCGAGCCCTCGACCCGGACGCAAGCCTCCTTCGAGCTGGCCGGCAAGCGGCTCGGCGCCGACGTCATGAACATGTCGGTCGCCTCCTCCTCGGTGAAGAAGGGCGAGACGCTGATCGACACCGCCGCCACGCTGAACGCGATGCGGCCCGACATCATCGTCGTGCGCCATCATGCGGCCGGCGCGGTCCATCTGCTGGCCCGCAAGGTCGGCTGCTCGGTGGTGAATGCCGGCGACGGCGCCCATGAGCACCCGACCCAGGCCCTGCTCGACGCCCTCACCATCCGCCGCAACAAGGGGCGGATCATGGGGCTGACGGTCGCGATCTGCGGCGACATCCTGCATTCGCGCGTCGCCCGCTCCAACATCATCCTGCTCAATGCGCTCGGCGCCAAGGTCCGCCTGATCGCACCCTCGACGCTGCTGCCCGCCGGCATCGAGCGCATGGGCGTCGAGGTCTTCACCGACATGAACAAGGGCCTCGAAGGCGCCGACATCGTGATGATGCTGCGCCTCCAGCTCGAGCGCATGCATGGCGCCTTCGTACCCTCCTCGAAGGAGTATTTCCGCTATTTCGGCCTTGATCGCGAGAAGCTGCAGCGGGCCCAGCCCGATGCGCTGGTCATGCATCCCGGCCCGATGAACCGGGGCGTCGAGATCTCCTCCGAGGTCGCCGACGGTGCCCAGTCGCTGATCCGCGAGCAGGTCGAGATGGGCGTCGCGGTCCGGATGGCGGTGCTCGACGCGCTGGCGCAGCACCTGCCCAATCTGTGACGCGATGCTGAGGCTCGCGACGGATTTTCTGGCAGCGAGGGCTAAGGGAGCCCTCTGGCTCCTGCTGCTCGCCTATGTCGCTCTGGCGGCGATGCTGCTTCACGACGATGCGGGCTCGGTCTGGACCTGGGCGCTGCTTCTCGGCGGCGGCTTCGTCATCGCTCTCTTCGTCGGCATCCTCTGGTTCTGGCTGGCGATCTTCAAGGGTCTGGGAGACCGCAATGGCTGACTCGCCGACCACCGTCATCGCCAATGCCGAGCTGGTCGATCCGGCGGCGCGCCGGCAGGGCAGGGGCGCGCTCCTGCTCCGGGACGGCAGGATTGCCGACGTCGCCTGGGGCTCGGAGCCAGCCTCGCCCGAGGGAGCGCGCCGCATCGACGCGCGCGGGCTCGTCGTCGCGCCCGGCCTGGTCGATCTGCGCGCCTTCCTCGGCGAGCCAGGGGCCGAGTTCCGCGAGACGCTGGGGACCGGCTCGCAGGCCGCAGCGGCCGGTGGCGTCACCACCGTCGTCTGCCGGCCCGACACCGACCCGCCGATCGACGATCCCGCGATCATCGACTTCATCAAGCGCCGCGCCCGCGACAAGGCGATCGTCAATGTCTTGCCCTGCGCTGCCCTGACCAAGGGGTTGCTCGGCAAGGAGATCACCGAGATCGGCCTGTTGCTGGAGGCCGGCGCGGTCGCCTTCGGCGACGGCGCCAAGGCCCTGCGCAATCCGCAAATCCTGCGCCGCGCCCTTATTTACGCCCGCGACTTCGACGCGCTGATCATGAACCATGTCGAGGATCCCGACCTGCGCGGCTCGGGCGTGATGGCCGAGGGCGAATTCGCCAGCCGCAAGGGCCTGCCGGGCATTCCGCGCGAGGCCGAGACGGTGATGCTGGAGCGCGACCTGCGCCTCGCCCGGGCCACCGGCGGGCGCTACCACGCCGCGATGATCTCCTGCTCGGATTCGGTCGAGCTCATCCGCCGGGCCAAGGCCGACGGGCTTCGCGTCACCTGCGGGGCCTCGATCAACAACCTGACGCTGAACGAGAACGACGTCGGCGACTACCGCACCTTCTGCAAGGTCTCGCCGCCTTTGCGCGACGAGCCGGAGCGGCTGGCCCTGGTCGCGGCGCTGGCCGAGGGCGTCATCGACGTCGTCGTCTCCGATCACGATCCTCAGGATGTCGAGACCAAGCGCCAGCCCTTCGCCGAGGCTGCCGACGGCGCGCTCGGCATCGAGACCTTGCTCTCGGCCTCGCTGCGTCTGGTCCAGGCCGGCCAGATCGCCTTGCCGGACCTGCTGGCGGCACTCTCGACCAGGCCGGCCGATCTTCTCGGCCTGCGCTGCGGCCGGCTCGCGCCCGGTGCCCCCGCCGATCTGATGTGGCTCGATCTTGACGCCCCCTATGTCGTCGACAAGCGCAAGCTCAAGTCACGCGCCAAGAACTCGCCCTTCGACGAGGCGCGGCTCGAGGGCATCGTCCAGGCGACGTTTGTCGGCGGCCGCGTGGTCTATGAGGCCCCGGTCGGTTAAGCTAAAGTCCCGACGGCGGCGAAAGAAACGGCATGAGCGACGTGATGAACTGGAGCCTTTCCGGCTCGGCTGCGGCCTCTGCGCTGGTGCTCGGCTATCTGCTCGGCTCGATTCCCTTCGGCATCATCCTCACCCGCCTGAGCGGTGGGCCCGACCTGCGCAGCATCGGCTCGGGCAATATCGGCGCAACCAATGTCCTGCGCACCGGCAACAAGAAGCTGGCGGCGCTGACCCTGCTCGGCGACATGCTCAAGGGCACGGCGGCGGTCCTGCTGGCGGCGGCGCTCCTGGGCGGGCGGGAGGCGGGGCTCGTTGCCGGGCTCGGCGCCTTCCTCGGCCATCTCTTCCCGGTCTGGCTGCGCTTCAAGGGCGGCAAGGGTGTCGCCACCTTCCTCGGCATCCTGATCGCGCTGAAGGGTTCGATTGCGCTCGTCTTCGCGGCGCTGTGGCTCAGCATCGCCTATCTCACGCGCTTTTCGTCCCTGTCGGCCCTGATTGCGAGCCTGCTGACGCCGCTGCTTCTCCTGTTCTGGGTGCATGATGCCAAGGCGGCGGCTCTGATGGCGGTGCTGGCTGCGCTGCTCTGGTTCATGCACCGCGCCAACATCGCCCGGCTGCTCGCCGGCAGCGAGGGCAAGATCGGACAGAAGGGCTGAGGCGCCCATGGCTGGGATCGTCCTCAACGATCGCCAGCGTCTCGACTGGCTGCGGTTGATCCGCAGCGAAAGCGTCGGCCCGCGCACCTTCCGCTCGCTGATGAACCGCTATGGTGGCGCCGCGGCGGCGCTGGAGGCCTTGCCGGATCTCGCGCGGAAGGCCGGCAGGACCGTCCGGATCTGTCCGCAGGCGGAGGCCGAGCGCGAGATCGTGGCGCTGGACCGGCTCGGCGGGCGTCTGCTCGCCCTCGGCGAAGGCGCTTATCCGCCCGCGCTTCAGGCGATCGACACCGCCCCGCCGCTGATCGCCGCGCTCGGCCGGGTCGATGTGCTGCTGCGCCCCTGCGTCGCCATCGTCGGCTCGCGCAACGCCTCAGCCGCCGGGCTGAAATTCACCGCGCGGCTCGCGAGGGATCTCGGTGACGCAGGGTTCGTTGTGGTCTCCGGCCTGGCGCGGGGCATCGATACGGCGGCGCACGAAGCGAGTCTCGGCACGGGCACCATCGCGGTCCTCGCCGGTGGTCTCGACGAGGTCTACCCGCCGCAGAACCTGCCGCTGCTGCAGCGCCTTTTGGCCGAAGGGGCGGCGATCAGCGAGATGCCACTCGGCCTCGCGCCCCGGGGGCGTGACTTTCCGCGCCGCAACCGGCTGATCTCGGGGCTCTCGCTCGGCACGGTCGTGGTCGAGGCGGCCCGCAAATCCGGTTCGCTGATCACCGCCCGATTCGCCAACGAGCAGGGCCGGCTGGTCTTCGCCGTGCCTGGCTCGCCACTCGATCCGCGCGCCGAGGGCGGCAATCACCTGATCCGCGAGGGCGCGACGCTCTGTGCCGAGGCGGCCCATGTCGTCGAGGCGCTGGCGCCACTGGTCGGTAATGGCGCGGCGCACATGCCCCCGGCGACGACGATGCGGGAGGGTGCGCGAGAGGCGCCGACGCCGCGGCTCTGGGACGAACTCGACCTGCCCGGCATCGAGCCCGCTCCGATGGCTTGCTGGCCGGAGCCGTCACCCCTGACGGAGGGCTCCGTCGATGCCGCGGATGACGCCGATGCGATCCGGCAGCGCGTGCTGGCCCTGCTCGGCGGTGCGGCGGTGTCGCTCGACGACCTGGTGCGTGCCAGCGGCTGCAGCGCCCGCGAGGTCAGCCGCACCGTTCTCGATCTCGAATTGGAGGGCGCGATCCAGCGCCACCCTGGCGGCGCTCTGTCCCGCGTCGAAGGCTGACTCCCCTCAGGGCTGGTCACAACCGGAAGGTGGCCAGGGGCAGCGCGTCGCAGGGACGTCAGCGACTGTGACCGGGGCCGTGCCGGGTCGGGGGCTGTGCCTGGATTGCGGCTTCCAGCCGCGCCATTTCGAGGAAATAGGCCAGGCTGTCCAGGGCGGCCGAATGCGCCATCCATCGCATTTCGGCGACGAGAACCTCGATATAGCCCGCCACTTCGCACGGGGCCGCATGCGCAGCGGGACTTCGCGGCACCTTCGTCACCACATGCGGCTGCCTTGGCGCCGGTGTCGCGATCTGTCCGTCCCTGTCGGTGTCGTCCGCCGCAACCGGCGGGTTTCGTCCATGCTCCGTCATCTCTGACGTATCCCCGAGCCGTCTGGGCCCAATCCCAGCCATGGCGTCTCTCCGAAGCGGCGCGACGGCTGCAATTTAAGCGTGTCATTGTGTCAAATATCAAGTGAACATATAGGTCTATGCGAGGAAAAGAACGGCCAGCGGCAGCGTCGCCAGGGCGAGCAGGGTCTGCAGCGTCGTGATCTCGGCCATCAGGGGTGCATCGCCGCCGAGATCGCGAGCCAGGAAATAGGCCGCCGTCGCGGTGGGGACGGACGCCGCGACGACCGTCATGGTCAGGGCCGGGCCCGAAAGGCCGAGATGGCGCGCGATCGTCCAGGCCAGCAGCGGCATCACCACGAGCTTGGTCACGACCGCGACGACATGGGCGATGCGGGGCCGCGCCAGGCTGCGCAGGTCGAGCCCGGCACCCACCGCGAGCAACCCGACCCCGAGCGCCGCGCGTCCCATCACGTCGAGATAGCTGACGATCGCGGCCGGCAGCATCCATTGCAGCTGGTTGAGCAGGAGGCCGACGGCGGACGACCAGATGAACGGGTTGAAGGCGATCGAGCGAATCGTCGCCAGCGCGCTCATCGGTCGGCCATGGGCGAAGCGCGACAGCACCAGCACGCACATCACATTGAGCAGCGGGATCATCGCCGCCACCGCGATCGCCATCAGCGTCGTTCCGTCGCGCCCCTGCAGCCCGGCGGCGAGCGCCAGCGCGACGAAGGTGTTCCAGCGCACGGAGCCCTGGAAGATCGAGGTGAAGGCCGGCCCATCGACGCCCCCGCGCGCCAGCAGCGGGCGTGTCAGCAGCAGAAGGGAGGCCACGATCAGAATCGCCAGGACGAGGCTCAGCCCCATCGCCAGCACCGGCAGGCGGCTGAGATCAGCCACGGCCAGGGTGTGGATCACGACCGCCGGGAACAGCACCTGATAGGTCAGCCGCTCGACGCCGAGCCAATGGTTCGGCGCGACGATGCCGCGTGCCTTCAGGAACCAGCCGGTGGCGATGACGAGAAAGACGGCGATCAGGCTGGTCAGCATGGCTTCGGCGTGGAGAGGAGGGGCGGGGGCGCCTGCGGGCAGCCGGTGGGATTCAATGCGCCTGCGGAATCGGTGCGCGCTTCGGCCGTTGTGAGAGCACAAGGCCAGGCCATCCGGCGCGGCGAACCCGCTCCCCATTCCATGGCCGTCGGCGTCGGGCAAGGGCGCAGCCCCAGGGCGGCGTTGCGTCTGCCGCAATTCGGCCGCGATCGGTTCACGGCCCATTCAACCGGCTGGGTCGACAGTCGCCGAAAGCCGGGACCCTCCCGGCAGAGAGGAGATCCACCATGATGTCGCTGAGGAAGACCGCCATCGTCGCGCTCGCTTCGCTGAGCGTCGCATCCGCCGGCCTCGCCGTGCCGGCCATGGCCGCGGGCGCGCCCGTATCCGTCGATCCGGCCCGGCTGGACAAGGCCCAGGCCGAATACAGCCAGTACCGCTACCGCGGCTATCGCGGCGGCTGGCACCGCGGCAATCGCGGCGCGGCGATCGCCGCCGGCGTCGGGCTCGGCATTCTCGGCGCGGCAGTCGTCGCTTCGCAGCGCCGGGCCTATGCCGATCCGTATTATGGCGGCTACTACGCGCCGGCGCCGGTCTACGCGCCCGCGCCGGTCTATCGCCACTATTATGGCCGGCCTGCCTACGACTTCCGCGACCATCGCTGAGTGTCGGCTGAGACCGATCAGGCAGCCCGCGCGTGCGGACGCGCGGGCGTTTCCGTGCCCGGTGACGCGGACCGTCAGAGCCGGTCGGAATCGCCCCCGTCTGCGGCCGCGTTCTCCATCCGGGTGAGCCGGTCGAGCGCTCCCTGCAGGATGTAGGCGGCTGCCATCTTGTCGACGACGCTGGCCCGCTTGGCCCGCGAGGCGTCGGCGTCGAGCAGGGTGCGCGTCACCGCCAGCGTCGACATCCGCTCGTCCCAGAACAGGATTGGCAGCGGCGTCAGCGGCACCAGATGGCGCACGAAGGCGCGCGTCGACTGAACGCGCGGCCCCTCGGTGCCGTCCATGTTCAGCGGCAGGCCGACGACCAGCCCGGCGACGCCGTACTTTGCGGCGATCTGCAGCAGCGCGGCGGCGTCCTGTGTGAACTTGATCCGCTTGATCGTTTCCAGCGGCGTCGCGATCCGGCGCTCCACGTCGGAGAGCGCCAGACCGATCGTCTTGGTGCCGAGATCGAGGCCGAGCAGCCGCGCATGATCGGGCAGGGCGGCGAAGGTCTCGATCGGCACGACATTGCTGGACATGGCCGGCCCCTAGCATGCGCCGCCGCGCGAGGCGAGCGGCGCAGGCAAGCGGGGCCGGCGCGAGGGCGACGGCCTCAGCCCTGCGGCTTGACGCCGGCGGCCGCCAGCGAGGTCGCCCATTTGTCGACCTCGGCCGCGAACAGCTTGGCATGAGCGTCGCGGGTCATCTCGCTCTCGGGGAAGGTGCTGGTACCGAAGGCCTTGAACTTCTCGATCACGGCCGGCTCCTTCAGCGCCGTCCGCAGCGCCCCGTTGAGCTTGTCCAGCACCGGGGCCGGGGTGCCCTTGGGCGCGTAGAGACCATGCCAGATCGTCATGTCGAGCTTGGCGCCGGCTTCCGCCATGGTGGGCACGTCGGGCAGCACGCCGAGCCGCTGGGCTGAGGTCACCGCATAGGCGCGGATGCTCTTGCCGGTGATCTGCGGGATCGCCGAAGTCGACTGGTCGCAGAGGATGTCGATCTGGCCGCCGACGAGGTCGTTCATCGCCGGCCCCGTGCCGCGATAGGCGACCTGGTTGAACTTGGCGCCGAGCTGCTGGGACATCAGCACGGCGCAGAGATGCGAGTTCGAGCCGACGCCGGCATGCGCCACGGTCAGCTTCTCGGCATTCGCCTTGATGTAGGGGAAGAACGACTTTGCGTCGGTCGGCGGCAGCGCGAGCTTGCTCGCGATCACCATCGGGCCGGTGTTGACCAGCCCGATCGGCGCGAAGGCGGTCTTCGTGTCGTAGCCGAGATTGTTGTAGAGGGCCGGCGCCGCCGCCAGCGCGAGATGGTGGATCAGGATGGTGTGCCCATCCGGCTCGGCCGCGGCCGCGCGCTTGGCGCCCGCCGTTCCACCCGCGCCGGCGACGTTCTCGACCACCACCGGCTGGCCCAGCGTCTTGCTCATCTGCTCGCCGAGCAGCCGGGCGATGACGTCGCTCGGTCCACCCGCGGCGAAGGAGACGATCACCGTGATCGGCTTGGTCGGAAAGCTCTGCGCCAGCGCCGGCGCAGCCAGCCCCAGTGACAGTAACGCGGCGACAGCCGCTCTCTTGGTCATGCTCATGCGTATCCTCCATGGGTCGTGATGAACGCCGCTCTGTGTCGGCTTGGGTGGGTGGTTCAGGGCCCGCGAACGCTTCAGCGCAGATCTGACAGGTAGTGAGCCTCCTCCGTCAGACACAGGCTGAACCGGCGCTCGACGGGCGAGCCCTCCAGCGACAGCGCGATCCGGTCGATCGCGAGGGCCGGCGTTCCCGCGGCGGCGCCGAGATGGCGCGCCTCCTCGGCCGAGAGCGCAACCGCCTTCAGCCGCTCGCGCGCATGGGCGACGGTAACGCCGTAGCCGGTCGCAAACAGGCTGTAGAGATTGTTCGGCACCGGTCCGTCGGCCAGTCCCGGGAAACGCTGTGCCGGCAAGCTCACGGTTTCGAGAACCGACGGTCGGCCCCCGAGCGAACGGATGCGCCGGATCCGGATGACCGTCGCGTCCGGCCCCAGCTCCAGGGCGGCCTGCTCGGCCGCGTCGACCGCGGCGATCCCGCAGGACAGCACGGTGCTGTCGGGGAAACGCGCCACACCGTCATCGGGCACCAGCTTGAAGAACTGGAACAGGATGCGCTGCTCGTCATGCTCGGCGACGAAGGTGCCGCGGCCCTGGCGGCGCACCAGCAGGTTCTCGGCGGCGAGCTCGTCGAGCGCCTTGCGCACGGTTCCCTGGCTGACGCCGATCTCGCTCGCAAGCTGGCCCTCGCTCGGCAGCGCCGTGCCGGGGGGCCAGACGCCCTCGACGAGTCGCCGCACGAAATTCGCCTTCACCTGACGGTAAAGCGGCCGAAATCCCAGGATTTCGGCTCCGCCGGCCGTCTCGGCCGGCGCCACAATTTCGAGCTTGTGCTCAGTCATCTGTCTTATATAAGACTTGTCGCGAGACCGGTCGAGTCCTGAATTGCAGGCGGGAGCCGGGCGAAAGAGCGCAGCGAGGAAATCCCATGAGCAAGCCCCACCTCCTGGTCCACGAGAAGAAGGACACCGTCGGCGTCGTCGTCGTCGAAGGCCTGAAGGCCGGCACGGACATGCTGTGCGTCATCACCCACGACAATTCCGACTTCCGCCTGACCGCGAAGATGGACATCCCGATCGGTCACAAGGTCGCGCTCAAGGACATCAAGAAGGGCGAGACGATCTGGAAATACGGCCAGGACATCGGCCAGGCCCGTGCCGACGTGAAGCAGGGCGAGCATCTCCACGTCCACAACGCCAAGACCAAGCGCTGGTGAGCGCGTCGCTCCCGATTTCCGACTGATCCCGACCAGAACAGGGCTCCCGGCCAGGTCGAGCCCGCCCAGCACAAGAGGAAACGCCCCATGTCGATCGTCGCCAATTTCGATCTCGTCAAAGGCAAGCTCGCCCGCATCAAGGGTCGCAAGATCGAAGCGCCCGAGTTCAAGACCCCCGTCGTCCGCCGCCCGACCGGCCGCAGCCTCGACTCCTTCTTCGGCTGGCGCCGCGAGAACGGCCGCGTCGGCGTGCGCAACCACGTGCTGCTGCTGCCGCTCGACGATCTCTCCAACGCCGCCTGCGAGGCCGTCGCCAACAACGTCAAGGGCACGCTGGCGATCCCCCACGCCTATGGCCGCCTGCAGTTCGGCGAGGATCTCGAGCTCCACTTCCGCACCCTGATCGGCACGGGCTCGAACCCCAATGTCGCCGCGGTGGTCGTCATTGGCATTGAGGACGGCTGGACCAAGCGCGTCGTCGACGGCATCGCCAAGACCGGCAAGCCCGTGGTCGGCTTCGGCATCGAGGGCCATGGCGACATCTCGACCATCGCCCGCGCCTCCTATGTCGCCAAGGAATTCGTCCAGTGGGCGACCGAGCTGCAGCGCGTGAAATGCGGCATCGAGGAGCTCTGGGTCTCGACCAAATGCGGTGAATCCGACACCACCACGGGCCTCTCCTCCTGCCCGACCGTCGGCAACATGTACGACAAGTGGATCCCGCGCGGCGTCTATGGCGTCTTCGGCGAGACCTCCGAAATCACCGGCGCCGAGCATCTCTGCAAGGCCCGCGCGGCGACGCCGGAGGTCGGCGAGCGCTGGTACAAGATGTGGAAGGCCTATCAGGACGACGTGATCGAGGCCCACAAGACCGACGATCTCTCGGATTCGCAGCCGACCAAGGGCAACATCGCCGGCGGCCTGACCACGATCGAGGAGAAGGCGCTGGGCAACCTCGAGAAGATCGGCCGGGAGTGCAAATACATCGACATCCTCGAGCCGGCGCAGGCCCCGACCAAGGGGCCGGGCCTCTACTATATGGACACCTCTTCGGCCGCGGCCGAGTGCGTGACCCTGATGGCGGCGGGCGGCTACGTCGTCCATACCTTCCCGACCGGCCAGGGCAACGTCATCGGCAACCCGATCGTTCCCGTCATCAAGATCACCGGCAACCCCAAGACGATGCGCACCATGCCGGAGCATATCGACGTCGACGTCTCCGGCATCCTGCGCCGCGACATGACGATCCCGCAGGCCGGCGACGCCCTGATCGAGAACATCGTGCGCACCGCCAATGGCCGCCTGACGGCGGCGGAAGCATTGGGGCACCGCGAGTTCTCGATGACCAAGCTCTACCGCTCGGCCTGAGCCGCTGCAAACAGCCGCAGCGCCGCCGCCACTGGCGGCGCTGCGGCCGCCTTTTTCCGCTCCGGCCTGCAATTCGGGAGCCGCCCGCCTTGTCCCTTGCGACCACGATCCGCGTCCGTGCCTGGCGTCCGCTCCTCGACGGCATCGCGCTGTCCACAGCCGTCGCGGTCGCAGCCTATCTCGCCGAACCGCTGGTGAAATCCGCCGCCGGCGGCCGTTTCGGCATCCCCGCCGTGGTGATCGCCCTGATCATCGGCATGGTGCTGCACCCCTTCGCCAACGCGCCGCGCTTCCAGGCCGGCATGACCTTCTGCGTCAAGAAGATGCTGCGCTGGGCGATCGCGCTTCTGGGCCTGCGCGTCGCGCTCGGCGACATCATCGCGCTCGGCCTGACCACGGCGCTGCTCGTCATCGTCGCCATGGCCGCCACCATCCTCTCCGGCTTCCTGCTGGCGCGCTGGCTCGGCCGCGAGACCGGCATGGGCGCGCTCGGCGGCGTCGCCACCGCCGTCTGCGGCGCCTCGGCAGCCCTCGCCACCGCGACCGTGGTGCCGGACTACAAGAGCAAGGCCGCCGACGTCGCTTTCACCGTCATCGCGATGAACGCGCTCTCGACGGTGGCGATGCTGGCCTATCCGCTGATTTGCGTCTGGCTCGGCTTCACGCCGTCGCAGACCGGCATCATGCTGGGCGCGACCATTCATGACGTGGCGCAGGTCGTCGGCGCGGGGCAGGCGGTCTCGGTTGAGGCTGCCAACGCCGCGATCATCGTCAAGCTGTTCCGGGTCTTCCTGCTGCTGCCCGCCGTGCTGATCGTCGGCTGGTGGCTGGTCCATGACGATGCGAGGCGGGCGGGAGACATCGCCGGCAAGGCCAAGGTTCCGGTCCCGGTCTTCGCGATCATGTTCCTCGTGCTGTGCGTGGTCAACAGCGTGCTCGCGGTGCAGCCGGCCCTGGCCGGCGTCTATCCGCCGGCCCGCACGCTCCTGCTGACAGTCTCGACCTGGGGCCTGCTCATCGCTATCGCGGCGCTGGGTTTGGGCACCTCGCTCGGCGCCATGGCGCGGCTCGGCTGGCGCCATCTGGTGCTCGTCACCGGCACGAGCCTCGTCATCCTCGTCATCGTCACCGGCAGCCTGCTCGCGCTCGGCTGACGCCATCACCGGAAGGGCCTGCCATGACCGACATCGTCATCACGGAATTCATGGACGAGGCGGCGGTCGCTGCGCTGAAAGCCCGCTACGAGGTCCATCACGACCCCGATCTCTTCGGCAAGCCCGACGAACTGGCGAAGCTGATCGCCGACGTGCCCGCCCTGATCGTGCGCAACCAGACCAATGTCAGGGGCCCGGTCCTCGAGGCTGCCAAGGCGCTGAAGGTCGTCGGCCGGCTCGGCGTCGGCCTCGACAACATCGACATGGACGCCTGCGAGGCGCGCGGCATCAAGGTCTTCCCGGCGACCGGGGCCAACAGCCTCTCCGTCGTCGAATATGTCATCGGCAGCGCCATGATGCTGCTGCGCGGCGCCTATTTCGCCAATGCCGCGATGGTGGCCGGCGAGTTCCCCAAGACCAAGCTGATCGGCCGCGAGATCGCCGGCAAGCGGCTCGGCCTCGTCGGTTTCGGCGCCATCGCCCGCGACACCGCCGCCCATGGCCGCCTGCTCGGCATGACAGTGGCGGCCTTTGACCCCTATGTCCGGGCCGACCACCCGGCCTGGGCCTCGGCCGAGCGGCTCGACCTCGATGCGCTGTTGGCGAATTCCGACGTTGTCAGCATCCATCTGCCGCTGACGCCGGAGACCAAGGGGCTGATCGGCAAGCATGCGCTCGCCCGGATGAAGCCCGACGCCATCCTGATCAACGCGGCGCGCGGCGGCATCATGGACGAGACGGCTCTCGTCGAAGCCCTCAAGGCGGGCAAACTGGGCGGCGCGGCGATCGACGTTTTCGCCGAGGAGCCCCTGCGCGGCGCCGGCAAGCTCTTCGCCGATGTCCCCAACCTGATCCTGACGCCGCATATCGCCGGCAACACGGTGGAATCCAACGGCCGCGTCTCCGGGCTGGTGGCCGAGCGCGTCATGGCGGCGCTGGAGGGACGGCTGTGACCCGCATTTCCTTCGAGCGGGCGGAAGCCCGCCTGACCGACCTCTTCGCCTCGGCAGGTGCCTCGCCGGCGAACGCGGCCTCCGTCGCCTGGGCGCTGGTGACGGCCGAGGCCGACGGGCTGAAAGGTCACGGCCTGTCGCGCGTGCCGACCTATCTCGCCATGCTGAGATCCGGGAAGATCGACGGCCAGGTCGTGCCCAAGGCGAACCGGCCGAAGCCCGGCGTGCTGGCGATCGATGCCGGCCACGGCTTCGCTTATCCGGCGATCGACCTCGCCATCGCCGAGATTCCCGATCTCGCCCGTGACCAGGGCATCGTGGCCGCGCCGATCCGCCGCTCGAACCATTGCGGCGCGGCCGGCCTGCATGTCGAGCGGCTGGCGCAGCAGGGCCTCGTCGCGCTGCTCTTCGCCAACACGCCCGGCGCCATAGCCCCCTGGGGCGGCTCCAAGCCGGTCTTCGGCACCAATCCGATCGCCTTCGCTGCCCCGCTCGCCGGGCGCGAGCCCGTCGTCATCGACATGGCGCTGTCCAAGGTCGCGCGGGGCCCGATCGTCGCCGCCAAGCAGAAGGGGCAGGCCATCCCCGAGGGCTGGGCGCTCGACGTCCACGGCAAGCCGACGACCGATGCGGGCGCCGCGCTCGCCGGCACCATGGTGCCGCTCGGCGACGCCAAGGGCGCGACGCTGGCGATGATGGTCGAGATCCTGGCCGCGGCGCTGGTCGGCGCGCATTTCGGCTTCCAGGCCTCCTCCTTCCTCGACACCGAAGGCGGCCCGCCCGATACGGGACAGCTCATCCTCGCGATCGACCCGCACGCCATGGGCGGCAACTGGTTCGACGAGCGCATGCGCGCCCTGGTCCACGCCATCGAGGCGCAGGAGGGCGCCAGGCTACCAGGTGTCCGGCGCCTGACACTGCGTGCCAAGGCGCGGGCGGAAGGGATTGATATGCCAGAGGAAATGCTGGCCGAAGGTTAGTAGTCCGGCTTCTCGTCGCCGTTTTGACGGAGCGCTCGTTCGAGATCGCGACCTCCGTACAGGACGCGTTCAATGGTGACGTCGGCATCACCGACGCGAAATGCGATCGTGACCCGCTGTTCCAGGCCGATGAGGCGCAAACCCGGCGCCAGATCATCTCTCAAGGTCCCGCGAACGGGAAAGCGCTGCAGCGACTCGATCCGTCGCTCAATATGGTTGATGAAGCCACGCGCCGTTCGCGTCCCGGATTGATCTGCGATCCAGTCGATGATCGCTTCGATGTCCGCGTCGGCCAGCGGCGAGAAGGCGATCCTATACCGTTTCACCCTCGCGGGCCTCGCGCTCGTCGAGGCGCGACCGCAACCGAGCAAACACCTGCGCAGCCGGGATCGACGGCCGCGGATCGGCCAGCGCTTCCTCGACCTTCGCTTTCAGCTCGGCCTCGAACGCCCGTTCCTCGCGGGCGAGCGCCTCGAGACCAGCCCGGACGACATCGCTTGGCGACTCATACTCGCCCGAGCGGACCCGCTCCTCGACCTTCCCGGCGAGATCGCCGAGCGTGACCGTCAGCGTCGTGTTCGGATCGTCCATGGCGAACTTCCCATTCTGCGCCGTCATTTTATCACGCGTCTGGCGGTGGGCCCAGAAGCCTGAAAGCGCCGCTACACGAAGTCGAAGGCATCGACATCGACGAGCCCTTTGTCGGTGATCTTGAGATGCGGAATCACCGGCAGGGTCAGGAAGGCGACCTGCAGGAAGGGTTCGGCCAGCACGACGCCGAGCGCCTTCGCCGCTGCCCGTAAGCCCTCCAGCCCATGGCGGACGGCCTCGAAAGGCTGGTCGCTCATCAGTCCCGCCACCGGCAGCGCCAGTTCTGCCGTCACCACCCCGCCATCGGCGACCGCAAAGCCACCGCCGATCTGGATCAGCCGGTTGGCGGCGGCCGCCATCGAGGCCGCGTCGACGCCGACGACACAGAGATTGTGGCTGTCATGGCCGACCGAGGAGGCGATGGCGCCGTGCTTCATCCCGAAGCCATGGACGAAGCCCGTCGCGATGCCGCCGCTCTTGCCGTGGCGTTCGATCACCGTGACCTTGACGGCGTCCTGCGTGAGATCGGGCAGGGCCTCCCCGTCACGGGCGGGCAGTCGCAGCGCCAGCCGCTCGGTGATGATTCGGCCGGGCACCACACCGATCACCGGCGTCTCGCCCTCGCGCGCCGCGACCCCAAAATCAGCTTCGGTGAGCGCCCGGCTCTTCACGCTGCCGAGTCCGACCGGCGAAACCGGCACGCGGTCGGCGAAGAGGGGGTCGCCGACCAGCCGCCCGCCGGCGAAGACCCGCTTCACCGAGCAGGCGGCGAGATCCTCGACCAGCACGATGTCGGCGCGCTTGCCGGGGCCGATGAAGCCGCGGTCGAACAGCCCGTAGAGCCGCGCCGCCGAGAGCGAGGCGATGCGGTAGGTCGCCAGAACATCGGCGCCGCGGGCGATGGCGGTGCGGATCATGAAGTCGAGATGGCCTTCTTCCGCGATGTCGAGCGGATTGCGGTCGTCGGTGCAGAAGGCGAGGAAGGGCGAGGCGTCGCGCGAGATCAGCGGGATCAACTGCAGCAGGTCCTTCGAGACCGAGCCCTCGCGGATCAGGATCGCCATGCCCTTGGCGAGCTTCTCGCGCGCCTCGTCGGCGGTGGTCGTCTCATGGTCGGTGCGGATGCCGGCGGCGAGATAGGCGTTGAGATCCAGGCCCCGCACCAGCGGCGCATGTCCGTCGATAGGACGGCCCGAGAAGGCCTCGAGCTTGGCCAGACAGCCGGGATCGCGATGGATCAAGCCGGGAAAGTTCATGAACTCCGCCAGCCCGATGACCTTGGGATGGTCCATCATCGGCGTCAGGTCGGCTGCCTCCAGCCGGGCGCCGGCCGTCTCCAGATGGGTCGCCGGCACGCAGCTCGACAGGTTAATGCGCAGATCCATCCGCATCGCCTCGGCGCAGCGCAGGAAATAGGCGATCCCTTCGACGCCGAGCACATTGGCGATCTCGTGCGGATCGCAGATCGCGGTGGTGACGCCATGGGGCAGCACGCAGCGCTCGAATTCGAGCGGCGTGACCAGCGAGGATTCGACATGCAGATGCGTGTCGATGAAGCCCGGCACCGCGATCAGCCCGTTGGCGTCATGCTCGACCTTGCCCTCGTAGTGACCATGGGTGCCGATGATCGTATCGCCGCAGAGCGCGATGTCGGATTGGACCAAAGCGCCCGTCACCAGATCGAGCAGCCGCGCCCCGCGGATCACGAGGTCGGCAGGCTCGTCGCCGCGTCCCTGGGCGATCCGGCGGGCGAGGGTGGCGGCATCGGTCATGAGACGGACTTTCCGGTTGTATCGGTTCGCATGGGACCGGACTCAAGGCCCGCCACCACACATGCATCCAGCCTGACGTGGTCGTCCCGGGCAAGCGGCGCAAGCCGCGCCGACCCGGGACCCATTCCGGAACGAATCTCTTTGGGCTCCGTTCGGCCCGTTCGCCCTTCTCCTGCGACTGTTCCGGAATGGGTCCCGGGTCTACGCTGCGCTTCGCCCGGGACGACGGCGTGGGGATGCTGGCATGTGGGTGTATCTGCTTCCGAGCAAGAAGGGCGGCACCCTCTATGTCGGCGTGACGCGTTCATTATCCCGCCGCATAGCTGACATCGAGAGGGGCGAGGTTCGGAATTCGCCGCTCGCCATGGCGCCTTGCGCCTCGTCTATGCGGCGCATCACGCCACCCCCGAAGAAGCCATTGCCCAAGAGAAACGCATCAAGCACTGGCGCCGGGCCTGGAAGATCGCGCTGATCGAGCGTTCGAATCCCGGCTGGAACGACCTATATGCAACCACACATCTCGACTGATCGCCTCGCAGGAGCCTTCGCATGAAACTGACCTGGTATGGCCATTCCGCCTTCCGCGCCGAGATCGACGGCGCGACCATCCTGATCGACCCGTTCTTCACCGGGAACCCGGTGTTCGAGGGCGACATCGCGGCGATCTCGCAGGGTGTGACCCATATCGTCGTCACCCATGGCCATGGCGATCATGTCGGCGACACCCTCGCCATCGCGCAGAGCACGGGCGCCACGGTCATCACCAATTACGACCTCGCCATGCATCTGGCGTCAAAAGGCCTGAAGGCGTTCCAGCCGGTCAACACCGGCGGCACGATCGATCTCGGTGCCTTCAGCGTGACCTGGGTCCGGGCCGATCACTCGGCCGGCATGGGCGAGGCCGGGGTCTCCGTGCCGCTCGGCAACGCCAATGGCGCGATCCTCAAGGCCAAGGGCGAAAAGACGCTCTGGCACATGGGCGACACCGACATCTTCTCCGACATGGCGCTGATCGCCGAGATCCACGGCGTCGAGGCCTGCATCTGCCCGGTCGGCGACCGTTTCACCATGGGCGGCAGGGTCGCGGCGCTGGCGATGACGCGCTTCGTCAAGCCGAAGCTCGCGATTCCCTGCCATTACGGCACATTCCCGCTGATCGACGCCAATGCCGACGCCTTCGTCGCAGGACTCGCGGGCAGCGGCATCGCGGCGCTGGTGCCCAGGAAGGGCGAGGCGTTCACGATCTGACGCCAGCGTCATTCTCGGGCGAAGCGGAGCGCAGACCCGAGAATCTCTGGAACATGAGATGGTCGGGTCAAGCCCGACCATGACGGCGCGGGACTTGCCCCTTACTTACACGCCGCCATCTGCTATAGCGCGGCGAACCCTGATCTGGCGCGTTGCGCCCACCATCCTGGAGTCCGCCATGTCGGTCGATCTCGCCACCGTCAAACGCGTCGCGCATCTGGCGCGCATCGCCGTTCCGGAGGCCGATCTGCCCAAGCTGCAAGGCGAGCTCAACGCCATCCTCGGCTTCGTCGAGCAGCTCAACGAGGTCGATGTCGAGGGCGTCGAGCCGCTGACCTCGGTCACGCCGATGGCGATGAAGCAGCGGCAGGACGTGGTCACCGACGGCGAGATCGCGGCCAAGATCGTCGCCAACGCCCCGGCCGCCGACGACGACTATTTCATGGTGCCCAAGGTCATCGAGTGACGCCCGTCATTGCGAGCGTCAGCGAAGCAATCCAGACGACGTCGAGCGCTGCCGCTCCTGGATGGCTTCGTCGCTGCGCTTCTCGCCATGACGGTACCATTGCCTTCACCAAATCCGGATATTGCCCGTGACCGATCTCACCCGCCTGACCCTGACCGAAGCCCGCGACGGGCTGACGGCCAAGAGCTTCTCCGCCACCGAGCTGACCCGGGCCCATATCGCCGCTGTCGAGAAGGCGAGGGCGCTCAACGCCTATGTGCTCGAGACGCCCGAGCACGCGCTGAAGCAGGCGGCCGCCTCCGACGCGAAGCTGGCCAAGGGCGAGGCCGGCCCGCTCGAAGGCTTGCCGCTCGGCATCAAGGACCTCTTCGCAACGGAAGGCGTGCGCACCACCGCCTGCTCGAAGATTCTCGGCAATTTCGTGCCGCCCTATGAATCGACCGTCTCGGGCCAGCTCTGGCGTGACGGCGCCGTCATGCTCGGCAAGCTCAACAACGACGAATTCGCCATGGGGTCGTCGAACGAGACCTCGGCCTTCGGCACCGTCGTCAATCCCTGGCGTCGGACCGGTTCCGAGACTCCTCTGGTGCCCGGCGGCTCCTCGGGCGGCTCGGCTGCGGCCGTGGCGGCCGGTCTCTGCCTCGCCGCGACCGCGACCGATACCGGCGGCTCGATCCGCCAGCCGGCCGCCTTCACCGGCACCGTCGGCATCAAGCCGACCTATGGCCGTTGCTCGCGCTGGGGCATCGTCGCCTTCGCCTCCTCGCTCGACCAGGCCGGGCCGATCGGCAAGAGCGTGCGCGACTGCGCCGTGATGCTGCGCTCCATGGCCGGCCATGATCCCAAGGACACCACCTGCGTCGACACGGCCGTGCCCGATTACGAGAAGGCCGTCGGTCGCTCGGTCAAGGGCATGAAGATCGGCATTCCCCGGGAGTACCGCCTCGACGGACTCAACGCCGAGATCGCGGCGCTCTGGCAGCAGGGCATCGACTGGCTGAAGGCGGCCGGCGCCGAGATCGTCGAGATCTCGCTGCCCCACACCCAATACGCGCTCCCGGCCTATTACATCGTCGCCCCGGCCGAGGCCTCATCCAACCTCGCGCGCTATGACGGCGTCCGCTACGGCCTGCGCGAGCAGGGCAAGGACATCGCCGAGATGTACGAGAAGACCCGCGCCGCCGGCTTCGGCACCGAGGTCAAGCGCCGCATCATGATCGGCACCTATGTTCTCTCGGCCGGCTACTACGACGCCTATTACGTCCGCGCCCAGAAGGTCCGCACCCTGATCAAGCGCGATTTCGACGAGGCCTATGCCGCCGGCATCGATGCGGTTCTGACGCCGGCGACCCCATCTGCGGCGTTCGGCATCGGCGAGAAGGGCTCGGCCGATCCCGTCGAGATGTATCTCAACGACATCTTCACGGTGACGGTGAACATGGCCGGCCTGCCCGGCCTCGCCGTGCCGGCGGGCCTGGACAGCCAGGGCCTGCCGCTCGGGCTGCAGCTGATCGGCCGCCCCTTCGACGAGGAGACGCTGTTTGCGCTGGGCGAGGTGATCGAGCAGGCGGCGGGCCGCTTCCCGGTCACCGGGCGCTGGTGGGGCTGAACCGACGCGAAACGGTCATTTGACAGCTTCCTCCGATCTGAGTCAGATCGGCCGGCGTTGGGGGAACGTGTCTCGGCCGGCAGGTGGTGGCACGGATGCCGCTGCCGCAGGGGGCGTGGCGGACGGCCTCCAGCGCCTTTGCCTGGAGACCCGCTTTGGCTGCACAGCTTCATCCCGCCGCTCCGCACCACCTGCCACCCTTCATCACCGCGCCGAACGAGACCGACGCGATGATGGTCCTGGCGGGCGTCATCATTATCAGTTCGGTGCTGGGCTTCGGGCTGCTCTTCCTGCGCCTGCACACGCTGCCGGAGCGGATGGCGCACAAGGCGCATAAGCTGCAGTTCGAGATCGTCGCGGTGCTCGGGCTGCTGGCGCTCTTTACCCATATCCACCTGTTCTGGGTCGCGGGCCTGCTGCTCGCCCTGATCGAGATTCCCGACGTCTGGAACCCGCTGCGCCGGATGGCCGGGGCGCTCGACAAGATCGCGGGCATCCCGCCCGAGCGGGACGAGGACGAGCCCGCGCCAGCCGCGAAGGGCGGGGGCGATCCGCCACCCGCGGCAACCGCGTCGCCCGCCACCACGAGCCAGCCTGCCGCCGCCGCGCGCACCGCCCAGCCGGAGGCGCCGGCCCATGGTTGAGATCCTGATCTGCTCGCTTTTGACGATCCTGCCGGACTATCTCTACCGCCGCTATGGCCAGGGAAAGCGCTTCGGCCACGAGATCACGCTGTATTCGGTCTGGTTCGAGCTGCGCTGGGGCATCATCGGCTGCCTGATGCTCACCGTCTCGCTGATCACGGTGATCTTCTACAACCATCCCTCGACCACCAATGCGACTCTGTTCTTCCGCACAGTGCCGATCGTGCCCGAGAGCGGCGGGCGCGTCGCCGAGATCTATGTCCGCCAGGGCGGCAAGGTCGGCCAGGGCGAGCCGATCTTCCGGCTCGACGACGCCAAGCAGCAGGCTGCGGTCGAGACGGCCCGCCGCAAGGTCGGCGAGGTCGAGGCGGCGCTCGCCGTCGCCAAGGTCGACATCCTCGCCAATGAGGCCAAGATCCAGGAGGCGCGCAGCTCGCTCCAGCTCGCCCTCGACGAACTGCGGACGAAGCAGGAGCTCAAGCGCCGCAATGACGATGTCGTCGCCGCCCGCGAGATCGAGCGGCTGGAGAATGTCGTCCAGGGGCGGGAAGCGACGGTCGCGGCCGCCACCGCCTCGCGCGAGGCCGCCCAGGCGCGTATCGCCGCGCTGCTGCCGGCAGAGAAGGCGAGCGCCGAGGCCGCGCTCGCCCAGGCCGAGGTCGATCTGGCCAAGACGGTGGTGCGCGCCGGTGTCGCCGGCCATATCGAGCAGTTCGCCCTGCAGGTCGGCGACCTCGTCAATCCCTTCATGCGCTCGGCCGGCGTCCTGATCCCGGCCACCGCCGGCCGCAAGGCGCTGCAGGCCGGCTTCAGCCAGCTCGAAGCGCAGGTGCTCAAGGTCGGCATGGCCGCGGAGGTCTCCTGCATCTCGAAGCCCTGGACGATCATTCCGATGGTCGTCACCGACGTGCAGGAGTTCATCGCGGCCGGGCAGTTCCGGACCGGCGACCAGCTCTTGGACGCTCAGCAGGTGCAGCGGCCCGGCACCGTGCTCGTCTTCCTCGAGCCGCTCTACGCGGGCGGTCTCGACGGCGTCTTCCCCGGCTCAAGCTGCGTCGCCAACGCCTATTCCAGCAATCACGAGCTGATCGCCTCGGGCAAGGTCGGTACGCTGAAGAGCCTGGCGCTCCACGTCGTCGACGCCACCGGCGTGGTCCACGCCGTCATGCTGCGCATCCAGGCGCTGCTGCTGCCGGTCAAGCTGCTGGTGCTCAGCGGGCACTGAAGGGGGCGGGGCCCATCGAGCCTGATAGGGTAGGTGAGGAAAAACCCCGCCGTTATCCCGCGACGACCTGCAGTCGCCCAGGAAAGACGGCCGTGTTTCCGCTCGGGATCATCGAGCTCTAATCCCCGCCGCCTCCACCGCAGCCGTCGCCGTCGCCGCCGCCATCGCTTGATCCGCTGTCGGAACGGCCGCTATCGCCCATCCCGTCCGTTCCGCCGTCATAGGACGAACTGGAGAAATCTCCGCCGCATTGCGTACCGGCGTCACCGTGGCGGCGAAGCTGCGCGCAATCGGGCTCATAGCGATAACCGCCGGGAATGTTCAGCTTGGTGTCGAGCGCAAACAGCAGCGGGAGGCGTGTTGGCTTGACCGGATTGATACCGTCGAGCCGGCAGCAATGCAGCCAGACGCGTCGCAGCCCGGCATTGTCCCGTTTGCGCCCCGGCGCGAGGGCGACCGCCGGCGTGTGGTGGAGGAATCCGCCAAAGGCCTCCCGGCAGAACGCCTGATAGGCTCGGGTGTAAAGGATGAACTCGTGCCAGAGGTCGTCGGCGACTTGCGAGGGCATCGCGACATAGGCGCGGCCGCTGTTGAGATAGGCCAGGAAGAACTGCCGCAGGCCCTGTGCGACCAGCGCGCTGTCCTTGCGGGTGAAGCCGCGGTGACGGGCGGCGAGCTTGTCGAGCAGCCCGGGCGGCCATTCATAGGTTCGGATGAACTCGGCGCGCTGCAGGCGGCGATAGGTCGGCCAGAACAGGGCGCCTGCAATCAGGAGGGTCGCCAGCGGGATCGCGACCAGGCCGATTATCCATGGAACCATCAGATGCCCCCGTCGCGGTGGAATCCGGGACGGGGGCAATATGATCACGGGTGAGCGGCGGATGCATCCCCATGCGGCGGTTCTGCGCGCTTTGTCTTGCCGAGGTCGGCCAGCCAGCGGACGACGACATAGAAGACCGGGGTGAAGATCAGCCCGAAGATCGTCACGCCGAGCATGCCGGAGAACACCGCGACACCCATCGCCTGGCGCATCTCGGCGCCGGCACCCGTCGAGATCGTCAGCGGCAGCACGCCGAGGATGAAGGCGAGCGAGGTCATCAGGATCGGCCGCAGCCGGGTCCGCGCCGCCGCGATCGCCGCATCGCGCCGGTTCATGCCCTCGTCCTCCGCCTGCTTGGCGAATTCGACGATCAGGATCGCGTTCTTGGCGGCGAGGCCGACCAGCACGACGAGGCCGATATCGACCAGGATATTGCGGTCGAGCCCGGCATAGTTGACCCCGAACATCGCCGCGAGAATGCACATCGGCACGATCAGGATGACCGCGAGCGGCAGCATCCAGCTCTCATACAGCGCCGCCAGCAGCAGGAAGACGAAGACGACCGCCAGCCCGAAGGCGATGATGGCGGTGTTGCCCGCGAGCTTCTCCTGCAGCGCGATCTCGGTCCACTCGAAGCCGAAGCCCGAGGGCAGGCGCTCGGCCGCGATCTTTTCGATCGCCGCGATGCCCTGTCCGGTCGAGAAGCCGCGCGCCATGGAGAGCTGCACCTCGGCTGCCGGATAGAGGTTGTAGCGCGGCACGCGATAGGCGCCGGTCGTGTCCGAGAAGGAGGCGACCGAGCCGATCGGCACCATCTCGCCGTCGGTGTTGCGGGTCTTCAGGTTGGCGACGTCGTTCAGGTCGAGCCGGAACGGGTTGTCGGCCTGCGCCGTCACCCGATAGGTTCGCCCGAGCAGGTTGAAGTCGTTGATATAGGCCGAGCCCATGAAGACCGAGAGCGTCTCGAAGACGCGGGTGATCGGCACGCCGAGCATTTCGGCCTTGGTCCGGTCGATATCGGCGAAGACCTGCGGCGTTTTGGTCGAGAACAGGGTGAAGGGCTGCTGGATTCCCGGCACCTGCGCCGCCGAGCCGGCGACGACCCAGGCTGCGCCCTCGAGCGCGGGCAGCCCGCGCCCCGAGCGATCCTGGACATAGCCCTTGAGGCCGCCGCCGGTGCCGATGCCGGGCACGGCCGGGGGCGGGATCACCAGGGCGAAGGCCTCGTTGATCGCGAACATCTGCCGGCGCAGATCGGCGAAGATGGCGTCCGAGGTCAGCTTGAGCTTCGTGCGCTCGTCGAAGGACGCCAGCGTCACGAAAATGACACCGGTATTGGGCGCGATCGTGAAGGTCGCGCCGTCGAGCCCGGCGAAGGCGACCGCATGGGCGATACCCGGCCGCGACAGCGCGACATCGGTCGCCTTGCGGATGACCGCATCGGTGCGCGGCAGCGACGAGCCGGGCGGCAGCTGGAAGGCGACGATGAAGTAGCCGCGGTCCAGCTGCGGCACGAGGCCGGTCGGCGTCACCGAGAGCCGGTTGACCGTCAGGGCGATCAGCCCGGCATAGAAGACGAGCAGGATCACCGCAAAGCGGATCAGACGCGAGGTCAGCGCGCCGTAATTGCGCGAGAGCCAGTCGAATCCGGCGTTGAAGTAGCGGAAGAACCCGCGGACGGGGGCACTGATCGTGTAGAGGAAGCCGTGCTTCTGGCCCTCGTCATGGCCGTGCGGCTTCAGCAGCAGCGCCGCCATCGCCGGCGACAGCGTCAGCGAGACGAAGCAGGAGATCGCCGTCGAGGCCGCGATGGTCACCGCGAATTGCTGGTAGAAGGTCCCTTGCAGCCCGCTGATGAAGGCGGTCGGGATGAACACGGCACAGAGCACGAGCGCGATCGCGAGCAGCGCGCCGCCGACCTCGTCCATGGTCTTGTGCGCGGCCTCCTTGGCGGTCATCCCGTCGGCGAGATAGCGCTCGACATTCTCGACCACGACGATGGCGTCGTCGACGACGATGCCGATGGCGAGCACCAGCGCGAGCAGCGAGATCGTGTTGAAGGAGATGCCGACCGCGCTCATCACCAGGAAGGTGCCGACGAGCGAGACGGGAATCGCGATGATCGGGATGATCGCCGCCCGCCAGGTCTGCAGGAACAGGATGACGACCACGACGACGAGCGCGACCGCCTCGACCAACGTGTGGATGACCGCGCTGACGGATTCGCCGATGAACTCCGTCGGGTTGTAGATAATGCGGTGCTCGACGCCGGTAGGGAACTGCCGGGCCAGGTCGTTCATGGTCTTGATCACCGTCTCGGCGGTCGCGAGCGCATTCGAGCCCGGACGCTGGTAGATGCCGATGCCGACGGCGTTCTTGTTATCGAGATAGGCGTTGATGGTGTAATCCTGCGAGCCGAGTTCGACGCGCGCGATGTCGCGGATGCGGATCGTGCCGCCATTGGCGTCCGATCGCACGACGATGTTCTCGAACTCCGCGATGTCCGTGAGACGCCCGAGCGTGTTGACCGAGAGCTGGAAGGCGCCGCCCTGCGTCGCCGGCGGCTGGTTGATGGCACCGGCCGCGACCTGGACGTTGGCGGCGCGCAGCGCCGCC
>CALRYW010000058.1:0-25235 GCA_943372485.1 Allobosea thiooxidans
TGGACCTTGTCCCGGATCTGCGCCTTGCCGAGATCGGTGTGGAGCTGGAACATCTCGCCGATCTGGTCGCCGATGGTGCGCAGCGGATTCAGCGCCGTCATCGGCTCCTGGAAGATCATGGCGATCCCGGCGCCGCGGACCTTGCGCATCTGCGGCTCGCTCAGGCCCGCGAGATCGCGGCCCTCGAACAGGATGCGCCCGCCATCGATGGCGACGCCGGGCGGCAGCAGCCGCATCACGGCATTGGCCGTCATCGACTTGCCGGAGCCGGATTCGCCGACGACGCAGAGGATCTCGTTGGCGGAGAGCGACAGCGAAACCTCGCTCATCGCATGGGGGCGATCGGCGTTTCTGGGCAGGCTGACGCTGACGGCGTCGAGGGTGAGGATGGCGCTCATCGGCCCTTCAGCCTCGGGTTCAGCGCATCGTTCAGCCCCTGCCCGACGAGCGAGACGGCGAGCACGGTGACGAGGATCGCGACGCCGGGAATGGCGGAGACGTACCACTGCACCCGCAGCACGTCGCGGCCGGCGCCGATCAGATTGCCCCAGGAGGCGACGTTGGGGTCCGAGAGCTTGAGGAAGGCCAGCGCGCTCTCGAGCAGGATCGCGATCGCCATGACGACGCTGGCGTAGACGATCACCGGGGGCAGGGCGTTGGGCAGGATCTCGCCGAAGATCAGCCTGACGTCGCGCAGGCCGAGCGTCCGGCCCGCCTGGACGAATTCGCGGTTGCGCAGGGACAGGAACTCGGCCCGCGTCAGCCGCGCCGAGGCGGGCCAGGAGACGATGCCGATCGCGACCGTGACGGTCGTGATGGTCGAGCCGAAGACGGCGACCAGCACCAGCAGCAGGATGAAGTTCGGCAGGGTCTGGAAGGCTTCGGTGACGCGCATCAGCACGGTGTCGACCCAGTCGCCGTAATAGCCGGCGATGGCGCCGATGGTGATGCCGATCACCACCGAGATGAGCGTCGCGACGAGGCCGATCAGCAGCGAGATGCGCGCGCCGTGGAAGATCTGGGCGGCGATGTCGCGGCCGGAATTGTCGGTGCCGAGCAGGAAGCGGGGATTGGCGAACGGCCAGATCAGCGGCCGCCCCGCCAACGCCAGAGGATCGCGCGGGTAGAGCCAGTCGGCGCTGACCGCCATGGCGAGCACGAGCATCAGGAGCAGGAGGCCGATCACCGCCGGCGGACTGCGGAGATAGAGCTTCAGGAAGGACATGGCGTCAGCTCCCCGTCGTGATGCGCGGGTCGAGCCGGGCGTAGAGCAGGTCGACGATGAAATTGACGGTGATGACGAGCAGCGCCGAGACGAAGACGATGCCGAGCAGCGTGTTGAGATCGCGCTGGATCACCGACTCATAAGCGAGGCGGCCGAGCCCCGGCAGGGAGAAGACGCTCTCGACCACGACCGAGCCGCCGAGCATCGTGCCGGCCTGCAGGCCGATCAGCGTCACCATCGGCAGGAGTGCGTTGCGCAGCACATGGCGAACGACGACGCGGGTCTCGTCCATGCCCTTGGCGCGGGCGGTGCGGACGAAATCGAGCGTCAGCACCTCCAGCATCGAGCCGCGCATGATGCGCAGATAGATCGCCATGTAGAACAGCGCGAGCGTCAGCGTCGGCAGGACGAGATGGCGGGCGATGTCGAGCGTGCGCGCGAAGCCGGTGCGGGCGACCGTGATGTCCTCGAAGCCGCCGGCCGGCAGCCATTGCAGATAGATCGAGAAGACGACGATCGCCATCAGCCCGAACCAGAAGGTCGGCATGGCGTAGAAGACGAGGCCGAGCGTCGAGATCAGCGTGTCGGGCCAGCGGTTGACGCCGCGCGCGGCGATGACGCCGAAGATTAGGCCGAAGCAGAAGGCGAGCGAGAGCGACGCCGTCATCAGCAGGATCGTCGCCGGCAGGCGTTCGGCGATGACGGTCGCGACCGGTTTGCCGTAGATCGCCGAGAAGCCGAGATCGAGCCGCACCAGCCGCCAGAGATAGTTGCCGAGCTGGGCCCAGGCGGAGACGTCGAGCCCATAATACTGGCGCAGCTGTTTGGCGGTCTCGGCGTCGCCCCCGCCCATCTGCGCCATCAGCGCATCGACCGTGTCGCCCGGCGCGAACTGCAGCAGGACGAAGACCCCGATCAGGATCAGCAGCAGCGTCGGGATCGAGGCGGCGAGACGCCGCCCCGCAAGGGTCAGGATGCGCATCGGTTACGCGGTTCCGGGAACAAGGAGAGCCTGTGATCGCGGCTCGGAAACACGCCGTCATCCTGGCCGAAGCGAAGCGGAGAGCCGGGATCCATCATAGAACGCGTCGGTCCCCCTCGATGGATCCCGGAGCTGCGCCACTTCGCGGCCTGTCCAGGATGACGGTGAGGTTCGGGTGGCTTCACTCCGCCAACCACAGATCGTGCCAGGAGCTCGAGCCCCAGCGCGGCGTGTTGGAGTGGTTGCGCGCCTTGGCGCTGATCGCGGTCAGGAAGATCTGCTCGATCGGCGTCCAGATCGGCAGCTCGGTGTTGGCGCGGCGGACGAAATCACCATAGAGCGCCTTGCGCTTGGCCGCATCGACCTCGGTCGCCGCGTCGTCGATGATCTTGTCCATGGTCTCGTCGGTCCAGCCCCACTGGTTGGTCCAGGGCGCGCCCTTGGGCTGGCCCGAGCGGTACCAGACCGTGGTCGAGACGGCCGGATCGTTGCGGTACTGGTGCCAGCCGGTGGCGAGGTCGAAGGCATGCTCGTCATAGACCTGCTTCAGGAAGCCGCCGCCATCGGTCCTGACGACCTCGACCTTGATGCCGACATCGGCCAGCGACTGCTGGATGAAGGTGGCGAAGAGGGTGATGTCCTCGCCCCAAGGCGCCGGCAGCAGGCGTAGGGAGAAGCGGGTGCCACCCGCGCCGGCCTTGAAGCCGGCCTCGTCGAGGAGCGCTGCGGCGCGCTTCTTGTCGAAGGGGTACTGCGGGCCGTTGTCGGCGGGATAGAAATCCGTCGAGACCGAGGGCACCGGGCCGGTGCCGCGCTTGGCGAAGTCGCCGAGGAAGTTCTCGATGAAGAAGGGGATGTCGAGCGCATGCGCGATGGCGCGGCGCACGCGGATGTCGGCGAGTTCCTTGCGGCGGAAGTTGAACTCGACCGTGTTGGTGCGGGCGTTGCCCTCGTTGCCCTTGGTCGAGACGATGAAGCGCTTGTCCTTGCCGAGGCGGGCGGCGTCCGAGATCGTCAGGCCCGAGAAGGGGCTGTAATGGATCTGGCCGGCTTCCATCTGGGCGGCCGCGGCAGAGCGGTCGGTGACGACGCGCCAGACGATCCGGTCGAGATGGGGCGCAGTGGGGCGCCAGTAGTCGGGGTTGCGGTCGGCGATGACGTGCTGGCCGCGCTCATAGGTGACGAATTTGAACGGGCCGGTGCCGATCGGCGCGAGATTGGCCGGGTTCTGGCGGATCTCGCCCTTGCCCTCGTAGATATGGCGCGGCGAGATGTAGCCGAGATCCGGCAAGGCGCGCAGCAGCAGGTTCAGCGGCATCGGCCGCTCGTAACGGAAGACCGCGGTGAGCGGATCGGGCGTGTCGACGGCGGTGAGGAAGAGCTGCAGCGTCGTACCGTAGTTGAGGATCTTCTTCCACATCTCCATGGCGGTGAACTGCACGTCGGCCGAGGTGAAGGGGCGCCCGTCATGCCATTTCACCCCGTCGCGCAGCTTGAAGGTGATGGTCTTGCCGTCGGGTGCGGCTTCCCAGCTCGTCGCCAGCACGCCGACGGGCTTGCCCATGGCGTCGAGATCGACCAGCTGCTCCTGGATCTTGCCGCCGATGATGTAGACGCCGGTCGAGGCCTGCAGGCTCGGGTTCAGCTGGCGCTGCTCGGCGCCGTAATGAACGGTGAAGACGCCGCCCTTGCGCGGCGTCTCCTGGGCGAAGAGCGAGCGCATCGGAAAGGCGACGCTGGAGGCGATGGCGGCGCTGGTCAAAAGCACGGCGCGGCGGGTCATGTCCATGGGGCGATCCTCGGTCCTGCGGTCACGTAAGGGAAAGGATGGAGGGGGGCTGCGGCAGGCGTCAACGGCAGCGCTGCCCAAAAAGCGGGCGAACCTGCTATTGCGACGGAAAGCTGACGATGATTCCGTTGGCTGCGCTCGCCGCCACGCTGAGCGCGCCGTGATGGGCCGTAGCGGTGGCGCCGAGGCTGGCCAGCGCGGCGGCGGTGTCGGCCGTCGCCAGGACCAGGGCCACGGCCCCTTCGGGCGCGGCGCCGTCACGGACGGCCGGCGGGTAGCGCCGGGCGAAGGCGGCGTCGTCGTAGAACAGGATGTCGGCCCGCTGGCCGCCGCTCGGCACCAGCCAGGCATCGCCATCGGCCCGGGCCGGCTCGTCGATCAGCCGGCCGAGATGGGCGGCGGCCGCTGCCGGATCGGCCGCGAGCACCTCGAGCCGCAGGATGCGGCTGGCGCCGTTGGCATGGCTCTGGAGTTCGGGAATCCAGACGGTCTCGCGGGTCAGATGCTGGCAGGCGAAGATGCGCAGGCCCCCCGGCTGCTCGCCGAGCGGCCAGCGGAAGACGTTGAAGCGGGCCTCGCCGGTGCCGCCCCCGGGCAGATCGACCGGCCGGCCGAAATGGATCGGGCCGAGCGCCGCGAGCCCGCGGCTCCGCAGCTCCGCGGCGCCGGCTGCCGCATCGTCGGTGGTGAGGGCGGCCCGCTCCAGGCCCTCGCGCTTGGCGAGATAGTCGCGCGTCGGCTGGTTCTGCTCGGTCTCGGTGAGGATGCCGAGCAGCTCGACATAGTCGTCGCCGAACATGATCGTGTAGTTGCCAGTGCCCAGGATCGGCGAATGCGTGCCGCGTGGCGAGACGGTGAAGCCGAGTCTGCGCCACTGCGCGGCGGCGGCGTCGAGATCGCGGACGGTGACCACGACATGGTCGAGGCCGAGGATGTGCTGGAGCGACATGGCGAGCCCTTGCGTCGAAAGCCGACAGGAGACGAGTTCAGCCGAAGCGGGCCCCGGGCGCAATCGCCTGGCCGGTCCATTCCGACAGTCCCCTGCTGCACTGCAAACATAGCGGGGCATGGATGAATATTCCAAGAGCCGAATGATATATCGACGATTTTGGAAGAAGATGTTCGTCTTCAAGATTTCGGGGAGAAAATCTGCCCCCGGACTGCTCTGGTGCGAAGACGGGGCCCCTTGCGTCCGCGCCGTGAGGTCGCAAGGATGCTCGCCAGCGCGCCGCCGCTCTTCGCCTCGCCTCGGGAAGATCCGCCCATGTCCAGCTCCGCCTCCGTCACCTGGCCGCCCTCGCTCTGGGCCGCGACCGCTCCGGCCGGTCCGATCCTGCCCGCGCTGGAGGGCGAGGTGCAGGCGGATGTGGTGGTGATCGGGGCCGGCTTCACCGGCCTGTCGACGGCGATCCATCTGCGCGAGGCCGGCGTCGAGGTCACGGTGGTCGAGGCGGCCGAGCCGGGCTGGGGGGCGTCTGGCCGCAACAACGGCCAGGTCATCCCGACGCTGGCGGGGCACGACCCTTCCGCCATGGTGGCGCGCCATGGCGAGGCCGGCGAGCGCTTCAACGCGGTGCTGCGCGACAGCGCGCAGTATCTCTTCGACACGGTCCGCAAATACGACATTGCCGCCGAGGCCGAGCAGGCGGGCTGGGTCCAGCCCGTGCATTCGCCCGGCCGCTTCAGGCTGGCGGAGCAGCGGGTGCGCGAATGGTCGACGATCGACGCGCCGGTCGAGCTGCTCGACCGGGCGGCGACGGCGCAGATGACCGGATCCGAGGCCTGGTATGGCGGCTTCTGGAACCGGAGCGGCGGCCATATCAATCCGCTGGCGCTGGCGCGCGGGCTGGCCGAGGTCGCGCTGCAGCTCGGGGCGGTGATCTTTGCCCGCTCGCCCGTGGCCAGCATGACGCGCCAGGGCGACCGCTGGCTGGTGAAGACCGCGCGCGGCTCGGTGACGGCCCGGGCCCTCGTGCTGGCGACGAATGCCTATACCGACGAATTCGAAAGCGGGCTCGCTCCCGAGATCGCCGCCGAGGTCGTCCCCGTTTTGTCCTGGCAGATGGCGACCCAGCCGATCAGCGACAACATCGCCAAGACGATCATTCCCGGCCGCCAGGCCATGTCCGACACCCATCGCGAGCTGTATTTCGCCCGCTGGGACGCGCGCAACCGGCTGGTGACGGGCGGGGCCGCGGTGTTTCCCGGTGCCGGCGGCACCAATCTGCGCGGTCCCGTCGCCGAGCGGCTGAAGCGGCTCTGGCCGCAGCTCGGTGAGGTCTCCTTCGATTATGTCTGGTCGGGCTATGTCGGCATGACGCCGGATGATGTGCTGAAGCCCCAGGTGCCGGGCTATCCGCGCATCCACCAGCTCGGACCCGACGGCTTCGGCTGGGTCGGCTGCAACGGCCGGGCTGTGGCGCTCTCGATCTCGCTGGGGCGCGAACTGGCGCTGGCGACGCAGGGCGTGCCGCTCAAGACGCTCGGCCTGCCGCTGTCGAAGCTGAAGGCACAGCCGATGCGCGGCCTGATCCGCAGGATCGCGCCGCTGGCCCTGCCGCTCTACCGGTCGCTCGACGCCAGGGAGATCTAGGGGTCGCAGCACGGAGCGCCGGACCAAGCCGTCCTGCGCGGGGGGCGGACCCGGCTCTATCACCGTCATGGGCGTCTGCGGGTCGCGACCCGCGAAGCCCGCTGCGGCTCGCGGACAGGCGAGCGGAACCGCACCGCCGGCCGGTGGCGCATCAGCGTTTCGTTTCGCGATGTCATCGAGAGATCGAGGCAAGCCACCAAAGTGGCTGGGGGACTAGGATTCGAACCTAGACAACCAGAGTCAGAGTCTGGGGTCCTACCGTTAGACGATCCCCCAATGGCGGACGGCGTTGGCGCGCTCGCCTTGGTGCCGCGGGGTCTAATCAATGCTTCGCCGAATGGCAAGCCCCGAATGTGCCGGTCGCCGCGAGGGGGCCCGCGCGTCGGGGCGATCGGTTGCTTGGCGGCTCTTGGCGGCACCGAGGGGCGACCGCGGCGTGCCGGCGGCAGCGGCGCCAGGGCCGGCGATCGGGTCCGCGACGCCTTGCCGGCGCGCCGTTGCCGACGCCCGCTTCCAACACCTGGCGGGATCGCGCCGTCGCGGCGGCGCAAGGGAAGGGCGCGATTGACAGTGCCGCCCGCCGGCGCGCAGTATGCAGCATACAATAATGCAGTCGGAGCGAACCGGCTGCCGTCCCGGGCCTGGAAACATCCGGAGTCGCGTCATGCGCTCTCGCCGATCACGCCTTCGATTCGTGCCGGACAGCCGTCCCGGGCGGGTGCCAGCGGTCTTTTGGCCGTGCCGCCGGCCGTGGCGCTGACCCCGTCGGACCCCGCGCGGCGACGAAGCCTGAAAGCCCCTTGCCGATGAACCTGCCCAATACGCTGCTGCGCCTGCTCGAGAATGCGCTCATCCTCGCCTTCGTCGCGATGATCGTGATGGTCTTCGGCAATGTCGTGCTGCGCTACGGGTTCAACTCGGGCATCACGATGTCGGACGAAGCCTCGCGCATGATCTTCGTCTGGCTGACCTTCGGCGGCGCCTTCCTGGTCGCGCTCGAGGGCGGGCATCTCGGCATGACGACGGTGGTGCAGATGCTGGGCCTGCGCGGCCGGCGGATCGCGCGGTTGGTGGCCGAGAGCCTGTCGCTGTTCTGCATGGGCCTGCTGGTCTGGGGCTGCTGGCTGCAGAGCAGCCTCAACATGGCCAATCTCTCGCCGGTGATGGGCGTGCCGACCGCGATCTTCTATGTCGCCGGGCTCGCCTGCGGGCTCGGGATCGGGGCGATCAACCTCGCGACCCTGGTCAGGATCGCGACCGGGCGGATGCCGCCCGACCAGCTCATCATCGGGGCGGAGTCGGAGGAACTCGCCGCCTTCGAGGCGCAGCGGCAGGAGCGGCCGCGGCCATGACGGTCCTTGTCTTCCTCGTCTCGCTGCTCGGCGCGATGGCGCTGGGGATGCCGATCGCGATCTCGCTCCTGGTCTGCGGCGTCGCGCTGATGCTGCATCTGGGAATGTTCGACGCGCAGATCCTGGCGCAGAACCTGATCGGCGGGGCCGACAGCTTCCCGCTGATGGCCGTGCCCTTCTTCATGCTGGCCGGCGAGCTGATGAATGCGGGCGGGCTCTCCAAGCGCATCATCGCCTTCGCGATGGCGCTGGTCGGCCATGTCCGCGGCGGCCTCGGCTATGTCGCCGTGGTCGCGGCGATCGTGATGGCCAGCATCTCCGGCTCGGCGGTCGCCGACACCGCGGCGCTGGCCGCCCTGCTGATCCCGATGATGCGGCAGGCCGGCTACCGGCTCGACCGCAGCTGCGGGCTGATCGCGGCCGGCGGCATCATCGCGCCCGTCATCCCGCCCTCGATCGGCTTCGTGGTGTTCGGTGTCGCGGCCGGCGTCTCGATCACCCGGCTGTTCCTGGCCGGCATCGTGCCCGGCCTGCTGATGGGGCTGGCCCTCGTCATCACCTGGTACTTCCTCGCCAGGGACGAGCCGGTCTCGACCCTGCCGCGGCCGAGCCTGCGCAGCATCGCGAAGGCGGCGCTCGACGGGCTATGGGCGCTGCTTCTGCCCTTCGTCATCATCGGGGGGATGAAGCTCGGCGTGTTCACGCCGACGGAGGCCGCGGTGGTGGCGGCGGTCTACGCCTTTTTCATCGGGATGTTCGTCTATCGCGAGCTGAAGATTGCGCATCTGCGGCCGGCGCTGCTGGCGGCGCTGAAGATGTCGGCCTCGGTGATGTTCCTGGTCGCGGCGGCGCTGGTCTCGGCCTGGCTGATCACCATCGCCAACATTCCCGCCGAGGTCGGTGCGCTGCTGGGCCCGCTGATCGAGCACAAGACGCTGCTGATGGCGGCGATGATGCTGCTCGTCGTCGTCGTCGGCACGGCGCTCGACTTCATCCCGACCGTGCTGATCCTGACGCCGGTGCTGATGCCGATCGTCAAGCAGGCGGGAATCGACCCGGTCTATTTCGGCGTCCTCTTCATCATGAACAATGCGATCGGCCTGCTGACGCCGCCCGTGGGGACCGTGCTCAACGTGGTCTGCGCCGTCGGCCGCGTGCCCGTGGACAAGGTGGTGCGCGGCGTCATGCCGTTCCTGCTGGCGCAGATCGCGGTGCTCGCCCTGCTGGTTCTGGTCCCGGAGATCGTGACCGTGCCGGCGAAATGGTTCTACGGGCGCTGACGAGGCGCTGCGTCGAAGACGAGAAGCAACAAGAACGACACCTCAGGAGGAAGACAAGATGACCATCACCAGGCGCCATGCTCTGATCACCGCCGGCTCCGGCCTCGCCCTCTTCGCGATCGGCCGGCCGGCTCTCGCCCAGGCGGTGAAGCTGCGCTTCGCGCACCCCCATCCGGAATCGGACAGCTGGCACAAGGCCGCGCTGCAGTTTGCCGAGAAGGTCAAGGCCAAGAGCAATGGCCAGCTCGAGGTCCAGATTTTCCCGAACGGCGCGCTCGGCTCCGATCCGCAGACGATCAGCGCCGTGCGTGGCGGCTCGCTCGACATCTGCCTGACCGGCAACCCGTTCTTCACCGGCCTCGCGCCCAAGCTCAACGTGCTCGACCTGCCCTTCCTGTTCCAGAGCCGCAAGCATGCGGCCGCCGTGATGGACGGCCCGATCGGCGACGGCCTGCGCAAGGAGCTCGAAGGCTCGAACCTCAAGGCCCTGGCGACCTGGGAGATCGGCTGGCGCAACCTGACCAACAGCCGCCGCGCGGTGGCGACCGCCGCCGACATCAAGGGGCTCAAGATCCGCACCACGCCGAACCCGGCCCATATCCGCGCCTTCCAGCTGCTGGGCGCCGTGCCAACGCCGATGGCCTTCACCGAGCTGTTCTCGGCGCTCGAGACCGGCGCGGTCGACGGGCAGGAAAACCCGGTGACGCTGATCCTCAACGCCAAGTTCGCCGAGGTGCAGAAGCATCTCTCGCTGACGCGCCATGCCTTCACCACCGGCCCGGTGGTGATGAACAAGACGAAGTTCGACGCGATGGCGCCCGATCTCCAGAAGGTCCTGACCGAGACCGCGATCGAGCTCGCCGGTGTGCAGCGCCAGATGAACGAGGACACGGAGGGCTCCAGCCTCGCCGCGCTGAAGAAGGCCGGCATGCAGGCGGTCGAGAACCCCGACCGCGACTCCTTCTCGAAGATCGTCACGGCGGAAGTCGAGAAGGAGTTCGTCACCAAATTCGGCGGCGAGACGCTCGAGGCGATCAAGAAAGCGGCGGTGTGATGGAGATCATCGACCTCTCCATGCCGATCGAGCCGCATTTCCGCTGGCCGGTCGACCTGGCGATCAAGGGCGACATCGCGGCGGGGGACCCATTCCGGGTCTCCCGCATCAGCATGACCTGCCACGGCTTCTCGCATGTCGATGCGCAGGCGCATGTCATCGCCCACAGCCCGACGATCGAGGCGACGGAGCTCTCGCGCGTCGTCGGCCCCTGCCGGGTGCTCGACCTGCGCGACGTCGCGCCCAACCAGGCGATCGATGCGCAGCGCCTGGCGGCGGCCGACCCCGGCGGGCCGGAGGGGGACATCCTGCTGCTTTCCAGCGGCTGGGACACACAGCGCGACTATCGCACTCGCGAATTCTGGCTCGACGCGCCCTATCTGACGCGCGAGGCGGCGCTCTGGCTGAAGGACCGCAAGCCGACGGCGCTCGCCTTCGACTTCCCGCAGGATTATCCGATCCGCCTGCTGCTCGACGACAAGCACGTGCCGTTCGAGCAGCATGTCACGCATGATATCTGCCTGCGGGCCGGCATCACGCTGATCGAATATGTCGTCAACACCAGCGCGCTGCAGAATCCCCGCACCTTCCTCTGCGCGGCGCCGCTGAAGCTGCCGAATGCGGATGGCTCGCCGGCGCGCATCTTCGCGATCGAGGGGTTGGTCTGAAAAGGGGTCCCGCTCAGGCGAGGGCGCCGAGGCCGCGCCCGATCACATAGAGCCCGACGACGGCGACGAGGCCGGCGAAGAGCCGCGTCAGCAAGGTCCTGTGGCCGGAGAGCCGGCGCGCCAGCTGCGTGCCGGCGAGGCCGCCGACGAGCCCGCCGGCGACGAAGAGGGCGGCGACAGGCCAGTCGACCAGCCCCGACAGCGCATAGGAGGTGGCCGTCGTCAGGCCGAAGGCCGTCACCGCCACGAGCGAGGAGCCGATCGCGACGATCATCGGCAGATTCGCGGCGGTCATCAGCCCCGGGACGATGAGAAAGCCGCCGCCGATCCCGAAGAAGCCGGAGAGGCCGCCGACCAGGCCGCCCATGCCGAGAAGCCGCGGCAGCAGCCGCGCCGCGGTTTTGCGCCCGAGCGGCTCGAAGCCGGCGCCGCTCTCGCTCCGGCGCAGCAGCATGGCTGCGGCGATGACGAGCATCAACACGCCGAAGACCAGCAGCAGCTTCTGCCCGTCGAGGCGCTTGCCGAGCGCCGAGCCCAGTGCCGCGCCGGCGATGCCGGCGGCGGAGAACACCAGCGCACAGGGCCAGCGGACATGGCCGGCGCGAGCATGGCCGAGCAGATTGCCGAAGGCGCTCAGCGCGACCGCGACCGCGCTCGTGCCGATCGCGACATGCGGGGAGGCGACGCCGACGACATAGACCAGCAGCGGCACGGCGAGGATCGAGCCGCCGCCCCCGACGAGACCCAGCGTGAAGCCGACGAGCGAACCCGAGCCGAGCGAGGCGATGTCAGGCGTGGCGATCATCGGCGGCTTTCGTCAGAGCACGTCCAGCGGGACCTTGAGGAAGCGCTTGCCGCTGGCGTCGGGCGCCGGCAGTTCGCCCGCCTTCATGTTCACCTGCAGCGAGGGAATGATCAGCTTGGGCATGTCGAGAGTCCTGTCCCGGGCTTCGCGGGTGCGGACGAACTCATCCTCCGTGATCCCGTCGCGGGCATGGATGTTGTGCGCGCGCTGCTCGGCGACGGTGGTCTCCCAGCGAATGTCGCGGCCGTTGGGGCCGTAGTCATGGCACATGAACAGCCGGGTCTGCGGCGGCAGCGCCAGCACACGCTGGATCGAGCGGTACAGTGTGCGGGCGTCGCCGCCGGGGAAATCCGCCCGGGCCGAGCCGCCATCCGGCATGAACAGCGTGTCGCCGACGAAGGCGGCATCGCCGATGACATGGGTCATGCAGGCCGGGGTGTGGCCGGGCGTGTGCATGGCGAAGGCGGTCATGCCGCCGATCGTGTAGGTGTCGCCATCGGCGAAGAGACGGTCGAACTGGCTGCCGTCGCGCTGGAACTCGGTGCCCTCGTTGAAGACCTTGCCGAAGGTCTCCTGCACGATCGTGATCCGGTCGCCGATGCCGATCTTGCCGCCGAGCAGCCCCTGGAGATAGGGCGCGGCGGAGAGATGGTCGGCATGGACATGGGTCTCGATCAGCCACTCGACCTCGAGGCCGTGCTCGCGGACGAAGGCGGCGATCGCGTCGGCGGAGTGATAGGCGATCCGGCCCGCCGCATAGTCGATGTCCATCACCGAATCGACGATGGCGCAGGCGTGGGAAGCGGGATCCTTGACGATATAGCTGACGGTGTTGGTCTGCGCCTCGAAGAAGGCGGTGACCTCGGGCCTGGTCGCGAGGTCGACGGGGTGGGGAATGGCGGTCATGGGCAACCTCCTCGGTTCGTCAGGCGGTCTTCGACCGCAGGGGCGGCGTGGCGGAGGACAGCCGCCGCGCCATCGCCATGCCGGCGAGCATCGCGGCGATGAAGATGATGGCGGGCTGGCCGCCGGTCAGGGTGGAGACGAGCGCGGGGCCGGGGCATAGCCCGGCGAGGCCCCAGCCGATGCCGAACAGGGCGGCGCCCGTCAGCAACCGGGCATCGGCCGCGCCGGGTTCGGGCAGCAGGAAGCGCTCGGCCATCATGGGGCGCTCACGGGTCAGGATCAGCCGGTAGGCGATGAAGGTGACGGCGATGCCGCCCGCCATCACGAAGATCAGGCTCGGGTCCCAGGTCCCGGCCGGGATCGCGGCGAGATCGAGGAAGGCGAGCACCTTGGCCGGGTCGGCCATGCCGGCGAGGATCAGCCCGAGCCCGAAGACGAGGCCGGTCAGGAACTGCAGGATCACGGACATCGAGGCTCTCACAGCACGTGTCGGACGAGGAAGACGGTCGCGATCCCCGTCGCCATGAACGTGGCGACGGCGATGGCAGAGCGCAGCGAGAGCCGCGAGAGGCCGCAGACACCATGGCCGGAGGTGCAGCCATTGCCCCAGACGGCGCCGAAGCCGACCAGACCGCCCGCCACCACCAGCAGAAAGGGCCCGGTCGCGATGTCGGGCTGCGGCGCGGTTCCGGTCAGCGCCAGAGAGACGAGCGGGGCCAGGACCAGGCCCGCGACGAAGGCGAGCCGCCCCCAGGACTGGCCGTCGCCGGCCGGCAGGAGCAGCCGCGAGACGATGCCGCTGATCCCGGCGATGCGGCCCTGGAACAGCATCAGCATCGCCGCCGCCAGCCCGATCAGGGCGCCGCCCGCCAGCGAGGCGAGCGGCGTGAAGCTCGACGCGACCGTCACGGCTGGCGCGTCCCGCAGGTGTTGAGGCGCAGCAGCGTATAGGCCGGGCAGAAGCGCATCGCGGCTGTCCCGATCATCACCGCGCCCCAGGCCGTCAGTGCATATTTCCAGGCGCCGAGCGGGGCGACCCAGCCGGCGAGGGGGGGCACGAAGACGGCGACGAGGAGGATCGCGCCGACGACGAAGCGAAGCGTCCGATCCAGCGAACCGATATTGACCATGACCACAATCTCCCGTTAAGAACTGATATTCCCCATATATATGGAATATCGAATATGTCAACGGCCTTGTTGAAGCGCGACGAAGCCGGCATCGCGGCCCCGATCGAGGCGGCGGCGGCGCTGCTCGCCGCCATGGCGAGCCCGCGCCGCCTCGCCATCCTGTGCCGGCTGGTCGAGGGCGAGGAGGGCGCGGGCGAGCTTGCGCGGATCACGGGGCTGAGCCCGGCCGGCGTCGCGGCCCATTTGGCGCAGCTGCGGCGGCAGGGTCTGATCGCCGCGCGCCGCCGCGGCGTCGCGGTGACCTTCTCGCTGGCCAGCCCCGAGGCGAGGGCGGTGCTGGAGACGCTGCACGCGCTCTATTGCGCGCCGGGTCCCGCGCCGGGCGGCGCGGCGGCGCTGGCCTGAGCGGGGCGCCGCCCAGGCCCATCACCTGTCGGTGCCGTCAAGGGCCGACGAGCTGGCCGCCATCGACGACGAGGCTCTGGCCGGTGACCCAGCTCGCCCGTTCGGAGGCGAGGAAGAGCACGACCTCGGCGATCTCCTCGGGGCGGCCCATGCGTCCGAATGGGATGGTGGCCAGGGTTGAGCTGTAGAGCTCGGGGTTCGAGGTCTTCCGCTCCTCCCAGGTGCCACCGGGGAATTCGACCGAGCCGGGCGCGACGCAGTTCACGCGGATGCCCTGCCGCGCCAGCATCTTCGCTTGGCTCGCCGTGTAGTGCATCACCGCCGCCTTGATCGCGCCATAGGGCGCCGAGCGGGCGCTGGCGCGCAGCCCCGAGATCGATGAGATGTTCACGATCGCACCACCCGCGGCCATGTGCGGGATGGCGGCGTGGCTGCCGCGCACGACCGCCATCATGTCGACGGCGAAGGAGGCGCCCCAGCCGGCCTCGTCGTCGGAATGGCCGAAGCCCGAGGCGTTGTTGACGAGGATGTCGAGGCCGCCGAGCGCCTTCACCGCTTCGGGGAGATAGGCGTCGATCGCCGCCGCGTCGGCGAGGTCGACGGCGGCGGCATGGGCGCTCACGCCGAGATCCGCGATCTCCTGCCGCGTCGCGGCGAGCGGACCCGGGGTGCGTGCGCAGATCGACACCGCGGCCCCGCGCCGGGCGAAGGCGAGCGCGGTCGAGCGGCCGATGCCGCGGCTGCCGCCCATGACGATGACATGTTTGCCGGCAAAGTCTTTCATCATGGCGCGCGATGCTTTCTACAGAGGGAGGGCAGGGCTGGCGCGGCGAGATCGCGCCGGCCATCCTCTCCGGTGTAGTCCAGGCCGCGTCCGCGGTCGAACCGCCCGCCGTGGCTTCGCGTTGATCGAACGCAACGCTGCGGCCGGCCCGCACCGCGATGATGCCGCCCGCAACCGGGAGAGCACGATGGCGGCCGAGGATTTCGAGGAGGCTCTGGAGCTGCTGGCGGCCGAGGCTGGCGTCCTGCCTGCGCAGGCGCGGGTGATCCCCACCCATATCTCCGTCGTGCTTCTGGTGGGTGAGCGGGCTTTCAAGCTGAAGCGGCCGGTCGCGCTGCCTTATCTCGATTTCTCCACGCCGGAGAAGCGGCTCGCCGCCTGCGAGCGCGAACTGTCGCTGAACCGGCGCACGGCACCGTCGCTCTACCGGGCCGTGCGCCGGCTGACGCGCGAGCGCGACGGGCGGTTGGTGCTCGATGGCGACGGCGCCCTGGTCGATGCCGCCGTCGAGATGGCGCGCTTCGACGAGGACGGGTTGTTCGACCGGATGGCGCAGCAGGGTGGTCTGACCCCCGCTTTGATGACGACACTGGCGCGCACCGTCGCGCGCTTCCATGCGGGGGCCGAGATCGCGCGCAGCCGCGGCGGTGCCGCGGCGATGGCCTCCGTCCTCGCCATCAACGCCGACGGCTTCGCGCTGACCGATCTCCTGCCGGCCGGCGAGGTCGCGGCGCTGGAGGAGACCTGCCGGGAGACGCTCGACCGCCACCGGTCGCTGCTCGATGCGCGCGGCCGGGACGGGCGGATCCGCCGCTGCCATGGCGACCTGCATCTGCGCAATATCTGCCTCGTCGCGGGCGAGCCGACGCTGTTCGACGCGCTCGAATTCGACGAGGATCTGGCGACGACGGATGTGCTCTACGACCTCGCCTTCGTGCTGATGGATCTCTGGCATCGTGACCTCGCCGGACCCGCGAACACGCTCCTGAACCGCTATCTCGACATCACCGACGACGAGTCCGGGCTGCCGCTGCTGCCCTTCTTCATGGCGGTGCGCGCCGCCGTGCGGGCCCATGTCGTGGCCATCCAGGCGCGGGACGGCGGGGACGCGCGCGTGCTGGACGAGGCGCGGTCCTATCTGGCGCTGGCCTTGCGCTGCCTGGCGCCGAAGGCCGCCCGGCTCGTCGCGGTGGGGGGCCTGTCGGGAGCGGGCAAGTCGACCGTCGCGGCGGCGGTGGCGCCCGGCATCGGGCCGGTTCCCGGCGCGCGGATCCTCGCTTCCGACCGGCTGCGCAAGCGCCGCCACGGGGTCGAGCCGCAGGTGCGGTTGCCGCCGGAGGCCTATCGGCCGGCCGTCTCCGAGGCGGTCTTTGCGGAGCAGGCGCAGCGTGCGGGTGCGATCCTGCGGCGGGGGCACGGCGTCGTCGCCGATGCCGTGTTCGACCGCGCGCCCGATCGCGAGCGCATTGCGCGGGCCGCGCATGAGGCGGGCGTGGCCTTCCAGGGGCTGTGGCTCGAGGCGCCGGCGCCGACCCTGATTGCGCGGGTCGAGGCGCGCCGGGGCGATCCCTCGGATGCGACGGGCGACATCGTGCGCCAGCAGCTCGAGCGCGCCGCGCCGGTGGCGGGCTGGAGCCGGCTCTCCACCGAGGCGGGCCCCGAGGCCGTCTGCCGCGAGGCCCGCGCGATGATCGAAGGAAGGGATGGCCCCGACGCCGCTTGATCTCCCTCAAGGTCCGATCCGCGCGACGCCGTACCATGGCGGTGACGGAGGGAGATTGGATCATGGCGACGACGATGAAGGCTGCGGTCGTGCGGGCGTTCGGCCAGCCCCTCGTGATCGAGGACGTGCCGGTTCCGGTGCCGGGACCGGGCGAGCTGCTCGTCAAGGTGCGGGCCTGCGGCGTCTGCCATACCGATCTGCACGCCGCCGACGGCGACTGGCCGGTCAAGCCGGTGCCGCCCTTTATTCCCGGCCACGAGGTCGCCGGAACCGTCGCGGCGCTCGGGCCCGGCGTCAGCGATTTCAAGCTGGGGGACGCGGTCGGCATCGCCTGGCTGCATGATTCCTGCCTGCGCTGCGAATATTGCGAGACCGGCTGGGAGACGCTCTGCGAGCACCAGCACAACACCGGCTACAGCTGCAATGGCGGCTTCGCCGAATATGCGATCGCTTCGGCGGCCTTCGCGGCCCGGCTGCCGGACGGCGTCGATTTCGCGGCGATGGCGCCGATCCTCTGCGCCGGCGTCACCACCTACAAGGGCCTGAAGGAGACCGAAGCGCGGCCGGGCGAATGGGTCGTGATCTCCGGCATCGGCGGGCTCGGCCAGGTCGCGATCCAGTATGCCCGGGCGATGGGGCTCAAGGTCGTGGCGGTCGACATCGCCGAGGACAAGCTGGCGCTGGCCCGCGCGACGGGGGCCGACGTCACCGTCGATGCGCGTTCGCCGACGGCCGTCGAGGACGTCCTCGCCGCCACGGGCGGCGGGGCCCATGGCGTGCTGGTCACAGCGGTCTCGCCGCCGGCCTTCGCCCAGGCGGTCCGGATGGCGCGGCGCCGCGGCACGGTCGCACTGGTCGGGCTGCCGCCGGGCGAGTTCCCGACGCCGATCTTCGAGGTGGTGCTGAAGCGGGTGACGCTGCGCGGCTCGATCGTGGGAACGCGCCGCGATCTGGACGAGGCCATCGCCTTCGCGGCGGAGGGCAAGGTCACGGCCCGGATCGCGACGGTGCCGCTGAGCGACATCAACACGGTGTTCGCACGACTGAAGCGCGGCGCGGTCGAGGGGCGGATCGTGCTTGATCTGTCGCAGCCGATCGCCGCCTCAGGGCCGGAGACCGACCGGGCCGCCGCCTGATGGCGCGGTGGACGGATCGCGGGGAAAGGAGCCTCGCCATGCAGGGAGCCTACACCATCGCGGGCATGACCCCTGATCAGGTCGCTGCCGCCGGCCTTCTGGTGGGCATGATGAAGCCTCCGCCGGATCTCGAGGGCTGGCGCCGGGACGGCGGCGATGCGGCGGTCTCCGCCGGGCGGTGCCAGGACGTGCGGGTGGCGACCAATCCGCGCGGCTATGTCCAGGGGCTGTGCCTGTGCCGACAGGCGCGCCATGTGGTGCATGGCGCCATCCTCGACGTGCCACTCTTCGTCGTCGCCAGCGCCGCGGACGGGCCGGGCGTCGCCTCCGCGCTGGTCGCCGATCTCTGCGCCATTGCCGGCCGGCTGGACTGTGCCGCCGTGCGCATCCGCACCGGGAATGCGCCGCGGGCGCTCCACGGGATGGACCGCGCCAGGCGCAGTGGCGGCGCGGGCATCGCCGTGATCCTCGATTCCTCGCCGATGAGCCAGCCGCCCTGGGGAGTCAGGGCGCCGGCTTGCCCGTGAAGACATAGCCGACGCCGCGGACCGATTTGATCAGCGTCGGCTGGCGCGGATTCGGTTCGATTTTCTTGCGCAGCCGCGCGATCTGCGCGTCGATCGTGCGGTCGAAGGCCTCGAGGCTGCGGCCATGGGTGAGGTCCATCAGCACATCGCGGGACAGGACGCGGCCGGGCGCGCGCGCCAGCGCCGCCAGCATGTCGAACTCGCCGGTCGTCAGCTGGATCTCGACGCCTTCGGCGGTGACGAGCTGGCGGCGAGCGAGATCGAGCCGCCAGCCGTCGAAATGGATCGTCTCGCCGGCTTCGACGCGGGCGGGCGCGGCGGGCTGGCGCCGGCGCAGCACGGTGCGCAGCCGGGCGAGAACCTCGCGCAGATGGAAGGGCTTGGCGATATAGTCGTCGGCGCCGACCTCGAGCCCGACGATGCGGTCGACCACGTCGTCGCGGCCGGTCAGCATGATGATCGGCGTCTCGCAGCGGGAGCGCAGCTCGCGCGCCAGCATCAGCCCGTCCTCGCCGCCGGGCAGGACCAGATCGAGAAGAATGATGTCGACCGGGTGCCGCTGCAGGGCGTCGCGCATGGCGGCGCCGTCGCCGACGGCGGTGACGCGGTATCCCTCGTCCTCGAAATAGGTGATCAGCATCTGCCGGATTCGAACATCGTCATCCACCACCAGGATGTGTTCGTTGCGGGCGGTCGGCTCGGTCATGGCAGGCAGTGGGTCATGGCAGGCAGTGGGTTTCCCTCGCGATCCCGGCTGTTACAAACCGTCACATTTTTGCACGGTTCGTCACCGTGGCGGCGTTCGCCCGTTACCGGGATCGGTTCAAGTCGGCTCGTCGATCACAGAGGGATGACAAGCCGATGCTTTCGCAAGCCACCATGTCACAGCCGCACGGAGCTGTCAGGCGATTCGCGACGGTCCCGCCTTGCCCGGCCAGCCTCAACAGCCTGTTCGGCGGGCAGCCGGTCGAGACCTTCGAGCCCGGGACGGCGGTGTTCTGGGAGGGCGACGAGGCCCGCCATGTCTTCGAGGTCGTCGAGGGCGTGCTGCGCGTTTTCCGCATCCTCAGCGACGGCCGCCGCGTCATCACCGGCTTCCTCTATCCCGGTGACCTGCTCGGCGTCTCGCTGAAGGACCAGTATCTCTACACCGCCGAGGCGGTGAACCGGACGAAGCTGCGCCGCTACGAGCATGGCCGCTTCCAGGAGGAGATCAACCGCTCGCCGGAGCTGCGCCCGCAGCTCTTCGCCTGCCTCTGCGACGAGATGGCGGCGGCGCAGGACCAGATGGTGCTGCTCGCCCGCAAGAGCGCGGAAGAGCGCGTCGCCAGCTTCCTGCTGCTGATCGCGCGCCGGCTCGGCGGCGACGAGCGCCAGCCGGTGATCGAGATCCCGATGACGCGCCTCGACATGGCCGACTATCTCGGCCTCACCATCGAGACCGTCTCGCGCACGATGACGCGGCTGACCAATTGCGGCGTGATCGCGCCCAGCAGCCGCCATGCCCTGGTGGTGCGCAAACTCGGCAAGCTGGCGCTGCTTGCAGGCGAGACCGAGGCCGACGATAAAGACGGCGCCGGAGGCCGGGCGATCCAGCAGGCCGTTTGGCCGAACTGAGCGCGCAGCACCGAGAGAGACCATGGGGGCGACCGTCACCAACGAGTCCAGTCTGGACGAGATCGCCCGCATCCTCGACAGCGCCAACGTCATCGTCCACGGCTTCGACGGCGTGGTCACGCGCTGGACCAGCGGGTCCGAAGGCCTCTATGGCTGGAGCCGTGCCGAAGCGCGCGGCCGCGTCGCGCATGACCTGCTGGAGACGGTGTTCCCCCAGCCCTTCGCCGACATCGTCGCGCATCTGAAGGCGCATGGCGTCTGGACCGGCGAACTCAGCCAGCGCCGCAAGGACGGGATGCCGGTCTCCGTCGCCAGCCGCTGGGTCGTCGCGGAGACCGAGGGCGAGGCGCGGACGGCGATCATCGAGACCAATGTCGACGTCAGCGACCTGCGCACGATGCAGGCGCATCTGGTCGCGCGCGAGGCGCATCTGCGCTCGATCCTCGACACGGTGCCCGAGGCGATGGTCGTGATCGACGAGAGCGGCACGATCACCTCCTTCAGCGCGGCGGCGGAGAAGCTCTTCGGCTTCGCCACCTCCGAGGTGCTCGGCCGCAATGTCAGGATGCTGATGCCGCAGCCCGACCGCGACGCCCATGACGGCTATATGGATCGCTATCTGGAGACCGGGCAGCGCCGCATCATCGGCTATGGTCGCGTCGTCACCGGGCAGAAGAAGGACGGCACCGAGTTTCCGATGGAGCTCGCGATCGGCGAGGCGCGCGCCGCCGGCCGGCGCATCTTCACCGGCTTCATCCGCGACCTCACCAGCCGCCACCGGATCGAGGAAGAGCTGCGTCAGGCGCACAAGATGGAGGCGGTCGGGCAACTCACCGGCGGCATCGCCCATGATTTCAACAATCTGCTGACGGTGATCAGCGGCAATCTCGAGATGATCGAGCGGCGGCTGACCGACGATCGCGCCCGGGCCCTGCTGCGCGAGGCGCAGAGCGCGGCCGAGGACGGCGCCAAGCTCACCGGCCAGCTCCTCGCCTTCGGCCGCAAGCAGCCGCTCAACGCCAAGCTGGCCGATATCGGCCAGCTCGTCTCGCGCTTCTCCGACCTGTTGCGCCGGGCGCTCGGCGAGACGATCGAGCTGCGCATGATCGTCTCGGGATCGCCGGGGCCGGCGCTGGTCGATGCCTCGCAGCTGCAGAACGCGCTGCTCAACCTCGCCCTGAACGCGCGTGACGCGATGCCGCGCGGCGGCCGGCTGACGGTCGAGATCTCGGCGGCGAAGCTCGATTCCGACTATGCCAGCATGTATCCGGAGGTGCGCACCGGCAGCTATGTGCTGATCTCCGTCACGGATACGGGCTCCGGCATGCCGCCCGAGGTGCGCAAGCGCGCCTTCGAGCCCTTCTTCACCACCAAGGGCGTCGGGGCCGGCACAGGGCTCGGGCTCAGCATGGTCTATGGCTTCACCAAGCAGTCGGGCGGCCATGTCCAGATCTACAGCGAGGTCGGGCAGGGCACGAGCGTGCGGCTGTTCCTGCCGGTCGCGGAGGCGGCCCCGGCGGAGACCTCCACGGGGCCGGCCGCCGCGCATGAGCCGCCACCGAGCCTGCCCGGCGGATCGGAGACGATCCTCGTGGTCGAGGATGACGCGCGGGTGCGGCGTGTCGCGGTCGCCCGGCTCGAGGATATGACCTATCGCGTGCTGCAGGCCGAGAACGCCGCCGCGGCGCTGCGGATGCTGGCCGCGCATCCTGAGGTCGCGCTGCTCTTCACCGACATCGTCATGCCCGGCGGCATGTCCGGCGACGAACTCGCGCGCGAGGCGCGGCGCCAGCGGCCGGACCTGAAGATCATCCTGACCTCCGGCTTCGCCGAACCCAGCGTCGCGGTGCGCGAACTGGCCGCCGAGGCGAGCTGGCTGAAGAAGCCCTACAGCGCGATGGAACTCGCGGTGCGGATCCGAGAGCTGCTCGATTAGGCGGGCACGGCACCCGTCGCCGCGTCAGGGCGAGCGTCAGCGGGATCGGCCTGTGGCAGGCGCAGCAGACTGTGCACGGCGACGCCTGCATTCTCGAGCAGAGACCGTCCCGACATTCCTTCCAGTTCGAAAACGAAGACCGCCGTGTTGCAGCGGGCGCCGAGGCGCCGCAGCAGCCCGATAGCGGCCAGCGCCGTTTGGCCGCTCATCAGGCAATCATCCGCGATGGTGACCGCTCGGTTCGCGATGCCATGTGAGCGGGACACGGCGACACCCTCGCCGAGCTCGTAATTCTCCATGATGCTGCGGATGACCCCGGCCCGGATCGCATCGACCTTGCGGATGTCGAGCAGGCCGAGGCCGTTGCGATAGGCCAGCGCCCCGGCGAGGCCGAGGCCGCCGACATCGATCCCCGCGACGACGGCGATCTCGTCCGAGAGCTGGCGCCCGAGGGCATCGATCACGTGCCGCGTCGCCTGGGCGTCGGTCGCCAGCGGCGAGATGTCCGGAAAGTCGACGCCCGGCACCGGGTGGTTCTTCCAGCGCCGGTAGCGGACCGGGATCGCGGTTCCGTCGGGGCCTGCGATGGTGGTGATCCGTTCCATGATGCCGATCCCCGTGGGGCGCCCCGCCGGGCGTTGCATCGGGCACATGGAGGCGGCACGCGCGCGGCGCAAGCCGGCATCGCTGACACCGGCCCCGCGAGCCATAGCCTTGACAGGACGGATAGCTTGGGAGAGGCGTATCGCCATGCGCATCCCATTGAATGAACAGGCGTTTTTTAATTATTCCAAGGAGAAGGCGGTGTCGTCCTTCACGCTCCCGCGCCCGGCTGCGCCCGGTCTGATGGCTCTTCCGCGCCGGCTCGGCGTGGTCCTGCTCTGCCTGATCGCGAGCCTGGCGCCGCTGCGGGCGCAGCTGCGCGAGCCAGCCCCTGCAGCGCTGCAGGCGACGATCGCACCGGCTCAACCCGGCGGGGCTGCGACCGCCCCGACGCTGGCGCTGCCGCCGGCACTGCCGCAACCCGGGATCGCGCCGCCCACGGCGGTGCATCCGGTCGCGCCGGCCGTCCAGCCGGCCTCGGCCCTTCCCGCCGCCGCGCCCGTGGCAGCGGCTGCGGCGATGCCGCATGATCTGTCGCCCTGGGGCATGTTCATGGCGGCCGACATCGTCGTGAAGGCGGTGATGGTCGGGCTCGCCTTCGCCTCGGTGGTAACCTGGACGATCTGGCTCGCCAAGGCGCTGGAACTCGCTACCGCCAAGGCGGCGGCGGGGCGCGCGCTGCGGCGGCTCGAGGGCGCCGACAGCCTCTCGGACGCAGCCGAGGGCATGACCGGCCGCACGGGGCGCCTGCGCGGCGACGTCGGTCTGCTGTTGGGCGCGGCGCTCGACGAAACGCGGCGTTCCATCGATCTCGGCGGGGAGGGGACGAAGGAGCGCGTCGCGATGGCGCTGTCGCGGATCGAGGCCCGGACCGGGCGGGCGATGACCCGCGGCACCGGCCTGCTCGCGACCATCGGCTCGACGGCCCCCTTCGTCGGCCTGTTCGGCACGGTCTGGGGCATCATGAATTCCTTCATCGGCATCAGCCAGGCGAAGACCACCAATCTCGCCGTGGTCGCGCCCGGCATCGCCGAGGCGCTGCTGGCAACCGCGATCGGCCTCGTGGCCGCGATTCCCGCCGTGATCGTCTACAACGTCTTCGCGCGCTCGATCGCGGGCTATCGCGCCCTGCTGTCGGATGCCTCGGCCGAAATCCTGCGCCATCTCTCGCGCGATCTCGAGCGTCGGCAGCGCCAGGCGGTGCCGGCTGCGACCCCGCGCGCCTCGCTGCAGGCGGTGCCGGGGGCGGCCCAACCCGCGCTGCCGCGCGTGCCGGCGGAGTGAGCCAATGGGCGTTTCACTGAAAGATGCGCAGGACGGCGACCTCGGCGAGGTCAGCGACATCAATGTCACGCCCTTCATCGACGTGATCCTGGTGCTGCTGATCATCTTCATGGTCGCGGCCCCGCTCTCGACGGTCGATGTCGCGGTCGACCTGCCGGCCTCCAACGCGCAGCCGCAGCCGAGGCCCGACACGCCGGTGTTCCTGACGGTGAAGAGCGACCTGTCGCTGGCGCTCGGCCATGACGGCGTGCCGCGCGCGGCGCTGGGCGCCACGCTCGACCGGCAGACCCAGAACGATCGCGAGAAGCGTGTCTTTCTGCGGGCCGACGGCGCCGTCGCCTATCGCGAGCTGATGGAGGTGATGAACCTGCTGCGCCAGGCCGGCTATCTCAAGATCGCCCTGGTCGGTCTCGAGGATACGGGGCAGGGCGCCGCCGCCCCGGCGGGCGGGCCCCGGCCATGAGCGGGCTCGCGAGCCTGAGCGGTCGCCAGACCGGGTTTTGGGCGCGGCTCTGGCCCGCGCTGCTGCGCTGGGCGCTCGCCGCGGTCGTCGTCGCCGGCGCCCATGGCGTCGCCGGCTGGATGATCGTGACCTGGCAGCGGGCCGAAGCCGCGATGGGCGCCCCGCCGGCCGCGGTGGTGATCGAACTCGCGCCGCTTCCGGTGGCCCCCGAGGCGCCGCCGCAGGAGGTCGCGCCCGGTCCCGAGATGGTCGAGGCCCAGCCGGAGCCGCAGCCTGAGCCCGTCGTGGAGACGCCGCCGGAGCCCGTGCTGCCGGAGCCCGTCGTCGAGCCGCCGCCACCGGTCGAGCCGCCGCCCGAGCCGGAGCCGCAGCGCGTGGTCCAGCCCGAACCCGAGATCAGGATCCCGGAGCTGCCGCCGCTGCCTGACGTCGCGGCCGTGCTGGCGCCGCCGCCGCCCCCTCCGCCGCCGCCGCGCCCGCCAATCGTCGAGCGCAAGCCGCCGCCCCGGAAGGCGGTCGCGCGCGCCAGGCCGATCCGGCCGGACAAGCCCCAGGCCGAGCGCACGAGCGCGCCGATGGCGCAGGCGCTGGCCGCGCCGACGGTGGCTGCGCCGAACCGGGGGGCCGCCGCCGATTCCGCCGCCTCGCATGCGAGCTGGCGCGGCACGCTGCTGGCGCATCTCAACCGCTACAAACGGTTCCCCGGTGGCGCCAATCCGGGCAGCGTCCAGGTCGCCTTCAGCATCGACCGTGCCGGGCGCGTGCTCTCGGCGCGTTTGGTCGGCGCGTCGGGCGATCCGTTGCTCGCCGAGGAGGCGGTGGCGATGATCCGGCGGGCGAGCCCGGTTCCGGCGCCGCCCGAAGGGCTGGGCGGCGGCACGATCGCGCTTTCCGTGCCGGTGAAATTCTCGCGCTGAGGGCGGAAGGCCGCCTGTGGCCCGCTGCTTCTGCCCGTCTCGTTCCGACGAAGCGG
>CALRYW010000059.1:0-24925 GCA_943372485.1 Allobosea thiooxidans
CCGCCTTCGCCCAGCACGCGGCGCATCAGATTGGGCAGCCGGAAGGCGACGAGGAAGGCGTCCGCCACCGGCCCGGCGCCGAGCATCCGCGCGATCAGCATGTCGCGCGCGAAGCCGAGCAGGCGCGACAGCACGGTCGCCAGCCCGACGACGAGCGAGTTGCGGGCGAGCTTCGCGGGTTCCGCCGGCATCGCCGCCCTTCCCTTCAACGGCCGGCTACAGGATGAACCGGCTCAGATCGGCGTTCTTGGCGAGATCGCCGATGCGCGACTGCACATAAGCGGCGTCGATCGTCACCGTCTCGCCCGAGCGGTCGGGCGCGGTGAAGGAGACGTCGTCGAGAATGCGCTCGATCACTGTCTGCAGCCGCCGCGCGCCGATGTTCTCGACGGTCGAATTCACATCGACCGCGATGCGCGCGATGGCATCGATCGCGTCGGGCGTGAAATCGACCGTGACCTCTTCGGTCGCCATCAGCGCCACCGTCTGCTTGATCAGGCTGGCCTCGGTCTCGGTCAGGATGCGCCGGAAGTCGTCGACGTCGAGCGGCGACAGCTCGACGCGGATCGGCAGGCGCCCCTGCAGCTCCGGCAGCAGGTCGGACGGGCGCGAGACGTGGAAGGCGCCCGACGCGATGAACAGGATGTGGTCGCTCTTCACCGCGCCGTGCTTGGTCGCGACCGTCGTGCCCTCGATCAGCGGCAGCAGGTCGCGCTGCACGCCCTCGCGCGAGACATCCGCCCCGCTTTTGCCCTCGCGGGCGCAGATCTTGTCGATCTCGTCGAGGAAGACGATGCCGTTGTTCTCGACCTCGTGGATCGCCGCCTGCACGATCGCCTCCTGGTCGATCAGCTTGTCGCTCTCTTCCGTCAGCAGCGGCCCATAGGCGTCCCTCACCAGGATGCGCCGCGGCTTACCCTTTTGGCCGAAGGCCTTGCCGAACATGTCCGAGAGATTGATCGCGCCGATCGAGGCGCCGGGCATGCCGGGCACCTCGAACATCGGCGCCGAGGCGCCGCTGCCCGCCGCGATCTCGACCTCGATCTCCTTGTCGTCGAGTTCGTTGGCGCGCAGCTTCCGGCGGAAGGAGTCGCGGGTGGCCGGGCTGGCGTTGACGCCGACCAGCGCATCGAGCACGCGCTCTTCCGCCGCGACATGCGCCTTGGCCTGGACATCCTTGCGCCGGTTCTCGCGCACCAGCGCAATCGCGATCTCGACGAGGTCGCGCACGATCGACTCGACGTCGCGGCCGACATAGCCGACCTCGGTGAACTTCGTCGCTTCGACCTTGAGGAAGGGCGCATTCGCCAGCTTGGCGAGGCGGCGCGCGATCTCGGTCTTGCCGCAGCCGGTCGGCCCGATCATCAGGATGTTCTTCGGGCTGACCTCCTCGCGCAGCGGCCCTTCGAGCTGCTGCCGGCGCCAGCGGTTGCGCAGCGCGATCGCGACGGCGCGCTTGGCGTCGTTCTGGCCGACGATGAAGCGGTCGAGTTCGGAAACGATTTCGCGGGGGGAGAAGGAGGTCATGTCAGGTGTGAATCCTGCTGGAACTGCATGATGAGGACGCCCGGCGTGCGGCCTTCGAGATGGGGGACGGGCCGGAAGCCGGCCTTGCGATAGGCTGCGACGGCGCGCGCATTGGCGGGGTCGGGGTCGATCACGATCGTCTCGTGGCCCTGCGCGACGAGGCTGTCAGCGAAGCGGCGCAAAGCGGCGGAGCCGATCCCCTGCGACAGCCGCTGCGCATCGGCCAGCGAGAGATCGACGCCGACGGCCTCGGCCGGGACCTCGAGCAGCCAGGGGCTTTCCGCGGTCCATTCTGGGATCTGGTGCGGGCCGATGCGCCAGGCCTGGATGTAGCCGGCCGGCTCGCCGTCGAGCGTGATGAGGAAGGGCGAGCAGGTATTGTCACGACCCTCGATCATGTCGCGGATGTAGCCGACTTCGGTCTCCGGATCGCCCCACCATTCCTGCCAGTGCGGCTGCGCGGCCCAGCGCGCGAGCAAAGGCAGATCACCGGGCTCGACCGGGCGGAAGGCGATCACGTCGGCGGCAGGCGCGGTCACGCAGGCTCCGCCGGAGGCAAGCGGTCGCGCCAGCGGCCGAGCGGCAGCGCGGGCAGAAGGGCCCGGCGCAGGGCCCGCCAGCCGGCGGAGAGTGCGAGCACCAGAATGGCGAGGCCCAGCAGGGCCAGCGGGAGGCTGAGATCGCCAGAGACGCTCTGGGAGATCAGATAGGCCACCGCGATGCCGGCATAGCTGAGGGCCGAGACCAAGAGCGCGCGCCGGTCGATGACGAGCGCGACGATGCCGAGCACCGCGAACAGGCCAAGAATGATCAGGGATTGCGTTGTGCCAAATCCGCCCGCCGTGCCGACCAGGCCCCGGAACACAGGATGCACGATCAGCCCGGCCGCGAGCAGATGCAGCCAGAACGCGGCATCGGAACGACGCGTCAGGCGGCGCGGGTCGCGCATGTCGAGCCGCAGCGCGAGCGCGAAGACCGACAGGCCGCAAACCGCAAGGATCGGGTTGATGTAAGCCTGCGACTGGGCCGGGGCGATGGCCGAGATCAGGGCGAGCAGCACGCCGATGCCGCCTCCGGCCACCAGCGCCAGATCCACCGGCACGCGAAAACGCCAGTGATGCAGCAGCGCGGCGCCGGAAAAGGCTGCCGCTGCGAACACCCAGCCGCCATAGAGCAGGGAGGGCAGGCTGAGGCCGGCCGTCAGCTGGGCTACCAACAGGGCCGCAGACGCGCAGAACATCACGGCCAGCAGGATCGAGGGCAGAGCCAGCCGCATCCGCCGGGCGAAGATTTCGCTCAGCCCCCAGGCCGCGACGAGCGCCACCGCCGCAAAGGCATCGCCGAAGCCGATGACGCGTGACAATCCAAGCAGCGCACCGGCCAGCAGACCAACGCCGATCGCCACGAAGACGTCATTGAAGCCGCCGATCAGCCGGAAGCGCTCGTCATCGGCGTCGATGGCACGGCCGGCCTCGGCGCTGACGCTGTCGCCCAGGCGCGGCGGGGCCGAACTCTGCGCGGCCAGTCGCATCCGCGCCAGATGCGCGATCCGCACGGCCTGGGCCTGGTCGATGATGCCGTCCGCGACCGCCTGCTGCAGATCCTGCTCGGCGATCATGGCGTGTCCAATGTCTCGATCACGAGGGAATGGTTGGTGTAGACGCAGATGTCGCCGGCGATCTTCATCGCCTTGCGCACGATCGCCTCGGGATCGGGCTCGATGTCGATCAGCGCGCGCGCCGCCGAGAGCGCGTAATTGCCGCCCGAGCCGATCGCCATCACCGAGCCATGCTCGCCCGCTTCCGGCTCCAGCACATCGCCGGTGCCCGAGATCAGGAGGGAGACCTCCTTGTCAGCGACGAGCAGCATCGCCTCGAGCCGGCGCAGATAGCGGTCGGTGCGCCAGTCCTTGGCGAGCTCGACACAGGCCCGCAGGAGCTGGGTCGGATACTGCTCCAGCTTGCTTTCCAGCCGCTCGAACAGCGTGAACGCGTCGGCGGTGGCGCCGGCGAAGCCCGCGATCACCGCGCCCTTGGCGAGGCGGCGCACCTTGCGGGCATTGCCCTTCATGATGGTCTGGCCGAGCGAGACCTGGCCATCGCCGCCGATCACGACCCGCCCGCTCTTGCGCACCATCAGGATGGTGGTCGCGTGCATCAGGGGGGCGTTGCTGGTCTCTGGCATGCGATTCGGGCCCGGCCTCGGGTGAACAGGAGCCGCCAACATGTTCAGGCTGAAGCCCGGTATCAAGAGCGACCCGGTGAAACGCCTGGGCGACGCTCGCGATTGACCGAGGCGCTCAAAGCCTCAGCCCTCATCCTGAGGAGGCCCGCAGGGCCGTCTCGAAGGATGAGGGCTGAGGGTATGGCATCGACGCGAGTTGCACCGTTGCCGACGTGATCACGCCGCCCGCTTGAGCCCCACCCGTCCCCAGATCGCGCTCAGCCCCGCCACCAGATGGTCGATATCGGCGTCGGAATGCAGCGGCGAGGGGGTGATCCGCAGCCGCTCGGTGCCGCGCGGCACGGTCGGGTAGTTGATCGGCTGGACATAGATATCGAAGCGTTCGAGCAGCTCGTCGCTGACCGCCTTGCACAGCACCGGGTCGCCGACCATCACCGGCACGATGTGGCTGGGGTTGGCGAGATGCGGCAGCCCGGCGGCGTCGAGGCGCTGGCGCAGGGTCGCCACCCGGTCCTGATGGCGCTCGCGCTCGGTCGTACTGCCCTTGAGATGGCGGATCGCGGCGAGTGCGCCGGCCGCGACCGGCGGCGGCAGCGAGCTGGAGAAGATGAAGCCCGAGGCGAAGCTGCGGACATAGTCGCACAGCGCCGCCGAGCCCGCGATATAGCCACCCATCACGCCGAAGGCCTTGGCGAGCGTGCCCTCGATCACGGTCAGGCGCGAGGACAGGCCGTCGCGCTCGCTGACGCCGCCGCCGCGCGGACCATAGAGGCCGACCGCATGGACCTCGTCGATATAGGTCATGGCGCCAAATTCATCGGCGATATCGCAGAACGTCTCGATCGGCGCGATGTCGCCATCCATCGAATAGACCGACTCGAAGGCGATCAGCTTGGGCCGGGCGGGATCGAGCGCAGCGAGCTTGCGCCTGAGATCGTCGGGGTCGTTATGGGCGAAGATCTGCCGTTCCGCCCGCGAGTGGCGGATGCCCTCGATCATCGAGGCGTGGTTGAGCGCATCCGTCAGCACGACGCAGCCGGGAATGCGCGAGGCGAGCGTGCCCAGCGAAGCCCAGTTCGACATATAGCCGGAGTTGAACAGCAGCGCGGCGTCCTTGCCGTGGAGGTCGGCCAGCTCGCGCTCCAGCAGCACATGGTAGTGGTTGGTGCCGCCGATATTGCGCGTGCCGCCCGCACCCGCGCCGCAGGAATCGAGGGCTTCGTGCATCGCCGCGAGCACGGCCGGGTGCTGGCCCATGCCGAGATAGTCGTTCGAGCACCAGACGGTGATCTCACGGGGGCCGCTGTCGCCATGATAGGTCGCGCGGGGAAACCGGCCAGCCTGGCGTTCGAGATCGGCGAAGACGCGATAGCGCCCCTCACGGCGCAGCCCGTCCAGCTCGGTGCGGAAGAATGTCTCGTAGTCCATCGCCAGCCTCCTGCGGCGCGCGCTTTCTAAGCTTAAGGCCGGACAGGGGAAATGGCACGCGGTGTCGCGCCCGGCCTTGATCCCGATCAGCCTTCGCGCCGCGCCAGTTCGAGCACGGTTTCGAGCAGCGCCCGGATTGCGATTCCGGCATCGGCCTCCGTCATGGCCTCCAGCGGCGAATGGCTGATGCCTTTCTCGTTGCGCACGAACAGCATGGCGGCGGGACAGAGCGCCGCCATCGCCATCGCGTCATGTCCGGCGCCCGACGGCAGCCGCCGCGGCGCGGGATTGACCCCCGTACGGGCGATGCCGCGGCTGAGCGCATCCTGCAAGGCCGGGTCCATCGGGACCGCGTCCGCCCTCGCATAGGGCGTGATGGTCAGCCCGACGCCGCGCCGCTGCGCGATCTCCGCGAAGCGTGCCTCGACTGCGGCGGCCATCGCCGCCAGCCTCGCGTTGTGCGGACAGCGGATGTCGATGGTGAAGGCGACGCTGCCCGGCACGACATTGGTCGCTCCGGGATTGACCTGGAAGACGCCGACCGTGCCGACGGCTTGCTCATGGGCGCTGGCGATCGCCTCGACGGCCAGCGCCATCTCGGCGCTCGCCGTCAGCGCATCCTTGCGCAGCGCCATCGGCACGGTGCCGGCATGGCCGGCCTCCCCCGTCACACGGATGCGGGCCTTTCGCTGGGCGTTGATGGCGGTGACGATGCCGACGGGCTCGTTCTCGACCTCGAGCACAGGGCCCTGTTCGATATGCAGCTCGAGATAGGCGGTCACCGAGCCGCGCTGGCGCGCCAGCGCGGCGATGCCCGAGGGATCGCCGCCGAAGGCCAGCAGCGCATCGGACAGCCGCACGCCCTCGGCGTCGCGCGCGTCCAGCCAGGCCGGGTCATAGTCGCCCGCCAGCGCTCCGGAGGTCGACAGATGCGTCGGGAAGCGGACATTCTCCTCGTCGCCGAAGGCGACGACCTCGAGCGCGAAGGGCAGGGCGATGCCGGCGTCGCGCAGGGCCTGCGCCACCAGGATGCCGGCGACGACGCCGAGATTGCCGTCGAAGCGCCCGCCATCCTTCACCGTGTCGATATGGGAGCCGATCATGACGGACGGCCCGCCGGGAACCGGCCCCTCGCGCCGGCCCTGGACCGAGCCCGCCGCATCGATGAAGGCGGTCAGCCCCGCGACCTCCATCGCGCCCTTCGTCCATTCCGCCGCCTGCCGATGCGCGGGCGAGAGATAGAGCCGCGTCAGCTTGCCGGGCTCGTCGGAGAAGCGGTTGAGGCCTTCGAGCGCGGCGAAGGCGCGCGCGCCGAGGACGGCGGCGGAGGGAAGTGAGGCGGCCATCGATCGGTCCTAGTAGGTCGCCCGGCCACCCGACAGGTCGAAGACGCCGCCGGTGGTGAAGCTGTTCTCGGCCGAGGCCAGGAAGGCCACCATCGAGGCGACCTCCTCGGGCAGCAGGAAGCGCCCGCGCGGGATTTTGGCGAGCATGTAGCCGATATGCTCCTCGGTCATCTGGTCGAAGATGCGGGTGCGCGCGGCGGCGGGGGTGATGCAGTTGACCGCGATATCCTGCGTCGCAAGCTCCTTGCCGAGTGATTTGGTCAGCGCGATCACCGCCGCCTTCGAGGCCGAATAGGCCGAGGCGTTGGGGTTGCCCTCCTTGCCGGCGATCGAGGCGACCAGCACGAGCCGCCCGTAATTGCGCTTGATCATGCCCGGGATCACCGCCTGGCAGCAATGCAGCGTGCCGTCGACATTGAGCTTCATCACCCGCGCCCATTCCTCGAGCGGATATTCCCAGGTCTTCAGATTGGCCCCGGCGATGCCGGCGCTGGTGACGAGGATGTCGACGCTGCCCTGCTTCGCCTCCAGCGCATCGGCCGCGGCCTTCACGGCCTGCGCATCCGTGACGTCGATGCCGAGCCCGGTCGCCGTCCCGCCGATCTCGGCCGCCGTCTTGGCGGCGAGTTCGCCGTCGAGATCCCAGATCGCGACATGGGCGCCGCTGGCGGCGAAGCGCTCGGCGACGGCGCGGCCGATGCCCTGCGCCCCTCCGGTGACGATGGCGGTTCTTCCCTGCAGATCGATCTGGTTCATTGTCGGCCCCTGACTCGTTGGAGGCGCACCCTAAAGCAGGAGGTGAAAGGGTGGGAACCGCTAATTCGATCGGAATTCTGTTCCCGTATCCGGTCGAGACGGGCCCCGTGAGCCGTCGGGCCGCTTGTCAGCGCTTCCTGTGCGCGGCCGCCGGGGCAGCCGGTCCCTGCGCCATCAGCCTATAGGTCACGGCGGCGGACAGGGCGTAGACCAGCCCGAACACCAGGTTGAGCCAGGGCGCCCAGCCGTCATCGGCGGTAAACCGCAGCAGGACCCAGGACAGCAGCGCCGCCTTCAGCGCGGTGATCGCGCACAAGAGGGCGATGCGTGATCCGGTGCGCTCGCGCGCATAGAGCAGCTCGGCGTGATACTCGACGAGGTTGCGGAAGGCCGGCACCAGCAGCATCGGCAGGAACAGATAGGCGGCCTCCGAAACATTGCGGCCGAGCAGCCCCGGAAAGGGCTTCAGCGCCAGGATCACCGCCGCCAGCCCGCCGATCGAGATTGCCGCGATGCCGAACTCGATCAGCGCGAAGCGGCGCGGCCCGCCCGCCAGGCCACGCTCGGTCATGATCTTCTGGACCAGCATCTGGTTGAAGCTGCGTATCGGCATGGCGGTGAGGTCGATCACCCGCATCGCGATCACGTAGAGCCCGGCCGAGCGCTCGCCAGCGAGCGCCAGCACCAGGAGCTTGTCGAGTTCGGCCTGGGCGTAGAACACGATCTCCGCCGCGCTGGCATAGACCGCATCGGCCATCCGGCGCGGATAGAGCCGCTGCGCGAAGCGCAGGCGCACCCGCGGCAGGAAGAAGACGAGCGCCACGACCATCGCCGCCACCGTCGCGGCCAGATAGGCGAAGACCCAGATCTCCAGGCTCCAATGCCCGAAGCCGATGAACAGCAGGGCCGCCAGCGTGCGCAGTGAGGAGCCGATGATGACCAGCAGGGCCGACTGCCGGAAGCGCCGCAGCCCGTTGTTGACGATCGCGACGACCTCAACCAGCCGCCAGCACAGGATTTCGGCCAGGAGGATCAGCGCGAAGGGCAGGATCGCCAACCTTCCGGCGAACAGCAGCCCATAGACCAGCGCCGCGGCGAGCAGGATGAGCGGCAGCGAGGCGAGGGACAAGCCGGCGAAACCGGCGAGATAGGCCCCGAGAAGCCGCGGCTTGACGGTGGCGATCCGATAGACCGGCGAGACGAACCCGAAGGCCAGCAGCCGTGACAGGATCAGCCCCGTCGCGGAGGCTGTCGCGAACAGGCCGAAATCGCCGAGGGTCAACGTATTCGCAACGATGAGGAAGTAGACAAGGGAGATGACGAGCCTGCCGGCGGAGCCGCTCAGGATGGTGAGGTAGGCGAGGATGGCGGCGCGGTCTGGCAGCATGGGGTCCGTTTCGCGACGCAGGCGTCACTCCGAGGTCGTCTGGCCCGACATGTGCCTGCCTCGGATCGCCCGTCCACGATGTCCTAGCCGAGAGGCGTTGAGCGACCCTAAACGAAACGGAACCGTCCTGGCCCATGCGACAGCCTGAACCGGACAGACACATCACCGGACCGATGCAGAGCGATTTCGCCCGCGACCCATCGGCTGGGGCGACGCCTCGGGCCCCGCGATCGGCGGGCGAGGACCTGAAGAGTGAAGCGTAGCGGCATGTTCACCACCGAGACCGTCGTCAGCGAGCCGGAGCCGGGGCAGCCGCCGCGCGAGCGCCGCCGCGTCGTGCGCGCCGCCGCCCCCGAGATCGTCTCCCGTCTGACGGATCCCGTCTGGCTCGCCCGCACGCTCTGGGCGCGCAAGGGGCTGATCGTGCTGGCCGCGGTCGTCGGCGCCGTGCTGGCGGCGCTGGCCAGCCTGATGGTGCCGCCGAAATACGTCTCCACGGCGCAGCTCTTCATCGATCCGCGCGACCTGCGCGTGCTGCAGAACGAAGTCTCGCCCAACGTCACCGGCGGCGATCCGACCTCGATCACCAGCTATCTCGAGAGCCAGGCCCGCATCATCGCCTCCGACAGCATCAAGACGCCGGTGGTGGTGAGCCTCGGCCTGGACAAGGATCCGGAGTTCGGCGGCGAGGCTCCGCGATCGGGCCTGTCGCAGCTCCTCGGGGGGTGGCTGCCCGGGCGCGGTGCCCCCTCCCGGGACGGGCTCGTCTATGCGCTGGCGGTCCTCGACAAAAATGTCAGCGTCCGGCGTGGCGAGCGGACCTTCGTCATCGACATCTCGGTGACCGCCCGCGAGGCCGACAAGGCGGCCCGCATCGCCAATGCGCTCGCCGAGACCTATCTGGAGAACCAGGCGACAGTGCGCGCTGAGGCAGCCCAGCGCGCGACCAACGCCCTGACCGCGCGTCTTGAGGAATTGCGCAACCGCCTGCGCAGCGCCGAGGACAAGACCGAGCGCTACAAGGAGGCCAATAACATCGTCGGTGTCGGCGCAGGCCGCTCGATGACGGATGAGCAGCTCACCCTCAACAACGCCCAGCTCGTCGCGGCCCGAACGCGGCTGACCGAGGCGCGCGCCAAATACGACCAGATCAGCGCCGCCCGACCGGCCGGCATCGAGGCCGGCGCGATTCCCGAGGCCGTCGCCTCCCAGACCATGACGGCCCTGCGGGCCCAGCTCGGCGCCACCCTGGCCCGCGAGGCCGACCTGCTGGCTTCGCTCGGCGCCCGCCACCCGGCGCTCGCCGCCGTGCAGGCCCAGACCCGCGACGCCCGCCGGCAGATCGCCGACGAATTGTCGCGCATCTCGCGTTCGGCCAAGGTCGAGCTCGACCGGGCGATCGAGGCCGAGCGCCAGCTCTCGCTGCGCGTCGAGCGGCTGACCGCGACGCAATACGCAGCCGGCCGTGCCTCCGTCGAGCTGCGCGAACTGGAGCGCGAGGTCGAATCCTCGCGCGTCGTCTACGACGCCTTCCTGCGCCGCGCGCGCGAAACCGGCGAGCTCGCCGGCATCGACACGACCAATGCCCGCGTCATCAGCGCGGCGATGCCGCCGCTGGAGAAGAGCGGGATCAGCCGGCGCACGCTCGCGGTGCTCGGGGGCGTGGCCGGCGGCGGGGTCGGCGTCGCGCTGGCGCTCGGGCTCGCCCTGTTCGGCAGGCTTCCGCGTCCCGCGCCGCGCCGGGCTCCCGAGCCCCCGGAGCCGGCCGTCGCCGCCGCCGCCCCTACGCCGGTGCCGGAGGCGAAGCCGGCGACAGGCTCGCTCATGGCTGTGCCGCAGGCCGCCTCTCCCGCGCCCCCACCCGCCGCGCCGAAGGCGGGCTGGCGGCGCTTCGTCGCGATCCAGGGCGGCCAGACCGAGCGCGTCCCCGACCTGCTGCGCACGGCCGCGGCGCCGCTGCTGGCGAACCTGCCGGCCGTCCGCCACCGCCGCTGGCGGCGCGACGATGGCGAAGTCCGCTCCGTGTTCCAGGCCAAGACCCATCTGGTCGATGTGCTCGACAAGCCCAATGGCGGCTTCGCCAAGGCGGTCCGGGCGGTGCGGACGGCGCTCGGAGGGGGCCCTGAGCCCGACCGGCGCCGGATCCTGGTCCTCGGCCTGCGACCGGACGCAGGCGCCTCGACGCTGGCGCTCAACCTCGCCCTCGATGCCGCCCTGGCTGGCCTGCCCGCCATGCTGGTCGACGCCGGCGCGGGCGAGGACAGCCTGACGCGCGTCTTCGCGCCGGACGCGGCGACGGGCCTGCACGACATCGTCACCGGCCAGGTCGGATTGGTCCGTGCGGCGCTTCAGGACGAGGGCACCGGTCTGTTCTTCCTGCCGCGCGTCGGCCGGGCCGACCAGGTCCCCGCGCGGCAGATCGAGAGCGGCTTCCTCGACCGGGCGCGTCGCTTCGGGCCGATCGTCATCGATGGCGGCGCGGTCGGCACGGATGGCCTCGCCCAGCGCTTCGCCGAAGTTTCCGACGACATCGTCCTGGTCCTCCGCGAGGGCGCCGTCGGCCCGCGCGATCTCGCGACCGCGACGGCGGCCCTCGGCGACCAGGCGCAGAAACTGCGCGGCTTCGTCGTCAACGAGGCGTGACGCGGCGAGCCGGCCTCAGAGCCGCGCCTATGGCTGCGTCTCGCCGGCCTTCCGGGCGTCCTTGGTGCCGCGCCCGATCGTCCGCCCGAAGAGCGGGCCGGCCGTGATCATCACCAGGAAGACCCGGATGATGTGGTGCGCCGCCACGAAGGCCACCTCCGTGTGCAGGGCCAGCGCGATCAGGCTCATTTCCGCGAGTCCGCCGGGCGAATAGGCCAGGATCAGCGGCACGTGGCCATGCACCGAGACCTTCGCCACCAGCCAGGCGAAGGTGAGCGTCAGCGACAGCAGGATCACGGTCGAACCGGCGGACAGGGCGAGCACGCGCAGGATGGTGCGTGGCGGCGTGCCGACGAAGCGGCAGCCGATGGTGATGCCGAGGATGAGCTGGGCGGCGTTGACGATCTCGAAGGGCGGCACCGAGTCGCTCAGGCCCGAGACATGGATGATCGCGCTGACGATCATCGGCCCGAGCAGGAACTTCGCCGGCAGCCGCAGCCATTCGCCCAGCACGATCCCCGCCACGCCGCAGGCGAGCAGGACGAGTTCGGCCAGGAGCGGCGTCTCGAAGACGGAGGGCCCGGCCACGCGGTTGCCGCCGATCGGGACGCCGCCGATCCACTGCACGATGAAGGGCAGCGTCATCACGACCAAGAGGATGCGGGCGGAGTGGATCAGCGCGATGATGCGCGCATCGCCGCCCTTTTCCTCACCCAGCGTCACCATCTCGATCAGCCCACCCGGCATCCCCGCGAAAAAGGCCGTGACGGGGTCGAAATCCGCGACCTTGCGGAAATAGGCGACGCAGGCGACGGCGCAGGCGATCATGAACAGCACGAGCCCGGCCAGCGTCGGCAGCCAGTTCGGCAGTTGCGCGATCACCTCCGGCTTGAAGCCGGCACCGAGCATCACGCCGATCACCATCGTCATCGGCGGGCGGATGACGGAAGGCGCCGCCACCGGCCAGCGCAGCAGCGCGGCCGCCGTGCAGGCCACCATCGAGCCCAGCATCCAGGGCAGCGGCAGGCGCATGAGCACGAAGAGATAGCCGCCCATCCCGCCGATCAGCAGCGCCAGCGCGAAGCGCCGATACGGAAAGCGGGCCGGATGCAGCCCCCGCACGCCCGAGGCAAAATCGCTCAGAAGGGTCCTCACCGCAGGCAGTCCGCCCGGCTCGCAACGCCCGGCGCGACGGCCGGGCGAAGGCCTTGGACAGCGGATCGGGAAGCGGCCGACATGCAGGCTCCGGCGTGGTGGCGATGCGGTGCCCTCCTAGACCGTAGGGGCGGGGCGCGAAAGTCCGTGCGGGACATGCCGCATCTGCCCGTCCGGCGCATCGCCGCGACACAACCCCGGCATGTGCGGCCGGCTCTGGCGCGACTCTGCGATTTCATCGATCACTCTTGCGGGGGAACACCCGGCCGGGCCTCGACGCCCGAGGCCGATGGTCGAGGGCAATGAGCGAAGAACGGCAGACCGGGCGCGAAGATCGTCTGGCGCAGGGCGACGGTTCGGTCGAGATCGAGGGTCCCGCATCCATCACCGACACGGTGGCGGCCGGCGCAGCCGCCGCGACGGCCGCCGCTCCCGCTCCCGATGCCATCGTCGCGGTCGAAGCACGGCGCTCCGGGCGGGCCCGCCTGACGCATTGGTGGGGCACTGCCAGCCCCAATCTGCGCGGCTCCGCCTATATGATGGCGGCGCTGCTGGTCTATGCGGTGATGGTCGGCGCCATCAAGCATGTTGGCGGGGTGATCCCGCTGGTGCAGATCCTGCTGATCCGGCAGATCGTGATGAGCCTCGTCCTGCTCGGCATCTCGCGCGGTGGCCTGCGGCCGATGCTGCGCACGCGCCGACCGGGCCTGCAGATCCTCCGCAGCACCCTGACGCTGACCGCGATGCTCTGCGGCTTCACCGCCGTCATCCAGATCCCGCTGGCGCAGGCGACCGCGATCGGCTTCAGCCAGGTCCTCTTCGTCACCATCGCCGCCGTCATCGTGCTGAAGGAGGTCGTCGACGTTCGCCGCTGGATCGCGACCGTGATCGGCTTCCTCGGCGTGCTCGTCATGTTGAAGCCGAGTGGCGACGGCCTCGACGCCTTCGCCCTGCTCGCGGTCGCCGGCGCGCTGCTCAATGCCGGCATCACCGTCAGCGTCCGCCTGCTGGCCGCGACCGAGCGGACCGATACGATCCTGATCTGGCAGGGCATGGTGATGATCGCGGCGCTCGCCATCCCGAGCTGGCTCTGGTGGGTCCCGCCCGATGCCACGCAATGGTTCTGGCTGATCGTGCTCAGCCTGTTCGGCACGGCCGGGCAATGGCTGATCACCCGCGCCTACCAGGTCGGCGAGGCGGCGGCGCTCGCCCCGCTCGACTTCAGCCGCCTGCTGCTGGCGAGCTTCACCGGCTTCGTCTTCTTCGCCGAGATCCCCGAACTCTCGACCTGGATCGGGGCGGGCATCGTCGTCGGCGCGACGCTCTACACCATCCGCAAGAATGCACGCACCCTTCCCCGCGAGCCGACCACGCCGTGAAGGCCGCCACGCCGCGGATTGCCCGGCGCCCGTCGCCGGGGTTATGAATCGGCGCACGCGGGCCCGATCCGGCCTCACTCGCGCGCGTGCAGACCCGACGCGAAGGAGCCGCCCATGCGCATCGAGAACGACCCGAAGCTCGATTTCCGCGACGTCCTGATCCGCCCCAAGCGCTCGACGCTCGGCAGCCGCGCCGAGGTCGACGTCTTCCGCTCCTTGCGCTTCGCCCATACCGGGCGGGACTGGACCGGCTTTCCGCTGGTCGCGGCGAACATGGACGTGGTCGGCACCATGCAGATGGCGCGTGCCCTGTTCCGCCACGGCGCCATGGTGGCGCTGCACAAGCACTACGGCCCTGACGAACTCGCTGCCTTCTTCCGCGAGCCGGAATCGGCCAATGCCTTCTTCTCGCTCGGCACCACCGAGGCCGACCACGACAAGCTCGCCCGCGTCCACGCCCAGTCGCCGATCGGCAAGATCTGTCTCGACGTCGCCAATGGCTACACCGAGAAGTTCGTCGAAACGGTCAAGGCGACCCGGGACGAGTATCCCGATGCCGTCATCATGGCCGGCAACGTTGTCACCGGCGACATGACCGAGGCCCTGATCCTGGCCGGCGCCGACATCGTCAAGGTCGGCATCGGCCCCGGCTCCGTCTGCACCACCCGCAAGATGACCGGCGTCGGCTATCCGCAGCTGTCTGCGATCATCGAATGCGCCGATGCCGCCCATGGGCTCAAAGGTTTGGTCTGCGGCGACGGCGGCGTCACCGTGCCGGGCGACCTCGCCAAGGGCTACGGCGCCGGCGCCGATTTCATGATGCTCGGCGGCATGCTCGCCGGTCATGACGAATGCGATGGCGACATCCGCTATGAGGAACGCGACGGCGAGACGGTGCCCGTCGGCATGACCTTCTACGGCATGTCCTCGGACACGGCGATGAAGCGCTATTCCGGTGGCGTCGCCAAATACCGCGCTTCCGAGGGCAAGACCGTCGAGGTGCCTTATCGCGGACCGGTCGAGGGCACGATGCAGGAGTTGATGGGCGGGGTTCGCTCGGCGATGACCTATATCGGCGCCGTCCGGCTCAAGGAGGTGCCCAAGCGCACCACGTTCATCATGGTCGGCAGCCAGCTCAACACCGTCTTCGGCAGCTGAAAAACGCCGCGTCCCGCTCTACCGCCGCCGGCCCGGCTGTTGCATAGTCGCGGCCTTCGAGACGCCGAAGGCCGTGATGGGCCCGGAGGGGAGACGATAATGATGAAGACAGTTCTGGCGGCCACTGCCGCACTCGTAGCGAGCGCCTCCCTGGCGAGCGCCCAGCAGCTCGCCCCGAGCCCGACGCTGGATGCGATCAAGGCCCGCGGCCACATCGAATGCGGCGTGCATCTCGGCCTGCCCGGCTTCTCCTTCGCCGACGACAAGGGCGAGTGGACCGGTCTCGACGTCGATTACTGCAAGGCGCTGGCCGCCGCCGTCCTCGGCGACGCCAAGAAGGTCAAGTACACGCCCACCTCGGTGCAGCAGCGCTGGCCGATCCTGCAGTCGGGCCAGGTCGACCTGCTCTCGCGCAACTCGACCATCACCTTCTCGCGCAATGCCTCGCTCGGCCTGAACTTCCAGGGCATCAATTTCTACGAGGGCCAGACCTTCATCGTTCGCAAGGCGACCAACGCCAAGAGCGCGGCCGATCTCGACGGTGCCTCGATCTGCGTCGCCGCCGGCTCGACCGAGGAGAAGAACGCCTCCGACTGGTTCCTGGAGCGCAATCTCAAGGTCACCATCACCAATTTCCAGAAGAATGACGATGCCATCGCCGCCTATGACGCCGGCCGCTGCGACGCCTACACCGCCGGTGTCGGCGCGCTCGCCGGCCAGCGCGTCAAGCTCAAGGTCCCCGGCGACCACATCATCCTGACCCAGCCGATCTCGAACGATCCGCAGGGGCCCGTCACCCGCTGGGGCGACGAGCGCTGGCAGCTGATCGTGCGCTGGGTGCTGAACGGCACCATCGCCGCCGAGATGCTGGGCGTGACCTCGGCCAATGTCGACCAGATGAAGGCCAGCTCGAAGAACTCGGAAGTGCGCCGTCTGCTCGGCGCCGAGGGCAATTTCGGCGCGATGATGGGCCTGTCCAACGACTGGATGTACAACGCCATCAAGCAGGTCGGCAATTATGGCGAAAGCTTCGAGCGCACCGTCGGCATGGGCTCGACGCTCAAGCTCGAGCGCGGTCAGAACCAGCTCTGGACCAAGGGCGGCCTGCTCTTCACCCCGCCCTTCCAGTGAGACAGTAGGGCTGTCATTCCGGGGCATGCCGCAGGCATGAACCCGGAACCCATGACTGGGTCGTTCGGCTGCCGGTGGCGTCAAGCGATCTCCCGGTCGTGGGTTCCGGGTTCTTCGCTTCGCGAAGCCCCGGAAAGACATTCCCTACCAGGATGACGCTCACATCGTGACCAGAGCCCTCGCCCTCCTCAACGACAAGCGCGTCCGCGACGTGGTCTATCAGGTCGCGCTGCTGCTCGGGCTCGCGGCGCTGATCGTGTTCTTCGTGCGCAACGCCTCGGAGAACATGGTCAAGGCCGGCATCGCCTCCGGTTTCGACTTTCTCTGGCGCAATTCCGGCATCGACGTGCCCTTCGTGCTGACCGGCTACACCCGCTCCAGCACGGTGCTCGACCTGTTCTGGGCCGGTGTCGCCAACACCATGCTGGTCACCGTCGTCGCCATGGTGCTGGCCACGGCGCTCGGCTTCCTCGTCGGCATCGCGCGGCTCTCCTCGCACTGGCTGCTCTCGACCATCGCCGGCGCCTATATCGAGTTCGTCCGCAACATCCCGCTGCTGTTCTTCGTGCTGTTCTGGTATTTCGGCGTCATCGCAGCCTTGCCGGCGCCGCGCGACAGCGTCAGCCTCTTTGGCGTCGCCTTCCTCAACAATCGCGGCCTCACCATCCCCCTCCCGGAGGCGCCCGCGACCTTCCGCTGGGCGGTCGCAGCGATCCTGTTGTCCTGGATCGCCCAGGCGCTGGTCGCCGCCTGGGCCCGCCGCCGCAAGGAGCGCACGGGGCAGGATGCGCCGGTTCTGGCGATCGGCCTTTTTCTGGTCGTCGTCCTGCCCGTTCTCGCCGTGACCTGGGCGAGCCTCGCGACGGGCTGGGACATTCCCGTGCTGCGCGGCTTCAACTACCGCGGCGGCTTCGTGATCATCCCCGAATTCGTCGCGCTGCTGGCGGCGCTCGTCACCTATACGGCGGGCTTCATCGCCGAGATCGTGCGCGGCGGCATCCAGGCCGTGCCGCGCGGCCAGACCGAGGCCGCCGCCGCGCTCGGCCTGCGCCCGGGGCGCATCCTGCGGCTCGTCACCATCCCGCAGGCGCTGCGCGTGATGATTCCGCCGCTGACCAACCAGTATCTCAACGTGCTCAAGAACTCGTCCTTCGGCGCGGCGATCGCCTATCCCGACATCGTCAGCCTGTTCATGGGCTCGGCGCTCAACAACACCGGCCAGGCGATCGAGATCATCGCGATGACGCTCGCCGTCTATCTCGTCATCGGGCTCGCCGTCTCGGCCTTCATGAACTGGTACAACGCCCGCATCGCCCTGGTGACGCGATGAAAGCGGCCTCTATCTCCCTCTGGCGCCAGCGCCTGTTCGGCACACCCGCCACCGGCGTCGTCACCGTCCTGCTGGCGGCGGGGCTCGCCTGGCTGGCGATCCCGATCATCCGCTGGGCGCTGATCGATGCGAGCTGGTCCGGCACGACGCGCGCCGATTGCGTGGCCGGGGGCGCCTGCTGGGTCTTCGTCAAGGCCCGCTTCGGCCAGTTCATGTACGGGCTCTACCCGCAGGATCAGCGCTGGCGCGCCGATCTCGCCGGCACCCTCTTCGTCCTCGCCACCACGGCCATCGTCCTCGCGCCGCCGCGGCTGCGGCTGAAGGCGGCGGTCGCGGCGCTGGTCATGCTGCCGCCGCTCGGGATCTGGCTTCTGGCGGGTGGTTTTGGACTGCGGCCCGTCGAGACGCGCGAATGGGGCGGGCTGATGCTGACCCTGTTCATCTCGGTCTATGCCAGCCTGATCGCGATCCCGCTCGGCATCCTGCTCGCGCTCGGCCGCCAGTCGCAGTTGAAGGTGGTCCGGCTGGTCAGCGTGCTCTTCATCGAGTTCTGGCGCGGCGTGCCGATCATCGCGGTGATCTTCCTCGCCTCGCTGCTGCTGCCGCTGATCCTGCCCGGCGGCGTCGGCATCGACCGGCTGGCGCGCGCCGTCATCGGTCTCGGCCTCGTCATCGCCGCCTATATGGCCGAAGCGGTGCGCGGCGGCCTGCAGGCGCTGCCGCCCGGCCAGCGCGAAGCGGCGACCGCGCTCGGCCTGACCTACTGGAAGGCGACGGGGCTGATCATCCTGCCCCAGGCGCTGCGGATCTCGCTGCCGGCGATGACCAACGAGTTCATCGCGCTGGTGAAGAACACGACTCTCGTGCTGGTGGTCTCGATCCTCGATCTGCTCGGCATCGCCCAGGCCTCGCTGGCCGACCCCGCCTGGGTCGGCATGAACATGGAGGCCTATGCCTTCTCGGGCTCGATCTACTGGCTGATCTGCTTCGCTCTCTCGCGCTGGAGCCGCCATCTTGAGATGCTGGGACGGCGTCAGCATCGCTGAGCGCAAGCGGCAACAAAAAAAGCCGGCCGCAAGGCCGGCTTTCGGGGCCGTTTCGGCGATCTCAGACCTCAGGCGCGAACCTTGCTGCGGTCGCGGCGGCGGTCGGCGGCCGGCTGGTAGGCGATACGGGCATGGTAGCTGCAATAGGGCATGCCGGTCTGCGAGCGCCCACCGCAGAAGCGGAACTCCGGCGTGGTCGGATCGCCCATCGGCCAGCGGCACATATATTCGCGCAGATCCATGATCGTCACGCGCTCTGAGAAGGGGATCACCACATCCTCCGACGGCGCGGGCGCCGGCTCGGCCTGGGCTTCCGGTTCGGGAGCATATTGCGGCGCGAGCGCATTGGCGCCGCGCGTCAGCGCGCCGGGGTTGGAGGACGGACCGCCCATCGGATGGCTCGGCGAGCGCGTCGGCGCCTTGCGGGGCGCCGCATTACGCGGGGTGCTGGCGGCGGCCGGGTTTTTGGCGCGCCCGGACAGGCCGAGGCGGTGCACCTTCCCGATCACGGCGTTGCGCGTCACGCTGCCGAGCTCGGCGGCGATCTGGCTGGCGCTGAGCCCGTCGCTCCAGAGCTTCTTCAAAAGCTCGACGCGCTCTTCCGTCCATGCTCCGGCTTCGTTCATCGGCTCACCTGTCTTCTCCGGACGGCTCCTGGCGGAACCACCCTCTGGGCGGATCGGGGCGGAATCCGATATCCCCGGCGCCCGCCGCAAGACGGAAGCCGTGACAGTCGAAACTGACGGATACTGGGGTCGCCACACGAAATGTCGTATCTGACGAGGCAGACCCTACAAGATGCCCTGACTCGGCGACAAGAGTCGGCGAATCCGAAATCGCCTTTTCCCCAGTGGATTCGTCAATCCCCGCAAAACCGAATCCTTTCGGCAACACTGCTGCGGCGGCCGGGGCGTGGCCCCGACGGGCGGCGGAATTGACAGGCGCCATGCCCTTTTGCATAGTTGAAATGTGAAGCCGCCGCCCTTTCGGGCGGCGCTTATGTTTTACGGATCAGGGCATTTTCATCGATGCGGATGGCGGCGCGACGAGAAACCGGACTCTGGCTGCGACGATAACGTCGTCGCCGGGTCGCATGCGGCTGCGCAGCTGAGACTGGCGCCGTCTCGCCCGGACCACCGTTTTCAGTCCGGCGCAATCCGTTTTCCACCATCGCCCGTCGCGAGGATCGCATCCCATGGCCTCTGCCCCCCTTTCCGCTTCCGCCGCTCCGTCCGTTCTCCTGCCGACCTATGCGCGAGCGCCCGTCGCTTTCGAGCGCGGCGAAGGCCCCTGGTCGATCACCGCCGATGGCACCCGCTATCTCGATTTCGGCGCCGGCATCGCGGTCAATGCGCTCGGCCACGCCCATCCGCATCTGGTCGAGGCGCTGACGACCCAGGCCGGCAAGATCTGGCACACCTCGAACCTCTACACGATGCCCGAGGGCGAGAAGCTGGCGCGGCGCCTCTGCGAGGCGACCTTCGCCGATCGCGTCTTCTTCGCCAATTCGGGCGCCGAGGCCAATGAGGCCGCCATCAAGATGGCGCGGAAATACCATGCCGCGAAGGGGCATCCCGAGCGCTACCGCATCATCACCTTCGAGGGCGCCTTTCACGGCCGCACGCTGGCGACGATCGCGGCCGGCGGCCAGCAGAAGTATATCGAGGGCTTCGGCCCCAAGGTCGACGGTTTCGACCAGGTCCCGTTCGGCGACCATGCGGCACTCGAGGCCGCGATCACCGACGAGACGGCCGCGATCATGATCGAGCCGATCCAGGGCGAGGGCGGGCTGCGCTCGGTGCCGCCGCAATGCCTGCGCGGCCTGCGCACGCTCTGCGATGAGCGCGGGCTGCTGCTGATCTTCGACGAGATCCAGACCGGCGTCGGCCGCACCGGCAAGTTCTTCGCCCATGAGCTCTCGGGCGTGACGCCCGACATCATGTCGGTCGCCAAGGGCATCGGCGGCGGCTTCCCCATGGGCGCCTGCCTCGCCACGGAAGAGGCCGCCTCGGGCATGACGCTCGGCACGCACGGCACCACTTTCGGCGGCAATCCGCTCGCCATGGCCGTCGGCAATGCGGTGCTGGACGTCGTCCTGGCGCCGGGCTTCATCGAGAAGGTCGGGCAGATCGCGCTGCGGCTGAAGCAGTCGCTGGCCGAGCTCAAGGACAGGCACCCGCAGGTCATCGCCGAGATCCGCGGCGAGGGGCTGATGCTCGGCCTCAAGCTGCATACGCTCAACACCGATTTCGTCACCGAGGCGCGCGCCGCGGGCCTTCTCGTCGTCGGCGCCGGCGACAATGTCGTGCGACTGCTCCCGCCGCTGATCATCGGCGAGGCGGAGGTGGCCGAGGCCGTCGCCCGTCTCGACCGTGCGGCGAGTGCCGTCGAGGCCTCGCTGAAGCGGCACGCGGCCCAGTAGCACCGGCCACGCCCCCATCTGGCAAGCGAAGGATGCGCCCGTGACGCGTCATTTCCTCGATCTCTCCGATTTCTCCGAAGCCCAGCTGCGCGCGATCCTGCGCGCCGGCGAGGAGATCAAGGCCCGCCGCCGCACCCCGGCGGCCGCCGGCGACCGCCTGCTCGAGGGCAAGGTCGTCGCCATGGTCTTCGAGCAGCCGAGCCTGCGCACGCGCGTCTCCTTCGATGTCGGCATCCGCGAGCTCGGCGGCTCGCCGATGATGGTGACCGGCCGCGAGATCGAGCTGGGCGAGCGCGAGACCATCGCCGACACCGCCCGCGTGCTCTCGCGCTATGTCGACGCCATCATGATCCGCATGCTCGACCATGACGCCGTGGTCGAGATGGCCCAGCACGCCACCGTCCCGGTGATCAACGGGCTGACCAAGCGCCAGCACCCCTGCCAGGTCATGGCCGACGTGATGACCTTCGAGGAGCGTAAGGGCCCGATCCAGGGCAAGCGTATCGCCTGGACGGGCGACACCAACAATGTACTGACCTCATGGATCCATGCCGCCGGCCGGCTCGATTTCGAGCTCGCCATCGCCACGCCCGCCGAACTGGCACCGCCGCCGGCGCTGCTCGCCTGGGCGAAGCAGCAGGGCGCAAAACTGTCCCTGACCACCCGGCCGGAAGCGGCCGTCGAGGGCTCCGATTGCGTCATCACCGATTGCTGGGTCTCGATGGGCGACGAGGAAGGCACACGTCACAACCTGCTGCGGCCCTACCAGGTCGACGAGCGCCTGCTCGGCCGGGCCGAAAAGGACGCCGTCTTCATGCATTGCCTGCCGGCCAGCCGCGGCGAAGAGGTCACCGATGCCGTCATGGACGGCCCGCAATCGGCCGTCTTCGACGAGGCCGAGAACCGCCTGCATGCGCAGAAGGGCATTCTCGCCTGGTGCTTCGGCGGGGTTGCCGCCTGATGGACGGAACCGACAGCGGCGTAGCCGTGGCTGCGCTCGACGACCGTGTCGTCCCCTTCACCGTGCCCGATCTCGACGTGCGCGGCCGCGTTGTGCGGCTCGGTCCGACGATCGACACCATTCTCGGACGGCACGGTTATCCGGAAGCGGTGGCGCGCGTGCTCGGCGAGGCGGCGGCGCTGACCGTTCTGCTCGGCACGGCGTTGAAGTTCGAGGGCCGTTTCCAGCTCCAGACCAAGAGCGACGGGCCGGTCTCGATGCTCGTGGTCGACTTCAACGCGCCCGATGTCTACCGCGCCGTTGCCCATTTCGATGCGGAGCGGCTGGCGGAGGCGGAGGCTGCGGGCCGGCTCTCGACGGGTGAACTGCTCGGCGCGGGCCACCTCGCCATGACGGTGGATCAGGGCTCGGCCACCACCCGCTATCAGGGCGTGGTGGCGCTGACACGCCAGAGCCTCGAGGAGGCGGCGCACCAGTATTTCCGTCAGTCGGAGCAGATCCCGAGCCGGGTGCGCCTCGGCGTCGGCTCGATCGTCACCGGCGAGGGCCGCCAGTGGCGGGCCGGCGGCCTGCTCGTCCAGTTCATGCCGCATTCGGTCGATCGGCTGCGGGCCGCCGACATCCACCCCGGGGACGCGCCGCAAGGCCACGAGATCCTGACCACGTCGGATCCGGACGGCATCAGCGACGATGCCTGGGCCGAGGCGCGCTCGCTCGTCGAGACGGTCGAGGATCACGAGCTGCTCGACCCGCTTCTGGAGAGCGAGCGCCTGCTTTATCGCCTGTTCCACGAGCGCGGTGCCCGCGTCTTCGAGCCCATTCTCGTCCATGAGGACTGCCGCTGCTCGCGCGAGCGGGTGCTCGGCATGCTCCGCGGCTTCGCGCCGGAAGACCGCGGCGCGATGGTCGCCGATGACGGGCAGCTCGCCGTGACCTGCGAATTCTGCTCGCGGCGTTATGTCTTCACGCCCGGCGAGGTCGAGGAAGGCCTGTCCGCCGGGGCCTGACTGGCCGGCCGAAGGGAGCGAGACCGATGACGCGCCCCATCACAACGATCGGCTTCGACGCCGACGACACGCTCTGGCAGAACGAACGCTTCTTCCGCCTGACCGAGGAGCGCTTCGTCGCCTTGCTCGGCGCCCAAGGCACCGCCGCCGAGATCTCCGGGCGGCTGCTCGAGGCCGAGCGCCGCAACCTCGCCTTCTACGGTTTCGGCATCAAGGGCTTCGTCCTCTCGATGATCGAGACCGCGATCGAGATCACCGACGGCGCCGTCCCGGCCGCCGTCATCGGCGAAATCCTCGCCGCCGGCCGCGAGATGGCGGCCCATCCGGTCGAGACCCTGCCGCAGGCGCGCGAGACGCTGGAGCGGCTCGCCGCCAGCCACCGCCTCGTCCTGATCACCAAGGGCGATCTCTTCGATCAGGAGCGCAAGCTGGCGCAGTCCGGGCTCGGCGAGCTGTTCCACGGTGTCGAGATCGTTAGCGACAAGACGCCGGAGGTCTACCGCCGAATCTTCGAGCGCCATGGCGACGGCCCCCAGCGCGCGATGATGGTCGGCAATTCGCTGAAGTCGGACGTTCTGCCCGCGCTTGCCGCCGGCGCCTGGGCCGTCCATATCCCGCACGAGCTCACCTGGGCGCTGGAGCAGGCCGAGGAGCCGGTCGGTGCGCCGCGCTACCGGCGCCTCTCCCGTCTGTCGGCGCTCGACGAACTCGTCGGGCTGATCGAGGCGGACGCAGCGGCCGGGTAGGTCGCCGCCGGGCGGACCCTAGCCCCGGCACTCCGCCATCAGCTTGCGCATGAAGGCCTCGCCGGCGGCGAACTGCTCCAGCGTGATGTACTCGTCGGGTTGATGCGCCTGGTCGATCGAGCCGGGACCGCAGACGATGGTCGGCAGCCCCGCGCGCTGGAAATGCCCGGCTTCCGTCGCATAGGCGACCGCGATCGTGCGGTTGCGGCCGGCGAGCCGCATCACCAGCGTCTCAGCCTCCGAGCCCGGATCGGGCGCCAGGCCGGGAACGTCCGAACTCATCACGGTCTCGATCGCAGCCGAAGGCGCCGTCTTGCGCATCCGGGCGAGCACCTCCTGCGACAGCGCTGCGAAGCGCGCCGGCACGTCCTGTGGATCGGAGCCTGGCAGCGTCCTGACCTCCCAGGAGAGGTCGCAGCGATCGGCCAGGATGTTGCGGGCGATGCCGCCATGGAACTTGCCGACATGGACGGTATCATAGGGCGGATCGAAGCGCCCGCTGCCGTCGGGGCTCGCCTCCAGCTCGTCGGCCATCGCCACGAGCCCGGCCGTGAGCCGGATGCCGCCATGCACGGCGCTCGCCCCCAGATGCGGCTTGGAAGAGTGGGCGGCGACGCCGGTGATCGTCGTGAAGAAGGTGCGGATGCCCTTATGCGCGTCGGCGAGTTCGAGCGAGGTCGGCTCGCCGACAATGACGGCGCGCGGCTTCGGCAGGTCGATGCCCATGCGGGCGATGCCGTCGACGACGCCGAGGCAGGTGACCTCCTCGTCATAGGAGAGGAACAGGTGGATCGGCGTCTTGAGATCCGCCGCCAGGAAATCCGGCACCAATGCGAGGGCCAGCGCGATGAAGCCCTTCATGTCGACCGCGCCGCGGCCATAGGCCTTGCCATCCTCGATGTGCAGCGTGAACGGGTCGCGGCTCCAGGCCTGGCCCTCCACCGGCACCACGTCGGTATGCCCCGAGAGCAGGATGCCGCCGCGATCCTGCGGGCCGATCGTGGCAAACAGCGCCGCCTTATCGCCCGTCGCATTGGGAATGCGGATCGAGGAGACGCCCCAGCCCGCGAGATAATCTTCGACGAAGGCGATCAGTGGCAGGTTGGATTTGTGGCTCACCGTGTCGAAGGCGACGAGCCGGGCGAGCATGTCGAGCGGCGCCAGGCGCTGGCCCGTGGAGGAGGACAGGGTCAATGCAGGACCTTCTTCACATAGGGGGAATCGAGCGGAAACAGCGGCACCGCGACATCGAAGATCGTGCCGTCCTCCGCCAGCATGGCATAGAAACCGCGCATCGAGCCGTCCGGCGTCATCAGCGG
>CALRYW010000060.1:0-24825 GCA_943372485.1 Allobosea thiooxidans
CCTGGGCTACTCGCCCTTCACCCTCGCCTTCCTGTTCCTGCTCTACGAGGCGGCCGGAATCGTCGCCAATCTGATCGGCGGCTGGCTCGCCGCCCGCTACGGCATCACCCGCATGCTCGCTGTCGGGCTTTCCACGCAGATCGCGGGCTTCCTGCTGCTGTCGGGCCTGTCGCCGGACTGGACGGCCGCGGCCTCGGTCGCCTGGGTGGTGATGGCGCAAGGGATCTGCGGCGTCGCCAAGGATCTGACCAAGACGGCCTCGAAATCGGCGATCAAGGTCGCCGAGGCCGCGGCGCGCAGCGAAGACGCCGAGGGACGGCTGTTCCGCTGGGTCGCCTGGTTCACCGGCTCCAAGAACGCGATGAAGGGCGTCGGCTTCTTCCTGGGCGGGCTGCTGCTGGAGGCACTGGGCTTCCGGGGCGCGCTCTGGGCGATGGCGGCCATGCTCGGACTGATCCTGCTCGGCGTACTGACCTCGCTCCCGGCGATGATGGGCAAGGCGAGGGCGAGCAAATCCGCCCGCGAACTCTTCGCCAAGAACCGCGCCGTCAACCTGCTGGCGCTGGCACGCGTCGCGCTGTTCGGGGCGCGCGACGTCTGGTTCGTCGTCGGCGTGCCGGTGTTTCTCTACGCCTCGGGCTGGACCTTCACCATGGTCGGCACCTTCCTGGCCCTCTGGACGATCGGCTATGGCCTCGTTCAGGCGGCGGCGCCCGCTGTCATCCGGCGCAGCGCCGACGGGCTGTCTTCGGAAGTCCCGGCCGCCCGGCTCTGGTCGCTGGCGCTGGCGGCGATTCCCTTCGCGCTCGCAGCGCTGCTGGCGAGCGGCTCCGGCCTGCGGCCCGATCTCGTGCTCGTCGCGGGCTTGAGCCTGTTCGGCTTCGCCTTCGCGGTCAATTCCTCGCTCCACTCCTATCTGATCCTGGCCTATGCCGGCTCGGAGAAATCGGCCGAGGATGTCGGCTTCTATTATGCCGCCAACGCGCTCGGCCGCTTCCTCGGCACGCTGCTGTCGGGCCTGCTCTACCAGTGGGGCGGGCTGCAGGCCTGCCTGATCGGCTCGGGTCTGATGCTCACCGCTTGTGTTATCGCGACGGTCGCCCTGCCCCAGCGCGCCGCCGCCCTGTCCTCCGGGCGGGGCACCTGACGCGTACCCTGGCTGGCCGTCAGGCTTGCCAGTCTCCCGTTCAAGCGGCAAACTCGGCCGCGCCTAGGTTCAACAGGTGTCTCCGGGGTGGCTCCGTCGGGCGACACACAGTCGGGATTGTTGTGTGATGATGAAGCGTGATGGAACGGCCGGACATGAACCGGCCCTGTCCGGCCGCCGTCTGGAGCGGCTCGACCGCCGCTCCTTCCTCGTCGGTTCCGCCGCCGGCCTCGGCGCGCTCGCGCTGGGCGGCTGTGTCACCCAGGACGGGATGAGCCTCGCCGAGGCGAAGAAGCTCTACGGGCCGGTCGAGGACAAGAAATTCCCGATTCCCGCGACCGATCCCAGCAAGGTCGACCCGCAGTACTGGCGCCGCACCGTGCGCTACGAGACCAAGGAAGCGCCGGGCACGATCATCGTCGATCCCGGCAATTACTATGTCTACCGCATCGAGGGCGACAACAGCGCCACGCGCTACGGCGCCAATGTCGGCCGCGACGGTTTCCGCTGGAATGGCGATGCCTATGTCGGGCGCAAGTCGGAATGGCCGACCTGGACGCCGCCGCCGGAGATGATCAAGCGCCAGCCGGAAGCGGCGAAATATGCCCGCGGCATGCCGGGTGGCCTCGACAATCCGCTGGGCGCGCGCACCCTGCATCTCTACCAGAACGGCCGCTACACGCTCTACACGATCTACGCCTCGCTCGATGAGGAATCGATCGGCTCGGGCATCACCAGCGGCTGCGTCGGCCTGCTGACGCAGGACATGATCGACCTCTACGACCAGACCCCGGTGAAGACGAAGGTCGTCGTCCTGCCCGCCTAGCCCCGTCGAACGCGCTCCTGACCGGAGTCCTGGCACGGCCCCGACGCTGCCGGCGTCGGGATCCCTGGGTTTGGGACGCGTCTGTCCTCAGCGTTGGGCGAGCGATCCGAGCCCGGCCCGGCTGCTGCGCGGAGTGGCCAGCAGCAGATGCGTTTCCGACGCCGCGATGCCGGCGATCAGGCGCAGCCGCGTCAGGACCCCGTCGAGCGCGGTCAGGCTGTCGGTGCCGAGTTCCGCCACGAGATCCCATTTGCCGCTCGTCGTGTGGATCGCCGTGACCTCGGCGAAGCCGGTCAGCGCCGCGACGACGCGGTCCTTGGCGCGTCCCTCGACCTCGATCAGGGTGATGCCACGCACGGGGGCCGAGACCGCGTCGGCCCGCAGGATCACCGTGTAGCCGACGATCTCGCCGGCCTGCTCGAGGCGCTCGATCCGCGCCCTGACCGTGGCACGCGACACGCTGAGCTCGAGCGCGAGATCCGACACGCCGCGACGGCCGTTGCGGCGCAGCAGCGTGATCAGGCGCTGGTCGAGCTCGTCCATCGGGCGACTGTCCATTGTGAGCGGTTGGCCTTTCCATAACGGAAGTGCGGCTTGTCATCCATGCCAATCTGGCGGGTTCATCCCGCCATCGCCGCGTCCTAACCTTGCTTCGGGGAGGCGAGCACGCATGAGACAGACCACTTGCATTCTGCTGGGTGCGCCGGTGCAGGACGGCACCGGGCGGCTCGGTTGCGACATGGGGCCCAGCGCCTTTCGCGCCGCCGGCATCGGCCCGGCCCTGCAGTCGCTCGGCCACAGCGTGATCGACCGCGGCAACCTCGTCCCGGCGCCGCGACGCGACCTCACGCATGCCAACCCCGCGCTGCACGGCTTGCCCGAGATCGTGGCCTGGACCGAGGCGCTGTCGCAGGCCGTCTACGAGACCGACGCGCAGGGCCTGACCATCGTGCTGGGCGGCGATCACAGCCTGGCGGCCGGCACGCTCGCCGGCCATGCCCGCCGCGCGAGCGAGGACGGCCGCAACCTCTTCGTGCTTTGGCTCGATGCCCATCCGGACCTCCACACGCTGGAGACGACCGAAAGCGGTCATCTCCATGGCGTGCCGATGGGCTATGCGCTCGGTCTGCCCGGATTTGCCGGGACCTTTCCGCCGCTGGCGGCGGCGCTCGATCCCTCGCGGGTCTGCATGATGGGGCTGCGCAGCGTCGATGCGGCGGAGCGGCGGATTCTGGCCGGCAGCGGTGTGCATGTGCACGACATGCGCGCGATCGACGAGAACGGCGTCGGCGTGCTGCTGCGGCGCTTCCTCGACATCGTCGAGGCGCAGGATGGCATCCTGCATGTCAGCCTCGACGTCGATTTCCTCGATCCGGACATCGCGCCGGGCGTCGGCACGACCGTACCGGGCGGGGCGACCTTCCGGGAGGCGCATCTGATCATGGAGATGCTCCATGACAGCGGCCGCGTCGCCAGCCTCGACCTCGTCGAGCTCAACCCCTTCCTCGACGATCGCGGCCGCACGGCGAGGCTGATGGTGGACCTCACCGCCAGCCTGATGGGCCGCAGCGTGCTGGATCGCCCGACGCGGAGCTACTGAGCATGGACCGCAAGCTCAATCTCGTCCGCTTCGTCAGCGTCGACCGGATGATGCGCATCGTCGGCCGGCACGGGATCGAGCGCGTGCTGACCGACCTCGCCGCCTGCGTCGAGGCCGATTTCCGGCGCTGGGAGGCCTTCGACAAAACGGCACGCGTCGCCTCGCACAGCCATGACGGCGTCATCGAGCTGATGCCGACCAGCGACGGGCATCACTACGCCTTCAAATACGTCAACGGGCACCCGTGCAACACGCGCGACGGCCGCCAGACCGTCACCGCCTTCGGCGTCTGGGCCGATGTCGCGACCGGCTATCCGTTGCTCTTGAGCGAGATGACGATCCTCACCGCGCTGCGGACCGCTGCCACCTCGGCCATGGCGGCCAGGCACCTGGCGCCGCGCGGCGCGCGCACCATGGCGCTGATCGGCAATGGCGCGCAGTCGGAGTTCCAGGCGCTCGCCTTCAAGGCGGTGCTCGGCGTCGATCGCTTGCGGCTCTACGACACCGATCCCGCCGCGAGCGCGCGCTGCGCGCACAACCTCTCGGGCTTCGGGTTCGAGATCGCGATCTGCCGCTCGCCGGACGAGGCGGTGCTGGGCGCGCAGATCGTGACCACCGCCACCGCCGACAAGGCCAACGCCACCATCTTGACCGACAACATGGTCGGCGCCGGCATCCACATCAACGCGGTCGGTGGCGACTGCCCGGGCAAGACCGAGCTCCATGCCGACATTCTCCGGCGCAGCGACATCTTCGTGGAGTATCCGCCGCAGACCCGCATCGAGGGCGAGATCCAGCAGCTCGCCGCCGACCATCCCGTCACCGAACTCTGGCGCGTCGTCACGGGGCTGGCCGAAGGCCGGCGCGAGGCGCGCCAGATCACGCTGTTCGACTCGGTGGGGTTTGCGATCGAGGATTTCTCGGCCCTGCGCTGGCTCGCCGGGGAGGCGGCTCGCACGAGCGAATACGATGAGCTCGACCTGCTCGCCGATCCCGACGAGCCGCGCGACCTGTTCGGCATGTTGTTGCGCGCGGGGGCGGGCCCGGCCGTCGCGCCTCAGCGGCCGCGGGAGGTCTGCGAGACCAGATAGCTCGAGATGGCGTCGGTCAGCTGCGCCGCCTTGGCGACATTGTCGGCGTTCGAGATCATCAGCGCCGTCACCAGCGCCTCGATCACGAGCAGCGCCGCGACATTGCTCGACGACAGCACGGGATGGGTGCAGCGGGCGATCAGGACCTCGTCGGCAAGCGGGGCGAGCGGCGAGGCGGCCGAGTCGGTCAGCGCCACGATGGCCGCCTTGCGATCGGCGGCATAGCGCGTCAGGTGCACGACATCGGTGGCGTAGCGCGGGAAGGAAATGGCGATCAGCACATCCTCTGGTCCCAGCGCCATCAGGCGGCCGGCGGCATTCTCGGTGCCGCCGAACTCGACCACATTGACGAGCTGGCGACAGAAGGGCTGTAGGCCGAGCGTCAGCAGGCCCGCCAGATGGGCCGAGAGGCCGAAGCCCATCACATAGACGCAGCGCGCCGATGTCAGGCGGGCGACGATGCGCGAGAGGCCCTCGGGCTCGATCGCCTCGGCCGTGCCGCGCAGATTGGCCAGCGTGTCCTCCAGCCCCTCGCGCAGCGGCGAGCGCCCGTCCTCCCGGTTGAAGCTGCCGCGCAGCTTCTCGACCGGGCGCAATACGGCCTGGAGCGTGTCGGCGAGCGCGGCGCGCAGATCGGGAAAACCGCTGAAACCCAGCAGCCGGGCGAAGCGCGACAGGGTCGCGGTCGAGACGCCCGTCGCGGCCGCGAGATCCTCGATCGACAGGGCCGAGCCGCGCACCGGATTGCGCAGGAGATGCTCCGCAATGACGCGATTGGAGGCCGATCCCGACGCCTGCAGCGCCAGGAGCTTCCGGCCGAGCTCGGAGGCGGCGAAGGCCATGTCGCTCGCGCCGCTGCCGCCCGGGCTGTCGTGAAGAGATATTTTCATGTATTGACCTTATGAAAATTAATCGCCAATGTGAAGTCCGAGCGGGAACTCAAGACCACTGATCGGGAGAATGTCATGCTGAAACGTACTGTCCTCGCCTGGGCCGCAACGGCCTCGGTCGCCCTCGTGCTGGGCCAGCCGGCGGCGGCCCAGGCCACGAAGCTGCGAATCGGGGTCGAGGGCAATTATCCGCCGTTCTCGATGATCGCGCCCGACGGCAAGCTCGGCGGCTTCGACATCGACATCGCCAATGCCCTCTGCGCGCAGATGAAGGCCGAGTGCAGCTTCGTCCAGCAGGAATTCGACGGCATGATCCCGGCGCTGAACGCCAAGAAGTTCGACATGATCGTCGCCTCGATGACGATCACCGAGGCGCGCAAGAAGACCGTCGACTTCTCCGATCCCTATTACGACGTGCCTTCGCGCTTCGTCGCCAAGGCCGGCGCCTTTGCCGATCATTCGCCGGCCGCGCTGAAGGGCAAGACCATCGTCGTGCTGCGCAATTCGCCGCGCGCCGCCTATCTGGCCGAGACCTACAAGGACAGCACCATCGTCTTCGCCGGCAAGGAGACCGAGGTCTACATGGAGCTCGCCGTCGGGCGCGCCGATGTCGGCTTCGGCTCCTCGGTCGTCTCGGGCGAGGCCTTCCTGAAGAAGCCGGAAGGCAAGGGCTACGCCCAGCTCGGCCCGGCCGTCCGCATCGGTGCCGGCTCGGGTGTCGGCATCGCGATGCGCAAGGGCGACGAGGCCCTGCGCACCCAGGTCAACGCCGCGCTCGCCGCCTTCAAGGCCAATGGCGGCTACAAGGCGCTGGCCGACCGCTATTTCGACTTCGACATCTCGGGGTCCTGAGGCTGGCACCCGGCGTCAGGGTCGGGCCTGACCCGGCCCTGATGGGCTGGGCCGGCTCCCCATGTTTCGCGGGACCTGGCCGGGGTTCGCCCGGCCATGACGCCCTTTCATGCCGATCCGGACGAAGCCATGTTCCTCCACGGCTATTTCCCCGCCATTCTCGAAGGCCTGCGCTCGACGCTGCTGGTCTCGGCCGTGTCGCTGGCGATCGCCTGCGTCTTCGGGCTGATCGGGGCCGGCGCGAAGCTCTCGGCCTCGCGGGCGGCCAATATTGCGGCCGACGCTTATACGACGCTGATCCGCGGGCTGCCGGAGCTCGTCCTGCTGCTGCTGATCTTCTATGGCGGCCAGATCCTGATCAACAGCCTCGCCGACAAGGCCGGGCTCGGCTATCTCGACATCAACCCCTTCATCGCCGGCACGACGACGCTGGGCTTCATCTTCGGAGCCTATCTGACGGAGACCTTTCGCGGCGCCATCCTCGCCATCCCGCGCGGGCAGAGCGAGGCGGGTCTGGCCTATGGCATGAGCCGCGGCCAGGTGCTGCGCCGCATCGTGCTGCCGCAGATGGTCCGCCATGCCATTCCCGGCTTCACCAACAACTGGCTGGTGATGATCAAGGCCACCGCGCTTTTGTCGATCATCGGGCTCGACGACATGGTCCACCGCGCCAACCTCGCCTCGGCCGCCACGCGTGAGCCCTTCACCTTCTACGCCGCGATCGGCGGGATCTATCTCGCGGTCACCACGGTTTCGATCCTGCTGCTCGGCTGGGTCGAGCGGCGCTTCTCGCTCGGCGTGCGCAAGGTTGAATTCTGATGGTCGACTGGGCCCTCATCGCGGAATCCTGGCCGCTCTATCTGAACGGCCTCAAGGTCAGCCTGATCCTGATGGCGATCTCGGTCTCGGCGTCGTTCCTGCTGTCGGTGCCGCTGGCGATTGCACGCGTCTCGCCCAATCCGCTGCTCTCGAAGCCGGTCTTCCTCTACACCTATGTGATCCGGGGCACGCCGCTCCTGGTGCAGCTCTACATGATCTATTTCGGCCTGGCGCAGTTCGAATGGCTGCGCGAGAGCGCGGCCTGGCCGCTGTTCCGCAACGCCTGGTTCTGCGCCTGGCTCGCCTTTGCGCTCAACAGCACAGCCTATACGACGGAGATCCTCGCCGGCGCCCTGCGCCAGACGCCCAGTGGCGAGCTGGAAGCCGCGCGCAGCCTGGGGCTGTCGACCTTTTCGATCTACCGCCGCATCCTGCTGCCGAGCGCCATGCGCCGGGCCTTGCCGCAATACGGCAACGAGCTCGTCATGGTCATGCATGCGACCTCGATCGCCAGCGCCGTCACCATCGTCGAACTCACCCGCACCGCCCGCGACGTCTACTACAACAACCTCGCCCCGCTCGAGGCCTTCGGCCTGGTGGCGGTGTTCTATTTCGTCATCACCTTCACGCTCGTCGGCCTCGTCAAGCTGCTGGAGGCCCGGTTCCTGAAGCATCTTCGGCCCAAATCCGCCGACCCGAGGCCCGCCTGACGCCATGCAGACCGACATCATCGCGATCCCCGCCGCCACCCCCGGGACGACCCACCAGCTCACCGTGCAGCGCTTCGGCCGAGCCGGGGCGCGGCCTTGCGTCTATATCCAGGCGGCCCTGCATGCCGACGAGATCCCCGGCATGATCTGCGCCCAGGCGCTGCGCCGCGATCTGGGCGCGCTCGAGACCTCGGGCGATCTGCGCGGCGAAGTCGTGCTGGTGCCGGTCGCCAATCCGCTCGGGCTCGGCCAGCAGGTGCTCGGCCAGCCGGTGGGACGCTTCTCGCTGGGTGAGGGCGGCAATTTCAACCGCGACTTCCCCGACCTGACGGTAGGGCTGTCGCGCATCGGCGAGGCGCTGACCGACGACCCCGACAGCAACCTCGCGCTCATCCGGGCGGAGCTCGCCGCCGTGCTGGCCTCATTCCCGGTCGAGACGCCGCCGCAGCATCTCAAGGCGACGTTGCTGGCGCTCGCGTTTAACGCCGACTTCGTGCTCGACCTGCACTGCGATGCCGAAGCCGCGATGCATCTCTACACCCATACCGACAGCGCGCCGATTTTCGCACCACTCGCGGCCCATCTCGGGGCGCGGGCGCTCTTGCTCGCGGATGTCTCGGGTGGCGACCCCTTCGACGAGGCCGTCAGCCGCCCCTGGGCCGAACTCGCCCGCGCCTTCCCCGATAGGCCCGTACCCTTCGGCTGCCATTCGGTGACGGTCGAGCTGCGCGGCCAGAGCGACGTCGATGACGCCATGGCCGATGCCGATGCGCGCGCGATCCTCGCCTTCCTGCGCCATGTCGGCGTCATCGCCGGTGAAGCGCCGGTCCTGCCCGCGGCCCTGTGCCAGCCCACCGCGCTCGAAGCCTCCGAGCCCCTCGTCGCGCCGACGGCCGGCATCCTCGTCTACCGTCGAGAGCTGGGCGAGACGGTCGCGGCCGGTGCGGTGCTGGCCGAGCTGATCGACCCGCTGAGCGGCGCGGTGACCCCCATCCGCTGCCAGTTCGGCGGCGTCTTCTTCGCGCGCTCGGCGCTGCGCTTCGTCACCCCCGGCAAGCGGCTGGGCAAGGTGGCCGGCACCAGCCTGAAGCGCAGCGGCCGGCTGCTCAGCCCCTGAAAGGATCGCGCCATGGACCCGTCAGCCATCGAGCCCTCCGCGGCCGGCGGCAGCCCCGTCGAAAAGCTCCGCGCCGACGGCCTGCGCAAGAGCTTTGGCGCGGTCGAGGTGCTGAAGGGCGTTTCGCTCTCGGCCGATGCCGGCGACGTGATTGCGCTGATCGGGGCGTCCGGCTCCGGCAAGAGCACGGTGCTGCGCTGCCTGAACCTGCTCGAAAGGCCCAATGCCGGGCGGATCTTCGTCGGCGGCGAGGAACTCAGGCTGGCGCCTGGTCGCAAGGGCGAGCTCGCGGCCGCGGACCCGGCCCAGCTGCAGCGCATCCGCGCCCGTCTGGCGATGGTGTTCCAACAGTTCAACCTCTGGGCGCATATGACAGCGGTCGAGAACGTGATCGAGGCGCCGATGCGCGTGCTCGGCCTCTCGCGTGCAGAGGCCGTCGAGCGCGCGGAACGCTATCTCGCGCGCGTCGGCGTCTCCCATCGCAAGGATGCCTACCCCGCCCATATGTCGGGCGGCGAGCAGCAGCGCGTCGCCATCGCCCGCGCGCTTGCGATGGAGCCGGAGGTCATGCTCTTCGACGAGCCGACATCCGCGCTCGATCCCGAACTTGTCGGGGAGGTCCTGCGGGTGATGCGGCTCCTGGCGGAGGAGGGCCGCACCATGCTCGTGGTGACGCATGAGATGGGCTTTGCCCGTGAGGTCGCCAGCCGCGTCGTCTTCCTGCATCAGGGCGTGGTGGAGGAGGAGGGGGCACCGGCCCAGGTCCTGATGCAGCCGAAGAGCGAGCGGCTCCAACGCTTCCTGACCAACAGCCTGAAATAGCCGGGGCACCGCGGCCATCGTCTGCATCCGATGGAGCGACGGCAGGGCTCACGCTCCGGAGGCGTCAGCCGCCGCGGATCACCAGCTCATGCGGCATGAAGCCGGCCTTGGCCTGCGCTTCGTCCAGCAACGCGGCGAGGGTCGCCACCACCACGGGCCCGAAATCGTCATAGGGAATCTTCACCGCGCTGAGCCAGGGGGCGATCCAGGCGTTGAGCGGGTTGTCGTCGAATCCGAACAGCGCCACGTCGTCCGGGACGCGCAACCCCGCCTCCGACAGCCGCCGATAGGCGCCATAGGCGATCAGGTCGCTGAGGCAGAGGATGCGGCGCGGCATCCGCGGCCCGGCCAGGAGGGCGCCCATGCCGGCATGCCCGATGGCGAGATGGCACTTGCCGCTGCCCGTCCCGCGCAGGATCTCGGCCTCGGCAACGCCGCCCGCGACCAGACCGGCGACGAAGCCGGCGGCCCGTCGCTGGCCGGCGCTGAAGGAAAGCGAGGCGTGCAGCAGTCCGAAGGGGCCGGCCTTGTCCCGCGCCAGCCAGTGCTGCGCCACGGCGAAGCCCGCCGCATGGTCGTCGATGCCAACGAAGGGCGAGGTTTCGTCGCCGGGGTCGCGCCGATTGACGAAGACGAGCGGCCGCCCCGCCGCGCGCAGCTGGTCGAGCCGGGGCGAGGGGACGGCGACCAGCAGCACGATGCCGCGCGCCAGCTGGGCCTCCATCTCGGCGAGATACTCATCCTGGATCGCCGGGTCCTCATGCGTGTCGCAGAGCGCCATCACGAAGCCGGCGTCGCGCAGCGCCAGCTCGATCGAGGCGGCGGCGGCGGCCATCGCCGGGTTCCCGAGATTGGCGGCGAGCACGCCGACGATACGGCTTTCGCGCTGCCGCAGCGCGCGGCCGACGCTCTGCGGCCGGTAGCCCAGCGCCGCGACCGCGGCGCGGACCCGCGCGGCGGTCTCTGAGGTGGCCTTGTTCTCGACGCCGTTCATGACGCGCGACACCGTCGCGATCGAAACGCCGGCGCGGCGCGCCACCATGGCGATCGAGACCGGGCGCGCGCCGCCCGCCTTGCTGGTCACGTGATCGCTCACCGTCTGCGACGCCTTCCGGATACCGGCCCGCTTCATGACAGGGTCTGCGCATGGTTGCCAGAAAGGCGGTGCTTGTCTAGGATTGAGGAAATCGTTTTCCTTCAAAAAAGACGCGATACCGGGATGGACGCCAAGGTCGAGACAGACGCTGCCGCCGGCGACGGCGAGCCCGTGCTCCCGCCGGGGCATGATCCCTATCACCATCTCCATGACGAGGCTTATGCCGCTCCCTTCTCGGAGGCGCGCGTCGGCTGGCGCGATCTGATCAGCGTCGCCGGCCGCAGGCTCGAATCGCTCGACGGCACCTGGAACTTCGTGCTCGACCTGCATGACGAGGGGCTGCGCCAGCGCTGGTTCGAGGACGCGCCCGATCCGATCGGCGGCTGGACGACCCCGCGCGACTACGATGACGGCGCCTGGCAGACCACGACCGTTCCTTCCTGCTGGAACGTGATGCGCCCGGAATGGACCTATTTCGAGGGTGGCGCCTGGTACAGCCGCGAGGTGACCTTCGCGCCCGGCCGGGCCGGGGAGCGCGTGTTCCTGCGCGTCGGTGCGGCCAACTATGAGGCGCGCGTCTTCCTCAACGGGGTCTTCATCGGCAGCCATCGCGGCGGCTCGACGCCGTTCTTCATCGAGCTGACCGGGCATCTGGTGGCGGGCGCGAACCGGCTGCAGATCAATGTCGACAATCGGCGCCGGCCCGAGCGCGTGCCGATGAACCACACCGACTGGTTCAATTATGGCGGCCTCTACCGCGAGGTCGGGCTGCTGCGCGTGCCGGCGGTGTTCATCCGCGATTTCGGTGTCGCGCTCGTCCCGGGCTCGCAGGGCAAGCGCATCGCCGTCGACGTCACGCTCTCCGAGCCGACGAGCGGCACGGCGCGGCTGCGCATCGACGGGCTGGCGGAGGAGATCGCGATTCCGGTCGCCGCCGGCGTCGGACGGATCGAGTTCGTCGCCGCGCCCGAGCTCTGGAGCCCGGCCCGCCCGAAGCTCTATCCGGTCCGCCTCGCCTTCGGCGAGGACGAGGTCGGCGATGATGTCGGATTCCGCGAGATCCGTGTCGAGGGCCAGCGCATCCTGCTCAACGGCGAGGACATCTTCCTGCGCGGCATCTGCGTCCACGAGGACGACCGCGACCTCGGCAAGGTCTCGACCGAGGCCGACATCCGCCGCCGTTTCGCCGACGCCAAGGCGCTCAACGCCAATTTCCTGCGGCTGTCGCACTATCCGCACCATGAGCTCGCCGCGCGGATCGCCGACGAGGTCGGGCTCCTGCTCTGGGAGGAGGTGCCGGTCTACTGGGCGATCGATTTCGCCAACCCCGACACCTTCGCCGACGCCGACAACCAGCTGCGCGAGATGATCCGCCGCGACCGCAACCGCGCCAGCATCGTGATCTGGGGCGTCGGCAACGAGAATGCCGATACGGATGCGCGGCTCGCCTTCATGAGCGGGCTCGCCGCCTCCTGCCGTGAGATGGACCCGACCCGCCTCGTCTCCGCGGCCTGCCTGATCAACCGCGAGCATTTCCGCGTCGAGGACCGGCTCTCGCAGGCGCTCGACGTGATCGGGCTCAACGAATATTTCGGCTGGTACGAGCCCTCGCTCGACGGGCTGAAGCGGCTCTTCGCCAATTCCGACCTCGACAAGCCGCTGGTCATCACGGAGACGGGCGCCGACGCCGTCGCCGGGCGGGAGGGGCGGCCGGGCGAACTCTTCGGCGAGACCCATCAGTCCGATCTCTACGAGCGCCAGCTCGATCTGGTCGAAGGCGCGCCCTATGTGCGCGGCTTCTGCCCCTGGATTCTCTACGACTTCCGGACCGAGCGGCGGCAGACCGCCTATCAGCGCGGCTGGAACCTCAAGGGCCTGATCGCCGCCGACAAGACCACCCGTAAGAAAGCCTTCACCACCCTTTCGGAGCGCTATTCCGAACTGGCCCAGCAGCAGACACCTGCTGGGGCATGAACCGCCCGGCGCCAGGGCCAGACAGGCCCGGCCGGGACCACAACAACCAACAACCAGAACACGACGCGGAGGACACCGAGATGAGCACCACACGACGCACCATCCTGATCGCCGGCATGGCTGCCGCCGCGCTCGCGGCCGCCCCCGTGGCGCAGGCCAAGACCACGCTGCGCCTCGGCCACGGTCTCGCCAAGGGCCACCCGGTCGACGTTTCCCTCGAACTCTTCGCCAAGCTGGTCAGCGAGCGCTCGAAGGGCGACATCGAGATCAAGGTCTTCCCGGCTGGCCAGCTCGGCCAGCAGCGCGAACTCCTGGAGCAGCTCCAGGCCGGCGCGCTCGACTTTGCCCACGCCAACGCCTCGCCGCTGGCGGCGTTCGAGCCGGCCTTCGGCGTGTTCGACACGCCCTTCCTGTTCCGTGACAAGGCTCATTTCTTCAAGGTCGTGGACGGGCCGATCGGCCGCGAGATCCTCGAGGCCGGCAAGGCCAAGTCCCTGCTCGGCCTCGCCTATCAGGACAACGGCACGCGCTCCTTCTACGCCAAGAAGCCGATCCGGACGCCCGAAGACCTGAAGGGCCTGAAGATCCGCGTCCAGCCCGGCCCGATCACGACCCGCATGGTCAACCTGCTGGGGGCCGCCGCGACGCCGCTGGCCTGGGGCGAACTCTACACCGCGCTGCAGTCGGGCGTCGTCGACGGGGCCGAGAACAACGTCACCGCGCTGACGCTGGCCAAGCATGGCGAGGTGATGAAGTTCTATTCGCGCAACGAGCACACCCGCGTTCCCGACGTCGTGCTCGCCTCCGGCGTCACCTTCGGCAAGCTGAAGCCGGAGCAGCAGGATCTGGTCCGCCAGGCCGCGCACGATTCCTCCAAGGCCCATAACGAGAACTGGCAGAAAGAACTCGACAAGGCCGAGGGCGACGCCGTCAAGATGGGCGTGACCTTCGTCGAGGCCGACAAGGCGGCGTTCCGCAAGGCCGTCCAGCCGATGTATGACGATCTCAAGGCCGTGCCGGCGGTCGCCGCGCTCGCCGAGAAGATCCAGGCTCTGCAGTAAGCCGACAGGCGCGTCCTCCCTTCGCCACGTGTGGGCGAGGGGAGGACGAAGCGCCGTTCCCCCGGTCAGGTCCCGCCATGCTCCACCGCATCCACCGCTCGCTCGACGTCTTTGTCCTGGCGCTCGCCGTTCCGATGACGCTCGTCATGCTCGGCTGCGTGGTCTGGCAAGTCGTCGGTCGCTATTTCCTCGGCTCCTCGACCTCCTTCACCGACGAGCTCTCGCGCTTCCTGTTCATCTGGGTCAGCCTGCTCGGCGCGGCCTATGTACTCGGCAAGCGCGGGCACATTGCCATCACCGGGCTGATCGACATGACGCCGCGCGGCGTCCGTCGCGGCTTCGACATCCTGATCGCGGGGCTGGTCATCGTCTTCGCACTCGTCGTGCTGGTCTGGGGCGGCTGGCTCCTGGTCGAGCGCAATCTGAGGCTCGGCCAGGTCTCGCCGGCGATGCTTCTCCCGGTGGCCTATGTCTACGCCATCATCCCGCTCTCGGGCCTGCTGACCGCGATCTACGCGGTGCTGGTGGTCTGCGAGGTCGCCAGCGGTCAGGAGATCGCGGCCAAGGAGGTCTCGCTCGACTGAGCGGGCATGACCGGCATGGAAGCATCCCCCGCCCTCATCCTCTCCGTCGCCTTCATCGGGCTGATGGCCATTGGCGTGCCGATCAGCCACGCCACGGGCCTGGCCGCGATCGCGGCGCTGCTGACGATCATGCCGCCCCTGCCGGCGCTGTCGGTCACCGCGCAGCGCATCGCGACCGGTCTCGACTCCTTCGCGCTGCTCGCCATCCCGTTCTTCTTCATGGCGGGCTCGATCATGAACCGGGGCGGCATCGCCCGCCGTCTGATCGACTGCGCCAAGGTCTTCGTCGGCTGGATGCCGGGCGCGCTCGCCCAGATCACCATCCTCGCGAACATGATGTTCGGGACCGTCTCGGGCTCGGCGGTTGCCGCCGCATCCGCCATCGGCGGCACCATGCAGCCGCTCAAGGACAAGGCGGGCTACGATCCGGCCTTCTCGGCCGCCGTCAACATCGCCTCCTGCCCGACGGGCCTGCTGATCCCGCCATCGGGCGCCTTCATCGTCTATTCGCTGGTCTCGGGCGGCACCTCGATCGCCGCGCTCTTCCTGGCCGGCTACATCCCCGGCATCCTCATGGGCCTGTCCGTGATGATTCCGGTCTGGTTCATGGCCAAGCGGCGCGGCTACCTGCCGATGCCGCCGCTGCCGTTGCGCGAGAAGGTCGCGGCCGTGCTGAGCGCGCTGCCCAGCCTCGGGCTGATCGTGCTCGTCATCGGCGGCATCGTCGGCGGCATCTTCACGGCGACCGAGGGCTCGGCCATCGCGGTGGTCTATTCGCTGCTGCTGGCGGCGATCTATCGCGAGCTGAAATTCGGCGATCTCTACCGTATCCTCGTCGACACGATCGAGGCCACCGCGGTGGTCTCGCTGATGATCGGCACCTCGCTCGCCATGGCCTATGTGATGTCGCTCGCCGGCATCCCGCAACTGATCGGCGACTGGATCACCGCGATCTCCGACAACAAATATGTCGCGCTGATGCTCGTGAACGTCGTCCTGCTGCTGATGGGCACCTTCCTCGACCTCACCCCCGGCATCCTGATCTTCACGCCGATCTTCCTGCCGGTGCTGACCCAGCTCGGCGTCGATCCCGTGCATTTCGGCGTGATCCTCGTCTTCAACATGTGCCTCGGCATCGTCTCGCCGCCGACCGGCAGCGCACTCTTCATCGGCTGCGCCATCGCCAAGGTGTCGATCGAGCGGGTCACGCGCCCGCTGATCCCGATCTTCCTGTCGACCATGATGGCGCTGCTCGTCGTCACCTATGTGCCGGCGCTGTCGCTCTGGCTGCCGCGCCTGTTCGGCTTCATCAAGTAAGGCTTCATCCATGCATCCGCTGACCGGGGCGAGGCTCGCCGGAACCGGCACGAGCCATATCGATCTCGCGCTGGAGGCCGGCTACGGCGCCCGTCTCTACCTGCTCGACGCGCATCTCGCGCGCCTGCTGATCACCCGGCCGGGTGGGCTGGCGATGCCGAGGACCTGGTCGATCTCGCCCGAGATCGCCTGGGCCGGCGACCCGGACCCGATCGACGGGCGCGACAGGCTCGACGTCTCCGGCTTCCCCGGCGTGCCCTTCTCGGTCGAGGAAGATGAGACCGCGATCACGGTGGAGACGGCGCGGCTGCGCGTGCGGATCCGCCGCTCGCCCCTGATGCTGGACTGGCAGGTCCGCTCCGCCCCCGATGCGCCGTTCGAGAGCGTGCTGAAGGACCGGCCGAGCCACGCCTATGCCTTCGACCGCCGCTCGAACCGTTTCCGGCATTATCTCGTCCGCGACGAGCGCGAGCGCTTCTACGGCTTCGGCGACAAGTCCGGCGACGCCGACAAGCATGGCCGGCGCCTCGCCATGGGGGCCACCGATCCGCTCGGCTACGATGGCGGCCGTTCGGACCCGCTCTACAAGCACATTCCCTGGTCGGTGACGGTGCGCCCCGACCGCGGCGGTCAGGCCGTCGGGCTGTTCTACGACAACCTCGCGCGCGGCGCCTTTGACCTCGGCCAGGAGCTCGACGCCTATCACGACCTGTTCCGCTCCTTCGAGGCCTGCGACGGCGATCTCGATCTCTATGTCGTGCTGGGGCCAGGGCTCGGCGACGTGGTCAGGCGCTTCACCGCCCTGACCGGGCGCGCCGCCTTCCCGCCGCGCTGGACGATCCCCTATTCGGGCTCGACCATGTCCTACACCGACGCGCCCGACGCCTCCGACAAGCTGGTCGGCTTTCTCGATCTGCTGGCGCGGCACGGCATTCCCTGTGGCTCCTTCCAGATGTCGTCCGGCTACACCCTGGTCGGTGAGAAGCGTTGCGTCTTCACCTGGAACCGCGACCGCTTCCCTGATCCGCAGGCGGTGACCGCCCGGTTCAGGGACGCGAAGGTCGAGCTCGTCGCCAATATCAAGCCGGCCCTGCTGCTGGAGCATCCGCGCTTCGCCGAGGTCGAGGCCTTCGGCGGCTTCGTGCGCGACAGCGAGGACCCGTCCAAGCCGCATGTCACCCAGTTCTGGGGCGGCCCGGCGGCCTATCTCGACTTCACGAACCCGCAGACCAGCGCCTGGTGGTCGAGGCAGGTCAAGGAGCAGCTGATCGACTACGGCATCAACTCGACCTGGAACGACAACAACGAGTTCGAGATCTGGGACGAGGCCGCGCTCTGCGACCTCTCCGGGCACAGGGCGAGGATCGCGACGCTGCGGCCGGTCCAGACCAATCTGATGATGCGCGCCTCCGCCATCGCCCAGACGGCGGCCGCGCCGGGCACGCGTCCCTATCTCATCTCGCGCTCCGGCGGGCCGGGCATGCAGCGCTATGTCCAGACCTGGAGTGGCGACAATCGCACCAACTGGGAGACGCTGCGCTGGAACCTGCGCATGGGCCATGGCTTCTCGCTCTCGGGGCTGGCGAATTTCGGCCATGACATTGGCGGCTTCGCCGGTCCGAAGCCGGAGCCCGAGCTGTTCTTGCGCTGGATCGAGCAGGGCATCTTCTGGCCGCGCTTCACGATCCATTCCTGGAACGACGACGGCAGTGCCAACGAGCCCTGGATGTATCCGGAGCTGCTGCCGCAGATCAGGGCGTGCCTGGCCTTCCGCGAGCGCCTGACGCCGCTGTTCTACGATCTGCTCTGGCGGATGCATCGCGATCACGAGCCGATCCTGCGGCCCCTGACGCTCGATTTCCCCGATCAGCCGGAAAGCTACACCGCGGAAGACGCCTTCCTGCTCGGCGAGCGGCTGCTGGTCGCGCCGGTGCTCGACAGGGGCGTGACGCAGCGCGAGGTCTGGCTGCCCGCCTGCGCTGAGGGCTGGTTCGATCTCTGGACCGGCGCGCGCCATCCTGGCGGTCGGACTGTCACGGTCGAAGCCCCGCTGGGGCGCTGCCCGGCCTTCCTGCGCGGCGGCTCGATCCTGCCGCTCGGGCCCGCGCCCTCGACCGAAAGCACCCCGCTGACGCTGCGGCTGGCCCTGGCCGACGGCGAGAGCGCCAGGCTCGATCTCTATGACGACGACGGGGCGAGTGTGCTCGAGCCGCCGCTGACGCCGCCTTGCCTGCTCTCGGTGGTGGCCGAGAAGCGCGGCAGCGTCGCCACCGTCGCGGTCTCGTTCGCGGGCACGAGGGCGCCGCGCTGGCCGGAGCTGCGCTTCGAGGATGCGGCCGGCCAGCCGCTCAAGGTCCGTCTGCACGATGGCGGCCTGAGCGAGCGGCTGTCCTTGCCGGCCGGCGCGGGGTCGCCCGTCACCAGGTGACGACGACCGGCCTCGGCATGGTGTACTTCGCGACCAGGCCTCGCAGCATCTCGACGATGTCGCGATCGCCGCAGGCCACGATCAGCAACCAGATGTCGCCGGCAACCTGGAGCAGCAGCTCTTCGAGCTGCTCATACTCCAGATCGGAAAAATCAAAGCCGATCCGGGTCGGGCTGGCGCGGTTGACGACCTGATAGGCGCTGAGGCGCTCCGTGATCGCGGTCAGCGTTTCGCTGGTGTCGGGCTGCTGTGCCAGCTGCCTGGCCAGCACCGCGCCCTCGGCCGCCAGCGAGAGAATCCGGCCGATCAGGATTTGCCGGTTCAGCACGCTCATCGCTTTGAGGCTGCCGCTGAACCTCGGCGTGAAGGACGCCTTCCGCGACGTTTTGACCCCGAAACCGGAGCCGGGCGCCTGAGCTTTCGCGGGCGGCAGGGGCATGAAGTATTCGAGATCGCAGGCGACCCCGCTGCACCACACCCTCTGCGAGCTGATCGCGACAGGGATGATTCGGCCCGTCGCGGAGCGCACCTCGGCCGGCTCCGCGTCGTAATAGCCGTTCGTGTCGAGCATCCACTGGCGCCGGACGCGCTGCGCACTGCTGAGCGCGGAGCCGGCAGCCAGCAACTCCCTGTGCTGGATTTCCGGCCAGACCCGTTCGATCAGCCGCAGATAACCGTCATTGGCCGCAAGATACTGGGATCCGTCCAGCCCGGCCGTCGAGAGACAGGCCGGCACCTCTGCGAGCTGCACGAGATCGGCGGTGAGGTTGCGGGTCGAGAACATGCGAGCGGTCCAGCGAGTGCGCGGTCTGGGTGATTGAAGCTTTAATATTCCGAATTCGGACGTTCTACAGAAATTTTGTTTCACCGTCTCGGCGGATAGGGCCGTTGAATGGATGATCCGTTAAACCGTTGCTGGAAAGAGCGCTGATTGAGGCGCTGGAGGCAGGAGCGGGAACGCAGCGTTCCTGGCGCGTCCAGGCGCCCCGCCGGTGTCCGCCTGGCCTGCGGGTGCGGTGTGGCCCCGGGCCGGGTTGGTCCGGCAGGCCAGACCTCGGCTCGGCTGCTACCGGGGATCCGCTGACCGCCGTGCGCGCGCGATCAGGGCGAAGGCGCGCAGGTCCAGGATCACCTTGGTGGTCGCCAGCAGCACGAGCAGGCAAAACGCCGCCTTTGACAGCGGCTCCATCGTCCCGTCGACCAGCCAGGCATGGACGACGCTGCCCGTGACGATCACGACTGCGAGCGCCGTGTGAGCGATGCGCCACGTCCTCGGTGCGATGCGAAAGCGAGCCCGCCACGCCGCGAGCGCCGCCGCGGCGAAGGCTGCCCACATGGCGACGACGCCCCAGGCGGAGAAGGGCGTGGGCGAGACGAACAGCAGGGCATCGATCACGTCCGGAGCGCTCGTCAGCCACAGCCCCGCGACATGAAGAAGGATCAGCGCCACCAGAGCGGCGCCGAGCCAGCCATGCGCGCGGCGACCGCGCCGGGCCTGCAGCGCGGGCAGATAGCCGCCGGCCAGCAGCGGCTGAACCAGCAGCAGCGCGAGCGCAAGCATGCCGGCGAAGCTCGAGGCGACATAGACGCCGTCGCGCCAGGCGAGCAGCGGGCTCCCCGCCGCCAGCGCGATCGGCACCGCCACGGCAAGGCCGAGGGCAACCCAGGCCAGAGACCTCCGAACTGACGGCAAGCCGCTCAGACCGGCTGGAGCACGAAATGGGCGCTGAGGCTGGTATCGCGCGAGCGGGCCATCACGGGCCGCAGGAAGACGGTCTTGAAGCCGTCCCCCTCATAGGCGAGGTGGCCATGCGCCTGCCCGAAGGCCGGGATGATCTGGGGCATTTCCAGCCGGAAGGTTCCGTCCGCCCCGGAGAGCGTGGCGCCGTGGCTGTGCGCGTCGTTCTCGCGCCCCTCCGTGGTATGCGCCCAGATCTGGATCCGCACCCCGGGCAGCGGCGCGCCGTCGCCCGCACGACGCACCGTCCCCGTCATCCAGAAGCCGCCGCCGCCGATGCGGCCGACGACCGGCGCGCCGGGGATGTAGTTGTTGGCGCCGCCCGGCATCGTCGGTGTCGGGGCGAGGGCCTGCGCCTGGGCGGGCCGCAGCAGACCGGGCGTTCCCGTCAGCAGCGCCGCGCCGGCGAGCACGGAGCCATGGGCGAGAAAGGCCCGGCGGGTCGAACGATCATGGGTCAACGCTGTCTCCATGTTTGCATCGCAATCGAGAGCCGGACGGGAGATCGCGCCGTCGGAAGAACCCGATCCTCCAGGACGCGCCTTCACCGACGCATGCTACCCATAAAGATGGCGGTTGGCGGGCAGGCAAGGGTGTCGGCGAGACGGGCGCGACGCCCCTTGCTCATCGACAAGCCGCCGGGAAATGCCATTTTCATCACGATATCAGGGGTTTCCGCGGTCGTGGCCGCCAGGCACCTGCCGGATCCCCCGTCTTCACAAATTCGCGCACGGCCAAACCGTCATGAAACCCGCGCGGCTCTCCGCTCTGGCGCTCGCACCCGGCTGCGTTGCTGCGGCCACCGGCGGGCTCGCTCAGACCGCTCCCCACCGGATGACGACGCCGATCCCTCCGGGCATCGCCATGCCGGACGAGGTCCAGACCCGGTTGGGCCCGCTGACGTTCTGCGACGGCTTCCCGGAGCGCAAGCCGCCGACAGGATCTACGACAACCAGACGTGCTCCATGCTGCAGACGGATCAGGACTTGCGGCAGGTCAGCAGCCTCGGCAAGGACCGGAACGTGCTGTTCCGGCTCTATGGCCTGCGCGATCCCTGGTTCGACAAGACCTGGAAGCTCAGCGAGATCGAGCGCCTCGGCTGAAGCGAAACCCGCCTCGGCCGAGGCCGGGATCCCCAGCGCCTCACGGGCGCGCCAGCCTCGCGGCCAGGCGCGCCAGTTCGGCGTCGTCCGGGCGCAGGCGTGACAGGCGGCCGGCCAGATCCGCTGCGCCGGCGAGGTCGCGCCGCGCCTGTGCGTCGGCGAGCAGCGCGCCGAGCAGGGCCGCATGGAAGGGGTTCGCCTGAAGCGCGCTGCGCAGGACCTGGCGTCCCTGTTCCGGCTGGCCGAGCGATTGCAGCGCCACGCCATGGACATAGGCCAGCTGCGCATCGCGCGGCCCGAGCCGCGAGGCCAGGGCGAGACTCTCCAGCGCCTCGGGATAGCGACGCTGCCGCACCAGCGCGAGGCCGAGCGCGTGATGCGGATAGGGCTCCTTCGGCGCGACCGCGATCGCCTGCCGGAGCACCGCCTCGCCCTCCGGATCGCGCCCGCGCTGGCGCAGCAGGTCGGCCAGGTTGACCGCGAGCTCGACGGCGGCGGGATCGAGCGCCAGACCGGCGCGCAGCTCGGCCTCCGCCGCGTCCGGCTTGCCCCTGCGGATGAGGTAGAGCGCCAGGGCGGCCCGCGCCTCGGGCCGGTCGGCGTTCAGCGCCTGTGCCGCCTCGAACTCCGCGAAGGCGCGCGTCAGTTGGTCGCGAACCGGCGCCGGCACGGTTTCGGGCCGGATGTCGGCCAGGGCCTGGGCGGCTTCGATCCGCACCCCGAGGACGGGATCGGCCAGACGCTCTTGCGCCCAGCGCAGGCGGATTTCGGCGGGCTGCGGCGAGAGGTTGCGTAAGGCGGCGATGCGCATGATCGGGTCGGGGTCGTCGAGGCCGAGGCGGATGACGCCTTCGGTGGCGATGGCGGGCAGCCGTCCGAGTTCGCTCTGCGCGGTCGCCCGCACGATCACGGGAATCCGCGGGTTGCTCGCGAGCGCGATCAGCGGCGCGCGCGCCGCGGGGTCTCCCCGGCGCGCATCGTGAAACGTCCTGGCATGGTCCTGAAAGCCTGTCCGGGCCGGTCCGTGCCAGGCCACCACGGCCTCCGCGGCCCATTGGGCCGGTTTGTCCGCATGGCAGCTGTTGCAGCTGTTGGGGACCCCGAGGCTCACCGTCAGGTCGGGACGCGGAATCCGGAAGGAATGGTCATGGCGCTTGTCGACGACCATGTAGGTCCGCGCCGGCATATGGCAGGTGATGCAGTCGGGCGCCCCCCGGCCGGGTTGGTGCCCGGTATGCGTGGCGGCCTCGAAACGCTGCCGGTCGTGGCATTGGCTGCAGACCAACGGCCCCTCGGCCTTCAGCCGGCCGGAGTGAACGTCGTGGCAGTCGCTGCAGATCACCCCCTTCGCGTCCATCTTGCTCTGCCGGAAGGTCTGGTCGGTGAAGACCTCGTCGATCATCTGCCCGTCCGCTTCGAACAGGCCGCTCGTCAGCAGGGCAGGGAGATGCGTGGCGGCGATCGAGCGCCCCGGCTTCCAGTCTTCCGAGATCGTGCCGCGCCGCTGGTGGCAGCGGGCGCAGGTCTCGACCTCGTCGCCAGGCGGGCGCGCGACGCCCGCGGCCGGGCTGCCCGTCGCCGGATCGGGCGTCCAGTCGACCGCCCCTCTCCGGGCTGCGGCCGCCGCGAACCCCTTCAGGCCGGGGTCGCCGGTCCTGCCGGCCGCGGCCCAGGCCAGGTGGCCGGCACCGGGCCCGTGGCAGCTCTCGCAGCCGATGCTGACCTCGGAATAGGTCGTGCGAAATCGGTTGGAGGCGACGTCATAGCCCTTCTTCACCGCGGTCGAATGGCACTCCGCACACATGAAGTTCCAGTTCTGCATCCGGCCGGTCCAGTGCAGGGCGTCGCCCGGCGGGAACGACTGGTCGCCATAGACATGGAACCAGCGTTGTCCGCCCTGCGCCTGCGGGCGCGTATCCCAGGCCCAGGGCAGCGCCTGCAGCCGGCCGTCTGGGAAGGTGACGAGGTATTGCTGCAGCGGCCGCCAGCCGAAACTGTGGCTGATCGCGAAGGTTTCGGGCTTGCCGTCCTTCCCCTGCGTCTCGACCAGGAAACGCTCGCCCTCGCGCCGGAACCGGGCTGTCTCGCCGTGATGCACGATGGCGACATCGGAGAAATCGCCGAGAACGCTCTGAGGCGTCGCCACGGCCATCGCCTTGGCGTGGTCCGATCCCTGCCAGTCGGCGAGCGTCGTGGCATGGCAGGCGGCGCAGGCCTGGGAGCCGACATAACCTGCCGGCGCATGGTCCGTCAGTTGCCCGATGCCGGATTCCGCGCCCATGGCCAGCGGCCTGGCCTGGGCCTGCGCCTGGTCCCGACGCGCGGTCTCGCCCTGGAGCAGCCCCATCGCGAGGACCAGCAGCGCGGCCAGGACGCTGCCGGCGACGCCATGCGCGAGCGGGCTCGGCCTCCACCGCCTCAACCGTGCCAGGTCCGCCACGAACGCCAAAGCCGACGCGCGCTAGAACCGTACGCTCAAGCCCAGCACGGGGCCGTGCTGCAACATGTCGAACTCGTAGCGGGACAGCCCCGAGCCCTGGACGTAATCGACATAGAGGGCCTTGTAGCCGATCACCGCCGAATAGGTGACGCCGTTCGTCGTCTTGAAGTCGTAGGCATAGGTCGCCAGCGCCTGCCAGGTGAACTTGCTGCCGCCCGCACCGAGATCGCCGCGAAAGGCGAGATGATGGTTGGGCGCCAGCGAAACGCGCGCGCGGATGCCGGCGAAGGCGTCGATCCAGTCGACGGATCCCGACCGGGCGATGGCGCGGCCCCGGCCGATGGACAGATCGCCCAGATTGACCGTCGTGGCGATGTCCAGCCCGAGATCGAGCTTCTGGTACCAGTAGCGCGCACCGGCGAGCACATCGATGGCGACCGGACCCACGCTCCCGATCTCGTAGGCCGCACCCGCCTCGAGGATCGCCATCTGGAATTGCATGTCGACCGCGGCCCCGACCGCCGCGCCGACACCGGGGGCGGGGCCTCTGGTCCTCAGCCCTGAGCGCTCGATCGTGATCTTCTCGCCGATGACGTCTCCAAACAGTGCGAGGCGACCATTGCGCGCCTCCATGTTGAGCATCAGGGCGACCAGCGAGCCGCCTTCACCGACCGTGCTTTCGATGATGTCGATGAAGCTCGCATTCACATCGACGCCGCGGCCACGGACCACCTGCGAGCCGTTGAGCGAGGTCAGCCAGCCATAGGGCGTGACGCGGAAGGTCCAGCCGGGAACGAAGCTCGGCGGCGCCGGCTGCGAGGGCTGCGGCGCCAGATCCGCCGCCACGACGGGACCGGCGAGCAGCATGGCTCCTGCCCAGACGGCCGCTGTCTTCCACATCGACATTCCTGCTCCCCCTGTATGGCATCGACAGGCGGCTCCCATTGAGGGGGCCGCCTGTCGTCTACTTCGGATCCTGGACGGCGACCGTCAGCTTGGGGATGCGCCCCGTGAAGCGCGACCGGGCTTCGGCACCGATCACTTCGACGACGGGGGTTCCCAGATCGATGCCGACATCGGCGGTCTCGTCAGCCGAGAAGATGCCGGGCTGGGTAACCGCGATGCGCCCCTCGGCGACCTTCTCGCCATTCACGAACAGCGTGCCGAGGCCCCCCTTGGCCTTGCCGCCGCCGTCATAGTCGAACTGGAA
>CALRYW010000061.1:0-24763 GCA_943372485.1 Allobosea thiooxidans
GCGCGCTTGTGCGCCTGCAGCGCCGCCAGCCGCGTGTCGCGCCAGTCGCTCAGGCGCTTCACCCGCTCGGTCGACTGCGCGCCGCGCCATTCGCTCATCACAGTCTCGACCGTCGCGGCCTCGAACGGATTGCCGAGCCCCTCGGACGACTTCACCATGCGGTCGAGCGAGGCGGAATAGCGCGCGCAGTAATCGGGGATGCCGCCGGGCGCGTTGAGCTCGATCGTCTCGAACGGCCCCATGAAGGACCAGCGCAGGCCCAGGCCGTCGCGGATCGTCTTGTCGACATCCTCGGCGCTGGCGACGCCCTCGCCGACGATGCGGAAGGCCTCCGCCAGCAGCACGGCCTGCAGCCGGTTCAGCACGAAGCCGGGCTTTTCCTTGCGCAGGATGATCGGCACCTGGCCGGCCTGCTCGTAGATTGCCCGTGCCCGCTCGACCACCGCCGGGTCGGTCCAGGGCGCCGGCGCCAGCTCGACGATCGGCACGAGATGCGGGGGATTCACGGGGTGCGCGACGAGGCAGCGTTCGCGCCCCGCCAGCGTCTCGCTGAACACCGAGGCCATGATGAAGGAGGTCGAGGAGGCCAGGATGGTGGAGGGCGGACAGAGCGCATCCATCTCGGCGAAGAGCTGCTGCTTGGCCGCGACGGTTTCAGGCCCGTTCTCCTGAACGAGATCGGCGCCGGTCAGGACATCGGCGAGGTCGCGGGCGACGCGGATGCGGGCCAGCGAGCCTGCCGGGTCGGCGACCAGACCATGGCCCGCGAGTTCCTCGAGATTGCTGCCGATATGGGCGCGCGCCGCCTCCGCCGCGCCGGGCGCGACGTCATGCAGCGCGACGGAACAGCCATGGCTGGCGAAGACGGTGGCCCAGGCGCGGCCGATCAGGCCCGAACCGACGATGGCGATGTGGGTCATGGGAGACAGTCCTTCGGGCAAATCATGGTTCGGCCTCATCCTGAGGAGCGATCCGCAGGATCGCGTCTCGAAGGATGCTCCAGATGCTTCCGGATCCTCCTGGACCATCCTTCGAGACGCCGCTGCGCGGCTCCTCAGGATGAGGGCTGAGGACGAGAACGGCCTGGCTCACAGCCACAACACCTGCCGCCGAAGCGCGAGATCCTGGCTCAGCGCCCGCGACGGGCCGGTATGGACGACGCTGCCGCGCTCGAGCACGACGGTGCGGTCCGACAGCGCCAGAGCCAGGTCGAGATGGTGGTCGACGATGACGATGCCGATCTCCTGCCGGAGCTTGTCGAAGGCCTCGAACAGCTCCTCGACGACGGCCGGCGCCAGCCCCTCGAAGGGCTCGTCGAGCAGGAGGATGCGGGTGTCGCCAGAGAGCGCGCGCGCCACCGCCACCATCTGCTGCTCGCCGCCCGACAGGTAGTCGGCCGGCGAATGCCAGCGCTGCTTGATGCGCGGGAAGAAGGCGAAGATCTTCTCGTCGTCCCAATGCGTGCCGTTGCCGGTGATGCGCTTGAGCCGGCCGAGCTCCATATTGTCCTTGACGCTCATGCCCGCAAACAGACCACGGCCCTGCGGGACATAGGCGATGCCGGCGCGCGCGATCGCGGCGGGCGGCTGGCCGGCGATGTCGCGGCCCGCGAGCGTGATGGAACCGCTCGCCGGCGGGGCGATGCCGGTGATGGTCTTGAGCAGGGTCGACTTGCCGGCGCCGTTGCGGCCGAGCAGCGCGACGATCTCGTTCTCATGCACGTCGAGCGTGACCTGCCGCAGGATGTGGCTCTTGCCGTAGAAGGTGTCGACCTTGTCGAGGCCGAGCAGCACGGGGCTGCGCGCGGCGCTCTGGCGCGGTTTCTCGGCCAGCGCATGCGCGCCCGAGCCGATATAGATCTCCTGCACGCGCGGCGAGGAGCGCGCATCCTCGACCGTGCCGTCGACCAGCACCGAGCCCTCGTTCATCACCGTCACATGGTCGGCGATGGCGAAGACGCGGTCGATGTCATGCTCGACCAGCAGCACCGGCAGGTCGGTGGAGATCGACTTGATCAGATTGCCGACGCGCTCGCGCTCGGCCGCCGCCAGGCCCGCCAGCGGCTCGTCGAGCAGCAGCACGCGCGGCTTCGTGGCGAGCGCCAGGCTCATGTCGAGCAGGCGCTGGCCGCCATAGCTCAGCGATCCGGCCTCCGCCGTCTCGATGCCGCGCAGGCCCATCGTGTCGATCACGGTCGCGGTCTGGGCATTGACCTCGTCGAGCGCGCCGGCCGGCCGCCAGAAGCCGAAGCGAGCGCTGGCGCGGGCCTGGACGGCGAGCCGCACATTCTCCTCGACCGACAGCGTCGGGAACAGGTTGGTGATCTGGAAGGCGCGCCCGATCCCCGCTTGCGTGATCGCCTCCGGCGACAGACCGCCGATCGCACGCTCGCGCAGCCGCACCTCGCCGCGATCGGGCGGGAACAGACCGGAGATCAGGTTGAAGGCCGTGGTCTTGCCGGCGCCATTGGGGCCGATCAGCGCGTGCAGCCGGCGGTCGGCCATGGTGATGTCGACGCCCTCGACCGCCTTGATGCCGCCGAAGCTCTTGGCGAGCCCCCGCGCGGTCAGGATCGGCCCGTCGGTCGGATCGCCGGGCTTCATGAAGGCCGGCAGCGTCACCGTGCCGGCCTTGCGCTCCGACATCGCCGCATCGCCCACGACCTGCTTACGGAAGGGCCGCAGCAGGCGCTCGCCGAAGCCGACGATGCCGGTCGGCGAGAACACGATGAAGCCGACGAAGAGCAGGCCGAACCAGAACAGCCAGTTCGGCGTGATGCTGGAGAGGTAGTCGCGGAAGATCACGAAGAACAGTGCGCCCAGCGCCGGCCCCAGGAAGGAGCGCATGCCACCGATCACCACCATTGCCAGCAATTCGCCGGAGAAGGCGACCGAGATCGGCTCGGCCGAGGTCATCCGGTTGTTGAACAGCAGCAGCGAGCCAGCCAGCCCCGTCAGCGCCGCCGAGAGCGTGAAGGCGATCAGCTTGTAGCGGTCGGTGGCATAACCGAGGAAGCGGGCCCGCTGCTCGTTCTCGCGGATCGCCACCAGCACCGTGCCGACGGGCGAGCGATGAAAGCGCCAGAGGCCGTAGACCACCGCCATGCCGATCAGCGCGACGAGGACATAGAACGACGAGGCCTGCTCGAAATCGACGCCGAGGAAGAGCGGCCGCTTGATGCCGCCGAGCCCGTCCTCGCCGCCCGTCACGGCCGTCCAGCGGAAGGCGACCGAATAGGTCATGGCGGCCAGCGCCAGCGTCAGCAGCGAGAAATAGACCCCCTTGCGCCGCAGGATCAGCGCCCCGAAGGCAAAGGCGATCAGGCCGACGAACAGCACAGCCAAGAGGATCGGCAGGGCGAACTGGCCCGGCAGCCAGTTGCGCTGGATCAGCCCGGCGGCATAGGCGGCGAGCCCGAACCAGGCGCCGTGGCCGAAGGAGACGAGGCCCGTGGTGCCGACGAGGATGTTCAGCGCCATGCAGGCGATGGCGAAGACGACGATCTCGGTCGCCGAGGTCGTGCCGAGCCCGATGACATCCATCAGGAAGGGCAAAGCGAGCAGGCCGGCGGCGGCGATGAAGAGCGGCGCGTGGTCGCGCTGTGCGGGTGTCATCGCGGCCTCACTCGAAACGCTGGATGCGTTCGCCGAACAGGCCGCGGGGCCGGAACAGCAGGACGAGCAGCATCATCAGGTAGATCACGGCGGTCGACCATTGCGTATAGCCCAGCCCGATCGTGATGCCTTTCACCAGCCCGACCATCAGCGCGGCGACGACCACGCCCCAGAACGAGCCCAGGCCGCCGATGACGACGACGACGAAGGCCGGTGTGATGATCTCCTGCCCCATGGCGGGATGAATCGAATAGATCGGCGCCAGCAGCACGCCGGCCAGCCCCGCAAGCCCGATGCCGATGCCGGCGACCGCGACCATGTAGGGCTGCAAAGATATGCCGAGCGCGCCAACCATATCGGGGTTCTGCACGCCGGCGCGCACGACCCGGCCGAAGGCGGTGCGCTGCAGCAGGAACCACAGGCCCAGCACGCAACCGGCCGCGATCAGGAGCAGCATCGCCCGGTAGCGCGAATAGATGAAGTCGCCGATGAAGATCTGCCCGCGCAGCGCCTGCGGGATCGAGAAGGACAGCGGCGGGGCCCCGAAGATCATCCGCAGCGACTGCTCGGCCACCATGGCGAGCCCGAAGGTCAAAAGCAGCGAGAGGATCGGGTCCGAGCGGTAGAAGCGCTGGAACAGCCCGCGCTCGACGACGATGCCGATCAGCGCGACCAGCACGGGTGAGGCCACCATGGCGCCGCCGAAGCCGATATGCGGGGCGAGTACGATCGTGAGATAGGCGCCGATCGCATAGAAGGCGCCATGAGCCAGGTTGACGATGCCGCCCAGCGAGAAGATCAGCGACAGGCCGAGCGCGATCAGGAGGTAATAGACCCCGTCGAGCAGCCCGTTCAGCACCTGCTGGATGAAGAGGGTGAGCAAGGATTGGCCTTTATCGGAATGCGCGCTGCAGGAAGAGGCCTTCAGCGTGGTGAGTCATGGTCGGGCTTGACCCGACCATCTCGGAAACCAGAGGTCTCCCGTCATGCGATTCCCGGGTCGGCGCTGCGCGCCGCCCGAGAATGACGGATGGGCCCTCAGCTCATCTTGCAGACGGCCTCGTCGCCGCTGGTGGCGATGACCTCCATGTCCTCGTTCGGACCGGGCACGGCGGCCGAGGAGGTGAAGAGATCCCACGGGTTCTTGACCTGTGCGGCCGGCAGCGCCGTGATCGTGTACATCTCGCTGATGAGCTGGTGGTCGGAGGCGCGGAAATAGCCCGGCCGACCCTTGAGCACATCGAACTTGGCGCCCTTTTCCCAGTATTCGAGGATCTTGGCGGTCTCGGTCGATTTCAGCTCGCTCATCGACTGCGCCATGATCTTGACGGCCATGTAGTCGCCCCAGGCCTGGTTCTCCGGCGGCTTGCCGTACTTCTTGGTGAAGGCGGCGACAAAGGCCTTGGTGCCGGGGGTGTCGATCAGATGGTGCCAGACGCAGGGCCAGATACCGGCGAAATTGTCCTTGCCCGCGGCCCAGGCCAGCGCCGTGTCGAAGCCGAAGCCGGCGACCGGGAAGGTCAGGCCGAACTCCGAATACTGCTTCAGGAAATTGGTGATCTGGTTGCCCGCGAGATTCGAGATCACGAGGTCGGGCTTGGCGGCGCGGATTTCGAGCAGCAGCGCCGAAAAGTCGGTCGCATCGGTCGGCACCAGCTTGTCGGCGGCGAACTGGCCGCCATTGGCCTCCATGAAGCGCTTGGCGACCTTGAGCAGGTCATGGCCGAAGGCGTAGTCGGCGGTCAGCGAGAACCACCTCTTGCCCTTCACCAGCCCCTGCGCCATCAGCGAGCGGCCGCAGCTCTTCACATACATCGAGTTCTGGTGCTCGACATGGAACATGTAGCGGTTGCAGCTCTCGCCGCGCAGCGCGTCGGAATTGCCGCCGGTATTGACGAAGAGTGTCTTGTTGCGCGCCGCGACCTGCGAGATCGTCAGGCAGGAGGCCGAGGAGATTTCGCCGAGGATGCAGGTGACCTTGTCGCGCTCGATCATGCGCTCGGCCTTGGTCGAGGCCGTCTGCGGATTGACCGAATCCTCCTTCAGCGCCTCGAGCTTGCGGCCGTTGACGCCGCCGGCCGCGTTGATCTCCTCGACCGCGAGATCGACGGCCATTACGCCATATTCGCCGAGCGGGCCGAGGAAACCCGTCCGCGGCGTCAGATGGCCGAACCGGATCGCATCGGGTGTCTGTGCGAGGATGATCGAGGGGCTGGCGATCAGGCCGGCGGCAGTGCCGGCGCCGAGGCCCGCCAGTGCCTGCCGGCGCGAGAGTCGGGTCGTCTTCAACAGGTCTGACATGAGCGTTCCTCCCAGAACGAGCGCCGCACCGTTGGGGCGTCGGCGGATGTTGATCAGCGGTCTGACGCCGCTTGTCGTGATCTGTGATCACAGTTAGGTTGGCAGACATGACCGCCGCTGTCCAGCCCTCGCGCACCGCCTTCGAGCAGCCGGCTCCCCCGGGGGAGACCGACACCTCCGCGCTCGACGCCATCGGCGCGCTGCCGCGAGAGACGCTGGGCGAGCGCGTCACGGGCGAGCTGCGCTCGCTTCTCGTCGCGGGCCGCCTTGCGCCGGGCGAGAAGCTGTCGCTGCGCCGCGTCGCCGAGGCGCTGGGTGTCTCGATGATGCCGGTGCGCGAGGCGGTCAGCCGGCTCGCGGCCGACGGCGCGCTTGAGGTGCTGCCGGGGCGGGCGGTGCGCGTGCCCGTGCTCTCGCTGGCGCAGTTTCGCGAGCTGACACGGCTGCGTCTCGTCGTCGAGGGCTTCGCGGCGGAGGAGGCAGCACGCCAGGCGACGCCCGCCGACATCGACCGGATCGTGGCCTTCGACGCGGCCTTCCGCCAGGCGGCGAGCGCCGATCCGCCCGACAGCGCCGCCGCCGTCGCGGCCAATCGCGATCTGCACTTCGCGCTCTACGAGGCGGCCGCCATGCCGAGCCTGATCGAGATGATCGAGCGGCTCTGGCTCAAGGCGGGTCCGATCCTCAATCTCGACATGCGGCACGAGCCGCGTCGTCTCGAGGGCGGCAGCGCCATGCAGGCCCATGCCCGGCTGTTGGAGGCGGTACGCCGTCGCGACGCGCCAGCCGCCCGCGCGGCGCTGGAAGACGACATCGCGGCCGCCGCCGCCCATATCAAGGAAACGGGCCAGCTTCGGGCCTGACGGGGAGAGACGGAATGGATCTCAGGATCGAGGGGCTGCGCGTGCTGGTGACGGCCGGCGCCAACGGCATTGGCCGCGCCACGGCGCGCGCCTTCGCGGCCGAGGGCGCGAAGGTCCATATCTGTGACGTGGATCACGCCGCGCTCGCCGACATGGCGAAGAGCGATCCGGCGATGACGCAGTCGGTCTGCGACGTCTCGGACCGGGCCGCCGTCGCGCGGCTGATGGAGGAGGCGCTGGCGGCGCTGGGCGGGCTCGACTGCCTCGTCAACAATGCCGGCATCGCCGGCCCGACGGGCCGCGTCGACGAGATCGCACCCGAAGACTGGGATTCCTGCGTTGCGATCGACCTCACCGGGCAGTTCAACTGCACCAGGCTCGCCGTGCCGCATCTCAAGCAGTCGAAGAACGCCTCGATCGTCAATCTCTCCAGCCAGGCCGGCAAGCACGGCTTCCCGCTGCGCTCGCCCTATGCCGCAGCGAAGTGGGGTGTCATCGGCTTCACCAAGGCGCTCTCCGCCGAACTCGGCGAATTCGGCATCCGCGCCAACGCGATCTGCCCCGGCCTCGTCGAGGGGCCGCGCATCCAGAGCGTCATCGCCAACAAGGCGCGCAGCTTCAACGTCTCGCATGAGGAGATGACGCAGCGCCTCTTCGCCGGCGTCTCGATCAAGCAGTTCGTCGACCCCGCTGACATCGCGAGGCAGATCGTGTTCCTGGCCTCGCCCTTCGCCAGGACGATCTCGGGCCAGGAAATCTCGGTCTGCGGCGACACGCGCATGCTGGCTTGAGCGGGACGGCGTCTCTCTCGCCTCCGCATCAATGGGGCGGGAGTGTCTGGGAGGAGCGCCGCACGACCAGTTCGACGGGCAGGAGCGTCTCCCGCTCGACGGGCCGACGCGCCACCATGGCGATCAGTGTCTGTGCGGCGAGGTTGCCGATCCGCCCTGTGGGGACATGGACGGTCGTCAGTCCCGGTGAGACATGGGCCGACATGTCCAGCCCATCGATGCCCACGACGCTGAGTTCATCGGGAACGGCCATGCCACGCGCATGCGCCTCCTCGAGGCAGCCGATGGCGAAGAGATCGATGCCTCCGATCAGCGCCGTGGGACGGTCGTCGAGGTCGAGCAGCATCGCGCATCCGGCTCGCCCGCCGGCGAGAGTCAGCGCCTGCTCGACGACGAGCGAGTCGGGCAGCGACAGGCCTGCCTCCTCCAGGGCCATGCGTGCGCCGGCGAGCCGCGCCCTCTGGCGATCGTTGAACTGCAGATGGCCGACGATCATGCCGATGCGGCGGTGACCGAGGCAGATCAGGTGCTGCGCGGCCAGGCGGCCAGCCATGGCGTTGTCGATGGTCACGGCCGTGAAATGGCCATCGCCGCACCAGGTCAGCACCACCGGCAGGCCGGAGGTGCGCAACAGGGCCGTCGTCTCGGGCGCCCGTTCGGCGCCGACCAGCATCAGCCCGTCGACGCCGCGCCCCAGCAGGGCGCGCACGGCCTGCGTCTCGGCGGCGGGGCTGGCCTCGTGCGAGGCGACCAGCAGCAGATAGCCCGCTTGTGCCAGGGTCGCCTGCATCGCCTGGAGGGCACGGGCGAAGATGGCGCTGTCGAGCGTGGGAACGATCGCGCCGATTGTCATGGACCGGCCGGATGCGAGCGCCCGTGCAGCCCCGTCGGGCAGATAGCCGAGACGCTGGGCACTGGCCCTGACCCGGGCGAGCGTTTCCGGCGAGAGAAGCCCGGGCTGGGCGATGGCACGCGACACGGTCGCAGCGGACACGCCCGCATCCCGGGCCACATCGCTCAGCTTGACGCGCGCTGCGCTCACCATCGTCCCCATGAAAAATCTTTCATGCGATCTAGTCCCATATCGCCATGAACGGCAAGCTGAACCATCGGAACCATGCGCGTATCCAAGAGCGTTGACACAGGCACAATGTTCTGGAACGTTGACTGAAAGCGCTTTCATCAGAAGAGCGCATCGGGGAACGCCATGATCGGAAGACGGGGATGGGTCGGTTTGGGCTCGGTGGCGGCTGTGCTGCTGCTGTGGTTCGGCCTGACCACGGCGACGGGCTTCGTTTCGCCCGGTCGCTTCCCGTCGCCTGCCGATTTCTGGCTGTCGCTGAAGCAGATCGCGACGCGCGGCTATGCGGGCGGCGGGCTGGTGGCCCATGCGCTGCAGAGCGTCAAGCTGGTCGTGATGGGCTTTGTCGTGGCGATCGCCACCGGCGTGCCGCTGGGCCTCTGGATGGGCTGGGACCGGCGCGCCGAGGCCGCGATCAACCCGATCTTCCTGATCATCCGGCCGATCCCGCCCCTGGCCTGGATCCCGCTCGCGATCCTCTGGCTCGGCCTCGGCGACGGTGCCAAGATCATGGTGATCTGGTTTGCCGCCTTCGTACCCTCGGTGATCAATTCCTTCGCCGGCGTGCGCAACATCGACCGCCCCATCATCGAGGCCGCGCAGATGCTGGGCACGCCGCGCTGGCGGATGGTCACGGAGGTCATAGCCCCGGCCGCCGCCCCGATGATCTTCACGGGCCTGCGCCTGTCGCTCCAGGCCTCCTGGACGACGCTGGTCGCAGCCGAACTCGTCGGCGCCCTCGCCGGCATCGGCTTCGTGCTCAACATGGCCCAGCAGGACATCTACCCGGGCATGATCCTGGTGGGGATGGTGACGGTCGGCGTGCTTGGCTGGGCGACAACCTATGCGCTCGGCCGCGTCGAGCGCCGCGCACTCGCCTGGAACGTCGCGGGGAGGGATTGATGCAGACGATCCCCCTTCGCCTGAGCGAGAAATGGGCATGGGGCGCGCTGGGCCTCGTCGGCTTCATCGGGCTTTGGGCGGCGCTGTCGGCCTTCGGCATCGTGCCGCGCCAGTTCCTGCCTTCGCCGCTGGATGTCCTCACCCGCTTCGTCCATCTGCTGACCAACCCCTTCGCCGGTGCGACGCTGCCGCAGCATCTGGCCTCGAGCTTCCAGCGCTATGCCTATGGCGTGCTACTGGCGGCCTTCATCGGCGTGCCGCTCGGCCTGCTGATGGGCTGGTTCCGCTGGCTCGACGACGTGGTGACCCCGCTCTTCGACGGCTTGCGCTTCATCGCGCCGATCGCCTGGGTGCCCTTCGCCGCGCTGTGGTTCGGCGTCGGCATCGGCGGGCCGATCCTGATCATCTTCGCGGGCGCCTTCCCGCCCTGCCTGATCAACGCCTATCGCGGCGCCCGCTTCGTCGAGCCGCGCCTGATCGAGGCGGCGCGCATGCTCGGCACCGGGCATCTGCGGATGATCCTGGAAATTCTGCTGCCGGCGGCGACGCCCTCGATCGTCTCGGGCCTGCGCGTCTCGGCGGGGCTCGGCTGGCAGTCGCTGGTCGGGGCGGAGCTGATCGTGGCAGCGGCCGGGGTCGGATTCATGATGGTGCAGGCGCAGGCCAATGTCGCGACCCCAACCGTGATGGCCGGCATGGTCGCGATCGGCCTCGTCGGCATGGCCATCGACGTGATGCTGCGGCAGGGCGAAGCCTGGCTTCGCCGCCGCCGCGGCCTCCAGGCGTAAGGGAACGAAGGCGATGGGTTCGATCCGTTTCGACAAGGTCGACAAGGTCTTCGGTCCGGTGTCGGGCGGCGTGAAGGCGCTCGACGACATCAATCTGGAGATTGCTGACAAGGAGTTCGTCGCCATCGTCGGCCCCTCCGGCTGCGGCAAGACGACCTGCCTGCGCATGGTCGCCGGCTTCGAGCCGCCCAGCGCCGGCATCGTCAGCGTCAATGGCAAGGCGGTGACGGAGCCGGGCCCCGATCGCGCCGTGGTCTTCCAGCAATTCGCATTGTTTCCGTGGAAGACGGTGCGCGAGAACATCGAACTCGGCCTGCGCAACAAGAACCTGTCGAAGGGCGAACGCGACGGGCTGGTCGCCGGCGCGCTCAAGCTGATGAACCTCGAGAGCCATGCCGACGCCTTCCCGCATCAGCTCTCGGGCGGCATGCAGCAGCGGGTCGCCATCGCGCGGGCCTATGTGCTCGATCCCGAAGTGCTGCTGATGGACGAGCCCTTCGGCGCGCTCGACGCGCAGACGCGCGTCGTCATGCAGGAGGAACTGGTGCGGCTGGCGCGGGTCAATCCGCGCACCGTGCTGTTCATCACCCATGCGGTGGAGGAGGCCGTCTATCTCGCCGACCGGGTGGCGATCATGACCCGCCGCCCGGGCCGCATCAAGGAGGTGCTCGACATCCGCTCGGTGCGGCAGGCCGAGAACTGGGACCGCCATGAGCGCATCGAGGATGTGATGGATCTCGAATCCTTCGTCCATCTGCGCACCCAGATCTGGAAGTCGCTGCGCGAGGAGAAGGGCGCCCATGGGGTCTGACCTCGCCACCCTGCCGCGCCTCGCGCGCGACCTGACCGAGCCGGAACCGATTCCAGAGGCGGGTATCGCGCGCGCCTGCGAACTGATGCGCTCGGGCCGGCTGTTCCGCTATGGCGAGTTGGGCGCCGACCAGAACGACGTCGCCCTGCTGGAGCAGGAATTCGCCGCCTTCGTCGGCCGGCGCTACGGCGTCGCGGTCAACTCCGGCGGTGCGGCCCTGTGCCTGGCGCTGAAGGTGCTGGACCTGCAGCCGGGCGAGCCGGTGCTGGTCAACGGCTTCACGCTGGCGCCGGTGCCGGGCGCGATCCTGCATGCCGGAGGCCGACCGGTGTTGGTCGAGATCGGCCCGGACTACGTGATCGACTGCGAGGATCTGCGCGCCAAGGCCCGCACCTTCGGCGCCCGCATCCTGCTGCTGTCGCATATGCGCGGGCACATCGCCGATATGGATGCGGTGATGGCCGCCTGCGACGAGCTCGGCCTGCTCTTGGTCGAGGATTGCGCCCATGCGCTCTGCGCCGCCTGGGACGGCCGCGCCATCGGGACTTTCGGGGCGGCGGCCGCCTTCAGCGCCCAGACCTACAAGCATCTCAACGCCGGCGAGGGCGGTTTCCTCGTGCTGGACGATGACGACCGCGTCGCCCGCGCGATCCTGCATTCGGGCAGCTACATGCTGCATGCGCAGCATCGCAGCGCGCCGGCTGCCGAGGTCATCGCCGCCTGGGAGGAACGGACCCCCAATTTCAGCATGCGGATGACGGCGCTCGCCGCCGCGCTGCTGCGGCCGCAACTGCACGACCTGCCGCGCCGCGCCGCGCGCTGGAACGCCATTCACGATCGGATCGGCGCGGCCATCGCGCGCTCGCAGCATGTCCGCCTGCCGCCGCGCTCGCCCAAGGAGTGCTATGGCGCGACCTCGGTCCAGTTCTCGCTGCTGGGCTTCGACGAGGCCGAGATCACGGCCGTGCTCGACCGCTGCGCCGCCCGCGGCCTGCCGATCAAATGGTTCGGCGCCGGCCGGCAGCGCGGCTTCACCAGCGCGCCGCGCCATTGGCGCTATGCCGGCGAGCAGGGGCCGATGGCGCAGACCCACGCCATCCTGGCGGGTCTCTGCGACATCCGCACGCCGCTCTCGCTGACTGATGAAGATTGTGACCTCGTCGCCGAGATCCTGCGCGAGGCTATCGAGACCGTCGTCTCCGCCCGGGCGGAGACAGGGAAAACCGGGCGGGCCGCAACAGGCTGAGACCGGGTGAACGACAACAGGGAGAGACACAGATGAAACGCATCGTTGCCGGACTGGGTATCGCCGCCGCGCTGGCCTTTGCCACGCCTTCGCCGGGCCAGGCGCAGAGCGCCATTGGCGTCAGCTACCAGCCCTCGCTCTATTGGGCCCTGCCGTTCCACTACGCCAACGTCAAGGGCTGGTGGAAGGATGTCGGCCTGACGCCGAACTTCTCGACCTTTCCGGCCGGCGCGCCGCAGATCGCGGCCTCGGCCGCCAAGTCCTGGGATGTCGGCGGCACCGGCTCGGTCCCCGCCGTCCTCGGCGCGGTGCGCTTCAACATCCTGACCATCGGCATCACCAATGACGAGTCGAAGACCAATGCGATGATGGTGCGCGGCGACAAGTTCGACGCGATCAAGGCCGATCCCAAGCTGCTGAAAGGCCAGAAGCTTCTCCTCACCACCAATTCCACGGTGGATTACGCCGCGCGCAAATGCCTGACCAAGTTCGGCCTGCAGCAGAGCGACATGCAGTTCGTCAATCTCGGCCAGGCCCAGATCATCACCGCGATCACCTCCAACAATGGCGATGTCGCCGGTGTCTGGGCGCCCAACACCTACACGCTCGAAGAACGTGCCAACGCCAAGTATCTGTGCTCGGGCGCCGATGCGAACGCGATCGTGCCTGGCGCGCTGATCGTGCGCGGCGATTTCGCCAAGGAGCGGCCCGAGGACGTCGCGAAGTTCCTCGCCGTCTTCCTGCGCGGCTGGTCCTGGGCCAAGGCCAATCCGGCCGAGGCGCGCACGCTGGCGCTCGACTTCTACAAGCAGGGCGGGCTCGAGGTCACGCCCAAGGCGATGGACCAGGAGTTCGCGCTGCGGCCGACCTTCGGCCTCGACGAGCAGCTCAAGCTGATGGCGCGGGCCTCGGGCGCCTCGACGGTGGATGGCTGGTTCTCCGAAATCGGCAAGTTCATCACCGAGGTCGGCACCATTCCGGCAAACCCCGACGCCAAGAGCTACGTCACCGACGACTTCCTGAAGCGTGTCGCGGCCGACCCCAAGCTCAAGGCCTTCGCGACCGAGTTCGACAAGAAGTAACCGGGCTCACGATTGACCGACCGCTGCGGTGACGCCTCCCGGCGTCACCGCGACCACCCCTTGCGCTCCGAAGCGGACATAAAGCCATGGCCATCACCCATCTCAAGACCGCGACCAAGACGCCGGAGACGGAAACCGACACTGCGCGCGCGGTTGTGACCGAGATGCTTGCCGCGATCGAGGCCGGGGGCGAGCGGGCGGTGAAGGACTATGCTCTCAAGCTCGACAAATGGGACGGGCCGATCGTCCTCGACCAGGCCGCCATCGCCGAGCGCATCCGCGACGTGCCGCAGGCCGTCAGGGACGATATCAGCTTCGCCGCCGGCCAGGTGCGCCGCTTTGCCGAGGCGCAGCGCGCCTCCTGCCAGGATTTTTCGCTGGAGATCTCGCCGGGCCTGCATCTCGGGCAAAAGCTCGTGCCGGTGAACACGGCCGGCTGCTATGTGCCGACCGGCCGCTACGCCCATATCGCCTCGGCCTATATGTCCGTCGCCACTGCCAAGGCCGCCGGCGTCAAGACCGTCGTCGCCTGCTCGGCGCCGTTCCGTGGCCAGGGCATCCACCCCCATGTGCTCTATGCGCTGACGGTGGCGGGCGCCGACATCGTCATGTGCCTGGGCGGAGTCCAGGCGGTCGCGGCCATGACCTTCGGCCTGTTCACCGGCAAGCCGGCCGACATCATCGTCGGCCCCGGCAACAAATTCGTCGCCGAGGCCAAGCGCATGCTGTTCGGCAAGGTCGGGATCGACGTCTTCGCCGGCCCCTCCGAGGTCGCCGTGATCGCCGACGACAGCGCCGATCCGCTGATCGTCGCGACCGATCTCGTCGGCCAGGCCGAGCATGGCCATGAAAGCCCGGCCTGGCTGATCACCTCCTCGCGCCGCATCGCCGACGAGGTCACCAGGCTGATGCCGGAGCTGATCGCGACCCTGCCGCCCACGGCGCGCGATGCCGCCGGCGCCGCCTGGCGCGACTATGGCGAGATCGTCCTCTGCGACACCCGCGAGGAGATGGTCGCGGTCTCCGACGCTTACGCCTGCGAGCATCTCGAGGTGCATTGCAGCGAGCTCGACTGGTGGCACGCCCATCTCAGCAATTATGGCTCGCTGTTCCTGGGTGAAGAGACCAATGTCGCTTTCGGCGACAAGGTCTCGGGCCCCAACCACATCCTCCCGACCAAATTCGCCGCCCGCTATTCGGCGGGGCTGTCGGTCCACAAATTCCTGAAGCCCCTGACCTGGCAGCGCATGGATCGGGTCGCCTGCCAGCGCATCGCCCCCGTCTCGGCCCGGATCTCGCGGCTGGAGGGCATGGAGGCCCATGCCCGCACCAGCGATGCGCGCATGGCCAAATATGCGCCGGGCTCCAATGTCGACCTCGGCACGCCGGTCGAGGTCTGAGCGATGTTCAGGCTGACCTCTCTCTTCGACCTGACCGGCAAGACGGCCCTGGTCACCGGCGGCAACAGCGGCATCGGGCTCGCCATGGCCCGGGCGCTGGGGCTGGCGGGCGCGCATCTGGTCATCGTCGCACGGCGGGAAGAGGCGCTGCGCGAGGCGGCCGAAGGGCTGCGGGCGGGGGGCATCGCTGCCGACTTCATCGCCGCCGATCTCGCCTCGCCGGAGGCCGGCGCCACCCTGGCGGCGGCCTGCGAGCGGCTGGGGCGGACCATCGACATCCTCGTCAACGTCGCCGGGCTCAATCTGCGCCAGCCCTTCATGCAGGTGTCGGCCGGGGGCTTCGACCTCCACATGGCCGTGCATCTGCGCGCGCCCTTCCTGCTGACGCAGGCCTTCGCCCCGGCGATGGCGCAGCGCGGCTATGGTCGCATCGTCAACATCGCCTCGCTGCAGAGCTACCGCGCCTTCCCCGACTGCGCGCCCTATGGCGCGGCGAAAGGCGGCGTCGTCCAGCTGACGCGGGCCATCGCCGAGGAATGGTCGCGCCATGGCGTCACCTGCAACGCGATCGCGCCGGGTTTCTTCCCGACGCCGCTGACGGCGCCCGTCTTCGCCGATCCCGCGCGCGCTGCCAGGAATGCGGCGCAGACCGCCATCGGCCGCAATGGCGAGCTCGACGATCTCGCCGGCGCCACGGTCTTCCTGGCCTCGCCAGCCTCGGCCTATGTCACCGGCCAGACCCTGGCCGTCGATGGCGGTTTCACCGCCAAATGAGGAGGGTCGCCGCATGAAGGCGCTGGTCTATACCGGTCCCAACGGCCTCGTCTTCCGCGACGAGCCGGACCCCGTGCCGGAGGCCGACGAGGTGCTGGTCCGCGTCGAGGCGGTCGGCATCTGCGGCTCGGACATGCATGCTTATCACGGCTTCGATGCCCGCCGCCCGCCGCCGCTGATCCTGGGCCATGAGGCGGCGGGACGCATCGCGACGGGGCCGCGTGCGGGCGAGCGCGTCACCATCAATCCGCTCGTGGTCGACCCGGCCTGCCCCTATGCGATCGAGGGGCGCTGGCATCTCTCGCCGACGCGGCAGATCATCTCGATGCCGCCACGGCCGGGCGCCTTCGCGGAGCTGCTGCGAATTCCCCAGCGCAACCTGACGCCGATTCCCGACGCCATGCCGATCGCCCATGCGGCGCTGGCCGAACCCGTCGCCGTCTCCTGGCATGCGGTGCGCATGGGCCTGCAGCGGCTGCACCAGCCACTGGCGGCCTGCCGGGTCGTGGTGCTCGGCGGCGGCGCGATCGGACTGGCGGCCGGGCTGGTCGCGCGGCTGTTCGGCGCCCGCGACCTCGTCATCGGCGAAACCAACCCGCAGCGCCGCGCGACGGTGGCGGCGGAAGGCATCGGGGTCTACCGGCCCGGCGAGGACGAGCCGGACGACAACAGCGCCGATCTCGTCATCGACGCGGTCGGCGCCGATGCGACCCGGGCGGCCGCCTGCCGCATGGCGCGCCCCGGCGGCGTCATCGTCCATGTCGGCCTGCTGCCCGGGCAGGGTGGCCTCGACATCCGCAAGCTGACGCTGCAGGAGATCACGCTGGCCGGCGTCTACTGCTACACGCCCGCCGATTTCGGTCAGACCGTCGAGGCCTTGGCCCAGGGCCGCCTCGGCGCCCTCGGCTGGACGGAGCACCGCCCGCTCCGTGAGGGCGCCCGGGCCTTCGCCGACATCGATGCCGGCCACGTCGGCGCCGCCAAGATCATCCTCGAGACCTGAAGCACCGTCCCGACGGCGAGGCCGGGCGCGGGCTCGCTGAAGGGGGCACTGTCCCCGAAAACGGCTGGGCTCGGTCTGGTGTGTGACGCCGAGGGCAATGTCGCAACGGACGGGATCTCTGCCTCGTCAAGAGGCTCAGCCACATCAAGGAGATGGGCTGGTGCTGCGAGAGAGGATTGAACTCTCGACCTCACCATTACCAATGGTGTGCTCTACCACTGAGCTACCGCAGCAGGATCGTCGGCCAGGTTATCCTGCGGTCGCCGGGGCGAGGGGCAGGACGGGCGTCGTTCCGAAGCGGCGTCCTGATGCCACAAGCGCCGGGTGGACGCAACCCACATCGTCGCGGCGTGGCCGAGATGGCCGCCGGCCCTGCGCTTGGCCGTCGGCGCGGTCCCCGCCCGTCCGCGTTCAGTCAGGCAGCAGCAGCCGCGGGTCGATGCGGAAGAGGCGGGCGTCGCCGAGGAGATGGGCGCTGAAGCCCGGCCCCAGTAGCGGGCGAAAGGCTTCGTCGCGCAGGTTCAGCCCGCCGGCATAGGCGCCCATCGCCGGCATGACGCAGCGCCGGGACGACAGCGCGAAGCAGCGCCGCCGCAGCGCCCGCCCGCGCATCCTCACCTTCGCGGCTGGGTGGAGATGGCCGGCGATTTCGAAGCCCGTCTCCCGCGCATCGGGCTCATGGCGCAGGGTGACGCCGCGCAGATCGACCGCCGCGGCACTGTCTCCGCCCATCGCCGCGCCGATCTGCGGGTCGTGATTGCCGGTCACCCAGAGCCAGTCGCGGCCCGCCTGCAGCCGCTTCAGCGTCGCGCGGTTGGCCTCGTCGAGGCGGATCTCCGCCTCGCGGTCGTGGAAGCTGTCGCCGAGCGCGATGACGCGGCGCGGTGCATGGCGGGCGATCGCGGCCGCAAGCGTGGCCAGCGTCGCCGCCGAATCATAGGGCGGCAGGAAGACGCCGCGCCTTGCATAGGAGGAGCCTTTTTCGAGATGCAGGTCGGCGACGACGAGCGTGCGCTCGTCAGGCAGCCAGAGCGCGCCCGAATGATCGGGCACGACCACGAGCCGGCCGAGCAGGAAGACCGCCTCGGTCGCTCCTTGGTCGCTCGCCGCCACTGCGTTCACGCCATCGCCTCTTCGGTCAGCATTGCCTCGGCCTCCGCCAGGATCTCGTCGGCCGCCTCGCCATAGACCGCTTCGCGGCCGATTTCGAGCATGACGGAGACGCCCAGCGGCGACACATGATCCAGCGGCTGATGCACGATTCGCCCGCTGATCCGTGTCAGCATCTGGCCCAGGCGTTTGATGTCGAGCAAGCCCGTCGCGGCATCCGCACGTGCGGCCTTGAGCAGCACATGCTCGGGCTCGTGCCGGCGCAGCACGTCATAGACGAGATCGGTCGACATGGTGACCTGGCGGCCGTTCTTCTCCTGGCCGGGGAAGCGCCGTTCGATCAGCCCCGCGATCACCGCGCATTGCCGGAAGGTGCGCTTCATCAGCGCCGATTCCGCCAGCCACTCCTCGAGATCGTCGCCCAGCATGTCCTGCGCGAACAGCTCGTCGAGGCTCAAGGCCCCGCGCGCGATCGCGGCGGACATGTCGCCGAGCCCCCAGCAGGCCATGCCGTAGTCGTTGCAGACGAAGCCGAGCGGCCGCATCCGCGCGCGTTCCAGCCGGCGGGTCAGGAGCATGCCGAGCGTCTGATGCGCCAGCCGCCCCTCGAAGGGATAGGCCACGAGGTAGAACCGCCCGCCGCGCGGGAAGGTCTCGACCAGGAGCTCGCCGGGCTTCGGCAGGCGCGATTTCAGCCGCTGCGCATGCAGCCAGGAGGAGACCTCCTCGGGCAGGCTGTCCCACTCCTTCGGGTTGGCGAGCATCGCCCGCACGCGCGCGGCGAGAAAGGTCGAGAGCGGGAACTTGCCGCCGTTGTAGGAGGGGATCTTCGGGTCGGTGCCGGGCGGGGCGCGCGAGCAGACCGCCTCATTGCCGGTGATGCCCTCGAAGCGCAGCACCTCGCCAGCGAAGATGAAGGTATCGCCGGGCGTCATCGTCTCCGCGAAATACGCCTCGATCTCGCCGCGCACGCGTCCGCCGCGCAGAACCGTTTGCGGCTGGCCGGGCTTCCCGGCCCGCGCCCGTCCGAGCCGCACCTTGAGCATGGTCGATTCGACGATGGTGCCGACATTCATGCGGTATTGCTGGATGATTTGGGCGTTGCTGGCGCGCCAATGCCCGGCCTTGTCCTGGCGCAGCTTGGCGAAACGCTCATAGCTCTTCAGCGCGTAGCCGCCGGTGGCGACGAAGTTCACCACCGCGTCGAAATCGGCCCGCTCCAGCCCGGCATAGGGCGAGGCGGTGCAGACCTCGCGATAGAGCGCCTCGGAGTCGAACCCGTCCGAGCAGGCGACGCCGAGCACATGCTGGGCGAGCACGTCGAGTGCCCCGATGCGGGCATCGGCCGTGTCCTGCGCGGCCTCGGCCACGGCATCCAGCGCCGCGCGGCACTCCAGCAACTCGAAGCGGTTGGAGGGCACCAGCAGCGCCTGCGAGGGCTCGTCCATGCGGTGGTTCGAGCGGCCGATGCGCTGCATCAGCCGGCTTGCGCCCTTGGGCGCGCCGATATTGACGACGAGGTCGACATCGCCCCAGTCGATGCCGAGATCGAGCGTCGCCGTGCAGACGACCGCCTTCAGCCGGCCCTCGGCCATGGCCGCCTCGACCTTGCGGCGCTGCGTGGCGTCGAGCGAGCCGTGATGCAGCGCGATCGGCAGGTTGTCGTCATTGATCGTCCACAGCGCCTGGAAGGCGAACTCCGCCTGCATGCGCGTGTTGACGAAGACCAGCGTCAGCTTGTGCGCCTTGATGGCCGCGTAGATCGCCCCCATCGCATGGCCGGTGGTGTGGCCGGCCATCGGCAGGCGGGTCGGCGTCTGCAGGATGCCGATGCGCGCTGCCGCCCCGCCCTTCACCGTCACCAGCCCGGCCGGCGTCTCGCTGCCGCCGAGGAAGCGCTGCAGATCGGCCGGCTCGCGCACCGTCGCGGAGAGTCCGACGGCGCTGACCTGCGGGGCGAGGCTGCGCAGCCGCGCCAGATCGAGCGCAAGCAGGTCGCCGCGCTTGGAGGTGACCAGCGCATGCAGTTCGTCCAGCACGATGCGGCGCAGGCTGGCGAAGAAGGGCGCGGCATCCCGATGCGAGACCAGCAGCGCGAGCTGCTCGGGCGTCGTCAGCAGGATGTCCGGCGGCGTGCGGAGCTGGCGCGTGCGCTTGGCGGCCGAGGTGTCGCCGGTGCGCGTCTCGACCGTGATGGGCAGCCCCATCTCGCGGATCGGCGCCTCGAGATTGCGCGCGATATCGACGGCGAGCGCCTTCAGCGGCGAGATGTAGAGCGTGTGCAGCCCCTCGCGCTTCGCTTTGGGCACGGCTTGGCGCTGCGAGAGCTCGACCAGCGAGGGCAGGAAGCCGGCGAGCGTCTTGCCGGCCCCGGTCGGCGCCACCAGCAGCGTCGAGCGGCCCGCGCGGGCCTCTTCGAGCAGGGCCAGCTGATGCGGCCGCGCGCTCCAGCCGCGGCTGGCGAACCAGTCCGTGAAGGCGGGCGGAAGAGCGGGGAGGGTGGCCATGCCGGCCGAAGATAGGGGGTGGTGAGAGAGAACGAAAGGGGAATAAGACGGGTGGGGCCGCTGTGGGTCGCAAAGTCGAGAGCGGCATCGCCGGGGGACGTCGAGATGGCCGCGCCCGACCCCAAGCTGACTCTTGCTGCACGCGTCTCGATGTCGGCTGCCGAGTGATCAGCGGTCATAGTGGGTGGACACGACCGCATTTGAATTGCGGCGAGACACGGTTAGCAGGGGCGCCGAGGCTCACTTTCTACCCCGAGTCCACATCGTGCCGGTGCGCAACACATGTGCTGCACTGAGCATCATCGTAGGGCCGGGCATGCAGTGCGCTGCAACAACAACCCTTTGATGGCCCGCTCGACCTACGGGACTGCTTTGGGTCTGATTTTCGCTGAGAGCGAACAAGAAACCAATACACTATAGCTGGCAGGCTCCTCTCCCAAGGCCGGATCTAACGCCGTTTGGACTAAACTGCCGGTGTCACATCAGTTTATCAGACTTGGCTTGATAACGGACATCGCCAACTGAGTCGTGCATCGTCACCCTCTTGCCAACGCTGCGGTACGGCGGCGGCGCGTTAGCGCCGTCCGCTGCAACCGGTCGTGAGCATGCCATCGCGGATCACTCCAAGAGCTCGATTGGCGGTAGCGGCCAGCTCTTGTCGAAGTAGGTTTCGGTTGGCGCGTATAGGCGGAGCAGCGTGAACCAGCCCCGGCCCGGAACGGTCGGAATCCAGTTCTTCTCGAATCCTGTGGGAGCCTTTGGTCCCATGTAGATGTCCACGGAACCGTCGGCATTCTTCACCAGATCCATTCGCGAGGAGCGGTCGGCGATAAGTTCCTTCGTGACGATAAAGCTGCGGCTATCCACGTCGTAGAGCGTAACCGACCAGAATTGCTTGGCCGGGGCATTGGGCGGCACACGCAAGCGGTAGGTCTTGCCGCCATCGAAACGGCTGCCATCGGCCGCAAGTTCGTAAGCGCCAAGATAGGCTTGGCCGACGCCCGGCGTCTTGCTGACCATGCCACTGGTCGTGGTCACCGCTTGATAGAAATAATCGGTGCGTTCATCGAGCTGGCTGTAAAACTCCGACTCTTGGCTCGGGTCGAGCATGATGACGTATTGCCAGTTCGAAGCTGGACGATAGCGGGAACCGGCGATGCGCTTGTCGAAGCTGATGGCCATCGCCATGGATTCGCCGACGAAGGTTGCCTCCTCGAGCAGCTTCGCCTGGCGGGCATCTGGCTTGAACGGCTTACCTTTCTCGACGCCGAGTGGCGCGAGCATGGCCATGAAAAAGCGGTCGCGTTCGGCAACAGGCTCACGATTCAGGATGTCGGCCAAGCGTTCCCAATACGCGAGTCCGCGCGGCGGGACTTGACTCCACTTGCGACCCTCGGGTCTCAGGAAGCGGGTAGCCGGAGGATTATCCCGCTGAGCATACGGATAGAGCCGCAGCTGCTTGACCCATGCGTCGGCCTTTGCCGGATCGGGATCAAGCGCGCGATGTCCCAAGAAGATATTGACCGTTGGCGAGCGCAAGACCCGATAACCGTCGGCTTTGATGTCCGGTGAGCCGGGCGGCAAGATCAGGTATTTGCTGCCCTCTCCCTTGTCCGGACCGGCAAAACCGGTGTCCGTGATCGGCCGTTGCCAGAAGTCGAGCACGCCGCCGGCGCTGGCGCCTGCAGGCACTTCGACGACCAACGGGCCGGTCTTGGACAGATCAGGAAAAGCAATGATGTACGGTGTGCTGGCATTGGGCGTCAGAATGCCAAGCTTGTCCTCGACGGATAGGTATATGACGTAGTCCAGATCGCCCGCGCCAAAACTCTTAGCGGCCGAGGCCTGCCACTCGGCAAAGCCAATGATCGGCAAGCCCCAGATGTAGGCTTGGGAAGCCCGCTGGAAGTCGATTTCATCATACAGCTTGTTGACGGTGTCTTTCGAGGGGAAGCCGCCGTCGAAATCAAGCTTGCCGATGCGCGTGTCTTTCGTACCTTGCAGCACGGGGACTTTATCCGCAAGTGCGCTCGTGAATGTCCACGCGCAGGCGAGTACAGCGGCGAGGAGGGCTTGGGTAGAGGCGATTTTCATACGTTTCTCCACTTAGCTGCGCTGCACCCAGTCACAGTGCCACTACGGCTTACAGCGACAGGTTTCAGAGCGGTTCCCGGGGACATTATTCCTTCATTGTGAACGTTGCTTGCGAGCAGTGTGCTGGGGCTGTCGAAAAATAGGCGCTGGCTGGCGAAGACCAGGACCGCGGTGACGCCCGCCGATGTCCAACGGTTGAGCGTTCAAGACGGGAATGCACCGAAGTGTTCAAACGTGTAGGCGTCGGCCACAATGATCGGCGCCAGCTAACTGTGGTTCGCCTGCGAGACAGGCGATCACGAGATGACTTTATTCGATGAGCTCAAAATCACCCGGCTTCCACGTCTTGTCGAACCACGGATTAAGCGGACCATAGAGGCGCAGGAGAACGGAGTAGCTCTTGCCCGGCATGGTTTGTATCCAGTTTCCCTTCCTGCCCATCGGAGGTTGCGGACCGAACCAGACGGTGTAAGACCCGTCGCCATTTGCCACGACGTCCGGGTTTTTGCTGTCAACGCCCGCCAGCTTCTGATCGGTTTCCAGCATCGAGCGATGCTGATTGTCGTAGACCATGAAGGACCAGAAGTTATTGACCGGAATGGGGGCGGGCAGCGTGACACTATAGGTCTTGCTGCCGTCCAGATACGCGGCCTGCGAGTCATGCGCTGTGAACGCATAGACCGAGCCTGATCCCACCTGAGGTGCGGCCATGGCCGGGGTTATGCCTGTTGCCATGTAGTGAAAGAAGGTCCGGTCATCGAGCACTTGCTCGCCATTGTCCATGAAGCGATAGCTTCCGCCGGCAAATGGTGAGTACCACTGTCTGTCTTCGTAGAAATACACACTCCGATTTCGTGGCCGATAGGAGAGCGCCCGTGCGGTAGCATTGCCAACCGCGACGGCCTCAGTGAGACTCTTGCGCATCCGTTCATCGGGGACGAACGGAACGCCTTTCTTGATCCCGATCGAAGCGAACAAGCCCACAAGCTCTGCCGGGAAAGCATCCGCCGGTTCGTGCTGAACCACCGCATTCAGTTCTTTGAAAAACGAGAAGTCGTTCCCATGGATCGTGTTCATCTGCACGCCGGAGAGGTTGACGAAGGCCTGCTCCGGCGGCGCCGCGGCTTTGGACAAGGGATAGACTTTCATCGCGGCTTTGACGCCCGCGGCGGCGCCTTCTGTGCCGGTGTCGGTCACGAAGGCCCGCATGAGAAGCCAGTTGACGTAAGTTTTGGACTTTACGACGTGATACCCTTGTGCGGGAAGATCGCCATTGTAGTCCGGCCCGACGAACAGATAGCGGCCGCCTCGCCCCTGATCGGGGCCTGTCACGCCGATATCGGTGACCCAGCGAAAAAAGGCGTCGTCGACTGGTCCCAGCACACCTGGCGGCACTTCCATGACGACGGGACCATCCTTCAGGTCCATGCACAACGTCACATAGACGGTTGTCGAGTTCGCCGTCAGGAACAACGAACGAGCGTCCATGAGATTCTCGAAGATCCCGACGACAAACGGCCCCACGTTGGCGTCATCCAGACCTCTGCAAAGAGCATGAATCGAAGTCGCCGGGATTCCGTTCAAGAAGGTTTCGACACCGCGCATGTAATTGAGGTTGTCGTATACACGCTGCACGGTGTCAGCGTCGGGAACGCCATCGAAGAACCGAAGGGCGCCCAGCCGTTCGGTCACGACGACATCCGGCGTCGTGACAGCCCTGGGCACGTCGGCCTTGTACTTCGGTGACTCCGCCCACCCTGTTAGCGGTGCCAAGCAGACTGCAAAAGCAACAAATGAAACTTTCAGAACCGAGTTCACTTTGGCCTCCAGATTTGCTGAACTTTCTCCGGCTTCCGCCAAATGAGTGGCTCGCCCGAACCGTGCGACTTTTCTGGTAGCAGTTCAAGGCGACGAATGCTGTCGAGGAGAGCGGCTCGAAAAGATTCACTGGCACGTCAAGTCATTGGTGCTGACCGGACGTGCTGCCGGACGGAGAAGTGGTCGGCTCTCGACCCCAAGCGGGCCCCCCTCACCGCTTCTCCGCCACCACCAGAAGCCCCGGCACGGCCACGCCGCGATCCTGCCGTGTGCTGACGGCCTCGCTCGCCAGGACGGTGAAGCCGGCCGCCCCGAGCCGCAACTGCAGCCAGGTCTCCGCATGCGCGAACCGCCGATCCGCCCCGACGACGACACCCTCGCCCTCATGGCTCTGCACGGTGAAGGCGAACAGGCCGCCGCGGCTCAGGACGCGCGCGCTCTGGGCGAAGGCGGGCGCGAGTTCGCCGAGATAGACGAAGACATCCGCCGCGAGCACGAGATCGGCGCCGGCATCCGGCCGGCTGGCCAGGAAGGCGGTCAGGCCGGCCACGGCGAGCTTGTCGTAGAGCGGCGAGCC
>CALRYW010000062.1:0-24002 GCA_943372485.1 Allobosea thiooxidans
GGCGCGCAGGTGTCGGAGATGCACTGCAACTTCCTGATCAACACCGGCGGTGCCACGGCGGCCGATGTCGAGGGCCTGGGCGAAGAGGTGCGGCGCCGGGTGAAGGACCAGTCCGGCTTCGAGCTGCACTGGGAGATCAAGCGGATCGGCGTGCCCTGAGGGCCGCTCCGGCCACCGCTGCGCGTCACTGCGCCGGTCGCTGACCCTGTGAAGAATCCACGCGCGATCCCGCTCTCGCGAGCGCAACCTTTACCAAAAATTTACCAGCAGATCGAAGAGTGGGCGTTAACGGCGCATCAAGCAATCGGGTGCCGGGACGTCTGCAGAACCGATCTCCGCCAGGGCCTCGAAACAGCGTGTTTCGCCCCTGCGGAAAGGCTCCGGATGGCCCGGCCTGACCGAATCGGCCCAGCGCCGCCCTGGCTGCCCATGCGGGCTCAACTTCGGTGAACGCGTCACATGGATGGTGGAGGACGCCTCCCTCGATCGGTCAAGACAACGGCGGCGGTTTCCGCTGCGCGTCTGCCGGTCCCGGCTCCCGGGCCGCAGCTGCTCGTCGGCGAGCGGCAGGGGCGCTGGCTGCGCCGATCGCGCCGCAGTGCGGTCTCCGTGCCCCTGGCCCAGCGCCTGCCGCGCCGGCTGGGCACCTGGATGGCGCTCGGCTTCCTCGGCCTGAGCATCGGGACGGGGACGCTGCTGGGCGGCCATTTCGAGACACTGCGGGCAAATTACGGCGAGCCGCATCACATGCTGGCCCGCCTCGTCGGCTTCGGCATCGATCGCGTCACGATCTCGGGCATCGCCGAGCTCTCCGAGGTCGAGGTTCTCGTCGCGGCCGGGATCGATCCCAAGATCTCTCTGGCCTTCTTCGATGCCGACCAGGCGCGCAAGCGCCTCGAATCCGCGCCGCTGATCCGGGAGGCCGCGGTCCGCAAGCTCTATCCGGGCGAGGTCGCGATCACGCTGGTCGAGCGCGAGCCCTTCGCGCTGTGGCAGGTCAAGGGCGAGCTGTTCGTGATCGCCGCCGACGGAACGGTCATCGACAGGATGGATGACGGGCGCTTCGCCCATCTGCCGCTGGTCGTCGGCGTCGACGCCAACAACCGCGCCCGCGAATACATCGCCCTGCGCCGCGAAGCCGGCCCGATCGCCGCGCAGATCCGCGCGGCGACGCTGGTGGCCGGCCGGCGCTGGAACCTGAAGCTCGACAACGGCATGGATGTGCGCCTGCCCGAGACGGAGCCGGCCGCGGCGGTGAAGCGGCTGGCCGCTCTCCAGGCCGATTTCCGGATCTTCGAGAAGGATCTGCTGGCGATCGATCTGCGCCAACCCGACCGGGTCGTGATGCGGCTGACGGAGGAGGGCGCCGCCGCCCGCGCCGAGCAGTTCAAGAGCAAGACCAGGAAGAAGGGAGGCGAGGCATGAACCGCGTCACCTCCCAGGGCCTGACGCCGCGGATGCGTCCGCTCTCGTCGCGCAAGAGCGCGACGTTGTCGATTCTCGACATCGGCACGAGCAAGGTCGTCTGCCTGATCGCCGAGCTGAACCCGGCCGAGGCGAATGAGCGGCTGCGCGGCCGCACCCATGTCGCGCGCATCATCGGCATCGGTCATCAGCGCTCGCTCGGCCTCAAGGGCGGCGCGATCATCGATCTCGAAAGCGCCGAGAAGGCGATCCGCGCCGCGGTGGACGCCGCCGAGCGCATGGCCAAGGTCGAGGTCCAGTCGGTCATCGTCAACCTGACCGGCGGGCGCCTCGCCTCGCAGCATTACGCGGCCAGCGTCGATCTGCGCGCCGGCTCGGTCGGCGACGGCGACGTCAAGCGCGTGCTCGCCCATGCCGCGACCCATGCGCTGCGGCCCGGCAAGGCCGTGCTTCATGCCCTGCCGACCGGCTATGCGCTGGACGGCGTGCCCGGCGTGCTCGATCCGCGCGGGCTGATCGGCGGCAAGCTCTCGGTCGACATGCATGTCGTCGCCAGCGAGGCCTCGGCCGCGCGCAACGTCATGCTGGCGGTCGAACGCTGCCATCTCGAGGTCGAGGCGGTGGTCGCGACACCTTATGCCTCTGGTCTGTCCGTGCTTGTCGACGACGAGGCCGAGATGGGCGTCGTCGTGGTCGACATGGGTGGCGGGACCACCAGCCTCGGCGTGTTCTCGGGCGGCCACCTGATGCATGCCGACGCGATCGCGGTCGGCGGTAACCACATCACCATGGACGTGGCGCGCGGCCTCTCGACCCGCGTCGCGGCCGCGGAGCGGCTGAAGACGCTGCACGGCTCCTGCATTTCCAGCGCCTCCGACGAGCGCGACATGATCGCCGTGCCGCAGGTCGACGACGACGAGCGCGACACGCCCAACCATCTGCCGAAGTCGCAGCTGGTGCGGATCATCAAGCCGCGCGTCGAGGAAATCCTCGAACTGGTGCGCGACCGGCTGACCCAGGCCGGCTTCTCGGCGCAGGCCGGGCGCCGCGTCGTGCTAACGGGCGGCGCCTGCCAGCTCACCGGCCTGCCCGAGGTGGCGCGGCGGATCCTCGGCGGCCAGGTCCGCACGGGCCGGCCGCTCGGTATCAGGGGCCTGCCCGAAGCCGGCAAGGGGCCGGCCTTCGCGGCGGCGGTCGGCCTGCTGGTCTACCCGCAGGTGGCCCATGTCGAGCACTTCGAGCCCCGCGCGGGCGCGGCCTATTTCGCCACCGGAACCGACGGGTACTTCTCCCGCGTCGGGCGCTGGCTGAAGGAGAGTTTCTGAGCGGACGGCCGTCACGGCCCTCCGTTCGAAAGCAGAGTGAGTACTGGCGAGCCCGCGCGGCGGGGAAGCCACGGCGTCGAATATCGCAATCGGGACGGCTCCCGCCAGGCGCCGGACAAGGGATCAAAAGAGGCAACCATGGCGATGAATCTGCAAGCCCCGGACATCCGGGAACTCAAGCCCCGGATCACGGTGTTCGGCGTCGGTGGCGCCGGGGGCAATGCGGTCAACAACATGATCGAGGCCGGTCTCGACGGCGTCGATTTCGTGGTTGCCAACACGGATGCCCAGGCGCTCGCGCTGTCGCGGGCCTCGCGCATCATCCAGATGGGCCTGCAGGTGACCGAGGGTCTCGGCGCCGGCTCCCAGCCCGAGGTCGGCCGCGCGGCCGCCGAGGAGGTGATCGACGAGATCCGCGACCATCTCGCCGGCGCGCACATGGTCTTCATCACCGCCGGCATGGGCGGTGGCACCGGCACGGGTGCGGCCCCGGCGATCGCCCGCGTCGCCCGCGACATGGGCATCCTGACGGTCGGCGTCGTCACCAAGCCGTTCCAGTTCGAGGGCCATCGCCGCATGCGCATGGCCGAGGCCGGCATCAGCGAGCTGAACGAGGCGGTCGACACGCTGATCGTGATCCCCAACCAGAACCTGTTCCGGGTCGCCAATGAGACGACCGGCTTCGCCGACGCCTTCGGCATGGCCGACCAGGTGCTCTACTCCGGCGTCGCCTGCATCACTGACCTGATGGTCCGCCCCGGCCTGATCAATCTCGACTTTGCCGACGTTCGCGCCGTGATGCGCGGCATGGGCAAGGCGATGATGGGCACTGGCGAGGCGCAGGGCGACAAGCGCGCACTGAACGCAGCCCAGGCCGCGATCAACAACCCGCTGCTCGACGACGTCTCGATGAAGGGCGCGCGCGGCCTGCTGATCTCGATCACGGGCGGACGCGACATGAAGCTCTACGAGGTCGACGAGGCCGCCACCCGCATCCGCGAGGAGGTCGACTCCGAGGCCAACATCATCGTCGGCGCGACCTTCGACGAGGCGCTGGAAGGCATCGTGCGTGTCTCCGTCGTCGCGACGGGTATCGACAAGCCGGTCACGACGCAGGCCGAGATGGACGAGACCGAGGCGCGCATCGCCCAGGTTGCCGAGCGCCTGAAGGCCGAGGCCCGCCTGCGCACCGCCACCCCGGCCCGCCAGGCCGCTCCGGCACCGGCGCCGGTCGCTCCCGAGGCGCCGCTCGAGCTGCGGATGCCGCACGCGATCGACAGCGCCCCGCGCGGTCTGCCGGAAGACATCCGCATCGCCCCGGCGCAGCCGCGCCCGGTGATGGCCGCCGCGGCTCCCGAGCCCGTGCCTCAGCCCGAGCCCGCCCCGATGCTCGAAGAGAGCTTCATCCCGCCGATGCCGGAGCGTTCGGTGGTGCGTCCGACCCGCATGCCCCGCGTCGAGGATCTGCCGATTCCGGCGCAGGCTCAGATCGCCGCCCATCGCGGCGCTCAGGCCGCGCCGCCGCCGCCCAGCGTCGCCGACCAGAAGCGCATGTCGCTGATGCAGCGCCTCGCTTCGGTCGGGTTCGGCCGCAAGGAGGAGGAGGCGGCCGAGGCCCAGCCGGCCCCGGTGCGCCAGGCTCCCCAGCCCCCGGCCATGCCGCAGGCTCCGAGCGCGGCCCATGCCGAGTACATGCGCCGCCCGGCGGCGCCGGCGGCCCGGCCGGCCCAGGGTCAGCTCGACCCGCATGGTCGCGCCGCGCCGAATCGGACCAGCGAGGAGGATCATCTCGAGATCCCGGCCTTCCTGCGCCGGCAGGCCAACTGAGCGCCCGCCCGGCTCCTACGGGCTGTTACACCGTCCCGGCGCGCCGCCTGCGCGCCGGGATTTGCCTTGTCGAAAACGATAGTGATTCCAATCTGATAGAGTCTCTCTGCGCGTTGCTGTGTCCTGTAACAGAGCGAAAGAAAGCGTGATTTTGTGACCATGCTCGGAAAGCTTATGTTGCGGGTGCACCACGACAGACAGGAGTTGGGCCGCGCCCTCTCCTGGACTCAGGACGCATCGCAGACGAACTGCCCCGTCGGGGAAAAGCCCCGGTGAAACGGCGTCGTTCGCGATCAGGATTGGATACCAGAATGAGCTTCGATCGGCAGACGACCCTGCGGGCCCCCGTCACCCTGACCGGGATCGGTGTCCATTCCGGAGCTCCCGCAACGATCTGCCTCAAGCCCTCCAGCGCCAATTCCGGGATCGTGTTCCTGCGGCAGGGCCTGGAGAATGCGCCCGCCCAGCTGATTCACGCTAAACACACCAAGGTCAGCGCGACCGAACTGTGCACCGTTATCGGGGATCGAGCCTCGGCCTCCGTCGCCACGATCGAGCATCTGATGTCGGCCTGCGCCGGTCTTGGTCTCGACAACGTGCTGGTCGAGATCGATGGGCCGGAAATGCCGATTATGGACGGCAGCGCCGCTGAATTCGTCGCCGCGATCGAGACGACGGGTCTGGTCGGGCTATCGGCGCCGCGCCGCCATCTGCGCATCCTGCAGCCGGTGCGTGTCGAGCATGGCCGCGCCTTCGCCGAGCTGCTGCCGGCCAAGAGCGGGTTCCGCCTCGATGTCGAGATCGATTTCGACACCACGGTGATCGGCCGCCAGCGTAAAGTCTTCGACCTTGAGGCTTCGGCCTATTCCCAGGAGATCGCCCGCGCCCGGACCTTCGGCTTCATGCGCGATGTCGAGCAGCTCTGGAAGGCGGGCTTCGCGCTCGGCGCCTCGCTCGACAACACCGTCGCCGTCGGCGACGACAAGGTCATCAACCCCGAGGGGCTGCGTTACGGCGACGAGTTCGTTCGCCACAAGGTCCTGGATGCGATCGGCGACCTCGCGCTGGCGGGCTATCCGATCATCGGCGAGTTCCGCTCCTATTGCGGCGGGCATCGCATGAATGTGCGGATTCTGGAGGCGCTCTTTGCCGATCGCGCCAATTACGCCATCGTCGAAGCCGAGCCGGTCTATGCTGCGCCGCGAGCCGTTCAGATGGCCGCCGCCGCGCCTGCGGCCTTCGCGCCGGACGTGCACTGAGCGCTTCGCGCTCGCGCGCCTTCCTGTTGCCGGTTTTCTGTCGAATAGACGTCGCTGCCGCCGTGGGCTCCTGCTTTCGGCAGTGGCGCGCCATTGGCGTCTGAGGTAAGGCATGCATCCCCACCGATGCGGGGACGATGACAAGAGGACGGACGACGTGAGCGTCATGCGGCTGAAGAACCCGACATCCAAGCGCGCCGGATCGATGGCGAAGGGCCCGGCCCTCGCGCTCGGCGCCGCCCTGCTGCTCGGCGGCTGCGATACCGTCTCGTCGCTCAATCCCTTCGATCGGCCCGAAGTCTACAAGCCCGAGGTCAAGGAGATCGTCCCGGCCGACCGGCTCTACAATGAAGGGCTCGCGCGCCTGCAGAACGGCGACAGCGAGGGGGCTTCGAAGAAGTTCGACGAGATCGACAAGAGCGCGCCGTTCTCCCCCTTTGCGCGCAAGGGTCTGATTCTCGCCGCCTACACGAATTATCAGGCCTCGAAGTGGGAGGAGACGATCACCGCCTCCAAGCGCTTCATCGCGCAGAACCCGGCGAGCCCGGATGCGGCCTATGCGCAATATCTGATGGCGATGTCCTATTTCAACCAGATCCCCGATGCGACGCGCGACCAGGAGCGGACGCAGCTCGCCATCGCCGCCTTCGAGCAGCTCATCCAGCGTTATCCGACGTCCGAATATGTGCTCGATGCGAAGGAGAAGCTCCTCGTCGCGCGTGACCAGCTCGCGGGTAAGGAGATGAATGTCGGGCGCTTCTATCTCGAGAAGCGCAACTATACCGGTGCGGTGAACCGCTTCCGCGACGTCATCATCAAGTACCAGACCACGCGCCATGTCGAGGAGGCGCTGATGCGCCTGACCGAAGCCTATATGGCGCTGGGCATCACCAATGAGGCGCAAACGGCGGCCGCCGTGCTCGGACACAACTTCCCGGACAGCCCGTGGTACAAGGACGCCTATGTCCTGCTCGAGAGCGGCGGTCTGCAGCCGCGTGAGGACCGTGGTTCCTATATCAGCCGCGCCTTCCAGGGCTTCTCGCGCGTGGTCACCGGCATCGTCGGGTTCGGCGGGCGGAGCTAGTTTCGCCGGCCATGAGGGTCGTCTGCGCATGCCCCGCTTCCTGAGCCTGCGCTGAGTGCCATGCTGGTCCAACTGTCGATACGCGACATCGTCCTGATCGACCGTCTCGACCTGACGTTTCGTGACGGGCTGAGCGTGCTGACCGGCGAGACTGGCGCCGGCAAATCGATCCTGCTCGACGGGTTCGCGCTGGCGCTGGGTGGGCGCGGCGATGGCGGCCTCGTGCGCCATGGCGAGACGCAAGGCCAGGTCAGCGCGGTCTTCGACCTGCCGGGCGACCATGGCGCGCGCAAGCTGGCGCAGGCCCAGGAAATCGACACCGACGGCGACCTGATCCTGCGGCGCGTGCAATATGCCGACGGGCGCACCCGCGCCTTCGTCAATGATCAGCCCGTCAGCGTGCAGATTCTCAGGATGATCGGTGCCGCGATTGTCGAGATCCATGGCCAGCATGACGACCGCGCGCTGACCGATCCGGCGCAGCATCGCCTGATCCTGGATGGTTTCGCCGGGCTGGAGGCGCAGGCTGAAGGCGTGGCCGCCGCCAGCGAGACGCTGAAGCGCGCCCGCCAGGCCCTGCAGGCGCAGCGCATGCGCGTCGAGACGGCGCGCAAGGAGGCGGATTTCCTGCGCCATGCCGTCGCCGAACTCGGCAAGCTCGCGCCCAAGCCCGGCGAGGAGGAGGCGCTGGCCGCGCAGCGCCACGGCATGATGCAGGCTGAGAAGGTCGCCCGCGATCTGATCGACGCGCATGAGGCGGTGGCCGGGCAGGGCTCGCCGATCGCCGCGCTTTCGGCCGTGCTGCGCCGGCTCGAACGCCGGGCCGGACAGGCGCCTTCGCTGATCGACCCCTCGCTGGCTGCGCTCAACACCGCGATCGTCGCGCTGGAGGAGGCGGGCGAGGCTCTCGCCGCCGGGATGCATGCCGCCGAATACGATCCGCGCGAGCAGGAGCGCGTCGAGGAGCGGCTCTTTGCGCTGCGCGGGGCCGCGCGCAAATATGACGTGCCGGTCGAGGGGCTGGTGCCGCTGGCGCAGAGCATGGCGGCCGATCTCACCGCACTCGACGACAGCGAGATCTCGCTCGGACGGCTGGAAGAGGATCTCGTCCGGGCCGAGGCGGCTTATGTCGGGCTCGCGGGCAAGCTCTCCGCGGCCCGCCAGAAAGCGGCGGCGAAGCTCGACGCGGCCGTCAAGGCCGAACTGCCGCCGCTCAAGCTGGAGCGCGCCCGCTTCATCACGCGGATCGACAGCGACGAGACGGCGCGCGGCCCGGAGGGTTTCGACCGCGTCGAATTCTGGGTCGAAACCAATCCCGGCACGCGGCCCGGCCCGATGATGAAGGTGGCCTCCGGCGGCGAACTCTCGCGCTTCATGCTGGCGCTGAAGGTCGTGCTGGCCGAGCGCGGCTCGGCCCCGACGCTGGTCTTCGACGAGATCGACACCGGCGTCGGCGGCGCCGTCGCGGACGCCATCGGCGAGCGGCTGGCGCGGCTCGCCGGCAAGGTCCAGGTGATCTCGGTGACGCATGCGCCGCAGGTCGCCGCCAAGGCGGCCCAGCATTTCCTGATCGCCAAATCGGCGCTGCCGGGCGACGCCGCCGCCCGCACCGTGACGCGGGTGACGGGGCTGGAAGACGCGGCGCGGCGCGAGGAGATTGCCCGCATGCTGGCCGGCGCGAGCATCACCGAAGAGGCGAGGGCGGCTGCGGGGCGCCTGCTGGAGGCGGCCGGGGTGCGGGGGTAGTTTCCTTCAGGAGGCGGGCACCAGTTCGAAGGCGTTCCCGACACGCCTGACGGTTTTGAAGCCATCGACATGGCCGCCGGAGACGATCCAGCCGAGGTCGCTCGCTCGCGCCAGAATGTCCCGCCGGGTCGCGACCGCGACGGCGCCGTCGAGATCAAAGACGAGGCCGACATCGGGATCGGCCGCCTGCAGCGTTTCGAGATGGACCGCATCGCCCCAGAGCAGCAGGTCGCGGCCGCCATTCTCGATCAGATAGCCGCCCTGCCCATGGGTATGGCCCGGCAGCGGGATCAGGGTCACGCCCGGGAGGATGTCATCGGAGACGGTGATGGCGTCGACGCGCTCGGGGTAGAGCCGCAGCAGCGTCTCGGCGATGGCGAAGCCGCCGCGGCGGTTTTCGGGCGTGCTCAGGCGCTTGTCCGCGTCGGTGAAGAAGTTCAGCTCCGGGGCCGGAACGAGAATGCGGGCATTCGGGAAGTAGGGTGCTTCGCCATCGAACAGGCCGAGCGCGTGGTCGCCATGGAGATGGGTGATCAGAACGCGATCGACGCTCTCGCGCGTCACGCCGAAAGCCTCGAGGGCGCTGCGGGCATGCCCATAGGCCTCGCCCCAGGACGTGCCTGTGCCCGCATCGACGAGGGTGATGCCGCCGGGCCCGCGCAGGAGGAAGCCGTTGACGACGATGCGCAGTGTCGGCCGGCCCCATGCCGCGATGGCGCCGTCGCGCGCCGCCGGGCCGGAGGCGTGCGTCAGCACGTCGATCGGGGCCTCATAGAAGCCGTCATGCAGGATCGAGACATCGTAAAGACCGAAGCGCCGTGTCTGCTGATCCATGAGAGCCGTCCCTGTTCCGTGGGACCCCGATCACAGCGCAGGGCGTCGCGCCTTGGCAAGGCGGGACGCCGGACGGTCGCCATGTGCCTCAGTTCTGCGGGATGAACTGCGCGTCGCTGATGGTGAAGGTGCCCTGCGCCGAGGCGACCGTGAACTCCAGCGCGCCGCGGCAGCCGGCCGGGGCGGCTGCACTGGCCTTCGCGCCGGGCCTGGCGCAATGGCGTTCGAGATAGGTGATGGTGTCCTGCGGCATGCTGGCATCGTCCAGGCGCACCGTGCCGCTGGCGTCCTGGGCGAGGCCGCCGCGGGCCATGGCGAAGCCGGAGACGGTGACGTTCTCGACGCGGATGAAGAGCCCCGCGAGTTCGGCGCGGCGCTGCTTGACCTCGCCCAGCGTCATCATCTGCGCGCCGTCCTGGGCGTGCGTCTGCGCACTCGCCATCCAGATCCCCGCCACAATCGCCCACCGCATCCGCATCGCTCTCCCTGCAAGCGGCGGCGGGATCGCGCGACGGGCGCGAGTCGTCAAGAGTGCGACATATGCGACAGCGGCGGTGGCTTGCAGCTTAAGCTCACTCCCTTCCCCCCGCTTGCGGTGGGAAGGGTTAGGGATGGGGGGCCGGAAAGCCGGAGCTCTGTCCTCGGTCGTCGCGTCGAGCGGCGCTGCCCCCCACCCCAGCCCTCCCCACCGCAAGCGGGGGGAGGGAGTCGCCGTCGGTGCGCCCGAAACGCTGTGCAACAGTCAAAGCGAAACGTGTCGATTCAACGCACATTGCCATCCCGGTTTCCTTCTGTCGCCATTTGCGCTATGAGCCCCGCAATCGATGGCTGCGCCCTGCGCCCGTCGCCGTCATCCTGCGCCGTCATTCCGATTCCGCGCCGTAACGCTAGGCCCTCTGTCCCATGTCCTTCCTGACCTCGAGTGCGCCGCTCGCGCGCGCGCTCGCCGAACGCAATTATTCCGAACCGACACCGGTGCAGAGCGCCGTGCTGGAGCCGTCCGCCGCCGGGCGCGACCTCTTGGTCTCGTCGCAGACCGGCTCGGGCAAGACCGTCGCCTATGGGCTGGCCATCGGCGCGACCCTGCTCGGCGAGGCCGAGGCCTTCGGCCGTGCGGCTAAGCCGCTCGCCCTGATCATCGCGCCGACGCGCGAACTGGCGCTTCAGGTCCAGCGCGAGCTCGCCTGGCTCTACAAGCACGCCAACGCCCGCATCATCGCCTGCGTCGGCGGCATGGACCCGCGCCGCGAGGCCGCCCTGCTCGACGAGGGCGCCCATGTCGTCGTCGGGACGCCCGGCCGTTTGCGCGACCATATCGAGCGCCACCGTCTCGACGTCTCGGCGCTCAAGGCCGTCGTGCTCGACGAGGCCGACGAGATGCTCGATCTCGGCTTCCGCGACGATCTCGAATTCATCCTGAAGACCACACCGGCCGAGCGCCAGAGCCTGCTGTTCTCGGCGACGCTGCCCAAGGCGATCATCCAGCTCGCCAAGAGCTACCAGAACGATGCGCTGCGCATCGAGGTCGCCGCCACGCCCGGCGGCCATGCCGACATCGACTATCGCGCGATCCGGGTCTATCCGAAGGAAGCCGAGCTCGCGGTCGTCAACCTGCTGCGCTTCCATGATTCGCCGTGCTCGCTGGTGTTCTGCAACACCCGCAACGCGGTGCGCCATCTCGAGGCGATCCTGCTGGAGCGCGGCTTCTCGGCCGTGGCGCTCTCGGGTGAACTCTCGCAGAGCGAGCGCAATTCGGCCCTGCAGGCGCTGCGCGACGGCCGGGCGCGCGTCTGCGTCGCCACCGACGTTGCCGCCCGCGGCATCGACCTGCCGGGGCTGACGCTGGTGATCCATGCCGAACTGCCCAACGACCCCGAGGTGATGCAGCATCGCTCCGGCCGCACCGGGCGCGCCGGCAAGAAGGGCACGAGCGTGCTGCTGGTGCCACCGTCGCGCCGCCGCAAGGCCGAGATGCTGCTGGCCGAGGCCAAGGTCGAGGCCATCTGGGCCGGACCGCCGACGCAGGACGAAATCCGCGCGCTCGACAAGGAGCGGTTGCTGAACGACCCGATCCTGACCGGCGAGCCCGGCGAGGTCGACGCCGCGATGGTCGAGGCGCTGATCGCCGGCCGCTCGGTCAACGAGATCGCCGCCGCGCTGGTGCGGATCTACCGCGCCCGCCTGCCGGCCTCCGAGGAGGTCGGGGACCCGAACTTCGCGCGCGACGAACGCCGCCCGGCCCGGGCCCGTGAGGATTATGCGCCGCGCGAGGGCGCGCGCTTCGGCGAAAACCGCGAGGACAGCCCGCGTTCCGACGCGCCGCGCCACAAATCGGGTCCGCGCGGCGACACCGTCTGGTTCCGCCTGAGCGTCGGCCGCAAGGACGGCGCCGATCCGCGCCAGCTGCTGCCGATGATCTGCCGCCGCGGCAAGATCACCCGCGACGAGGTCGGCGCGATCCGCATCTTCGACAAGGAGACGAAGGTCGAGATCGACGCCGATGTCGCCGAGCGCTTCTACGAGCTGGCCAAGGCCGTCGACCGCGACAAGATCGTGATCGAGCCGGTGACCGGCGAGGAGGAGCGCCGCCCGGCCAAGCCCTTCGCCGAGAAGGCGAGCCATGCGCCCGCGCCCTATGCCAAGCCCGAGCGCGACGGCGATGCGCGTCCGGCCCGGGCTTACGAGAAGAAGCCCTACGACAAGAAGCCGTACGAGAAGAAGCCCTCTGAGGGCGGGGACCGGAAGCCCTACGCCAAGAAGGCCTATGAGCCCAAGCCCTACGAGGCCAGGCCCGAGGCCAAGCCTTACGAGGGCGGCGAGAAGAAGCCCTATGAGGGCAAGAAGAAGGCCTATGAGGGCAAGTCCAAGCCCTTCGGCGCGGCCAAGGCCTATGACCCTGTGCGCAGCGACCGCGAGGCGCTGTCGGACCCCAATGTTTCGTTCCGCTCGGGCCCGAAGCCCCGCTTCGACAAGCCCTCTGGCGAGAAGAAGCCCTATGCGCCGAAGCCGTTCGGCGCCGGCAAGTCGGGTGTCGGCAAGTCCTTTGCGGCCAAGGCGCCCTTCAAGGGCAAGAAGCCGCGCTGAGGCGCGGCTCGCCCGATCGACGGCCCGATCGCCGGGCGGCGTCCGCCTTCCTCAGCGCAGGCCGAGGAAGGACAGGATGGCCAGGACGACGACGATCAGGCCGATGATGTAGATAATGTTGTTCACGGAACTGCCCCCGGTTCGGCGGCAGGGCCTTGCGCCCTCCACCAGGTCGATGATGGGCAGTGAACCGCGTCTTCGCGCGAAAGTTCCCGCTTTCGCGCTCGGGCTCGCGGCCGCGGTGTGAGGCGGGGCCGGCCGTCAGCCGTCCACGACCTTGCGGTAGAGATGCCAGCTCGCATGGCCGAGCACCGGCATGACCACGATCAGGCCGACGAGCAGCGGCAGGCAGCCGAGCACGAGCAGCCCGCTCACCATCAGCCCCCAGATCACCATCACGCGCGGGTTGCGCTCGACCGCGGCGAGGGAGGTGCGCACCGCCGTGGCGACGTCGACCCGCCGGTCGATGATGTGCGGGAAGGACACCACCGAGATCGAGAAGGCGACGATCGCGAAGAGCAGCCCGACCGAATTGCCGACCAGGATCATCGTCCAGCCGTCGCCGGTGGTGAAGACGGCGCGGAGGAAGTCGAGCGTCGAGACATCCGCCGGCAGGCCGAGCAGGCCCTGGTAGATCAGCCAGGCACAGGCCAGCCAGGCGAGGAAGAGCCCGGTCAGCATCGCGCCCAGAAGCAGGATCTGGCCGATCGCCGGCGAACGCAGCAGGGCGAAGGCGTGCTCCCAGCCCGAATCGAGCTGGCGCTCGCGGCGGCGGCTGATCTCGTAGAGTGCGATCGCCGCGAAGGGCCCGAGCAGCGCGAAGCCGCCGAGCAGCGGGAAGAGCAGCGGAAAGACGTTGAAGCTCACCGTCGCCTGCGCCAGCAGCACGCCGATGATGGGATACATCAGGGCGACGAAGGCGAGGTGGCTCGGCTGTGCCTTGAAATCCTCCCAGCCGAGACGCAGCGCGTCGCGCAGATCGGCGGTGGTGATGGTGTTGACGCGCGGCAGGGCGGGCGCACCCTCGCGTGGGACGCCGCGCAGAGGGGCATCGATATCGGCCATGGCGTGTCTCCCGGTTGCAGCCCGGTTCGCCTTGCAGCCTTTGACGCGATCCTTGGGTCAACGGCCTGAAGGCGTCGAGCTTCCAATTCCCAGCAGCTCTATCATAGCCGAAGCTGGACGCCTTGTCGCAGGCGGCGCGAACACGAATGCGGGAACGGCGGCGTTCCTCCTGCCTTCCCACGACGCCGGCTTCTCGCCTAATGAGGGACCATGAGCGCGCCCGAAGAGATCCCCGTTGCCGAACTGACCACCCGCCAGGCCCGGGCCGAGCACAAGCGGCTGGCCGAGGCGGTGGAGGCGGCCGACATCGCCTATCACCAGAACGACGCGCCGGAGATGGACGACGCCTCCTACGATGCGCTGCGGCGCCGGCTGGTGGCGATCGAGGCGGCGTTTCCGGCGCTGAAGGCGGCTTCGGTCAGCAGCAAGATCGGCGCCAAGGCGTCGGGCAAATTCGCCAAGATCCGCCACCGCGTGGCGATGCTTTCGCTCGACAATGCCTTCACCGACGAAGCAGTGGCGGAATTTGTCCAGCGCGTCCATCGCTTCCTCGGCCGCAAGGATGACGAAGCCATCGCCTTCACCGCCGAGCCCAAGATCGACGGGCTGTCGCTGTCCCTGCGCTATGAGGACGGCGCGCTCATCCATGCCGCGACGCGCGGCGACGGCGAGGAGGGTGAGGACGTCACGGTCAACGCCCGCACCATCGCCGAGATCCCGCAGGCGCTGGCCGGGCCGGACGTGCCGGCCGTCGCCGAGGTGCGCGGCGAGGTCTATCTGGGCCATGCCGATTTCGCGGGGATCAACGAGCGCCAGCGCGAGAGGGGGCTGCCCGAATTCGCCAATCCGCGCAATGCGGCGGCCGGCTCGCTGCGCCAGCTCGACGCCAGCATCACCGCCTCGCGGCCGCTGCGCTTCTTCGCCTATGCCTGGGGCGAGATGCCCGAGCTGCCGGCGCCGACGCAGTCGGGCGTGGTCGAGGCCTTCGGGCGCTGGGGCTTCCGCACCAATCCGCTGATGGCGCGCTGCGAGAGCGTCGAGGCGCTGCTCGCGCATTACCGGCTGATCGAGAGCCAGCGCGCTTCGCTCGGCTACGACATCGACGGCGTGGTCTACAAGGTCGACGATCTCGGCTTGCAGGCGCGGCTCGGCTTCGTCTCGCGGGCGCCGCGCTGGGCGATCGCGCATAAATTCCCGGCCGAACTCGCGACGACGGTGCTGGAGGCTATCGAGATCCAGGTCGGGCGCACGGGGGCGCTCTCGCCGGTGGCGCGGCTGCGCCCCGTCACGGTCGGCGGCGTCGTCGTCACCAATGCGACGCTGCACAACGAGGACTATATCCGCGGCTTCGACTCCAAGGGCGAGCGCATCCGCGACGGCGAGCCGCCCGACATCCGCGTCGGCGACACGGTGACGGTCAAGCGCGCCGGCGACGTGATTCCGCGGGTGGCGGCGGTCGATCTGAGCAAGCGGCCGGCGGATGCCAAGTCTTACGCCTTTCCGACGCTCTGCCCGGCCTGCGGCAGCCATGCGACGCGGGAGATCAATCCGCGCTCGGGCAAGGAGGATGCGGTGCGCCGCTGCACCGGCGGGCTGATCTGCCCGGCGCAGGCGGTCGAGCGGCTGAAGCATTTCGTCTCGCGCGACGCGCTCGACATCGACGGGCTCGGCGACAAGCAGATCGAATTCTTCCACGGCGACCCCGACCTGCCGGTGAAGGAACCGGCCGACATCTTCACGCTGGCCGTGCGCGATGCAGCGAACTTCAAGAAGCTGAAGGACAAGGAGGGTTTTGGCGCCCAGAGCGTGGCCAAGCTCTTCGCCGCGATCGAAGACCGGCGAACGCCCCCGCTCAACCGCTTCATCTTCGGGCTCGGCATCCGCCATATCGGCGAGACCAATGCCCGCCTGCTGGCGCGTCACTACGGCTCCTTCGAGGCGCTTCGTGCGGCCGGTCTGGCGGCGGCCGACCCGGCCTCGCCCGAGCGGCAGGAGCTCGCCGCGATCGACGGGGTCGGGCCCACCGTGGTCGAGGCACTGACCGATTTCTTCGGCGAACCGCATAATCAGGAGCTGCTCGACCGGCTGCTGGCGCAGGTCGTTCCGCAACCGCTGGAGGCGGTGGCGTCGGCCAGCCCTGTCGCCGGCAAGATCGTGGTCTTCACCGGCGCGCTCGAGCGGATGACGCGTGACGAGGCCAAGGCAATGGCCGAGCGGCTCGGGGCCAAGGTGGCGGGCTCGGTGTCCTCCAAGACCGATCTGCTGGTGGCGGGACCCGGCGCGGGCTCGAAGCTCAAGGATGCACAGAAGCACGGCGTTCAGGTCATCGACGAGGCCGGCTGGTTCGATCTCGTCGGGGCGTGAACGGCGTCAAATCCCGCCGGCTTCGCCGCGTCCTTCCCTTCTCCCCTCGCGGGAGAAGGTGCCCCGGAGGGGCGGATGAGGGGGTGCTGTGAGGCTCCCGTCGATGTCCCGCCGCAGGATGACCCAAGCGCACGGCGCCCCCTCATCCGTCTCGGCTTCGCCGATCCACCTTCTCCCGCGAGGGGAGAAGGGATCTCCGTCGTCGGCGAGGTGTCCGGCGCTGTGTGCGGGATCGCTTGATGCGCACGATCACTTTTCTTCAAGACGCTCCCGGCGCGATCGGGTCTAACCTCGCGCCATGGATCTGATCACGCAGGAACAGGCGCTGGCCGAGACGCCGCTGAAGGCCGGCGAACGGGCGCATCTCTTCGCCGCCCGCCGCTTCGACGGTCTGGAGTTCCTGGCGGCGACCTTCCGCACCCATGCCTATGCGCCCCATGCCCATGACACCTATGCGATCGGGACGATCCTGACCGGCTGCGAGATCTGGCATGCGCGAGGCCGGAAGCTCTATGCCGGCCCCGGCGATCTCGTGATGAACCAGCCGCTCGATGTCCATGACGGGGCGCCGAGCGAGGGCGGCTATCGCTATCGCATGAGCTATCCGGGCCTCGATCTGATGCGGGAACTGGCCCTGTCGCTGACCGGGCGCGAGAGCGTCGGCACGCCGTTCTTCCGCGAGCCGGTCGTGCATGATCCGGAAGGGGCGGCGCACTTTGCCGCCGCGCATCGGCTGCTGGAGGAGGGCTCCGATGCGTTGGCGGGCGAGGAGGCCCTGCTGCGGGCCTTTGCCGCGATGCTCGCGCGCCATGCCGATCTCGGCCCGCGCCCGATCGGGCGCGAGCACGGCCCGGTCGATCGCGCGCGGTCGCTGATCGAGGCGCGGCATGACGAGGATCTTTCGCTCGCCGAAATCGGCGCTGCTGTCGGCCTGCCGCGGCATCACCTGATCCGCGCCTTCCGGGCTGAGACCGGGCTGACGCCCCACGCCTTCCTCGTCGATGTCCGCGTCAGGCGGGCGCGCGAGCGGCTGCGTTGCGGGGAGGCGCCCGGCGCGGTCGCCGCCGCCACGGGCTTCTGCGACCAGGCCCATCTCACCCGCGCCTTCAAGGCCCGGCTCGGCGTCACGCCCGGCGCCTTCCGCGCCGCCCATCTCTCCTGAGGCTCGTCTCTTGCAAAGCGTGTTCGACGGTCATGGCGGGCTCGAGCCCTCCCCCCGCTTGCGGTGGGGAGGGTTGGGTGGGGGGCAGGGCCGCTTGGCGGCGGCGGTCCAAGGCTGCGCCCTGGCTTTGCGGCCCCCCATCCCTCACCCTTCCCCACCGCAAGCGGGGGGAAGGGAATGAGCCCCTTTCTGCCCTGACGGCCCCCCATCTCTCCTGAAAGCCGCAGCACGATGTCCACCTTGCGCGACGATGCCCGGCGGGGCTTCAGCGACATCTGGCCGGCCATGCTGGCGGCCGTGCCGATCGCGCTGCTGCTCGGCGCGCTCGCCGCGGGCAAGGGTCTGTCTCCGCTGGAGACGATGGCGATGAGCGTGCTCGTCTTCGCCGGCGGGGCGCAATTCGCCGCTGTCGAACTCTGGGCGACGCCGGCGCCGATCGGCGCGATCGTGTTCTCGACGCTGCTGATCAATGCCCGCCATGTGCTGATGAGCGCCTCACTGGTGCCGAAGCTCGCGGGCTTCTCGCCCTGGCAGACGGCGCTCGGCCTCTACTACATGGCCGACGAGAACTGGGCTCTGGCCGAGAAGCGCGCGCGCACCCACGCTCTGACGCCGGCCTACTGGTTCGGCATGGTGGTGCCCTTTGCGACCTGCTGGGTCGCGACCTCGACGCTCGGCACGGTGATCGGCGCTGCGCTCGGCGATCCGCGCCGCTTCGGGGCGGATTTCGCCTTCACCGCGCTGTTCATCGCGCTGGTCGCGGCCTTCTGGAAGGGCCGGGTGACGTTCTGGACCGTGGCGGCCGCGGGCCTGGCCTCGGCCCTGACCTATCGGTTCATCGGTCCGCCCTGGCATGTGCTGGCGGGCGCGCTCTGCGGGCTCGCCGCCGCCTGGTTCGCGGCCGGAGAGGCCGAACCGGCCCCGGAGGTCCGCCCGTGACGCTCGACCCGCACAATCTGCTCGCCATCCTGGGCATGGCGCTCGCGACCTATGCCACCCGCCTCGCCGGACTGGCGCTCGCCGGACGGCTCCAGCTGTTGCCGCGCGCGCAGGCCGCTTTCGATGCGATCCCGCCGGCCGTGCTCGTCGCCGTCATCGCGCCGAGCGCGCTCGCCACCGGCTGGCCGGAGACGGCTGCTGCGCTGGTGGCTGCGCTCGCCGCGACGCGCCTGCCGCTGCTCGGCGTGGTGGCGGTCGGCGTCGCGGCGGTCGGCGGGTTCAGGATGGTGATGTAACGCGCTTCCTTCTCCCCCGAGGGGGGAAGGAGGAAACTCACAGCGGCAGGCAGGCCTGCTGCAGCCACGCCTTCGCCTCGCCCTCGACCAGACCCGAGAGCTGGCTCCAGACCTGCGCGTGATAGGCGTCGACCCAGGCGATCTCGCCGTCGTCGAGCAGGGCACGGTCGATCAGCGCGCGCTCATAGGGGCACCAGGTGATGGTCTCGAAGCCGTAGATCGTGCGCTCGCCGCCGGGGATGATCCGCTCCTCGACGACGATGAGGTTCTCGATGCGGATGCCGTAATGGCCTTCCTTGTAGTAGCCGGGCTCGTTGGAGAGGATCATGCCGGGCTCCAGCGGCGTCGTGCCGAGCTTGGAGATGCGCTGCGGCCCCTCATGCACCGAGAGATAGCTGCCGACGCCGTGGCCGGTGCCGTGGTCGAAATCGAACCCCGCCCGCCAGAGCGGCAGCCGCGCCAGCGTATCGAGTTGGGCGCCGGAGGTGCCCTTGACGAAGAGGGCGCGTGAGATCGCGATATGGCCCTTCAGCACGCGGGTGTAGCGGTCGCGCATCTCGGCGCTGGGTTCGCCGACGACCATCGTGCGGGTGATGTCGGTGGTGCCGTCCTCATATTGCCCGCCGGAATCGACCAGCAGGATGCCGGGCTCGATGCGGCGGTTGCTCGCCTCGGTGACCCGGTAATGCGGCAGGGCCGCATTGGGGCCGGCGCCGGCGATGGTGGTGAAGGAGACGTCCTTGAGCAGGCCGGTCTTCAGACGCTCGGCTTCGAGCGCCGCGACCGCGTCGATCTCGGTCAGCCCGCCCCTGGGGGCCTCGCGCGCCAGCCAGGACAGGAAGCGCACCATCGCGGCGCCGTCGCGGAGGTGGGCGGCGCGGGCGCCGGCGAGTTCGGCGTCGTTCTTCCGCGCTTTCATCAGCGCGATCGGGTCGGTGCCGGCGTCGGGCGTGCCGCCGGCGTCGCCGATCAGCGTGGCGAGTGCCGAGGCGGCGGTGGTCGCATCGAGCCTGACCCTGGCCCCCGCCGCGCCCAGCGCCGCGAGCTGGGTCGCGAGCGCGGCGGGTGCAGCGATCTCACCGACGGCGCCGACCGCGTCTCCGGCCTCGTTGGTGATCTTCTCCGGCGCGAGGAAGATGGTCGGGCGGCCCTCGCGCGGCACGATGGCATAGCCCAGCGGCAGGGGCGTGTGCTCGACATCGCCGCCGCGGATGTTGAAGGTCCAGGCCAGCGCATGCGGGTCCGAGACGACGAGCGCATCGACCTTCGCCTTCGTCAGTGCCTCCTGGATGCGGGCGAGCTTGCCGGCGGCGTCCTCTCCGGCGAAGTCGCCGCGATGGGCCTTGACGGGAGCGGCCGGGGGCGCCGGCCTGTCGCTCCAGATCGCGTCGACCGGGTTCTGCGAGACCGCGACGAGGCTGCCGCCGGCCGCGGCCGCCGCCTTGTCCAGCTTCGCGACGCCATCGACCGTGTGCAGCCAGGGATCGTAGCCGAGCCGCCCGCCGGCCGGCAGGTTCTGCTCGATCCAGCGGTCGAGCTGCGTCTCTTCCATCCGCGTCGGCGTGACGATGTTTGTGTCGGTCTGTTCCTGGGACTGGATGGTGTAGCGACCATCGACGATCAGCGCCGCGCGGTCGGCGAGGATGACGGCATTGCCGGCCGAGCCGGTGAAGCCGGTCAGCCAGGCCAGGCGGGCCATATGGGCGGGGACGTATTCGCCCTGGTGCTCGTCGGCACGCGGCACGATGAACCCCGCCAAGCCCTGCCTGGCGAGTTCCTGCCGCAGCGCCGCGATGCGCGGCGCGACCTGGGCGGGATTGGTCGGCTCGGAGAAGGTCTGGAAACGGCAGGCGGGGAGCGCGGCAGGCGATTCGGGCATCGGGCGGATCCGGTGGGGTTTGTCCCATCGTCGCGGCTGGCAGCCGCGATGGCGAGTCGAAATGCCGGTTGGCGAAGCGCGGCAGTGCCGGAGAACGCCGCCACTAAAATGGGCGACTGCCCTATTGCTATGCGAAATCGTGACAGGTTAACGAAATCCTGTCGCGCCCATGCGTCAGATGCATATCTCGCATCTGCGAAATCCTCTTTTCGCAAGTGCGAAGACGTACCACTTTGGTCGTATAAGAGAACGAGGAAGCGACCGGGACTGTCCTTCGTTTCGATTGAGGAGATGGATCCCCATGACCTATGTGCTGAACAACGCCGCCGTCCTGCCCGCCACCGAGGTCAAGAAGACCGCCGCCGCCTCGGAAGGCCCCGGCTTCTGGCAGCGCTTCTACGCCGCGATGATCGAGAGCCGTCGCCGCTCCGCCCTGCGCGAGCTGCGAGCCCACAGCTACCGCGTCAACGAGGCCGGCCTGATTCTCGGTGGCGTGTCCGCCACCTCGCTGGCGACCGACGAGGCCCTGCCGTTCAACCGGTGAGCCGCGCCCCGTCCGGCGCATGACGCGCCGGAGCCTTTCCGATTTCAGCGCCGGCCACCCGGCGCCCTGCAAGGACCCAAACCATGATCGCCATGATCAAGCATGTCTACGAGAGCATCGTCGACGCCGTGAAGTTCACCTCCGCCGTCTGGCACGACGCCCGCTCGATGCAGGCGGAGGCGGAAGCCAAGTACGGGCATATCGGCTTCTGATCCGGCAGGCGCGCTCCCGCGCGAGGCCGGTCGTCTGACGCGACTGTCTGCGCTTCCGGTGCTCACGGACTGATGTCCGCTCCGCGCCGGTTCTCGACAACCACGCCAGCCGACTCGGCCTGGCGTGGGATCGCATCCTCCGGGGCTCTGCGCGGTTCAGCTCCTCCGGGAGGTGTGTAGTGCCGATTATCGAAGGTGGCGTGGCCTCGGGGCTGCGCCGCCTTTTTTCATGACCAGCGTGGCCCAGCCTTCGCGCAGTGACTGGCGGGCGAGAGAGAGCCCTTGGTGCCGGTAGGTCGAGACGACGCCGGCGACGTCCATTGCGAGCAGGCCCGAGAGGATGACGGTCCCGTCGGGGCTCAGGACCCGCGCGATCGACGGGGCGAGGCGCTTCAGCGGGCCGGCCAGGATGTTGGCGAAGACGAGGTCGAAATGGTGCGGCCGGTTCGCCTTTGCGTGGCGCAAGCCCGGCGCGACATAGAGATCCAGCGCGTGCGGCGCATGGTTGACGCGGGCATTGTGCGCGGCGACCTCGACCGCGATGGCGTCGATGTCGCCGGCGACGACCTTGCGCTTGGTCTGCTTGGCGAGCGCCAGCGCCAGGATGCCGGTGCCGGTGCCGACATCGATCGCGTTTCGCGGGCGACGACGCTTGAGTTCGGCGTCGAGCGCGAGCAGGCAGCCGGCGGTGGTGCCGTGATGGCCGGTGCCGAAGGCGAGCGCGGCGGGGATCTCGATGCCGACATCGTTGATCCGCACCGCGTCGCGGTCATGTGCGCCATGGACGAGGACGCGACCGGCGCGGACGGGTTTCAGCCCGTCGAGGCTGGCAGCGACCCAGTCCTGCTGGTTGACCGTCTCGAAGGGCGTCGTATCGATGCTGTCGCCGACGATTGGCCGCAGCATGTCGCGCACGGCCTCCTCGTCGGGATGAACCGCGAAGTAGATCTCGACCTTCCACGGCGCGTTGAGCGACAACGTGGTGACGCCGGTCTCGATCTCGAAGGCCGAGATCGCCGTTTCGGTGGGGTCGAAGACCTCGCCGAGCAGCTCGGTCAGCGCGCGCGCCTTCTCGCCGCTGGTCGAGAGTTCGAGGACGGTCGCGACCGTCGATGGCAGAAGACCTTCACGCATGGCGGCGGGATAGCAGGCCTGCGCTGGCTTGTCATTCCGCTGCGGGTTGCAGCGCCACATCCGGAGCCGGGATCAGGGCGATCACATATTTCGCCATCTCGGCTGCGATCTCTGGATCGGCCTTGAGTTCGCTCGGGGTGCGGGCGCGGGGTACGCTGCGACCGTCCTCCTCGATATCCTCGAACCAGAGCGCGACGGCCTCCGGCGCGTTGGCCAGCGCTTTGTCGAGGGTGTCTCCGGCCGAGAAGCAGCCGGGCAGATCCGGAAACCAGACGCCGACGGCGTAGTCGGGCCCTGCGTCCTCGATGAAGGCGATGTAGTGGGTCATGTCAGTCGCGGGACCAGCCTGCCTGCTTGTAGATCGTCAACACGAGGCCGGGACCGAAATTCTTCTTCGGATGCGGCACAGTGATGATGTCACGGACGCCCGGCTTTTTAAAGCTAAACGTCCCAAATTCGAACGAGCCTCCAACAATGAAACCGCCCGAGACCGTGATTCCACTACCCATTACACGACCATCAGACATCTGATCATCTCATATTGAGCCAAATAATCGGAGCGATTTGTGACACGACAATACATGCAAACAAGGTGAAACTTATAACCTTTGACTTAAAAATTGCCGAGCGTACAGGCGCATCATAATCTTTACTAACTACAGTAGCCGAAAAACACTCGCCCATATAAACATAAAAATTTCTCCTACCTCTATCCAGATTGCGAAGCGAATATGCGAGTACTAAATTAGTAATAAAGAAAACAACTACCTCAATAAAAAAAATATAATCTAATATTTTTGTAACTCGCATTTCATGTTGTCCTAAGTATCGCAATCTTTGAGCTAATATTTTAGCTGGGCTCGAGTTCAGCTTGTTTGTCTGAACGCAAATATATCGCCCCTATATGTTGGCACATATACAATTTCCCTATCCTGAGTCATGCTGACCGCATTCGTGATTGCATCCGGCACCTGCAGATGCGTCTCCGGCGCGAGCGTCATTGGATCGATCTCGCGATAGACGCCGCCATTATTGCCGAAGCCGACGACGCCAAGCCAAGGGCATCGTCCAGTTCCCGGAAGGCGAGCAACCCGGCATCCGACGTGACCCGTGATCCATGGAACTCCAGCTTGAGGCGGCGGTCGAAAGCGACCCGCAGATTGCCCGTTTCCAGTTCACCCGTCACAACCTCAATGACCAGCCGCTCCAAACACCTACAACACATTCATTCTTATATCATAATCTTCGGTCTTCGTCATGAATTGGCGCGGCTATCTGGGAAATGCGGGTTAAAGACGTGGTGCGAGCCCGTAGCGCGCACGCACCGCCAGCCTTCGCGTTCGAGGCGGCGAATGATGTCGCTGCTATTGTTGAGCATGGGTGCCTCGGGTTAACGGAGAAGCACCCAACTATTTATATGCATTTGTATTGCTTCGCTCAAAACGAGCGGACGTGTCCACGGAATTCTTCTAACGTGCTGTAAATGCGTGCTTTTTTAAATCGTTGATATTGGTAGTTCTTGAATTGATTCGCTGTTTCGCGTTCCTTTGGTCGCTAACCGACTGAAAATTATAGACATTCGCTGCGCGGTATAAAAAGCTGATCCAGAAGCTTCAGGATGTTGATTGTACGAACGAGTCAAGCACCATCTTCCGCCCGGCCTTGTCGAAATCCACCGTCAGCTTGTTGCCGTCGACGGATGCCACCGAGCCGGGGCCGAATTTGACGTGAAAGACGCGGGCGCCTTCGCCATAGGCCGAGGAGCCTGAGGATTTGGCGGTGAGTTCGCCCTCGATCAGGAGGGGGCCGCGCTGGCGGTTGTT
>CALRYW010000063.1:0-23348 GCA_943372485.1 Allobosea thiooxidans
CTCACGATCCGGGTTTCAACACCGCGCGCGCATAGGTTTCCAGCACGGCGTTCATCCGGGTCTGATACCCCTTGCCCGTCGCCTTGTAGGCGTCGAGAACGGATTGCTTGACGCGCAGGGTCACCGGCCGCGTCAGGTCGGGCTCGACGACGCGGGCATTCTTCCAGAACGCGTCGCCGAGCTCGGGAATATCGCTGTAGTCGATCTCCGAATCCGGCATCGCGGCCAGTTCCTCAATCGTCGGCTCCTGCTTGTATCGCGTTTTCATAACGTCTCCTTTCCGCCCGGTTGGCTCGCCGCGCGGAGATGATCCTGACGACACTCTGTCGATTGGTATGGACGACTGTGAGGAACACGACGGACTCGACGATGCCGATCGAGATCTCGCGGACCTCGCCATAATCCGCCCGGCTATCGACCACGGTCAGAACCCGGCTCTCGAAGATGCGCGCTGCGCGCTGGAAACTGACGCCATGCTTGGCGATGTTGGCCGCGTTCTTATCCTCGTCCCACTCGAACATGGCCGTGACGTGATAGTACAAATTGTATTGACACGCAACATCGGAATGCGTTCGAGCACGAGGCGGCCGCCGGCTTCTTCCGCGCCTGCTGCTGCCCCGCTCGGAAGCGCGTGAGCATACCGATGAACAGGGCCGCTTCCGCTTCGACATCAGGCTGACGCTGCCCTTCATCGGGCTGCTGACGCATTATCGGGGCTGGCTCGCGCCAGAAGCGCCCTAGCAACACAGGCACGAACATGGCTCGGGTCTGCATCCGCAGCGCACGCTCTCTGCGCCGCGGCGCATGGCCGCCCGCCATGGCTGCGGCTAGGGTCGTCCTATCAGAGCCGCGTCATCATGCGCGGTATCCGAGATCACGAGGCAGCCGCATCCATGAGCCAGCTCTTCAGCCCCTTCCAACTCGGCGGCTTGACCCTCGCCAACCGCATCGTGATCGCGCCGATGTGCCAGTATTCGGCCGAGAATGGCCATACGACCGACTGGCATACGATCCATCTCGGCAACCTCTCGCATTCGGGCGCAGGCCTGCTGATCATCGAGGCGACGGCCGTCGAACCGGCCGGGCGCATCAGCCCGCAGGATGTCGGGCTCTGGGACGACGGCACGGAGGCCGCCCTGGCCAGGACGCTGACCGCCGTGTGCGCTCATTCCGACATGCCGATCGCGATCCAGCTCGCCCATGCCGGGCGCAAGGCCTCGGTGGCGCAGCCCTGGCATGGCGGCGGGCAGCTCGCGCTGGATGCCGGCGGCTGGCAGACGATCGCCCCCTCCCCGGTCGCCTTCGACGGCCATGCGCGCCAGCCGCGCGCGCTGACGGGCGACGACATCGCGCGGCTCTGCGAGCGCTTCGCGGAAGCGGCCCGGCGCTCGGTCCGGCTCGGCTTCGCCGCGATCGAGCTCCACGCTGCCCATGGCTATCTGATGCACCAGTTCCTCTCGCCGCTCTCCAACAGGCGCGAGGACGATTTCGGCGGTTCGCTGGAGAACCGGATGCGCTTCCCGCTCGCCACCTTCGAGGCGGTGAAGGCCGTGGTTCCGGCGGGTTATCCCGTCGGCGTCCGGCTGTCGGCGACCGATTGGGTGCCGGGCGGCTGGGACCTGGAGCAGACGCTGGCCTTCTCGCAGGCACTGAAGGCGCGCGGGGCCGATTTCATCCATGTCTCCAGCGGCGGCAATTCCGGCGCGCAGCAGATCCCGCTCGGGCCCAACTACCAGGTGCCGTTCGCGCGGGCGGTGAAGCAGGCGACCGGCCTGCCGACCATCGCGGTCGGGCTGATCACCGAGGCCGAGCAGGCGGAGGCGATCGTCGGCACGGGCGACGCCGATCTCGTCGGCATCGCGCGCGGCATCCTCTACGATCCGCGCTGGCCCTGGCACGCCGCCGCGCAGCTCGGCGCCACGGTCAAGGTGCCCAACCAGTATCTTCGCTCACAGCCACGCCAGTTCAAGACGCTGTTCGGGTAGGGGCGGGTTCAGTCTCCGCCGTCATCCCGGCCGGAGCGCAGCAGAGAGCCGGGATCCATTCCTGACCCTTTCCGCGATCGTTCCGGAATGGATCCCGGGTCTCCCTTCGGTCGCCCGGGATGACCCGGCGGGATTTGCCACAATCAATCGAGACGAGCCGCCATGACCGCCTATTCGAACCTCTCCGCCCATTTCGGCCGGGCCGCCGCGCTCGGCAATGCTGTCGGCATCCTGCAATGGGACAGCGATGTGATGATGCCCAAGGGCGCGGCCGGCACGCGGGCCGAGAGCCTGGCGCTGCTGCGGGTGATGCATCACGGCCTGACCACCGATGCCCGCATCGGCGACTGGCTGGCGGAGGCCGAGGCGCAGGACGGGCTCGGGCCCTGGGAGCGGGCCAATCTGCGCGAGATCCGGCGGCTCTGGACGGTCGAGACCGCCCTGCCGGCCGATCTCGTCGAGGCTTCCTCCAAGGCGATCTCGGCCTGCGAGATGCGCTGGCGACAGGCGCGGGCGGAGAGCGATTTCGCGGGCCTGCTGCCCTTCCTCGCCGAGGTTTTGACGATCCAGCGGGAGATCGGGCGGGCCAAGGGCGAGAAGCTGCGCCTGTCGCCTTACGACGCGCTGCTCAACGACTACGAACCGGGCGGGCGCTCGGCGACCATCGACGCGCTGTTCGACGATCTCGCCGCCTTCCTGCCGGGCTTCACACAAGAGGTGCTGGCGGTTCAGGCCCGGCGCCCGCCGACGCCCGACCCGGAAGGGCCCTTCGCGATCGAGGCGCAGCGGGCGCTCGGCCTCAGGATGATGGCGGCGCTCGGCTATGATTTCGAGCGCGGGCGGCTCGACGTCTCCACCCATCCGTTCTGCGGCGGTGCCGACAACGATGTCCGCATCACCACCCGCTATGACGAGACCGATTTCGCCAAGGCGCTGATGGGCGTGCTGCACGAGACCGGACATGCGCTCTACGAGCAGGGCCGGCCTCAGGCCCATCTCCACCAGCCCGTCGGCCAGGCGCGCGGCATGAGCCTGCATGAGAGCCAGTCGCTGCTGGTCGAGATGCAGGCCTGCCGCTCGGAAGAGTTCATCGCCTATGCCGCGCCGCTGATGCGCGAGGCCTTCGGAGGCTCCGGCCCGGCCTGGGAGACCGACGCGCTGTGGCGGCGCTACACCAAGGTCGAGCCTGGCTTCATCCGTGTCGATGCCGATGAGGTGACCTATCCGGCCCATGTCATCCTGCGCTACCGGCTGGAGAAGGCGCTGATCGCCGATGCCATGCCGCTCTCGGAGCTGCCCGCCGCCTGGAACGCCGGCATGAAGGAGCTGCTCGGCGTGACCGTCCCCCATGACCGCCTCGGCTGCCTGCAGGACGTGCACTGGCCGAGCGGCGGCTGGGGCTATTTCCCGACCTATACGCTGGGCGCGATGACGGCCGCCCAGATCTTCGAGGCCGCCTGCCAGGCGCAGCCCGAGATCCTGCCGGGCATCGGGCGGGGCGATTTTGCGCCGCTTCTGGCCTGGCTGCGGGCCAACATCCACAGCCAGGGCTGCCTGCTGGAGACCGACGATCTGCTGACGCAGGCGACGGGCCGCCCGCTCGATGCCGCGGTGTTCAAGGCGCATCTGCGGCGGCGCTATGGCGGCTGAGGCCGACACAGATTAAATTCTTTCCAGACAAGGACTTAGACGACCATCCACGCCGTCCGGACATGCCCGAAAGGGGCTTGCCAGCGGAGCCGCGGCGGCCGATGCAGACGCATCGACCGCAAGGTGTCCCATGAGCGAAACCAAGCCCCTGCCCCGCATCACCATCACCTATTGCTCGATGTGCCAGTGGATGCTGCGCGCCGCCTGGCTCGGCCAAGAGCTGCTCTCGACCTTCGGGCAGGATCTCGGCGAGGTCGCGCTGATCCCGCGCAGCGGCGGCCTCTTCCAGATCCATTACGAGGGCGAGCTGATCTGGGACCGCAAGAGCGAGGGCGGCTTCCCCGATTCCAAGGTGCTGAAGCAGCGCGTGCGCGACCGGCTCGACCCCGCGCGCAGCCTCGGCCATGTCGACGGGCATGCGGCGGTGGAGAGCGTTTGAGCGCTATTCAGTCGCCCTTAGAACCACACCGTCATCCTGGGGCGACCGCAGGTCGTCCCAGGATCCATCATAGGGCATCGACGGCGCCTTATGATGGATCCCGGCCTGCGCCGCTGCGCGGCTTGTCCAGGATGACGGGGGTGGTTCCTCGCGAACGACCAGCCGTTACGCGGCAGAGCGCGTCGCCGCGATCCAGGCCTTCAGCCGGGCTTCCGGGTCGGCGTTCAGCGTGATGTCCGTCACCGCCGAGACGATGTCGGCGCCGGCCGCGAAAACGCCCGGCGCGCGCTCCAGCGAGACACCGCCGATGCCGACGAGCGGGATGTCACCGATGCGGCGCTTCCAGTCGGTCACGCGTTCCAGACCCTGCGGCGCCCATTTCATCGCCTTCAGGATGGTCGGGTAGACCGGACCGAGGGCGACGTAATCCGGCTGCGTGGAGAGCGCGCGCTCCAGCTCGGCCTCGTCATGGCTGCTGACGCCGAGCCGCATGCCGGCCTTGCGGATCGCGGCGAGATCGGCGCCGTCGAGATCCTCCTGGCCGAGATGGACGAAGTCGCAGCCCTCCGCGATGGCCAGCCGCCAGTAATCGTTCACGACCAGCACGCAATCGGCCTGCGCGCAGAGCGTCTTCGCCCGGGCGATCTCGCGGCCGGTCTCGGCCTCGCTGCGATCCTTGACGCGCAGCTGCACCAGCCTGACGCCGAGCGGCAGCATGCGGGCGAGCCAGTCGGCGCTGTCGAAAATCGGGTAGAACGGGTCGAGCTTCATCGAGGCTGCTTTCACGAGAGAAAGGCCTTGCCCATGACCGGGGTCGAGGGCGCCGCCATGTCGCGCGCCTCGATCGGCTGCGCCTGGAAGGCCTGGTGGCCGGCCTCGATCGCCCGGGCGAAGGCCTGCGCCATCCTGACGGGATCGCCTGCCTTGGCCACCGCCGTGTTGAGCAGGATGGCGTCATAGCCCAGCTCCATCGCCTGGGCGGCATGGGAGGGCAGGCCGATGCCGGCATCGACCACCAGCGTGATGCCGGGGAAATGCGCCCGCATGCTGCGCAGACCGTAAACGTTGTTCAGGCCGCGGCCCGAGCCGATCGGCGCGCCCCAGGGCATCAGCACCTCGCAGCCGGCATCGAGCAGGCGCCCGCCGACGACGAGATCCTCGGTGGTGTAGGGAAAGACCTCGAAGCCATCGTTCGTGAGGATGCGCGCGGCCTCGATCAGCCCGACGACGTCGGGCTGGAGCGTGTCGTCCTCGCCGATGACCTCGAGCTTGATCCAGTTGGTGCCGAAGACCTCGCGCGCCATCTGGGCGGTGGTGACGGCCTCCTTGACGCCGTGGCAGCCAGCCGTGTTGGGCAGCACGCGCACGCCGAGATCGCGGATCAGCGACCAGAAGGCTTGCCCCGCCCCGCCCTCGCCCGCCTCGCGCCGCAGCGAGACGGTGACGATCTCGACGCCCGACGCCTTCACCGCCTCCGCCAGGATGGCGGGGGACGGATATTGCGCCGTGCCGAGGAAGAGCCGGCTCTTCGGCTCGAACCCATAAAAGCTCGCCATCTCGGTGATCCTCTCAGCCGCCCTGCATCGGAGCGACGACCTCGATGCGGTCGCCCTCCGCGAGCGTGACGGTCTCGCGCTTGCGGGCCGGGACGAAATCGCCGTTCACCGCGGTGGCGACGACCTTGCCGGCATAGCCGAGCTCGGCCAGCGCCTGCTCGAGCGTGGTGGCAGCGATCTCGCGCGGCTCGCCGTTAAGCAGCAACGTCATGAAGCCTCTCCGGGATGCTTTTCGGATCGAGCAGGGCCTCCGCCGCCAGCCGCGCCATCGCGGGGCTGAGCAGAAAACCATGCCGATAGAAGCCGTTGACATGGATGACCCGGCCGCGGCGCGTCAAGCGCGGCAGGTTGTCGGGAAAGGCCGGGCGGGCATCGACGCCGATCTCGACGATCAGCGCCTCGCCGAAGGCCGGATGCAGCGCATAGGCGCCGCCGAGCAGCTCCAGCATCGAGCGCGCGGTCACGGCGCCGCGGTCGCCGCCCTCGATCATCGTCGCGCCGACCATGAAGATGCCGTCGGCCCGCGGCACGACATAGAGCGGGATGCGCGGATGCAGCAGCCGAACCGGGCGCGACAGGGTGACGTCGCGGGTGCGCAGCAGCAGCATCTCGCCCTTGACGCCGCGCAGATCGGGCAGCGCCTCGCAAGCGGCGAGCCCGCGACAATCCAGCACCGCGTCAGCCGCGACGTCCTCGGGCGCGACCGCGCAGCCGTAATGGATGCGCCCGCCCAGCGCGATGACCTTCGCCGCCAGCCCCGCCAGCGCCAGGCGCGGATCGAGATGGCCCTCGCTTTCGAAGAACAGCGCCTTGCCGAAGCGCCCGGCGAGATCGGGCTCGAGCGCGGCGATGGCCTCGGCCTCGATCTCGACCCGATGGGAGGTGCGGCTGGCGAAGCGGCGCAGTTCGGCGCGGTCGCGACTCGGAGCGACCACGAGCGTGCCCTTGCGGACGACGCCCTCGACATGGCGCGCCCACCAGCTTGCCGCCTCCTGGCCGAGCCGGACCACCGGCTCCTCGGCGCTCTCGCCCTCGCACCAGGGCGCCAGCATGCCGCCGGCCCACCAGGAGCAGGCTTTCGCCCCGGCCGTTTCGCCCCGCTCGAACAGCTCGACCTCGGCGCCGCGCCCGAGCAGTTCGACCGCGCAGGCGAGGCCGACGACGCCGGCGCCGACGATGCCGACGCGCAGCGGCGCCGGGGATCGAGACGGAATGGATGCGTGCGGCATGCCCTACCCTCGCGGCCGAGAAGGCTGCGGCCGAGGCAGGACGGGTGAAGCGACGCTGCGACGACCGTTCCCTTCGCCGGCATTATCCGGATCAGGTTCGATGGGTTGGCGATCTGCGCCTCTCAGCCTTGCGGCACCCCAACGGATCGACCGCAATTTAGTTTGCCATGGCGGCATGAGCAAGGCAGGGCGGCCATGTCCTGCTGAGCGGGGTCATCCCGGGCGGAGCGAAGCGCAGACCCGGGATCCATGCCTGAGCCTCGTTCGGTGGGGTTCCGGAATGGATCCCGGGTCTCCCTGCGGTCGCCCGGGATGACCCGCGCATGTAGATTGCCCGCCTTCGCGTTTGGATGCCGCCGATGTCACACCAGCGGCTTGGCGAAGCGGGCGATCGCGTCGCTCGTGGGTGTCGTGCCGGCGCCGGGCCGCTGGGGTTTCAGGAAACAGCCATCGACGACATTGGCCGGCTCCTCGAAGGCGTCCTTGATCCAGGGGATGTATTCGAGGACCGGCGTCGCCTGGTGCCAATAGGCGAGATGGACATGGACCTGGCTCATTTCGCCGGCATGGGGCGCAACCGGCAGGCGGCTGGCGAGCGCGAGATCGGCGACCTGGATGTATTCGGTGATGCCGCCGAGCCGCGTCACATCGGGCTGGACGTAATGGATCGCGTCGGCCGCGATGAAGGCGCGGAAGGCGTCGAGCGAATAGAGCTGCTCGCCGAGTGCCACGGGAATCGACGTGTCGCGGGCGAGCGCCGCATGGGAGCCGACATCGTCATACCAGAGCGGCTCCTCGAACCAGAAGATATCGAGCGGCTCGGCCCGGGCGCAGAAGCGCTTGCAGGTCGGAAGGTCCCATTTGCCGTTGCCGTCGATGGCGAGCGCGACATGGGGGCCGACGGCGTGGCGCACCGCCTCGAGCCGGCCGATGTCGATGCCGGGATCGGCATGGCCGACCTTGACCTTGATGCGGTGGAAGCCGTCGCGCTCGACCGCCCTCCGGCAGCCCTCGACGAGCTGGTCCTTCGGAATCGAGAGCCAGCCGATATCGGTGTTGTAGGCCTCGAGCCGCGGCTTGCTGGCGCCGCCGAGCCAGTGCCAGAGCGGCACGCCGGCCTTCTTCCCCCTGAGATCCCAGAGCGCGACATCGACCGCGGCGAGCGCGAGTTGGGTGATGCCGGCGCGACCGACCCATTGCAGCGCCGGATGGCGGGCGAGCTTGAGCCAGAGCCGGCTGGTTTCCGACGCATCCTCGCCGATCAGCAGCGGGGCATAGCAATCGCGGATGCAGGCGGTGATCAGCCGGTCGGAGGGCAGATCGGCATGGGTGCCGGTGAAGCCATAGCCCTCCAGCCCCTCCTCCGTGACGATCTTGGTGCCGACCACGCCCCAATGGCTGATGCGATGCGTCGAATCGGCGATCGACCCGCCGGTGACGGGGATATGCAGGATGAAGGGTTCGATTCTGGCGATGCGCATGGCTGTCCTCCCGGGCCCTCCGCTCGCGACCATCGAGGCCGCGGCAGCTTGTTGGGCAGAAGACGACCACAGCCGGAGACGCGGTTCAACGCCGGAAGCGGCGCGCCCGACCTGCAGGGCGGGAGGGTCGGGTCGCCGGGCGCCGGATCGCGCGAGGCCCGTCACGGTGATGCGGACCCGTAACCGGTGTCCGGACACCATCAATGATCAGGAAGAGAATGGTGCCCAGAGCTACCACCTCATTCGCGACCTAACATGCTGATATTGCTGATGCTGAAAGAGTGGCCCGCGATGATCGTGGCCAACATACCGGCCAACATCGCCAGCGAGGACGCCCAACCGGCTCACCTGGTGCCGGATTAGCCCTCCCACAAAAATATTTCCGCTCGCTTCCACTAACTTGCAATCGTGAAAGATCATCAGCCCAACATCTTGCGCTACTGCACGATTCGTGATTCGCGTGGTGCATGTGGCCCTGGCGCAAACCCGTCCCGGATGTCGAAGGCAAGAGCCTCAAGGCGCTTGAGGACTTCTTCGCCTCCGCTGGCGCCACCTCGTCCGCGATCGCCGTCACGCCGACCCGGGCTCTGGAATGCGTCCCCGTGCGTGCCGCGGTGCAACTCCGGTGCGAGACGCTGTCGAGCCTGCCGCTCCGGCTCTTCCGCCGCCTTGAGGATGGCGGGAAAGAGAAGGCGGTCGACCATCCCCTCTATCGGTTGCTGCATGGCCGGGCGAACGCCTGGACCTCGTCGACCGACTTCATCTCGGCGATCGAGCGCGACACGCTGCTGACCGGCCACGGCTACGCTCTGGCGAACCGGGTCAACGGCGCGATCTTCGAACTCATCCGGCTCGATCCGGCGATGGTGAAGGTCGAAGCCGATGCCGGCCAGGAGCCGACATACATCGTCAGCCTGAAGGGCGGCGGCCAGCGCGCCTATCGCTGGTCGGATGTGCTGCACATCTCGTCGTTCGATGGCCTGTCGGCGGTGCGGCAGTCGCGCGAGGCAGTCGGCATCTATGTGGCGCTTGAGGCGCACACCGGCCGGCTCCTGGCGAACGGCGCCCGGCCGAGCGGCGTCCTGCAGGCGAAGAACTCGATCAAGGAACAGACCCTCGCCCGGCTCAAGAAGAGTTGGCAGGCGTTCCATTCCGGCGAGAGCGCCGGGTCGACGGCGATCCTCGAAGACGGCCTCGAATTCAAGCCGCTGACGTTTTCCAGCGTCGACATGGAATTCATGGCGATGCGGGCCTACCAGCTCGTCGAGATCGCCCGCGCCTTCGCGGTCCCTCCGACCCTCATCGGCGACTTCAGCCGCGCCACCTGGTCGAACTTCGAACCGGCGGCGCAGGCGTATTTGAGCTTCTGCTTGGTCCCGCGCATTCGGACCTGGACCGGCGCCATCTCCCGCCTGCTCACCGAAGAGGAGCAGCGCGAGTACGCCCCGGAATTCGACACCAACGCCCTCGTCATGGGCGACATCGAGAAGCGCATGCGGGCCTACGCCTCTGCGATCTCGTCCCGCATCCTCAACCCGAACGAGGTGCGCGAGCTCGAAAACCGCGCTCCTTACGAGGGCGGCGACCAGTACGCCAACCCGAACGTCACGGCCGGCGGCTCCACGGAAAATGTCGCCAGGGACGACATTAACAGCGAGGCCGCCGCATGAATCAGCGTCTCGAATTCAAGGCCGACATCGCCGTCGACGATGAGGGCCTGATCACCGGGCTCGCCTGGCCGTTCGGCTCTGCCGATCGTGTCGGTGACGAGATCGCACCGGGCGCGTTCAAGTCGGCGGCGGCGCCGCTGCCGCTGCTTTTCGCTCATGATCCCAAGCAGGCCCTTGGAGCCTGGACCGGGCTGCAGGAGACCGCGCGCGGCCTGGAGGTGCGCGGCCAGCTTCTGGTGAACGACGTGCCTCGCGCGAAGGAAGTCCGCGCCCTGGTCAAGGCCGGCGGCATCGATGGCCTGTCGATCGGCTTCATCACGAAAAAGGCGGTCGCGCGCAAAGGCGGCGGCCGGCTCATCAGCAGCTTGGACCTCGTCGAGATCAGCCTCGTCAGCGTCCCCATGCACCCCGGCGCCCGGGTCACCAGCGCAAAAACCGCAGACGCCCTCCGACTGGCTGAAGCGATCCGCAACGCCGCCGCAGCCTGGCGAGCATAGGAGACTGCAACGTGAAGCACATGCATCCCAGCGCCATCAACGGCGCAATCGAGTTGAAGGGCGACGACGATCCTGTCGACGTCGTCAAGCAGATCACCGATCTGACGGCCGTGGTCGACACGCGCCTGAAGGCCGTCGAGAGCAAGGCCGACACCTCCGCTCTCGTCGCGCGCCTGGACGGCCTCGAGGCAAAGCTCAACCGGCCGAACGGCGGTGACGGCAACGGCGACACCGGGGCGGCCGAAGAGCGCAAGGCCTTCGGCACGTATCTGCGCCTGGGCAATCAGACGCCGGTCGACGACATCAAGGCCCTGACCGTCTCCAGCGATCCGCAGGCGGGCTATCTGGCGCCGGCCGAGATGTCGACGGAGTTCATCCGCGACCTCGTCGAGTTCAGCCCGATCCGTTCGGTCGCGTCCGTGCGCACCACCGGCGCGCCTTCTGTGAAATATCCGCGCAGGACTTCGATCACCAACGCCCAATGGGAGGGCGAGCTCGAGGAATCGGAGGAGAGCGAGGTCGGCTTCGGCATGCTCGAGGTGCCGGTCGACAAGATCACGACGTTCGTCGACATCTCCAGCGAGTTGCTGGCGGACAGCGCCGGCCAGGCCGAGGCGGAGGTCCGGCTCGCCCTTGCCGAGGACTTCGGAAAGAAGGAAGCGGCTGCCTATGTGAACGGCACGGGCGCGAAGCAGCCGCAGGGGTTCATGTCGAATCCCGACATCCTGCACACGGTCAACGGCCACGCCGCCAACCTGTCGACCGACAAGTTGATCGACCTGCTCTATGCGCTGCCGGCGGCGTACCGGAACGCTCCGGGCGCTCGCTGGGCCATGAACGGCACCACCCTGGCAGCAGTCCGCAAGCTGAAAAACGGCACCACCGGCGAGTACATCTGGCAGCCCGCGCTCGTCGCTGGCCAGCCGGAGACCATTCTCGGCAAGCCGGTGCTGGAAATGGTCGATCTGCCGGACATCGCCGATGGCGCGTTCCCGATCATCTTCGGCGACTTCAGCGCATACCGCATCGTCGATCGGCTGGCGCTGTCGATCCTCTCTGATCCCTACACGCAGGCTCGCAAGGGCGTCGTCCGCATGCACGCAACCCGCCGCACCGGCGGCCGTGTCCTGCAGGCCGCGCGCTTCCGGAAGCTGAAAACCGCCACGAGCTGAGGAGCAGTCGTCATGATGCGAGACCTTTACAGCAACATCGGCGTCCGCGCGGTCATCGCGCCGGCTGCCAATACCGATCTCGGCACGACGCCGCTGGTCGGGACCGTCGTCGACAGGCTGGGCTTCCAGAGCGTGGTCTATCTGATCGCTCTGGGCACCCTCTCCGACGTGAACGCGACCTATGCCGTGCTCCTCGAAGAGAGCGACGCGAGCGGGTCGGGATTCACTGCCGTCGCCGACGAGTACCTGTCGGGCACGGAAGCGGATGCCGGCTTCACCTTCGCCGACGACGGCGAGGTGCGGAAGCTCGGGTACGTCGGGAACAAGCGGTACACGCGGCTCACGGTCACCCCGACCGGCGCTGACTCCGGCAACAGCCCGATCTCTGCCGTCGCCGTGCTCGGCCACCCCGAGGTCAGCCCCGTCGCCTGATCCAAGCCACTGATAACGCTGGCTCCCCAGATTTGGGGAGCCGCCTCCCGCGCGAGGCCGCCGGCTCCGGCCGGTCGCAAGGGGAAAGTCGGACCAGTCTGTCCGGCTTTCCCCGTCCCCTCCCTCCGACATGGGCAGCAACATGATCGAGATCATCACCCCGGCTACGAGCACGCGCCTCACCACGCTCGCCGCGGTGAAGGCTGATCTTTCCATCACCGGCACCGCGTCGGACGACGCACTGCTTGCCCTCATCGACCAGTTCTCTGGCGCCATCGCCCGATGGACCGGGATGACGTTCGGCACTGAGACCGTGCGCGAGACGTTCGACATCTCCCGGCTCTGCGATCGTCGCTCCATCCTGCTCGATCGCTGGCCCGTTGCCTCGATCACCAGCGTCACCGTCGCCGGCACCGCCCTCGCCACGGATGCCTATGTCGCCGATCTCAACAAGGGAGAACTGCTCTACCGCGGCACCAGCACCCGCTTCGATCTGTGGCCGGTGGGAGAGACCAGCGTCGTCTACACCTCCGGCTTCGTGCTCCCGGGCGCAGATGGCCGCACCCTGCCGCATGAGGTGGAGCGGGCCTGCCTGGTGATGGTCCGCCAGGCCTGGGCAGGCATGGGCCGTGATCCTCACCTGCGCAGCGAGGAGGTGGATGGCGTCGCCACGCTGACGTACTTCGCCGCTCATGGCGATGCGCTCTCCCTAGAAGCGCAAGCCCTGCTCAGCCCCTACCGCCTGGCGCTGGTGGCCTGATGGCTGACCTCGTCGCCATCACCGAACGCATGCTCGCCCGGTCGGGAGAGACGGTGCTGCTGCGTCGCCGCATCGGCACCGGCAGCACGTTCGTCGAGGTGACGTGCCGCGCTCGCCTCACCGGCTACCAGCCCGAACAGCTCACCGGCTCGATCACTCAAGCGCACTCCGCCTTCATCCTTGGTCCGCAGGGCATCAATGACGCGGTGATCGCTGGCACCTGGCCCGGCGCTGCCGGCGGGGGGTTCACTCCCAAGGTCGGAGACTTCATCCGCAGCACCGGCGGCGCCGATCGCAGGATCGAGGCCATCCAGCCCGTGCGCATCGGCAACGAGGTCGTCAGGTACGAAGGGCGGATCCTGGGATGAGCCCGATGCGCGCACCATCGATCTGTGCATGCGGGCATCGCGTCCCCGCTGGCACCCGCTGCGCCTGCGCCGTCAAGCGCGCCAGGGAGAGCGAGGCGCGCCGGCCGAGCGCCAGCGCCCGCGGCTACACCGCATCATGGTCAAAGGAGAGCAAGGCCTTCCTCGCCCTGCCTGGGAACGAGCGCTGCGCCTGCGGCTGCGGTCGCGTCGCCAACATGGTCGACCACCGCATCGCGCCCAAGGGCGACATGACGCTGTTCTGGGACCGCTCCAACTGGCAGCCCTTCAACCTCGACTGCAACCGGCGGAAGGCCATTGCCTCGGAAGGCGCGTTCGGCAGGCCCATCGCAGGCCAGACCGGGGGGCGGGTCGGGACTTTGCCGAAGGGGACGCTGACCGGTTGGGGTCAGTCGCGTGAGATCAGCCCGAATTCGGATCGCGGGGGTAATTCGCGATGAGAGGGAGAAAACCGAGCCTCAAGCTGGTCCCGCCGGTGGATGCTGATGCCGGCAATTCCGCCACAATGGCGGAATTCAGCCCGCCGTCGCACGTTCCGCCGCCGGCGCGAGCGGAGTGGAACCGGGTGTGCGCTGATCTCGCCGCGCGCGGGCTGCTGTCAGAGATAACGCTGCCGCTTGTGACGAGCTACGTGCTTGCCACCTGGCAGGTTGCGCTTTGCGTGCGCGCGATAAAGCGCGACGGGTCGTTTGTCCGGGGCAAGAGCGGCGAGCTTCGCGTCCACCCGGCACAGCAACTCATGAGCAAAAGCCATGAACTGATCGTCCGCCTCGGCTCCGAGCTCGGGCTGAGTCCAACTGCGCGGGCACGTGCGCACTTCCAGAACCCACCTGAGCGACTGGAGGGCGGCGATGACTGGGCCTCTATGGATCTCTGACGAGTCCGACATCACTGATCCGTTCGGCTATGGCGAACGCGCGGTCAAGTTCCTGCGGCTGTTGAAACATCCGAAGAGCAGGGCGCCGGGCAAGGCGTTCCAACTGGACCCGTGGCAGGAGCGGGTCGTCCTTCGCATCTACGGGCCCGCCCATGAGGACGGACGGCGGAAGGTCCGCGTCGTCTATCTGCAGGTCGGTCGCGGCAACCGGAAGACGTCGCTTGGGGCGGTGCTGGCGTTGCTCCACACCTTCGGGCCGGAGCGGTTGCTCGGGGGCCAGGTGCTGTCTGCGGCAGCCGATCGGAAACAGGCCCGCATCGCCTATGACGAGGCGCTGTCCATCGTGGCGGCAGTCCCACAACTCGAGGCGAAGGCTCAGCCGCAGGACTTCAAGAACCGGCTGACGCACACCACCAGCCGCAGCGTCTATGAGGCGATCTCGGCAGACGCCGCGACGCAGTACGGCCGCACGCCGAACTTCGCCCTGGTCGATGAGCTCTGGGCGCACAAGAAGCCCGACCTCTGGCACTCGCTGCGCACCGGCCTGGCGAAGGTGGCCGGCTCGCTCTGCGTGATCACCACGACGGCCGGCCGCGGCGACGCGACGCCTGATTTCCCGATCTATGACTATGCCCGCAAGGTGGCCGCCGGCGAGATCGAGGATGAAGGCTTCCTGCCGATCATCTTCGAAGCGCCGAAGGGCTCGGATTGGCAGGATGAAGCGGTCTGGCATGCCGTGAACCCCGGCCTGGCGCATGGCTATCCCGACCTCGCCGGCCTGCGCCAGTTGGCGAGGGAGGCAGCGAACCGGCCGGCAGACAGGGAGGCATTCCAGCAGTTCCATCTCGGCATCCGGCTCGATCATTCGGCCGCGCCATTCGTCAGCAGCGAGGTCTATGACGCCGGGGCCGAGCCGATCGACATGGAGGAGCTTCGCGGCCGGTCATGCTGGCTTGGCGTCGACCTGTCGTCCTCCGGCGACCTCACCGTCATCGTGGCGGCCTTCCCGGATGAGGACGGCGGCTACACGGTGCTGCCGTGGTTCTTCTGCCCTGCGCTCAACCTGCGCCAGCGGCAGGAACAGAGCGGCGCACCCTATGTCCGCTGGGAGGCGGAGGGCCTGATCACCGCCACGCCGGGCAATGTGGTGGACTTCCGCTTCGTCGAGCAGCGGATCCGCGACATCTGCGACGAATACGATGTCCGCGAGATCGCCATAGACCCGGCGCTGGCGCGCAACACCCTCAACAATCTCAGCGAGGACGGTTTCCCCGCGGTCGAGCACCGGCAGGGCTCGCTCTCCATGATGCCGGCGATCGCGGAGCTTGATCGGGCACTCACGGCTCGTCGGTTCCGCCACGGCGGACATCCGGTGCTGCGGTGGACCTTCCTCAACGTCGAAGTGGAGACCAACAGCCACGGCCACATGACGCGCCTGGCGAAGGCGAAGCGGCATGCCTCGATCGACGGCGCCGTTGCCTCGGCCATGGCGGTCAACCGGGCATCCGCCGGGATGGGCGGCTCGATCTATGACAGCGAGGAGCGGCCCGAAGGGCTGCTTGTGCTGTGATGCTGATGATCACGCCGCGCTCCATGCTGCTTCTCGACATGCAGAGCGAAACCCGCCGCCGCATCAATGTGGCGCTCTCGGCATCAGGCCGATATCGCGCTGTCGAAGTCACGCTCCCGACACGCGCGCAGAAGCGGCGCCAGCGCTATGCCGACCAGGTCTATCGGCGGAAGCTGATCGACCAGACTGCAGCGATCCTGCGCCAAGGCGAGCCGACCAGCTTCGCGTTCGAAGGATTCATGCGGCACGGCCTGCGATCAGGCTTGTGCCTGCGCGGCTGGTCCTGGCCGGCGGCCGACGAGATGGCGTCGGATATCGTGCGCTCTGCTCTCGCACAAATCGGTGCGAAGCGTCCGACCTATCAGCAGGGTCAGCCCGAATGGACGCAGTACGGCGTTGTGCTGGTCGAGCGCGAGCGCTGCATTCAGTGCGGAGCCAAGCTCCCGGAGGGTCACCGGAAATTCTGTAGCAGCCGCTGCGCGCGGGCTCATAACGACACGCTGCATCGCCGCTTCACTGCCGAACAGCTGGGGGCAGTCTATGATCCGGCTTGAAGATCTCGCCGACGATATGTGCTTGTGGTGCGGCGGCGAGATCGATCGCTCGCGTCCGCATGCCGACAGGCGCAAGTATTGCTCGGATGCGTGCTGCACCGCCCATGCCGTAGATATCGACAAGGAAGCCCGGATCGCGGCCAAGGTCGCTCTGAACCGACATTGTGTCGTCTGCGGCAGCGCCATCCCCGTATCGAGGCCGCTCGGCGCGAAATACTGCTCTTTCCGCTGCTCGAGGAGCGGAAGCAGACCGGTCCCTGCCAAGCGCTATCCTCTGACATGCGAGCATTGCGGCTCGGCATTCTTCGGGCAGAACCCTGCGCAGCGCTTCTGCAGCCCGGCTTGCGTCAATGCCGACCGACGGCAGCGCGAAGCGGCGAAAAGGGTCCGCGCCTGCATTGACTGCGGCGTCGAGTTCACCGTGTCGCGGTCCCACTCCGCAGGGCTGCGCTGTCCAAGCTGCCTGAGCAAGCGCCGCATCGCGCAACTGTGGGAAGGGCGTGACCTGGCGCACAGCCGCCGTCGCGCCAAACGGAAACCTGAGGAGATCACCACATGATCAGCACTGAATCCGCCGCTGCTCTCGGCATCACCGACGGGCGCGAGTTTGCCAAGCGGACACTCGCCGCGATGCTGGCCGTTGGCGGCGGCACGCCTGAGAGCGATGCGGCGCGGAATGCCGTCATCGATGACTGGTCCGGCAAGCAGGCTGCGGACCATGACGCGCGCCGGCTCGATCTCGCCTGCCGCGGCGCGGACCTGGCGGCGCTCGAAGCCTACACCGACGCGCGCACCCGCGGCTATCGCGAGGAGATGGAGACGTTCGCCGACACCATGAACGGCCTCGCCGCCGACATGGAACGGGAGGCGGGAGCGGCGACGGCCAAGCTCAACCGGGCGGAGAAGCGCAAGGCGGCGGCCTTGGCGAGGAAGGCCAGGGCGCCGTGAGGCTTTCCGACATCCTCATTGACTGCGAGGCCGAGGCCGAAGGCCGCTGGATCGGGGACATCCCCGATTGCGGCGACCTCGAGCTGTTCGTGCGCGGGCTGGACTGCGAGCAAGCGGCTCTGGTCCGGCAGCGTCGGCTTGCGCGGTGGGCAGGATACGCCCGCCTCAATGGCACGCCGGCCGATTTCATCGCGCAGGGGCCGCCGCAGAGCGTCCGCGACGAGGCGTTGACGGACACGATGGTCCAAGTGGTGCTGCGCGACTGGCGCAATCTCACGATCGACGGCGAGCCGGTGCTGTACAGCGTCGAGATAGCGCGTCGGCTGGTCGCGGCGCCGGAGAATCGCGGCTTCCGCCTGGCGGTGCTCTGGGCTGCGGATCTGGTCGGGAAGTCGGAGGCCTATGTTGCCCGCCGGAGGGCCGCCTGATGGCCGTTCGCACGCGGATTCAGCCGATCGAAAAGACGCTCCGGCTCATCACCGATGGCGCCCTGTCACCGAAGGCGCAGAGCGCGGCGGTGGCAGCGTTCGCGCGGACGAAGCTCCGGGAGGCGCAGGCGCAGAACCGGCGAGTCCTGAAGCGCGAGCCGGCCTATCGGCAGTTCGTCGACAACGTGGAGGGCCGGCCGCTGGAGCAGGTTCGGCCCGATGGCCGCATCGTCTTCACCTTTGAGATCGGCGCGGACCTGGTCGGCTTCATCCTGGCCGAACTGCAGCGCGTGAGCCCGGTGGATTCCGGCGATTACCGGAAGTCGCACATGGTGTTCGCTGACGGCCGCGAGGTCGAGCCCGGCGCCAATCTGGCGGGGGCCGAAGAGATCGTTCTGCTCAATCCGCAGCCCTACAGCCGAAAGGTCGAGCTCGGCCTGATGCGGATGAAGGTCGACGGGACTTCCGAGGTCTATCAGCAAGCCACCCGCGCCGCGCGGCGCCGGTTCGGCAACATCGCGATCATCAACTTCGAATTCCGCTCGCCGATCGGCACCGCTCAGCGCGGCAAGGCCGGTCGGGCATCGCGCGTCCCCGCAATCTCTGTCCAAATGAGGTGACAGCATGGAACTGGCCGCAATCCAACGGCTCGACATCGTCGCGACCAGCACGGGCGTCGCGCAGGCCACGGCGGGGCTCGACGCGCTCGGCCGGGCTCATCAGGGCGTCGCCGTCGCCAGCGAGAGCACGGAACGCGCGACTCTCTCGCTGGAGCGCCGGGTTGAGAGCATCAGCCGAAAATTCGATTTGCAATATCGGGCCGAGCAGGAGCTTGCGAAGGTTGAGCGCGATCTGAGCGCCGCCCGCGCGCAGGGGCTCATCGGTCTGGACCGGCAGGCTCAGCTTATGGACCTCGCCCGGCAGCGCGCGCTCGGCCTCGCCGCGGCGAATACGAACGTCGCCGGCACGGTCGATAAGTTCGGCGCGGCGGTGAAACAGTCGAGCGGCCAGGTCGGCGGGATCGCGGCGCAGTTTCAGGACGTGGCCGTGCAGCTTGCCGGTGGGCAGAGCCCGTTCCTGATCGCGCTCCAGCAAGGCACGCAGCTATCCGGCCAGCTTGAGCAGACCGGCGGCGGGGTGAAAAGCCTGGGCGCGGCTTTCCTGTCGCTGGTCTCGCCGATGAGCCTCGCCACGATCGGCGGCATCGCGGCCTTCGGTATGCTGACGCAGTATCTCACCTCCGCCGGCGCCAAGGTCGAGACGCTCGACGACAAGCTCGAAGCGCACGCCGGCATCATCAAGCAGATCCGGGACGCCTATGGAGAGGCGACGCTTGGGCTGGAGACCTTCGCGCGGGAGAGCAACCGCGTCCTCGAAGTCCAGTTGCGCGCGGCGACCACGAAGCTGCGCGCCGATCTCAACGGGCTGGCGTCGGAACTGGCGAACAGCGCGACCAAAATTCAGCCCATGACTTCGATGGAGTTTGGCCTGCCGCAGGATCTGGCGCCTGCGGTAGCCGAGGCGACGACGAAATATCAGGCGTTCAATGATGCGCTCGTCACGCTGCGAAACAACGCGGCGGCCGGCGAGCCGCAGATCCGGCAGTTCCGCGATGCCGTCGCGGCGATCGGCGCTGCGTCGGAGGATCCGAAGGTTCGCAGGCTCGCCGACGAACTGCTGAGCCTGTCGGCGGAGGCCTTCAAGGCCGAGACGGCGGTGAACGCCAGCGCCAGGGCGATCGGCACGCTCAACAGCCAGGCCGCGGCCGGCATCGGCGATATCGCGGCCTATGGCAAAGCCCTGACGGCCCTGTCGCAGATCGGCCTCCCGAACCTCACCGACAGGCAGAAGGCGCTCCAGAGCTACACCGAAGCCGTCGGCAAGGCAGGCGGGTTCGAGGAGCGCACCGCGGCCGCTCGCGAGTATGAGAAGGCGATTGCGCGCGTCGGCGAGCGCGAGGCCGAGGAAGCGGCCAAGGCGAAGAGCCGTGGCGGCAGCGGCGGCGCGGCGCGCGAGTCGGTCTCGGCCTATGAGAGCCTGATTCAGCGCACGAAAGACCGGATCGAGGAGCTTCAGCTTGAAGCGCAGTATGCCGACAAGACGGCCGCCGCCGTCGTGAAGCTCAAGCTCGCCCATGACCTTGAGCGCGCCGCGAAGAAGAGTGGCGTCGAGGTGACGGCCGAGATGCGGGCCGAGTGGGAGAAGTACGGCGACGCGATGGCCGCTGCGGTCAAGCAGAACGAGGAAGCCAAGCGGTCGCAGGACCAGTTGAAGCAGGCGTTCGACAACACCGCGGGCGCCTACAAGGGCTTCGCGGAGCAGCTTCTGACCGGCTCGGACGGCATCACCGGCGCGCTCAAATCGCTGGGCCGGAACTTCCTGTCGCAATCGCTCGACGCGCTGATCAAGGGCGGCGGCACGATCGGCGACGTGTCGGATGTCGAAGCCTCTCCCCTTGCCTCTCTCTTCGGCCTCGCGCCGGCAACCACGGATCAGGACAATGTCAGCGATCAACATCATCACCACGCCGAAGGCGGTGCACGTCATCACGGACGGGGCCTGCTATCGCGCCGACGGAACGCTGCACGGGGTGGCGCAGAAGGCGCATCCTATCGCTCACCTGCGGATGATCGTCGCCGCGCGCGGGCCTAGTATCCTCACGCCGCTGATCGCGGAATCGCTGCAGCACGCCTTCACCACCTTCGACGACGCAGTCGAGGGCCTGGCGGAGGTCGTCGAGGATGCGGTCGACACTTATGGCCGGGCGCTGGCCATGTGCTCGATCGGCGCCGACTTCGACTTGCTCGTCGCGGGCTGGTCGGAAGCGCGGGACTGCGGCGAGGTCTATTACCTCTCGTCGATCGACCGGCCGGGCGTGCCCGCCTGGACCGTCTCGAAGTGCGGGCCCGTGGTGATCTCGCCGAACGACGACGCCATGACGGCGCGGCTGCAGCGCCATGGTGCTGCGCTCGATCTCAACCGCCGCGATCCGCTCGACGTGGCGCTGCTGATCATGGATGAACAGCGGAAGGTGAAGGGCCTGCAGGGCGGTGACGAGGAGGTGCACGGCGTCGGCGCATTCTGCCAGGTCACGACGGTGACGCGGGACGGCATCTCCAGCCGCATCCTGCGCCGCTGGGCTGATCCCGTCGGCGTGCCGCTCCAGCCCGTGCCGGCGACGCATGACGAAGACGGCGCCGCGCTGCTCCCCTGGTACGGGGAGATCGACGCGGCCGCTCCTGCGCCGTCTCATGCCCGGCCGATGATCTCCCGCGAGCAGCGCCGGCGGATGGAACAGGCCAAGCGGAGGGCTTCCTGATGGCGACCTATGCCGATGCGATCGCGGCGGTGAAGCAGGCGATCCGGAACGAGTGGACCGCGACCACCGTCGTGTTCGAGAACGAGAACCCGCCGGAGCTCGTCGCCGGGGACGGCCAGCCCGTGCCATTCCTCATGGTCGAGTTCCAGTCCGACAGCGCGACGCAGCGCTCGATCGGCTCGCCGGGGTCGAACTGGTTCGAGGACAGCGGCGCGGTCATCGGGACGTTCTTCGTCCCCGCCGGCACCGGATCCGACGCCGCCACGGCGCACGCGGCCGCGCTTGCTGAGCAGTGGCGCAATCGGGAAATCAGCTTGGGGACCGGAGCCTGCGTCCGCACCTGGGCGCCGCAGGTCGGGCGCGGCACGCCGGCGACCTCGGAGAACCCGGAAGGCAGATGGTGGGCCGTGGCCGTCAGCGTGCCGTTCGAATTCCTGCGGGCAGCGTGATCAAGGGGAAGCCATGATCAAGGCAGAGCCGATTTTTATTCTTGGGCAGGTGGAGCCGATCGGCTCTCGTATGCCTTCGCGGAAACGTCCAGTTCGTGAATCCACTGCCTCAGAACGTCGATCATCTCGCGATGAGCGGAAGCAATCAGCGCATCCACGGTCTGCGGCGCTCCGGAAATTCGAGACGGATGAACTTCTACTGGAAATTCTCCTACGGAATTACCTTCATCGTCGGTCATTTCGAAGTTGATGATGGCGCCGGTGCCTTCAACAAAAAAGCTGGCGAACTCAATCTTCGCGTTGGTCAGGCCATCCTGCGGCGCGAGGTTCTCCGGAATGTCTACCATCGTCGTCTCCCTGATTCCGTCGATCCTGCTGGGGATGCACGCGGGAGTCGAGTCGCCAAAGAGAAACCCGCCGGCTCGCGCCAGCGGGTCTCGCCGCACCTTGCGGCCGGCCAGCGAATGATGATCAGGCTGCAGCGCGCGCGATCGCCTGATCGGTCAGCGCCTGAAATTCCTCGCCCGGCAGATCGCAGCGCATCTCGAAGTCGAGCACCACCCGGCGGAGGAGGCAGCGATCGTCAGGATCGGTGCAGGTGCTGAGCATAACGGCGGCCCGGCGCGCGAGGGTCTCGACGTCCCGGTCGACCATCTGAGAATAGGCCTGCATGTGCTTGTCGTCCGCAGGAGCGCCGTCGATGACGCACATGAGGGTGACCAGCGAGTTGTAGAGCTGCTGGACCTTATAGGCTGACGTAACGGTGGCGAGGGTCTCGGCAGTCGGCACGGATGGCAGGCGGAATGCAGTGTGGTCGATCGCGTTCATGGTCGTCTCTCCTCCGGGGTTGCAGTACCAAAAGTCTCGTTTATGATGCGGGCCATGTCAAGCGAAACAGTACCAATCGTATCAATCCGGCAGATCAAGGCAGGGCGCGCGCTTCTCGGCTGGTCGCAGGATGATCTGGCGAAAGCCGCCGACATCGGGATCAGCACCATGAAGCGTCTCGAGGCCGGGGACGGGACTGGGCCAATTGGCGGCAGGCCGGCCACGGTCGTCGCGATCATCACGGCCCTGGTCGCTGCTGGCGTCAGCTTCGACATGGCCGATGGCAGCGGGCCGGGCGTCAGGCTGCGCGAGTGAGGCTGCCTCCCCGCGAAGCCGCTTGTTGCGGAGCAACGCCAGCGCCGACGCCGGGGCAGTGCGACGGTCTGGAGCGCTGCGGACGGGACGTTCATGCCGCCTTGCCCGTGTTCTCGCCGCGTTCCCGGTCGTGAGACAAGTTTGTCGCCCCACCATAGGAACTTAAAGGGACGGGCGACAAAGTCGTCTCACCATCCGGACGGCGCCGATACCATGTCGCTCGGCTGATCCCCTCCTCTTCCCATGGCTTCGTCTGCGTCAATGCGGTCGCCCGCGGCTTGTGCTTCCCGACGCGCTTCGTCCTGATGCGCTCCCGGTCCCGCTCCTTCCGCTCCTGCTCGGCCCTGGCGGCGCGCTCGGCCCTCGTCTCGTCGATCGCGCCGATGGTCGAGATTCGGCAGACCCATCGCTCTTCGGCCGTCACCGAAAGCAACTCGGCCAGGACGTCAGACCTGATGAGCGTGAAGCCGTTCCGCTCGCGCCAGCGCTCAACAGCCGTGATGACCGTCGTGATCTCGTCGGCGCTGAATCGACCGAGCCGGCATTCGTCGATCCAGTAGTACAGCGTGCCCGCGTCGAGGCCGTGCCATTGGAAAGACCTGCCGGCCCGACCGATCGGCACACGTCCAGCCGGCGCGCTCGCCAGGGTAGCCGCCAGAGCGAACAGCCAGTGATCCGGCGAGAGCTTCACGCCTAACTCCCGCCGAAAAGTGGCGAGCCGGAAGAGCTCGGCCATGCGGAACGAGGCGCGGCGCCGCGCGGCGATCCACGATCGAGGCAGCGCCGTAACTGTCGATCGCGCG
>CALRYW010000064.1:0-23343 GCA_943372485.1 Allobosea thiooxidans
GCCGCCAACAAGAACTCCGGCATCACCTGGGACGAGGCGGTCTTCGCCGAGTACATCAAGGACCCGCGCGCCAAGATCCCGGGCACCAAGATGGTCTTCGCCGGCATCAAGAACGAGAAGGAAATCGCCGATCTGACGGCCTTCCTCAAACAGTTCGGCAAGGACGGCAAGAAGCTCTGAGCCCTTGCCACCGGCCGCGCCTCAGGCCGGCTGGACGAAGCGATAGGCCGCGCCCTGCTTCTCGACGCGGCCGATCGCGCCGGGCAGATGGTAGCCGATGATGCGGGCCTTCTCGGCGACGGCGCGCTCCAGCAGGGCGCGCCGCGTCGCGACCGCCCGCTCCGGCTCATGGTCGGAAGCCGGCCGCCAGTCGGGATGCGCAAACGAGATCACCGGATGCGTCAGCGCGTCGCCGAGCACGAAGACCGGCCCCTGCGCATCGTTGAAGGCGAAGGAGACATGGCCCGGCGTATGGCCGGCCGTGGAAAAGGCGGTGACGCCCGGCGCCCAGTCCTGCCCGGCGCTTCGCGTCTCCAGCCGGTCGCCGAGTTCCTTCAGCACCCTTTGCGCGCCCGCGGCGAAGGCGTGCCGGTCCTCCGGCAGGCCCTCATAGACCTTGGGGCTCGTCCAGTAGGCGACCTCGGCCGCGTCGGCGAGCCAGCGGGCATTGGGAAACAGCGGCGTGTCGAAATCGTCCAGCGCTCCCCAGAGATGGTCCGGGTGCAGATGGGTGAAGAGCACATGGGTGACGCTGTCGGGCGCGATGCCGGCCGCCTCCAGGCTGGCGGCGAGCTTGCCCGTTCCGGGCAGGAAGTTCGCGCCCGAGCCGCAGTCGAAGACGATGATGTCCTGGCCGCGCTTCAGGCAGGTGACGTTGAGCACGGTGGTCAGCGCCCCCGGCAGCCTCGCCAGGTCCCGGACCTGCGCGATGTCGATGTCGCGCGCCAGCATCGACGCCGGCATCTCGAAGCCGCCATCGCTGAGGACGGTGACTCCGGCTGCGCCATCGCCGGTCTTCGCGACGACCTGGGCCGATGCGGGCAGCCGTCCCGTCGGCAGGAGCAGTGCCGCTCCGGCGGCCAGCATGCAGCGACGATCCAGCATCGAAACCTCCCTTTATATTGTTAAATAGGAATGTATCGAAATTTGACGGTCGTGCAAGCGGGCATCTCTCGCCGGTCCGTCACCGCGTCGTCGCGCTGCATCGGCCAAGATGTATCCAAAACAATAGCAGAAAGCCTATCGATCTGGGTTCGGCACGTCGTTTGCATACAATATGGCGATGTTCTTGATGTGCTGGAGAGAGGAGAGAGGCATGCAGACCGCGTTGCGGGAGATCGTGGCCGTCCAGGCGCGCACCTGGTCAGGCATTGAACAGCCCAACGAGGCGGCCGGCATCATGGCTGACGCCCTGGCCGCCAGCATTGCCGGATTCACCGCGCTGCGCGGGCAGCTCGCCTTCGAGGACGAGCCGTCGAGCTTCGAGGCCGCGCTCCAGGAAACGAAGGAGCCGCAGTCATGAACGCCGCCGCGAAAAGCTCGCTCCTGCATCTCTCGCTGACCGACGCCGCCGATGCGCTGAAGGACGGCTCCGTCACCGCCGTCGAACTCACCACCGTCGCGCTGGAAGCCTTCACCCGCGTCGACAAGGCGATCAATTCGGCGATCTGGCTTGAGGGCGCCGCCGCGCTCGAAGCCGCCGAGGCGCTCGACAAGAAGCGCAAATCCGGCGCGACGCTAGGGCCGCTCCACGGCCTGCCGCTGGCCCATAAGGACATGTACTACAAGGCTGGCAAGCTCTCGACCTGCGGCTCGGCCATCCGCAAGGATTTCCGCCCGGGCTACACCGCGACCGTGATGGAGCGGCTGGAGGAGGCCGGCTCGGTGACGCTCGGCGGGCTGAACATGGCCGAGTTCGCGCAGAACCCGACCGGCCACAACCAGCATTACGGCCATTGCCGCAATCCCTGGCACACCGACTACTGCACTGGCGGCTCCTCCTCCGGCTCGGGCGCGGCGGTCGCGGCGCGGCTGGTCTATGGCGCGCTCGGCTCCGACACTGGTGGCTCGATCCGGCTTCCGGCGGCGATCTGCGGCGTCACCGGCATCAAGGCGACGCAGACCCGCGTCTCGCGCCATGGCGTGATGCCGCTCTCTTTCTCGGCCGACAATGTCGGACCGCTGACGCAGACCGCCCGCGACGCGGCCCGCTTCCTCGGCGTGATCGCGGGGCATGATCCCAAGGACCCGACCTCGGCCTCCGAGCCGGTGCCGGACTACGAGGCCGCCCTGACCGGCGACATCCGGGGCATGCGCATCGGCGTCCCCACCAACTACTTCTTCGACGGCATCGACCCCGAGGTCCAGGCCGCCTTCGACGCCGTGGTCGCGGTGCTGCAGGCGCGCGGCGCCATCATCCTGCCGGTGACGATCCCGCATATGGACGCGGTCGCGACCTATGGCGGCATCGTCTCGCGCGTCGAGGGCGGCACGATCCATGCGCAATGGATGCGTGAGCGCCCGCAGGATTATGCCGTGCATCTGAGCGGCCGGCTCTATCCATCGCAGGGCATCCCCGGCACCTATTATCTTGAGGCGCTGGCAAGGCGTGGGGCGATCCTGAAGGCGGTGGCGGCGGCCGTGTTCGGCAGCTGCGACGCCTTCATCACGCCGACTTTGCGCATGAAGGTGCCGACGCTGTTGGCGACCGACATCGATGCCGGCACGCCGGGCGCGATCGAGACCTTCCAGGACGTCTCGATCAACACGCGGCCGATCAACTATCTCGGCCTGCCCTCGGTCAGCGTGCCCTGCGGTCTGGATTCCAACGGCCTGCCGATCGGCTTCCAGATCCAGGGCCGCCCCTTCGCCGAGGCGCGCGTGCTCAAGATCGCCGACGCCTATCAGCGCGACACCGACTGGCACCGCCGCTTGCCGCCCAACGTCTCCTGACATGGCATACGGATCTGCCGCCGCCCCGTCGGCGGCAGATCGCCCTCAGCGGATCGAGGGCCGCCGCTGGCCGCCATCGACATGGATGTCGGCGGCATTGATGCCCGCCGCGCGTGGCGAGACGACGAAGGCGATCGCATCGGCGATCTCCTGGACCGTGCCGAGTCGCCTGGCCGGAAAATCCTCGGCCTCGAACTTGGCGAAATCCTCGGGGCGCTCGGCCCGGGTCCGCTCCCAGCCGCCGCCGGGGAAGATCGTCGAGCCCGGCGAGACGGCGTTCACGCGGATGCCGTGGGGCCCCAGCTCCCAGGCGAGCGAGCGCGCGGCATGGATCAGCCCGGCCTTGGCGGCGGCATATTGCGCGCCGCGCGCGGAGGGCGCGCGGCCCGAGATCGAGGCGACGAAGACGGCGTTGCCGATGTCGCTGCGGGCGAGCGCGGGCGTCGCTTCGCGGAGCGCCGCGATCGCATGGCCGACATTGAAGCGGAAGGTCTCCTCCCAATCGGCGTCGCTTGCGCTGGCCAACTCGCGCTCGCCGAAGCTGCCGCCGGCATTGGCGATCAGGATGTCGAGCCCGCCATAAATGGCCACGGTCTCTGACACGGCCCGCGCCGACTCCGCAGGGCTGCGAAAATCCGCCTGGATGGTCAGGACCTCGCCACCCATGGCCCGGATTTCGGCCGCGGTCTCCGCCAGCGTGTCCGCCCCGCGCGCGGCGATGGCGAGCCGGACGCCCTCGCCGGCGAGCAGCATTGCGGTGGCCTTGCCGATGCCGCGGCTGCCGCCGGTGATCAGCGCGATCCGTCCTTTCAAACGCAGATCCATCTCAGGCAGCCTTCGGAACAAGCAGCTTCTTGGCGAGCATGCAGTGGATGCCCTTGGAGCCGTTCACGCTCTGCGTCACCCGCAGATCGGCGGCGATCGAGCACAGCGTATAGGCGTCCTCGCGGGACAGGCCCGCCACCTCGCCGATCAGCACGATCATGTCGCGCAGCGCCATCTCGGCACAGCGGTCGAGATCGGGGTCCATGCCCATGGTCAGGTAATGCGTCGGCGTCTGAGCCCGCGGATAAGTGAAGGCGAGGTCCTCGCGCAGGATGAAGGTGAAGCGGCCCTGCAGCGCGGTCTCGATCGCGGTGACGCAGACCTCGCCGTCGCCCTGCGCCGCATGGCCGTCGCCGCAGGAGAACAGCCCGCCCTCGACGAAGACCGGCAGGAAGATCGTCGCACCCGCGACCATCTCCTTGTTGTCGAGATTGCCGCCGAAGGCGCGCGGCACGATCGAGGTGACGCGGCCCCAGGCCGGCGGCGGCGCCGTGCCCATCACCCCGAAGAAGGGCGCGAGTTCCAGGTCCAGACCCCAGGGCAGTTTGCCGATCTTGGCGTTGAGGTCGAGCGGGATGTGCAGCAGCCGCGTGGCGTGGAAATCGCTCTGCAGCGTGCCGGCGAGCGGGCGGATGACATTGTAGCCCCAATCCTGCCGGAGCTGGATGTCCTCGATCCGCACCTCCAGCACATGGCCGGGCTTGGCGCCCTCGACCGCGATCGGCCCGGTCAGGATATGGCCCGGCAGGGTCTTCTCGGCATGGGCATGGACATCGGCGATCTCGGATGGGGTGGTGAAGCCGCTGCCCGGCTTGGGATGGACCTCGGGAGCACCGGTCACCGTATCGACGGTGACCGTGTCGCCGCTGGCGATCACCAGCTTCGGCTTCAGCGCCGCATCGAAGAAGCCCCAATGGCAGGTCGCACCGCTGGCTTTCAGGTGATGATGGGTCATGCGTCGTCGTCCGGGTCAGAGGGGATGGAGTATCAGGCCGGCGGGTTGTCCGGCAGCGGCGTGGCGGCCAGGCGGCGCGCACCGGCATTGTGGCGCATCGTGTAAATCGTGCCGCCGGCGACCAGGACGGCGCCGACGATGGTGACGAGATTGGGCAGCTCGGCGAAGACGAGATAGCCGCTCACCGTCGCCAGCAGCAGGCGGACGAAGTCGAGCGGCGCCAGCGCCGAGGCCTCGCCCATCTGATAGGCGCGGGTGACGAGCCATTGCCCGGCTGTGCCGACGACTCCGATCCCGACCATCAGCGCCCATTCGAGCGGCGTCGGGTGCGTCCAGAGGTAAATGGCCGGTCCGCCGAGCGCGATCAGCACCACGGCCCCCTGCCAGAACAGGATCGTCTCCGTGCGCTCGGACTGGCCGAGCACGCGCACCGAAATGGTGATGCCGGCCCCGAACAGCGCACCCAGGATGGCGAGCAGCGCATAACCGCTCATCGCCTCGCCGCCCGGCCGGAGCATGACGAAGACCCCGGCGAAGCCCACCGCCAGGGCGATCCAGCGCCGCCGGTCGACGACCTCGCGCAGGATCAGGATGGCGAGCAGCGTCACGAACAGCACCTGCGCGAAGCCCAGCGCTGTCGCCTCCGCCATCGGCAGATGGATCAGCGCCGTGAAGCCGCAGAGCATGGCGCCGAGCGAGAACATCCCCCGCAGGAACTGCAGCCCCGGCCGGTGGGTGTGCATGATCCGCGGCAAGGCGCGGCCGACCACCAGAGCCAGGATCAGCGTCATCACCAGCTGCCGGACGATCAGGATCTGCGGCAGCGGGATGCGCCCGCCGGCCAGCTTGATCAGCGTCATCATCACCGCGAAGGCGGTGAAGGCGGCGATCATCAAGAGTGAGCCGCGCAGATTGGGCGTGGCCGCCAGCCACCAGCCGCGCGCGCGCGCCAGCGGGCGCCGTCGTTCCGTCGGCAGGGCGTTTGCCGCAGCCGGCAGGGCGCTGGCGGCGAGGATCGAGGCGGCCGCCGCGAGGCTGGCCGCCGTGGCCTCGACGGTGACAAGCTCCGGAGCGGGCTCCGGCTGCGCCTCGTCGGGGAGGAAGGCGACGGCGCGCGCGCCGGAATCATCCTCGCTCATGGAACCACCAGGGCGCGGCCGTCGGCGCGCCAGCGCCTCATGCTGCCTGCCTGAGCGCGGCTGTCGCCGGCCGCAGCCCCGTCAGGGCCAGCGCCTTTTCGATCTGCGCCCCGATGCGCAGAACCGTCGGCTCGTCGAAGGGCCGCCCGACGATCTGCACCGACAGCGGCAGGCCCGAGGCCGAGAACCCGGCCGGCATCGACATCGCCGGGTTGCCGGTGACGTTGAACGGCATGGTCTGGATCGGCCAGTTCGGCGGGAAGGCGTCCGACATGCTGTCGAAACGCGCCGCCGGCGCCAGCGCCGAGGCGCAGAGGATTGCGTCGTACTGCTGGAGCAACTGGTGATTGACCGCGACCGCCAGCTCCCGGCGCAGGCGATAGGCCTGGGTCAGGTCGGCGGCGCTGAGCGTCGCCCCCAGGATCATCCGGGTGAAGGTCAGACGGCCGAAATCGAGCGGCCGCTCGCGATAATCCTTCTCGTGGATGGCGAAGGCCTCCGAGAACATGATCACCCGCCCGACCGCGTTGAACAGCTCGTAGTCGGGGATCGTGACCTCCTCGATGATCGCACCGGCCATGGCCAGCAGGGCGGCGGCGTTGTCGATCGCCGCCAGGACTTCGGGCGAGACGCCCTCGGCCTGCGCGAAGAAATGGCGCGGCAGCGCGATCCGGAGACCGCTGACATCGCCGTCGAGTCCGCTGCGAAAATCGGGCGCGGGCACATCGGCGCTGGCGGGGTCAAGCGGGTCGTGGCCCGCAATGACCTCCATGGTGATCGCGCTGTCCTCGACGGTCCAGCTCAGCGGGCCACAATGGTCGAGCGTGTAGGAGAGCGGGAAGACGCCGCGCCGCGACACCAGCCCATAGGTCGGCTTCAGCCCGACCGTGCCGCAATAAGCGGCCGGCCCGCGGATCGAGCCGCCGGTGTCTGACCCCATCGCCATGCGGCACAGGCCCGCCGCCACCGCCGCACCCGACCCGGAGGACGAGCCGCCGGGGATGTGCTCGGGGTTCCAGGGGTTGCGCGCCGGCGGGAAGGGCAGGTCGAAGCTCGGGCCGCCCAGCGCGAACTCATGCGTCGAGAGCTTGCCGAGCAGCACGCCGCCACCGGCCTTGAGCTTCGCCGCCACGACGGAGTCGGCGGCGGGTACATGGTCGACCAGCAGCTTGGAGTGGCAGGTCGTGCGGATGCAGGCCGTGTCGTAGATGTCCTTTAGCGCATAGGGGATTCCCTGCATCGGGCCGGCATCCATGCCGGCCTTGAAGGCGGCGTCGGCGGCTGCGGCATCGGCGAGCGCCTGCTCGGCGGTGACGCTGATGAAGCTGTTCAGCGCCCCGTCCAGCGCGGCGATCCGCGCCAGCGCGTCCTGCGCGAGCACGGTCGCCGTCACCTCGCCCGCCCGCAGGGCGGCGCCGGCCTCGGCGATGGAGAGTTCGTGCAGCGGTTTGGCGGTCAAGGTCGCGGACATGTCAGGCTCCCTTCATCAGGGTGACGAGGGAGAAGGTGTTGGAAGGCTCGGCCGCCGCCGTGCGCGGCTGGCGCAGCAGGGCACACATGCGCTTGAGGTCGCCATAGCCGGCGAGAACGGCGTCCATCCGGTCCGCCGGGACCGCCACGTCGGCGCGCCGCAGCAGCACCTCCAGTTCGAGCTTCAGATCGGCCGCGCTGGTCTCGCTCATCGCCCTGTCCCCTGGTCCGCTTTGATCGGCCCGGTGGATGCAACCACCATGCCATCCCCGCTTCATTGTATCCAATAAAGTCCGGCGCCACGCGCGCAAGGGGCGGCGGTTCTCCTGCCGGCTTGCGGACGCTGGCAGCGGCCGAGCGCGCATCGGCCCAATAAAGCGGCGCTCTTGTCTCAGCTTAGTGGGCGCAGACGACGATCATCTCGACGCTCCCGCCTCTCTGCGGCGCGTGGCGTCCATTTTGACGGCAGCGCTGCATTGAATACAATCAATCGATCTTGGCATGGGCTTTGCTGCGGCGCTGGGGCTATCGCCGGCGCGGCCCGAAGCGGGGCCTCTGTCGGCGCGACCCTCATCCCGTCGATCAGGAGCGTCCCATGCACACCATCGCGATCCCGGATTACGTTCTCCAGCGCGTCGTCGAGCGGCGTGGCAAGGTCAGGCTGTTCGAGACGCTGGACCCGGCCCGCACCGCGCTCATCGTCGTCGATCTCCAGAACGGCTTCATGGCGCCGGGGCAGCCGGCCGAAATCCCCTTTGCCCGCGAGGTCGTGCCCAACGTCAACCGGATCGGGCAGGTGCTCAGGGCTGCCGGCGGCCTCGTCGTCTACATCCAGAACACGATCACGGAGGAGACGCAGGCCGACTGGTGCGTCTGGTTCGACAACTTCACCAAGGGTGACTTCAAGCAGCGCATGATCGCCGCCTTCGCGCGGGGCAGCTTCGGCCATGCGATCTATCCGGAGCTGGAGGTCCTGCCCGGGGATTGGGCGGTCGAGAAGCAGCGCTTCGGCGCCTTCGTCGAGGGCTCGTCGACGCTTCATGCGCAATTGCAGGCGCGGGGCATCGACACGCTGATCATTGTCGGCACCGCCACCAATGTCTGCTGCGAGTCGACCGCGCGCGACGCGATGATGCTGAACTACAAGGTCGTCTTCGTCTCCGACGCCAATGCCTGCCGGACGGACGAGGAGCACAACGCGACGCTCGGCAACATCCTGGCGCTCTTCGGGGACGTTCAGTCGACCGACGAGGTGATCGCGGCAATCGCTGACGGCGCAGGCCTGCTGGAGGCGGCCGAGTGACGTCCGGCGCGCCCCGCCAGATCGGCCGCGCCCACCCAGGCGCGTGGAGTCGGCGAAACATTGTGCAGCGCAGCACGGCCTGGGCTCCATCCCGGCGGCCATTGCCCGAACGCAGGCCGCCTTGGCGAAATTGTGTGCAATCAAGCTCCGCACCTCTCTCCGTAAGGGCGCGCGTCGGCGCGTTGATTCAGTGGGCGCCGGGGAAAGCTCATGGTTCTGCTCAAAATCGACTCTTCTCGGAGTGCGGGTCTTGGGTCGGGACAGAATGCCGGGTCAGGCCGGTCAGCAGATTGGACACAATCGAGCCGGCTTGGCACGGCCCTTGCTAAATTCATCCGAGACGTCGCCCACGACCTCAACGCATCCCGGAGGGAGCCTGCATGCCTGATACCGCCCTGACATTTCGGAATCGCACTGCTGGCCTCGTGGCCGGCTTTTCGCTCGTGATCGCGGCAGCTCTCGTGGCTGCCAACCCGGCCCAGGCCCAGACGACGCTGCGCGTCGCGATGACGGCGGGCGACATCCCCGACGTCACCGGCCAGCCCGACCAGGGCTTCGAAGGCTACCGTTTCGTCGGCTATACGCTCTACGACTCGCTCATTCTCTGGGACCTCTCGCGCTCGGATGTCGAGGCCTCGTTGACGCCGGGTCTCGCCACGAAATGGGAGATCGACCCCAAGGACAGCAAGCGCTGGATCTTCACGCTGCGCAAGGACGTGAAGTTCCATGACGGGTCGGACTTCAACGCCGACGTCGTGCTCTGGAACATCTCGCGCATCACCGACGAGAAGGTGCCGCATTTCAACGCCAAGCAGTTCGCGGCGATGCGCACCCGCACCGTCAACATCGATCGCGCCGAGAAGATCGACGACCACACCGTCGCGATCATCACCAAGGAGCCTGATTCGCTCTTCTACATCCAGATGAGCTTCTGGATGATGATCTCGAAGGCGCAGTTCGAGAAGGCGGGCTCCTACGAGAAATACGCCCAGATGCCCTCGGGCACGGGGCCCTATCGCTTCGCCAGCCTGGTCCCGCGCGAACGGCTGGAGATGACCCGCAACGAGACCTACTGGAACCCTAAGCGCATCCCCAAGCATGACCGGCTGGTGCTGCAGCCGATGCCGGAGGCGACGACGCGCGCCGCAGCCCTCCTCTCCGGCCAGGTCGATTTCATCGAGGCGCCCTCGCCGGACACGATCCCGCGGCTGAAATCCGCAGGGATGCAGGTCATCACGCTGCCCTATCCGCACAACTGGCACTACCAGTTCAACTTCGTCGACGGTCCTTTCAAAGACAAGCGCGTGCGCCAGGCGGCGAACTACGCGATGGACCGGGGTGAAATGGTCGAAATGCTCAACGGCCTGGCCCAGGAGGGCTATGGCACCGTGCCGCCGAGCTCGCCCTATTTCGGCAAGCCGGTGATCTACAAACTCGATCAGAAGAAGGCGACCGCGCTGCTCAAGGAGGCCAAGTGCTTCCCCTGCGAGGTCACGCTCGCGATCTCGACCTCAGGCTCGGGCCAGATGCAGCCGCTGCCGATGAACGAGCTGGTCAAGTCGCAGCTTGAGGCCGTCGGCTTCAAGGTCAAGCTCGAGGTGATGGACTGGAACGCCCTGCTCGACGTCACCTTCAAGGGCCGCGAGAAATTCCCCGCCTACCACGCCATCAATGTCAGCCGCGCCACGCAGGATCCCTTCTCCGGCATCTTCCGCTTCGCCATGCGCAAGCAGTGGGCGCCGGCCGGCGGCAACTGGGGCCATTACGAGAATCCCGAGATCGAGAAGCTGATCACGGAGATCTACAGCACCTTCGACCAGGCCAAGCGCGACCCGATGATCACCCGCGTCCACGAGATCATGAACGCGGACGCCGCCATGCTCTTCGTCACCCATGACCTGAATCCGCGGGCGCTGTCGCCCAAGGTCAAGGGCTTCGTCCAGGCCCAGAGCTGGTTCCAGGACCTGACGCCGATCACGGTCGGCACCACGAACTGACGCGGCCTTGCCTTCGGGATGCGGCCCCTCGGGGCCGCATCCCCCTCCGAGCCCAAAGCGATCCAGGACCCGAGCCGACCGAAGGAGACCTCCATGTGGCACTACATCGCAAGGCGCATCGTCTACGCGATCCCGATCGCCATCGGCGTCACGGTCTTCTGCTTCGCGCTCGTCTTCCTGGCGCCCGGCAACCCCGTCCAGATGCTGCTCCCGGCCGATGCCAGCCAGGAGGTCGTCGACCTCATCATGAAGACCTATGGCTTCGACCAGCCGCTGCCGGTGCAGTACTGGACCTGGCTGACGCGCGCCGTCGTCGGTGATCTCGGGGTCTCGATCCAGTCCAACCGGCCGGTGATCGACGAGGTGCTGCGGGCGCTGGGCAACACCATCTTCCTCTCCTTTGGCGCGGTGATGCTGGCCTTCAGCATCGCCTTCGTGCTCGGCACGCTGGCCGCCTATTACCGGGGCAGCGCGGTCGACCGCGGCGTCACTGCTTTGTCGATCGTCGGCGTCTCGATCCCGAACTACTGGCTCGGCATCGTCCTCGTCATCATCTTTGCGGTCGAGCTCAACTGGCTGCCGGCGACCGGCATGGGCCCGCGCGGCTCGGAAACCTTCGACCTCTTTAACTGGTCGCATTTCAAGCATGTGATCCTGCCGATCATCACGCTGTGCATGGTGCCGGTCGGGATGATCACCCGGACCACGCGCTCCGCCGTCTCGGAGGTGCTGGGCAACGAGTTCGTCAACACGCTGCGCGCCAAGGGCCTCGGCGAACTCGCGGTGATCCGGCACGCGCTGAAGAACGCCATGCCGCAGATCCTGGCCGTGATGGGGCTGCAGTTCGGCTACCTGATGGGCGGCTCGATCCTGGTCGAGACGATCTTCAACTGGCCGGGCACGGGCTTCCTGCTCAACAAGGCGATCCTGACGCGCGACATCCCGGTCCTGCAGGGCACGATCCTGATCCTCGCCCTCGTCTTCGTCTTCACCAACCTCGTCGTCGACCTGTTCCAGACCGCGGTCGATCCGCGCATCAAGCGCTCCTGAGGAGGCGGCCATGACCGATTTTACCACGGCGACCCGTCTCCTCGCGGCGGAAGAAGAGGCCCCGGCCACCAAGGTCCGCGGCTACTGGCAGAATGTCGGCTACCGCCTGCGCTACGACTACGTGACCCTCGCCTTCGCGCTCGTCATCGTCCTGATCGTGGCCCTGGCCGTGTTCGCGCCCTGGATCGCGCCGAAGGACCCCTACAAGACCTCGATGGCGTTCCGGCTGCGCCCGGTCGGTTTCCGCGACTTCCATCTCGGCACCGACGAACTCGGCCGCGACATCCTCTCGCGGCTGATCCATGGCGGGCGCATGTCGCTGCTGATGGGCGTGGTGCCGGTGGTCTTCGCCACCTTGATCGGCGGTTTCCTCGGCGTGCTCGCCGGCTTCATCGGCGGCAAGCTGAACATGGCGATCATGCGAACCATGGACGTCTTCTACGCCTTCCCCTCGATCCTGCTGGCGGTCGCGATCTCTGGCGCCATGGGCGGCGGCATGGCCAATGGCATGGTCGCGCTGACGCTGGTTTTCATCCCGCCGCTCTGCCGCATCGCCGAGACCGCGACGACCCAGGTCCGCGGGCTTGATTTCGTCGAGGCGGCCCGGGCCTCGGGCGGTTCGACCCGCTCGATCATCGCCACCCACATCCTCGGCAACGTGCTCGGCCCGATCTTCATCTACGCCTCGGGCCTGGTCTCGGTCTCGATCCTGATCGCCTCGGGGCTCTCCTTCCTCGGGCTCGGCGTCGAGCCGCCGCATCCTGACTGGGGCCTGATGCTCTCGACCCTGCGCCAGTCGATCTACGTCAACCCGATCGTCTGCGCGCTGCCGGGCGTGATGATCTTCGTCACCTCACTCGCCTTCAACATGGTCAGCGACGGGCTGCGCCAGGCGATGGACGTCAGACTGTGAAAGGGGCCGCCATGTCCATGACACCCATGTCCACGACACCCGCGCCGACCGCCCGCCCGCCGCAGCTTTCCTCGGTCCCGGAGGGAGACCTCCGCGATCGCGGCGGCCCCTCCCAGCCGATGCTGATCGTCTCCGATCTGAAGAAGCATTTCGCGATCAAGGGCGGCATGCTCAACCGCACGCAGGGGCATGTCAGGGCCGTCGACGGTGTCTCCTTCACCGTGCTCAAGGGCGAGACGCTCGGCGTCGTCGGCGAATCCGGCTGCGGCAAGTCCACACTGGCGCGGCTCTTGATGCACCTCATTCCCTATGACGCGGGCGAGGTGCTGTTCGACGGCGAGTCGATCGGCGGGGTGCGCGGCCTGACCATGAAAGAGTTCCGGCGCGCCATGCAGATGGTGTTCCAGGACAGCTACTCCTCGCTCAACCCGCGGCTCCCGGTCGAGGAATCGATCGCCTACGGCCCGCGCGTCCATGGCATTCCCGCCGCCAAGGCCAAGGAGATCGCCCGCGAACTCCTCACCAAGGTCGGCCTCAAGCCCGATCTCTTCGCCCAGCGCTATCCCCACGAACTCTCCGGTGGCCAGAAGCAGCGCGTCAACATCGCCCGCGCATTGGCGCTGGAGCCACGGCTCCTGATCCTCGACGAGGCAGTCTCGGCGCTCGACAAATCGGTCGAGGCACAGGTGCTGAACCTGCTGCGCCAGCTCAAGCGCCACTTCAACCTGACCTATGTCTTCATCAGCCACGATCTCGACGTGGTGCAGTACATCTCCGACCGCGTGCTGGTGATGTATCTCGGCGAGATCGTCGAGATCGGCCCGGTGGATGCGATCTACGAGCACCCCAAGCATCCCTATACCCGCGCGCTGCTGGCCTCGCGGCTCTCCTTCGATCCGGCCGAGCGTGTCCATGAGGCGCCGCTGACCGGCGATCCGCCCAACCCGATCAACCCGCCCTCCGGCTGCCGCTTCCGCACCCGCTGCCCGATGGCGGAAAGCGTCTGCGCCGAAACCTCGCCCCGGCTCGAGGGCGCCGTCGCGGCCGATATTCATGTCGCCGCCTGCCATGTCCAAAATCCGGGCTCGGGCCACAGCCTCGCCGGCAAGGCGCCGGTGCTGGTCGCCAGGCCGAAGGCCGGCGCCGCCGCCCTGGCCGCCACCGCGTGAGGATGAACCGATGACGACAGCTGCCGCGCCCTCCACCGTTCCCGGTCCCGTCGCCCTCGCCGCGGTCAGGCCGCTGGTCGAGGTCGAGGATCTCTCGGTCAAATTCGTCAGCCGCGAAGCGACCGTCGCCGCCGTCAACGGCGTCTCCTTTGCCATCCAGCCGGGCGAGGTGCTCTGCATCATCGGCGAATCCGGCTCCGGCAAATCCGTGACGATGCGCGCTTTGATGCGGCTGCTGCCCAAGGGCCGCACGAAGATCGGCGGGCGGATGCGCGTCGGCGAGCACGACATCATGGCGCTCAGCGACAAGGAACTGACGCAGATCCGCGGCGCCACCATCTCGATGATCTTCCAGGAGCCGATGACGGCGCTCGACCCCGTCTATACGATCGGCCACCAGATCGCCGAAACGGTCGTCAAGCACGAGGGCTGCTCCTATGCCGACGGGCTGAAGCGTGGGCTGGAACTGCTCGAATTCGTCAAGGTGCCCTCGCCCGAGCGGCGCCTGAAGGCCTATCCGCACGAGCTCTCCGGCGGCCTGCGCCAGCGCGCGATGATCGCGATGGCGCTCTCCTGCCGGCCGCAACTCCTGCTCGCCGACGAGCCGACGACCGCACTCGACGCGACCGTGCAGATCCAGGTGCTGGTGCTGCTGCGCAAACTCCAGCGCGACATGGGCATGAGCGTGATCTTCGTCACCCATGATCTCGGCGTCGCCGCCCAGATCGCTGACCGTGTCGCGGTGATGTATGCCGGCCGCGTCGTCGAATCCGGGCCGGTGCGCGACGTGCTGATGAACCCGCAGCACCCCTACACACGCGGCATGCTGGCTTCCTCGGTCCATGGCAGCGCGCGCGGCGTCGACATCGAGGCGATCCCCGGCTCGCCGCCCGACATGCGCCGCCTGCCGCAGGGCTGCGCCTTCGCGCCGCGCTGCAAATTCGCCGACGAGGCCTGCCGCGCGGCCAGCCCGCCGGAAACCTCGCCCGCACCCGACCGCACCGTCTGCTGCTTCAAGGTCGGCTCGCCCGCCTTGTCCTCCTGAACCCTCGCACGAGAGAGCCCGCCATGCACAAGGTCGAGATTCCCGCCTATGTCACTGAGCATGTCCTCGCCCGTCGCGGCGTCGAGCATGTCTATGCCGATCTCGATCCCGCCCGCACGGCGCTGATCGTCGTCGATCTCCAGAACGGCTTCATGATGCCGGGTGTCGCCCATGCGCTCTGCGACACGGCGCGCGAGATCGTGCCCAACGTCAACCTGATCGCCGACGCCGTGCGCCGCACCGGCGGCAAGGTGTTCTGGATCAAGAACACCCATGATGAGGCTTGCCTGAGCTCCTGGTCGCATTTCCACGAGGATCTGACGCGGCCGGAGCGGCGCGGCGCGCGCGTCGAATCGATGTCGGAAGGCAAGCTCGGCCACGAACTCTGGGCCGATCTCGAGGTCAGGCCGGAGGACGAGATCGTCCAGAAGACGCGCTTCAGCGCCTTCATCCAGGGCTCGTCCGATCTCGAGGTGCGGCTGCGCGCGCAGGGCTATGACACCTTGATCATCACCGGAACGGTGACCAATGTCTGCTGTGAATCGACCGCCCGTGACGCCATGATGCTGAACTTCCGGACGATCATGGTGACCGACGGCAATGCCGCCAATTCCGACGCCGAGCACAACGCCTCGCTGATCGCCTTCTACCTGACCTTCGGCGACATCATGGACACGCAGATGCTGATCGGCTGTCTTGAGACGAACGCCCGCTTCCGCGAGGCGGCCGAGTAACCCGGCGCGCGCGCCCGACACCCAGAGAGAGATATGCCTGTTCTGCCCAAGGTCGCGGTCATTGGGACCGGCGGCACGATCTGTTCCATCGGCATCGGCCCCTTCGACATCCTCGACTATGGCGCCAATGAAACGATGCTCCATGCCGATGCGCTGGTGGCGATGTTTCCCGACGTCGCCCAGCTCGCCGAGATCATCCCCGTTCCGTTCAAGGCGGTGCCGAGCCCCAACATCTTCTTCGAGGACTGGAAGGCGCTCGTCCTGACTTGCGACCGGCTGGTCGCCGAGCATCCCGACCTCGCCGGCATCGTCATCCTCCATGGCACCGCCTCGCTGGAGGAGACGGCCTATGTCCTCAGCCTGACCGTGAAGGTTGCGGTCCCGGTCGTCGTCGTCGGCTCGCAGCGCCCGGCCAGCGCGCTCTCGACCGATGCGGGCATGAACCTCGCCAATGCGGTCCGCACCGCAGCCTCTCCCGAGGCGCGGGGCCTCGGCGTTCTCGTCCTGCTGAACGACGAGATCCACGCCGCCCGCGACGTGACGAAGACCTCGACCTTCCGGCTGCAGACCTTCCGCTCGCCCGATTTTGGCGTGCTCGGCCATGCCGATGGCGATGCTGTGGTGTTCTACCGCAAGCCGGTGCGCAAGGCGGCGCCCGACACGGAGTTCGACATCCGCAGCCTCGACGCCCTGCCGCGCGTCGACATCGTGCTGGCCTATACCGGCTCGGACGGCACGGCCGCCCGCGCCTTCGTCGCGGCCGGCGCGAAGGGCATCATTTCCGCCGGCTTCGCGCCGGGCTTCGCCGGCCCTGCCGATTTCGAGGTGCTGAAACAGGCGGCGGCGGCCGGCGTCGTGGTGATGCAGTCGACCCGCGCCGGATCGGGCCGCACCTTCAAGGGCAAGCGCCTGCGCGAGGCCGGCTTCCTGATCACCGACAATCTCACGCCGCAGAAGGCGCGGCTGCTGCTCGCGCTGGCGCTGACGATCAGCACCGAGCCGGCCGAGATCGAACGCATCTTCCTGACCTATTGACGATGACCGCGATCCTGAAGGCGCCGGCGGAGGAGGAGCGCGACGCGCGACGCGGCGTCGTGATGATGCTCGTCGGGCTGGCGCTGTTCTCGATCCTGAACGGTGTCGTCAAGGCGCTGGCGGAGACCTTCGCGGTCAACCAGATCGTGTTCTTCCGCAACGGCTTCGCGCTCGTCACCCTGCTGCTGATGGCGCGCGGGCTCGGGGGCTTTGCCGCGCTGAAGGTCCATAACCGTCCTGGCATGGCGCTGCAGGCGGTCCAGTTCACCGCCGTCCTGCTCTTCATCTTCGTCGCCTATCGCCACATGCCTCTGGCCGACGCGACCGCGATCTCCTTCCTCCAGCCGGTTCTGGTGCTGCTGCTCTCGGCACCGCTGCTGGGCGAGAAGGTGACGCGGCTGGGCTGGCTCGCACTGCTGCTCGGGCTCGGGGGCGTGCTGCTGATGGTGAAGCCGAGCGGCGGCGGCAGCCTGTTCGGGCTGACCATGTCGGTCATCGGCACGGTCTTCAGCGCGCTCTCGCTGATCCAGCAGCGCAGCCTTTCGCGCAACGAAACCTCGCTGTCGATCGCCTTCTGGACGCTGGCCGGCTCGGCCCTGCTCGTCCTGCCGAGCTTGCCCTTCAACTGGGTCCCGCCGACGCCGGCCCAATGGGCGCTGCTGATCGGCAACGGCCTGGCCTCGGGCGCTTGCCAGTACCTCACCACGCGGGCGCTCTTCCATACGCCGGTGGCGACGATCGCGCCGCTCTCCTACACCAAGATGCTCTGGGCCCTGATCGTCGGGTTCGTCTGGTTCGGCGACGTGCCGACCCTTCTGGTCCTCGTCGGCTCGGCGATCGTCATCGCCGCGAGCGCGCTGGTCTATCTGGCCCCCAAGCCGGTACCCGCCCCGGTCAGGCTCGAAGAAACGCCATGAAGTTCCTGACATCGCCCGTCTCGGCCTGGATTCGGGACGTTCGGGCCGGCTTTGCCGCCATGCGGCCCTCCCGCTTCCCCTATCCCCGCTTCGCCCTGGCGCTGGCGCTCGGCGTCGCGGGCGGCCTGCTGTTCCAGCGCCTGTCGCTGCCGCTGCCCTGGATGATGGGTCCGATGGTGTTCTGCACGCTGGCGGCGCTGCTGTGCGCGCCGGTCGCAGCGCCACCGGTGATCCGCCCGCCCATGACGATGGTGATCGGCGTCATGCTCGGCTCGGCCTTCAGCCCCGATCTCGTCGCCCGCATCCCGCAATGGTGGCCGGCGACGCTGGGGCTCGTCGCCTTCATCGTGCTCTGCGGCGGCTCGGTGGTCTGGTATTTCCGCACGGTGGGCGGCTATGACCGCACCACCGCCTATTTCGCCGGCATGCCGGGCGGGCTGGTTGAGATGATCAGCATCGGCGAGGAGCGCGGAGGCGACGGCCAGGTCATCGCTCTCGTCCACTCGGTCCGGATCCTGCTCATCGTCATGACCCTGCCTTTCGCCATCCAGTGGCTCGAGGGCGTCTCGCTCAACCGGATGGCCGGTGCGGTTTCCCTGATCTCCACGCCCGCGACGGCGGAGGTCTGGCTCGTCGCCTGCGGGCTGGCCGGTTGCCTCCTCGGCCATATACTGAACTTGCCCGCAAAGTACCTGCTCGGGCCGATGCTGGTCAGCGCCGTCGTTCATCTGGCAGGCTGGAGCGATTTCAAGCCGCCCTTCGAGATCGTCAATGCGGCCCAGTTGATCCTCGGCGTCGTGATCGGCTGCCGCTTCGCCGGCACGGCGCCGCGCACGGTCGGGCGTATCATCCTGCTCTCGCTGGGGTCGACCGCAATCCTGCTGTTCTGGACCGGCGCCTGTGCCGCGCTGATCTCTTGGCTCACGGGATTCCGCGCCATGACGCTGATCCTCGCCTATTCTCCAGGCGGACTGGCCGAGATGAGCCTGATCGCGCTCGCCGTCCATGCCGAGGTCGCCTTCGTCGCCGCCCACCACATCATCCGCATCTTCGTGGTGATGGTGGCCGCCGCGCCGGTCTATGCGGTGATCGCCCGTCTCGGCCGGGGGCAGGCCAGATCCCCCGCGCCGCGCGGGATGCCGGCCGAATGAGGCGTTCCGGTTGCTTGGATTGCATACAAAGAAGCGTTGAGGCGCTTATCATGCACACTTTGCCGTCAGCGCGCCCGAATTCACGTTGACGATTGGGTCGCGGGCCCCTAATTGCCTGCCAACTGTACACGATCGAGATGATTCTGCCGAGGGCATGATCATCCTCGGGCCGCGGGCAGGGTCCCTTCTTCATCCGCCTTTCCGACAGGATGACACATCATGGCGACACGCGGCCTCTCCGTCACCAACAAGCTCAGGGAAGCCGTGCTCGGAGGCGACTATGCCGGCGGCACGCGCCTGAACGAGGTCGATCTCGCCGACGCGCTGGCGGTGTCGCGCACGCCGATCCGGGCCGCCCTCTCCACCCTCGCGGCCGAAGGGTTGCTCGAATACCGCCCCAACAGCGGCTACGCGGTGAAGACCTTCGCCGCCAAGGACATCGAGGGCATCTATGTCGTGCGCGCCAATCTCGAGGGCCTCTGCGCGCGGCTGGTGGCGCAGCAGGGCCTGTCGGACGTCCATCGCGGGCTCCTGCACAAGGTGCTGGCGGAAAGCGAAGAGCTGCAGAATGTCGAGAGCTGGACCGACGAGGTTTCCGATCTCTGGCGCGATCTCAACGACCGCTTCCACAACACGCTGATCGAGGCTTCAGGCAACGCGCATCTCGCGATGATGCTGCGCAAGTCCCGCGCCATCCCCTTGCTCAACCAGCTCAAGTTCCGCTGGTTCGACATGGGCACCCTGGCCCGCGCCCATGACGACCACAGCCAGATCTTCGCCGCCATCACCGGCGGGCAGGTCGTGCGGGCCGAGAGCCTCGCCGAGGAGCATGTCTATCGCTCGGGCCAGCGCATCATCGAGCACTGGCGCAAGATGGATTCGCGCAAGCCGGCCGGCGGCACGAAGGCCCGCGCCGCCTGACCTGCCGCTGTCGCCGCCTTGTCGCGGCACGGCCGGGCGCCGCGCCGCGCAGGAGCCGCCTCAGGCGGCTTTCGCCAGGCCGAGCATGGCCGGTCGCCGCTGCCGCCAGGGTGTTGCCTGCTCGAAGGCATGCGCCGCCTGCAGCAGCACCGCCTCGGCGAAGGGCCGTGCCGCGAGCTGGATCGAGACCGGCAGGCCATTGGGGCCGAAGCCCGACGGCACGCAGATCGCCGGCATCCCGGTCAGGTTGAAGGCCATGGTGAAGTTCGGCTTGTCCAGATTGTCCCAGCGCGGCACCTGGTCGATGGGCGGCGCCTCGTCGGGGTTGCCGGCGGTCAGCACCACGTCGATGCCAGCCATCGCCGCCGCCATTTCCGCGATCAGCTCGCGCCGGCGCCGCAGCGCCTGGACATAGTCCATGCCGGTGCAGAGCGCGGCGAAGACCAGGCGGTCGCGATAGCGCTGCCCGAACTTCTCCGGGTTCTTCAGCATCATCCGCTCGTAAGCCGCGCCACGCTCGACCGTCGAGATGAAGAAGCCGGCCGCATTGTACTCCTGCATGGCCGAGAGCTTGATCTCGACCACCTCCGCGCCGAGGCTCTCATAGGTCGCGATCGCGGCGTCGATGCCGGCCTTGACCGCCGGCGCCACCGGCCTGTCGGTTTCGTGCCAGCGGCTGAGCACACCCACTCTCAGCCCCTTCGCCCCCTTGCCGAGCCCGGCGGTGTAGTCGGGCACGGCCCTGTCGGCGCTGGCGGGATCGGCGGGGTCATGGCCCGCGAGCGCCTGCAGCATCAGCGCGCAGTCCTCCGTCGTCCAGGCCATCGGGCCGATATGGTCGAGCGAATAGGCCGCCGGCGCGACGCCGGCGCGGCTGACCAGCCCATAGGTCGGCTTGAGACCGACGATGCCGCACAGCGCCGCCGGCCCGCGGATCGAGCCGCCCGTATCGGTGCCGAGCCCGCCGAGCACGAGGCCGGCCGCAACCGCCGCCCCCGTGCCGCTCGAGGAGCCGGCGGTGAAGCGCTGCGTGTTCCAGGGATTGCGCGAAGGCGGCCAGGGCAGATCGAAAGACGGACCGCCATCGGCGAATTCATGCGTGGTGAGCTTGCCCATCAGCACGGTGCCGGCGGCATCGAGCGCCGCGGCGCAGGTCGCGTCGGTCTCGGGGATATTGCCGGTGTTGTGGGCCGACTGGCAGGTCGTCAGAATGCCCTTGGTGTCGATGATGTCCTTGAGGCCGATCGGGATGCCGTGCAGCGGCGATGTCGGGCCCGAGGCCTTGATCTGCGCCTCCGCCTTCCTGGCGTCGGCCCGGGCGCGATCCTCGGTCAGGGTGACGAAGGCGTGCAACTCGGGTTCGAAGGCCTTGACGCGGGTCAGGCACATTTCGGTCAGCTCGACCGGAGAGAGCTTGCCGGCCTTGATCAGGGCGGCGGCCTCGCTGATGGTCAGGATGTCGGTGCTCATCGGGCGCTCTCCTCGGTCGGGAAGCTGAAGACATGGGCCGGCTCGGCCATGTAGCTGCGCTCGCCCCGGATCCGGGCGGACATCTCGACGATGTAGCCATAGGCCTCGGCATATTCGGCGATCTGCTCGGGCGTCAGGGTGAAGCCGGCGCGCGCCAGGAAGGCGCTCATCTCGGCTTCGGATGCGATCGGTGTCGGCATGGCTGGCGGTTCTCCTGTGGCGCGGGTCGAATGCCCGCAAGCCTGCGGGCGGCGAAGGGCCGGGCTCCGACTAGAGCGGAACCTGGCGACGCTTGCGGTGCTCGTCCTGGAAGATGAAGAGGGTCGCGCCCATCACGATCGCGGCGCCGACCAGCGCCCAGCGATCGGGAATCTCCTGGTAGGCGAGCCAGGCGAACAGCGCGATGAAGGGCAGGCGGGCGAAGTCGAAGGGCATCACGGTCGAGGCCGGCGCATTGCGCAGCGCCAGGAACAGTGTCAGCCGGCCGACGAACATCGCCACCGCCATCACCACCAGGAACAGCATCATGTCGAGGGACGGTGTCCGCCAGTAGAGCACGGCGGGGATCAGGCCGGTGACCACCGGGATCAGGGTGGTGATGGCGACGATGCGGCTGGTGCTCTCGATCTGCGTCAGACGCTTCGAGATCAGGTACATCGAGGCCATCGACAGGGTCGAGATCATCAGCGCGATCGTGCCGGCGTCGAGCGCGACGAAGCCCGGCCGCGAGATCACCATCACGCCGACGAAGCCGACCATCACCGCTGCCCAGCGGCTTCGCGAGACGCTCTCGCCGAGCAGGACCCCGGCCAGCGCCGTCACGATGATCGGGGCGGCGAAGGTCATCGCGGTGGCCTTGGCCAGCGGCACATGGGCGAGCGCATAAAACCAGGTCAGGTTCGAGACGCAGCCGACCGCGGTCATGATCGCGTAGAGCCGGCGCTTCTCGCGCCGGTCCGGCAGGTCGGCCCCGCCCCGCAGCTGCGGCCAGACGAAGACGAGCATGATCAGATTGGTCAGGAAGCTGATCTGGAACGGATGCAGCTCGGTTGCGATCTGCCGGACCAGCGAATTCCCGCCCGCCAGGAAGGCCGTGCTCAGGATCATCCAGAGAATGCCGGCCTGGACGGTGTTGCGGACCTCGGCCATGGCGCGGCGAATTCCTCGGAGAGGTGGCAGGGGGAGCGGGCGGCCCCGGCGGGCCGCCCGGCAAAGGATCAGGCGGCGAGCAGGGCCGGCCGCGTCGCACGCCACTGGGTCGCCTGCTCATAGGCATGGCCGAGCTGGAACACGGTCGTCTCGGCGAAGGGGTGCCCCACCAGCTGGATCGCGACCGGCAGCCCCGTTCCCGGCTCGTAGCCAGCGCACAGCGCCAGCGCCGGCAGGCCAGTGACGTTGAAGGGCATGGTGATCGAGGGCTTCTGGTACATCAGCCATTTCGGCACCTTGTCGATCGGCTGCGCCGGGAAGGGCGAGCCGGCCGTCAGCAGCACGTCGATGCCGATCATCGCCTCCGCCACCGCGGCGCAGAGTTCCTGCCGGCGCCGCAGCGCCTGGACATAGTCGGCCCCCGTCAAAAGCCCGCCCATGCTGATCCGGTCGCGCGCGATCTCGCCATAGAGCTCCGGCGTCGCCCGCAGATCCGCCTCGTGGATCGCGAAAGCCTCCGACGACATGATGATCAGCCCCACCGCGGCGAAATCCATCAGCGGCGGCAGCGTCACCTCCTTGATGACGCAGCCGAGCGATTTGTAGACCGCGATCGCCTGCTCGATCGCCGCCAGCACGGGCGGCGCCGCCTGATGGTCGGTCTCGTGGAAATGGCGGATGACGCCGATGGTCTTGCCCTTCACCGTCTCGTCGAGCTTTTCGGTGAAGTCGGGTACCGCCACATCGGCGCAGGCTGGATCGAGCGGGTCGTAACCCGCCATCGCCTGCAGCATCAGCGCCGCATCCTCGACCGTCCAGCACATCGGCCCGGCATGGTCGAGCGATTGCGACAGCGGCAGGATGCCCCTTCGCGAGAGCAGACCATAGGTCGGCTTGATGCCCGCCAGCCCGCAGAGCGAGGACGGGCTGCGGATCGAGCCGCCGGTGTCCGAGCCGGTCGCGCCCAGCACCATGCCGGCAGCGACCGCCGCGCCCGATCCGGACGAGGAGCCGCCCGTGGTCCGGGCCGGATCCCAGGGGTTGCGTGCGGGCGGCGTGAACAGGTCGAAGGACGGGCCACCGATCGCGAATTCGAAGGTGCCGAGCTTGCCGGTGATGACCGCGCCGCTCTCGCGCAGCTTCGTCAC